>CAWECF010000003.1:287500-1274792 GCA_963807745.1 uncultured bacterium
TTGATTTCCTTTCCTCGGGCTACTGAGATGTGTCAGTTCGCCCGCTTGCCTTTCCGCGCCCTATGTATTCAGGCGGGAATAACGCCGCATTACCAGCGTTGGGTTTGCCCATTCGGAGATCCGCGGGTCAATGGCTGTTCAGCGCCTAACCGCGGCTTATCGCAGCCGTCCACGTCCTTCTTCGGCTCCTGGTGCCAAGGCGTCCACCATGTGCTCTTACTATCTTGACGGTGAGCCCGCCACGTCCGAAGACGAAGCGGGATGATCTACCTTTTTTGATGTGGCCTTGATGCAGTTTTCAAGCTCCTCCGAGGGGCCACGGGCGAGGGGATTCCTCACCCGCGGTCTCTGAGAACTGAGCAGCGTGCGCGACGCAGCCACCGAGCTCGAGAGCCCGGCCGCCATCGTGAACCAGATTCGGTCGACGTTCTGGGGTACCGGCGCGCGAGACGCGCCGGCGCTCCTGGGCTGATCGGTCACCTTGGACCGGGCCCTAGAACTCCCTAGAAAGGAGGTGATCCAGCCGCAGCTTCCGCTACGGCTACCTTGTTACGACTTCACCCCAGTCACGAGCCCCACCTTCGACGGCTGCCTCCCGTAAGGGTTAGCTCACCGGCTTCGGGTGTTGCTTGCTTCCATGGTGTGACGGGCGGTGTGTACAAGACCCGGGAACGTATTCACCGCGGCGTTGCTGATCCGCGATTACTAGCAACTCCACCTTCAAGGAGGCGAGTTTCAGCCTCCTATCCGAACCGAGACGTACTTTGTGGGATTTGCTCCACCTCACGGCATTGCGTCCCTCTGTATACGCCAATGTAGCACGTGTGTAGCCCTGGACATAAGGGGCATGATGACTTGACGTCGTCCCCACCTTCCTCCGGTTTGTCACCGGCAGTCTCCCATGAGTCCCCAACTAAATGCTGGCAACATAGGACAGGGGTTGCGCTCGTTGCGGGACTTAACCCAACATCTCACGACACGAGCTGACGACAGCCATGCACCACCTGTGATGGTGTCCCGAAGGAAGAGTGTGTTTCCACACCTGTCACCAACATGTCAAGCCCAGGTAAGGTTCTTCGCGTTGCGTCGAATTAAACCACATGCTCCGCTGCTTGTGCGGGTCCCCGTCAATTCCTTTGAGTTTTAGCCTTGCGGCCGTACTCCCCAGGCGGGGCACTTAATGCGTTAGCGTCGGCACGGGAGGAGTCGACACCTCCCACACCTAGTGCCCATCGTTTACGGCGTGGACTACCAGGGTATCTAATCCTGTTCGCTCCCCACGCTTTCGCGCCTCAGCGTCAGTACCGTCCCAGCGAGCTGCCTTCGCTATGGGTATTCCTCCTGATATCTGCGCATTCCACCGCTACACCAGGAATTCTACTCGCCTCTTCCGGACTCTAGCCCGGCAGTATCCATCGGCTTTCGAAGGTTGAGCCTTCGACTTTTACAACGGACTTACCGGGCCGCCTACGCGCGCTTTACGCCCAATGATTCCGGACAACGCTAGGTCCCTACGTATTACCGCGGCTGCTGGCACGTAGTTAGCCGGACCTTCTTGTGGAAGTACCGTCAGTCCGGTCAGCTATTAACTGCCGAACCTTCGTCCTTCCTGAAAGGGGTTTACAATCCGAAAACCTTCTTCCCCCACGCGGCGTTGCTGCGTCACGCTTTCGCGCATTGCGCAAGATTCCCCACTGCTGCCTCCCGTAGGAGTCTGGGCCGTGTCTCAGTCCCAGTGTGGCTGATCGTCCTCTCAGACCAGCTACCCATCGTTGCCTTGGTGAGCCGTTACCTCACCAACTAGCTAATGGGCCGCGGACCGCTCCCGATACGGAGGCCGAAGCTTCCTTTACACACCACACTGATGTGTGGTGGGCACATCCGGTATTAGCCCGAGTTTCCTCGGGTTGTCCCGGTTATCGGGGTACGTTATCCACGTGTTACTCACCCGTTCGCTGCTTTGCCCCGGGGCAAGCCCCGGTTCGTCGCTCAACTTGCATGTGTTAGGCACGCCGCCAGCGTTCGTCCTGAGCCAGGATCAAACTCTCCGTGAAAAATCAACTGAGGATGTTTATGCGCCAGCCGGGGCAGTTGAACCCGATGGCCGGCTTCCTCTTTCACTTTGAGCCTGTCATGCATCTCGCGGCCTCCTATACACAAGGAGACCTGGCATGACGGGATTACTGATTCAGTCTGCCCATGCATGGTGCAGGGCAGGTCGAACCTGGACACAACAAGGAATAGGCATCCTTGTTGCGCGCTGCTCAGTTTTCAAACACCGCTCACCGTGCGCACAGGGTCTCTGCACGAACGGCGGACCGCTCGAAAGCGGCTGCGGAGTATAGCGCTGCTCCATTCGTTGTTCAAGGGCTCCGGCCGAAAAGGCCAGGCGTGGCTCGCAGCCTCAGATCAGGCGTGCGAAGCGCCTCTTCCCCAGCTGGATGACCCGCCTGCGCAGGTCGTCCGCGGGCAGGTCCAGCACGCCCGGATCAACCGGCGTTCCCTCGACCTTCACGCCGCCCTGGGAGATCAGGCGCCTGGCCTCGCTCGAGGAGATCCCGAATGCGCTCGCCAGCAGCGCCGGCAGGTGGACGGTCTCCCCCGCCCCGAGCTCCACCTCAGGAATGTCCTCGGGCACCTCGCCGCGCTTGTGCACGGAGTCGAAGCGCGCCTCGGCCGCCACGGCGTCGTCGGCGGAGTGGAAGCGCTCAACCAACTCCCGCGCCATCGCGCGCTTTGCCTGGTTGGGGTGCGCCTCCGTATCTAGTTCCCGGCCCAGGAGCAGCAGGTGGTAGTCAGCCATCACGTCGTCGGGGACGCTCATCAGCTTTCCGAACATGTCCGCCGGCTCGTCGGTGACGCCCACGTAGTTGTCGTAGGACTTGGACATCTTCCGCACCCCATAGGTGCCGACGAGGATCGGCATGGTCAGGATGGATTGCGGCTTCTGCCCGAAAGCGATCTGGACATCGCGCGCGAACAGGAGGTTGAAGCGCTGGTCTGCGCCCCCCATCTCGACGTCGGCCTCGATCGCGACCGAGTCATAGCCCTGTAGGACCGGATAGAGGAGCTCGAGGACAGAGATGCCCTGCTGTGCCTCCATCCTCTTTTGGAAATCGTCCCGCTCGAGCAGGCGGGCGACGGTGAACCTTCTTGCCACGTCGAAGAACTGCCCGCTCGGCATCTCGAGCCACTCCGAGTTGTGGCGCACCTCGGTGCGCTCGCGGTCGAGGACCTTGAAGGCCTGCTCCTGGTAGGTGAGCGCATTGGCCTCGATCTGCTCAGGGCTCAACTCGGGTCGGATGTCCGAGCGGCCGCTGGGGTCGCCGACCCGGGCCGTGTAGTCGCCCACGATCAGGACGACGGTGTGCCCGAGGTCCTGGAAGGTGCGGAGCTTCTGGAGGACGACCGTGTGGCCCAGGTGGATGTCGGGAGAGGTGGGATCCATCCCGAACTTGACGCGCAGCTCCTTGCCGCTCGCCAGCTGCTCGGCCAGGCGTCCGTCGGGCAGCGCGTCGACCGCTCCCGCGAGCACGCGCGCGAGCGCTTCCTCCCCTTGAGACCCGGCTTCACCCATGGCTGCCAATGCTACTTTCGGTAGCCGATGGGCTTCAACGACAAGCGCAAGGAGCGTGCTCAGGCACGCATCGAGCGCCGCGCATCACGGGGACCCTCCGCTCGCGAGCGGGCGATGAATCGGATGCGTGAGCGAAACGGCGAGCCGCCCGTGAAGGAGGTCGCCTCGAACGGCGGCACCTCCGGGAGCGGCGATGGAGACGGCGGGAACGGCGATGGACCGCGCCGGCGGTTCCGCGTCCTTCCGGGCGGGCGTGGCGACAACGGCAACAACGGGGTGAACGGTGACTCCGAGGACCGCGCCAAGCCCCGCCTGAAGAAGATCCGTGCGGCCCTTGTCTTCATGGGCCTTGCCTTCCTCGCGCTCGTCTCGTGGATCTTCGGGATCATGACGGCCGTCGCTGGAGACCTTCCCGCCCTGGAGAACCGTGCACAGTTCGAGCGCGCCGAGAACTCAATCATCGAAGATCGCAACGGCACTCGCTTGGCCACGCTCACGAACAACGAGGGCCGCGTCCTCGTCGAGTCGGACGAGATCGCCCCGGTGATGAAGGAGGCGGTCGTGGCGATCGAGGATCGCCGCTTCTACGAGCACCGCGGCGTCGACTACCAGGGCATCGCCCGCGCCATCTACCAGGACGTCCTGGCCGGCTCGGCCGAGCAGGGCGCCTCGACCATCACCCAGCAGTTCGTGAAGAACGCGCTCGCAGCCCAGAACGACCGCACCGTCTTTCAGAAGCTCCGCGAAGCGGCGCTTGCCTACCAGCTCGAGCGCCACTGGACCAAGGACAAGATCATCACGGAGTACCTCAACTCGATCTACTTCGGCGAAGGCGCTTATGGCATCGAGGCCGCCGCCAAGACGTACTTCGGCGCCGCCCACGAGGGCTGCGGCGAGGAGGGGCAGCCCACCTGCGCTTCCGAGCTTCTTCCATACGAGGCAGCGATGCTCGCGGGCATCATCGCCTCGCCTGACGTCTACTCGCCGCCCCGCCTGGCGGGCAAGGGGGCCGAAGAGGAGTCCCAAGCCGCCGTCGATCGCCGCAACCTGGTCCTGCTCAACATGCGCGATCAGGGCTATATCACCGAGGACGAGTACGTGGACTACACGAACTGCGAGCTCCCCCGCGCTTACGCCATCCAGCCTCCCGCCGACGACTCGGTGGCGCCCTACTTCACGTCGTGGCTGCGCCAGCAGCTCGTCGACAAGTACGGCGCGGGCGAGGCCTTCGGCGGCGGCCTCGTCGTCGAGTCCACCCTCGACCTCGAGCTCCAGGAGCAGGTGGAAGCCGTGGTCTCCTCACGTGTGGACGGCGTTGGCCTCGACTCCTCCGTCGTGGTCCTCGACAACGAAACGGCTGGCGTGCTGGCAATGGTGGGCGGCGACGACTACGTCAACGAGCCGTTCAACCTCGCCACGAACGGGCTGCGCCAGCCCGGCTCGTCGTTCAAGCCGATGACTCTCGTCGCCGGCCTCGAGGAAGGCCACTCGACCGACGAGGTCTTCAACTCGGCTCAGATCGATATCCCCTTCGAAGTGCAGAGCACGAGGAGCGACGGCTCGACCAAGACCCAGCCCGATCTCTTCGAGGTCAACAACTACGCCGACACATACCGCGGCCCGATCTCGCTCTTTACGGGCACGACCTTCTCGGACAACTCGGTCTACTCGCAGCTGGGCACGGCCGTCGGCTTGGAGGACATCGCGCGAACCGCTGAGGACCTCGGCATCCGCACTGACCTCGGCGATCCGAACGGCCTCCAGTACTCGCTCAAGGGCGCCGATTTCGATCCATTCCCGCCCTCGATGATCCTCGGCTCGCAGGTGGTGACGCCCCTCGAGATGACGCACGCCTACAACACGATCGAGGAGGACGGCGACCGCGTTTCGGGCACGATGGCCGCGTCCAAGGGCGGGCCTGTCGCCATCCAAGGCGTGTACGACGGCGATCCCGACGAAGGCGGCGAGGCCGTGGCGGACAAGGACGGCAACAGCGGCGTCAACGAGTCCGAGCGCGAGCAGGTCATCTCCCCGGAAACGGCCGACACCGCCGTGACCACGCTCACCAGCGTCGTCACAGCGGGTACCGGCAAGAACGCGATCACGGGCGAGCCGACCTGGGGCAAGACCGGCACGACCGACGACAACGGCGACGCCTGGTTCTGCGGCGCCACCCCCGACATCACCGCCTGCGTCTGGGTCGGCCATGCAGACTCGCGCGAGCCCATGCTCACCGAGTTCGGTGGCCAGCCAGTCGACGGCGGCACCATCCCCGCACTGATCTTCGCCGACGTCGTCAACGCCTATCTCTCGGTCTTCGAGGAGGAGGAGGACACGACGGAGACGACGGAGGTCGCGCCGGTCGTCGAGGAGGCCGCTCCGGTCGTGCCGGCCGAGCCCGTCGTGCCCGAAGAGCCCGTCGTGCCCGAGGAGGAAGTGGTTCCCGAGGAGGAAGTGGTGCCCGAGGAGGAGCCGGTCGAGGAGTCGGGCGGCATCGTCGAACGGGGCCGCACGAACGACTAGCCGCCTCAACCCACGCGAAGGCAGGGTTCCTCTCGCTATGCGGGATTTAGCCTGCCCTCGTGGGGATAGGCCGTGAGAGGTAGCGGCTGCCCACGGCGCAGAAGCGCCACTCGAGCTCCATCGCGCGGGTGATCCCGATTCGCGGCGCCACTCCGGCCACCTCGGTGTCCCACCCGTTGGCCCGGGCTCGGATCTCGAACGGATTCTCGGTCAGCTTGGCCGTGTTCAGCTCCAGCCCGATGCCCAGCGCCTGCGTCAGCTTGCCCGGCCCCGAGCACAGCGTCCGCTCCGCCTCCAGGCCGCGGCGCTTTCGCATCCGACTCAAGCCCCCAGCGCGGCTCGAGCGCGCGGATCAGGACCGCGGCGGCCTCTCCCTCGGGCTCGGCCACTGCGTTGAGCAGGCTGTGGACGCCGTAGGAGAGGTAGACGTAGGCGTGAGCCGGCGGCCCGTAGAGCGGCGCGGTTCGCTCCGTCAACCCTACGTAGGCGTGGCAGGCGGCCTCTGAGACGTGATAGGCCTCGGTCTCGGTGATGACCCCTCCCACGCCGTCGACGACGAGGCTGCATCCCACGAGGTCCCGCGCGACCTCGACCACCGGGCGCTCGTAGAACGCAACGTCGAGCTCCTCCCCCCGCGAAAGTCGACTCACGCCAGTCCTATGCGACTCAGTCGACTCTCGCGCGTTGCTGGCGGTCGCGCTCACTCGCCCGCGAGGTCGGCCAGGACCCTACGCGCGGCCTCGAGCTGCTCGGCCACGCGCACCGAAGCGGTGCCGCCGGCAGATACCTTCGACTCCAGCCACGTCTCGCCCGCGAGCACCGTGTAGTACTCGTCGTCGAGCAGGTCCGACTCGGCCGCGATCTCCTCGCTGGTCAGCTCTGAGAGCGACCGGCCGGACTCGACCGCCTTGCGCACGAGGCCGCCGATCACGCCGTGCGCCTCGCGGAACGGCATCCCGCGGCGGACGAGCAGGTCGGCGACGTCCGTGGCAGCAAGCATCTCGTCGGCGGCAGCCGCGGCCAGGCGCTCGCGGTCGAAGGTCAGGCCCGAGAGCATCCGTTCGGCCGCCTCCAGGCAGGTCTCGATGGTGTCCACGGCGTCGAAGAGAGCCTCCTTGTCCTCCTGGAGGTCCTTGGCGTAGGCGAGCGGCAGGGCGTGGAGGACGCCGATCAGCGTCGAGAACGAGGCGGCTACGCGCGGCGCCTTCCCGCGCAGGAGCTCAGCAGCGTCGGGGTTCTTCTTCTGAGGCATGATCGATGATCCGGAGGCGAAGTCGTCGGCAGGCTCGCAGAAGCCGAACTCCTGGCTCGACCAGATGACGAGCTCCGAGCCGAGGCGCGAGAGATGCGTTGCGCAGATCGCCGCCGCGCTCAGGTAGTCGAGCGCCGCATCGCGGTTCGACACGGCATCAATCGAGTTGGGCGACGGCGCGGCGAATCCGAGGTCCGCGGCGGTCGCGTCGCGGTCGAGATCCCAGTTGAGCCCGGCCATCGCGCCCGAGCCGAGCGGCATCTCCGCCCTGGCGGCCGTGCCAGCCGCCTCGAAGCGGCGCGCGTCGCGGCGCAGGGCCCAGAAGTACGCGAGCAGGTGGTGCCCCAGGTAGACGGGCTGCGCGCGCTGGAGGTGCGTGTATCCGGGCATCGGCCAGTCGGCGTGGCGCTGGGCGGCGTCGGCGAGAGTCGCCATCAGCCTTGCGATCCGCTCGACCGCGCGCTCGGCGTGGAGCGCGACGTAGAGGGCAAGATCCGTTGCCACCTGATCGTTCCGCGAGCGGCCGGTGTGGAGCTTGCCGCCCAGCGGCCCGATGATCTCGGTCAGCCTCCGCTCGACGGCCATGTGGACGTCCTCGTCGTCGTCCTTGAAGTCGAACGTCTCCGTCGAGAGCTCGTCCTTTACCTGCTCGAGCCCGCGCACCACCTCATCCAACTCGTCATCGCTCAGGACACCCGCTCGGTTCAGGGCGCGCGCGTGGCCGATCGAGCCCGTGATGTCCTGCGGCCAGAGCCGCTGGTCGAAGCCGACCGAGGTGTTGATCCGCTTGAAGAGCGGATCCTGGGGCTGATCGAGGCGTCCCATCAGACTTCCACTCAGGTCCAATCGCTCGCGCCGAGGGCCTCGGCGAGCGCCTCACACACGGTCTCGATCTGATCGTCGGTCATTGCGGGGAAGAATGGCAGCGCGAGCGAGCGCTCTGCGACATCCTCGGCAACCGGAAACTCGCCGCCCTTGAAGCCGAAGCGCTCGCGGTAGTGCGGCATCAGGTGGATGCACGGCAGGTATGCCTTGGACTGGATGCCCCGTTGGGCCAGGTCGGCGATGACCGCCTCGCGGTCGTAGTCCTTGGGGACGCGCACGGTGTAGACGAACCAGCTCCGCCGCTCGGAGCCGCGGTCGGCGCAGGGAAGGACGAAGCCGTCGGGATCGCCCTCACCGGCGGGGCTGCCGCCGATCGCACTCAGGCGCTCCGTATACCCGGCGGCCACGCGCGAGCGGGCTGCGAGCAGGTCGTCAGCCCTTTCCACCTGCGCAACGCCAAGGGCTGCCTGGAAGTCGGTCATGCGGTAGTTGAAGCCCAGGCGATCGTGGTCGAGCCAGTCCATGTCGATCGCGCGGCCCTGGTTGCGGGCCGAGCGGAGCTCTGCGGCTTCGCCGGCGCTGCGCGGCACGATCAGGCCTCCCTCCCCCGTCGTCAGCTGCTTGTTCGCATAGAAGGCGAAGGTCGCCAGGTGGCCGCGGGCGCCGAGCTTGACGCCTTCTGAGTCCAGTGCGCCGGGCGCCTCGCATGCGTCCTCCAATACGCCCAGGCCCTTGGAATCGGCGATGGCGCACAACTCGGGTAGGGCGGCGGGGTATCCGAAGATGTCCACGGGCAGGATTCCGGCGGTGCTCTCCCCCACTGCGCTCGCCGTCGCATCGGGGTCGAGGTTGAGCGTCACCGGATCGACGTCGACGAACCGCGGCGTCGCGTTCTCGTAAAGCAGGCAATTGGCCGAGGCGACGAAGGAGAACGGCGAGGTGACGACCTCGTCGCCTTCCCCCCAGCCGAGCTGACGGACGCCCAGGTGGAGCGCCGCGGTGCCGGACGAGACCGCCACGGCATCGTCCACACCGAGCCAGCCGGCGAACTCGCGCTCGAAGCGCTCCAGTACCGGCCCCAGCGACAGGCGCCCCGAGCGGAGCACCTCCAACACCAGTTCTTCTTCGCGCTCGCCGATCTCCGGCTTCGCGAGCGGTATTTCGTCCGTCGCAGACATGGCGCCCACTTTATGCTGCGGCCCATGGCTGCAGATGCGCCGATTGGCGCGACGAGAAGCTCGACGAAGTCCGAGACCCTCGTGAAGGACGCGGTGCCCGATGTCGTCGAGGAGATGAAGTGGAAGAAGCCCTCCAATCCCGATGGCGTGCACACGTGGTCGTACCAGGGCCTGATCGGGCATGGCCAGGTCTTCAAAGGCAAGGTGAAGGTCACCTTCGCGTACGGAGCCAAGCTCGACGACCCGAAGGGGCTCTTCAACGCCAGCCTGGGGGCAACTCGATGCGCGCGATCGACCTCTTACGAGGGCGACGGGCTCGACAAGACCGAGTTCAAGCAGATGGTCCGCCGCGCCGCGACCCTGAACGAGTCCTGAGCACCATGGCAGCGGGCAGCCCACAGGAGCCATTCGTGCGGTCAGTGCTCGAGGCGGACGTCGACGCCGTCCACGAGATCCTCATGAGCCCGCACGTGATTGCCGGATCGATGCGCGTGCCCTTCTCGGGCATTCAGGTGACGCGGGATCGGCTGGAGCCCAACGCCGGCGTGTATCAACTCGTCGCGGATATCGAGGGTCACGTGGTCGGCTTCGCCGAACTGCTGACCGAGCCGGACGAGCCGCGGCAGCGACACGTCGGTGACCTCAACATGGTCGCCACGCATGCCGATTGGCTTGGCCGCGGCGTTGGCCGGGCGCTCTCCGAAGCGATCGTCGACCTCTGCTTCAACTGGCTGAACCTCACCCGCCTCGGGCTCATCGTCTTCACCGACAACACGGCCGCGATCAAGCTGTATGAGGGCCTCGGATTCAGGGTCGAGGGGACCATGCCACGGCTGGGCTTCGGCTCGGGCGGCTGGATGGACGCCCAGATGATGGGCCTCCTTCGCGAGCCGCAGCCCTGACTAGTCGGAGAGGCCGGCTGCAGCCGACGCATCGGCGGGATCGAAGAAGTTCTCCATTCGAACCACCTGGTCGCCTTCCACGAACCAGACCGCGCCCATATGGAGCTCGACCGGGACGCCGCTTGCCTTGCCCTCCGCCCGCTGGTGCGTGCTGACAAAGACCCGGCCGCCGCCGACATCCTTCACCCGCTCGATCTCGATCCACCAGTCGAAATCCTCGGTCCAGGTCTTCATGAACTCCAACCAGCCCTCGCGGCCCACGTAAACCGGGCGCAGGCCTGGAGCATCGGCCGGGAGGATCCATTCAAGGTCGGGAGAGACGGATCCCAAATCGAATGCCGCGGCAGGCTCGCCGCGAGCCAGACCGGCCTGGAAATCGGCGAACGCACGGCGCACAACCTCCACATCGTGCTTGGACATCGTCCGCGAAGTATCCCGGGACAGCGGCCTCGGCGCTACTCGCTCCTGACCGTCGCCGGCTGGAACGCGTACTCGAGCGAGTCCACCAGCGCCTCCCATGACGCCTCGATGATGTTCTCTGAGACGCCGATCGTGCCCCAGGACTCGTGGCCGTCGGACGAGTCGAGGAGGACGCGGGTGATCGCGCCCGTGCCGTCGTGCGAGTCGAGGATGCGCACCTTGTAGTCGGTGAGCTCGATGTCCGAGAGGTGCGGGTGGAGGTCGGTAATCGCCAGGCGGAGCGCCTTGTCGAGCGCGTTCACCGGGCCGTTCCCCTCGGCGGTGCGCACGTAGCGGTGCCCATCGACCCAGATCTTGATCGTCGCCTCGGTCTCGACGTGACCGTCGGCGCGCTTCTCGGTGATGACCCGGAAGCTCTCCAGGCGAAAAAGCGACGAGTACTGCCCCGCTTCGCGGCGCAGGAGCAACTCGAACGAAGCGTCTGCCGCCTCGTATTGATAGCCGCGGTGCTCGCGCTCCTTGACGCGCTCGAGCGCGCGCTTGGCAGCATCGGCGTCGAGGTCGATGCCCGCCGCCTCGGCCTCGGACTGGACCGATCCCTTGCCCGAGAGCTCGGAGATGAGGACGTCGCGTCCGTTGCCGACCAAGCCCGGGTCGAGGTGCTCGAAGGTGCGGGCATCAGCCTGGATGCCCGCAACGTGCATGCCGCCCTTGTGGGCGAAGGCGTTTCTGCCCACGTAGGCCTGGTCGGGGTCCGGGTTGACGTTCAGGAGCTCGTCGACGAAGTGGGACGTCTCGGTGAGCAGGCGGATCCGTTCTGGCCCGACCACGTCGAAGCCCATCTTGAGCTGGAGGTTGCCGAGGATCGAGATCAGGTTCGCGTTGCCACAGCGCTCCCCGTGGCCGTTCACGGTTCCCTGGACGAGGTTCGCGCCCGCATCAACGGCGGCGATCGAGTTCGCCACCCCGCATTCGGCGTCGTTGTGGGTGTGGATGCCGACCGAGGCGTCCGGGTGCGACTTCGCGAACTCCTCGACGACCGTGGCGGTGGCGCTCGCGATCTCGTGCGGCAGCGAGGCGCCGTTCGTGTCGCAGAGCGTCACGTTCTCGGCACCGGCCGTGATCGCGGCTCGCAGGCACTCGAGCGCGTACCCCGAGTCGTCGCGCCATGCGTCGAAGAAGTGCTCGGCGTCGTAGACGACGCGCTTGCCCTCCGCCCGACAGTGAGTTACGGAGTCCATGATCATGTCCAGGTTCTCCTCGCGGGAGACCTTCGTGACCTTCTCGAGATGGAGGCCCCAGGTCTTTCCCACGAGCGTCACGACGGGCGTGAATGAGGCGACGAGCGTGCGGAGGGCATCGTCTTCGGCCGCGGGAATGCCGCGCCGGCGGGTCATGCCGAAGGCACAGATCTCGGCCGTCTCGAGATCCACCGTCGAGAGCAGCTCGAAGAGCTCGGCCTCCTTGGGGTTCGACGAGGGGAAACCGGCCTCGACGAAGTGGACGCCGAGTCGGTCCAGGGCCTTGACGACGCGCACCTTTTCGGCGGCCGACAGGGACATGCCCTGCCCCTGCATGCCGTCGCGGAGGGTGGTGTCGTAGAGCTTTACGGTCGAGGTGGTCACGAAAAGAGCCTTTCTAGACGGTACGGATCGAGCGAGCTTCCAAGCGTGGGCAGGGCCACGCGGGCCACGGCGTCAGGCCGCGGCGCGGGTAATTCGGTCGATGCGCGCAGAAAGAGTCGTCATGAGCTCTTGGAGGCCACCTTACTCGGCACTTCGATGACGTCAAGCCATTCCGAGTACTCCGGGGCGCGCCCGTGCAGGGCGTCCTCGAACTTCGACTGGACGGCTTTGGTGATCTCGCCAGGCGAGCCGAGGTCGTGGTCGTCGATCTCGCGAACGGGCACGAGCTCGGCCGCCGTGCCGCAGAGGAACATCTCCTCCGCGAGGTAGAGCTCGGAGCGGGAGATCTCGCGCTCGACCACCGGGTAGCCGATGTCGCCGGCGATCTGCATGATGGAGCGGCGGCTGATCCCGTCGAGAATCGAGGCCGTGTGCGGCGGCGTGACGAGCTGGCCGTCGCGGACGATGAAGATGTTCTCGCCAGAGCCCTCGCAGACATGGCCCTGCTCGTCGAGCAGGATCGCTTCGTCATAGCCGGCGTTTGCCGACTCGGTCTTGGCCAGGATCGAATTCAGGTACTGGCCCGACGCCTTCGCGTGCGGGATCAGGCCCGCGGGCGAGATGCGCCGCCAGGACGAGACCTTGGCGCGGATGCCGTTCTGCTTGCCTTCGTCGCCGAGATAGGCGCCCCACGGCCACACCGCGATGGTCACCTCGACCGGCGAGCCCTTGGCGAATAGACCCATCTCGCCGTACCCCCGGAAGGCGAGCGGGCGGATGTAGCAGGAGGAAAGGCCATTGCGCCGGATCAGCTCATGCGTGGCGTCGCGGAGCTCGTCGACCGAGTGCTCCAACGGCAGGTAGTAGAGCCGCGCCGACGTCTTCAGGCGCTCGAGGTGGTCGCGATGGCGAAACACGGCCGGGCCCTTCTCGGTCTCGTAGCAGCGGATGCCCTCGAAGACCCCGGTGCCGTAGTGCAGCCCGTGGGAGAGAACATGGACCTTGGCGTCCTCCCAGGCGACGAACTCTCCGTTCATCCAGATCCATTCAGACTTTTCCACGGGTCTCCTAGGGCGTAGCTTGCCGGTCCCGTGAATTATGCCCGAAGGCTACGCCTTCGTTGGAGGCGCTAATTCCGAACGGTCGGAGACTTGTCGCCCTCGCACTTGCTGGTTTCCTTGACCTTGGCGAAGTACTTGCCGTTGCCAGGATTACCCGCGCTCCACTGATACTTGTCGCCGTTCGGGCTCGCGGTGTCGGTCGTGACCAGGTCCTTGTCGCCGTTCTTGACCCGGTAGACCTTGACCTCGCGGCCGTTGGCGCATTTGTTCTCGTTCGAGCTCTTGACGTAGCCAGAGATGCTGCCGCCACCCTGAATCGTGACCTTGCTGCTCGCCTTGCCGCCGGCGCTTGCACCACCGGATAGGGCGAGGCCGATCCCCAGCACCATCAGCGTGGCTCCGACTCCCACGACTTTCCGAACCCGTGCCCTGCTCTCCCCGTGCGCCATCTGTCGATCACCATTCCTCTGCCCGTCGGGCGTTGACTGCCGAAGGCGCAATCTACACGCGGGGCACGTCCTGTGCCGAGCGGTCGTCCAGCCGCCACCCGTCCACGCCTTCGCAGCGACCCGAGCCTGGCACGCGTGCGCGCCCGCTACGGGCTGGTCGTGGCCGGCGCGGTGTCCGCAGGCGCACCGCTGAGCGCGCGGAAGTTGAGGAGTGCCACCAGCCCGAGGATCGCTGCAAGGGCGATCAGCACGCCGGGGTCGTCACCGGTCGGCTTGAGCACCATCGACGCCGCCACGACGTAAAGGGTCGTGAGCTCGAAGTTGTCGACCGCGATCATGCGCTTGGATCGCATCATCGCCTCGGACATGCCGGCCTCGCCCTGCTCGCCGAGCGCGGCGATCTTCTCGCTCTCGGGCTTGAAATAGAGGACGCCGATCAGGAACGAAAGCAACCAGCCCGCGATTCCGATGATGATCCAAGCCTGTCCGAAGTCCCAGTTGCCCTCGATCGCGGCAAGGAGGCCGAAGACGAAAGTGGCCATCGCCGCCGGGATGAAGAGAACCGTCGCGAGGCGATCGATGTCCGCGTGATACGACGCCTCACGCGCCGAATCGTTCTCCCTTCTTGCCATGGCGACCATGACGGTGAACACGAAACCGGCCCCGAGCCAGATGATCGCCGAGAACACGTGCAGCATGAGGAGCAACTCGTAAAGCGTCATGCGTGCATATTCTCACGCCGAAGACGAAATGGCGTCCAGGTTCGATCAGCTGATCAGCGAGCGCTGTTGTGCAATGCGACCTGGGCCGCCGACAGCGCGCTTGGGTAGGTGGCGACCTCGTCGAGGCGACCCGCGAAGTAGTCGTACCCGTCGGAGCTCCCCATATACAGGCGGCTGCTCGGGTGCGTCGACCGGGCCGGCCAGCGCCCGCTGCGCACGTTCGGTGCCGTTCACGTAGATCCGCATCGTCGTGCCGTCGTAAGTCGCCGCGATGTGGCTCCAGGACCCGGCCGTGACGACGCCCGCCGGCGATAGGAGCTCGGTGACGGCGCCGCCCTTCCAGAGCCTCCAGATGACCCGGCCCGCGCTGTCCAGGCGGAGCAGGTACTGGCCGTGCTTGCGCGCGATCGCCTGGCTCGAGGGGCTCAGCGTGGACGGGTTGACGAGGGCCTCGACCGTGACTCCGGTCGCCGACCCGAGCCGAAGCGTCGATCCGGTGCGCACCCGGCCAGAAGTGCCGTTGAGGGCAACCGAGGGATCGGGTGCGGGACCCAGGCCGCCCGGCTGGTTCAGCGTGTAACCGGCCTCGTAGAACGCGTTGTCGTTGCCGCCGGCGAGGTCCGTGGCCGTCGTGCCGCTGGTCTCGTTCATGCGCCAATAGCCGTCGGGACCGTCGGCGAGGACCTGGGCGGAATAGGACAGAGCGGCGCCTGCAACTGTGAAGGTGGCCGGGTCGCTCTGCCCGGTGTGACCAACGTCGTCGCCCTGGCTCGCGACCGCGGTGTATTCGCCGTTGGCCAGATCGCTGCTGGGCTCCGCCGACCAATTGCCTTCGGGATCTACCGTGGCCGTGAGAGCTCTGGAGCGGTGTGCCCGAGGCCTCGGGTCCGGCGTAGATGGCCACCGACACGGTCGGGTTATCCCCCAGCGCAGTTCCGCCGGTCCCGGCGATGGTGGGTGTGCGGTCGTCGGTGTTTGCGCCATCAGCCGGAGTAGTCAGTGCCGGCTGCGGGCCAGTGGCATCGAAGCGGATCACCCGCGGGGCGCTTGTCCCCGTCTCGCCCGATCGTAGCGGTCTGGACGACCTCTGCGGTGTAGCGGCCGTCTGGGAGCTCCTCGGCGCTCTGTGCGATCCACGTGCCGTCGCTGGCCACCGGCGACGTCAGAGTCGTTACGGGCGTGCCGGTGGCGCTGGTACCGGCGTAGATGTTGACAGTGACTTCGGAGCTGTGATTCGGGCCCATGCTGGCCACGCCCTCGAGATACGGCGTCGCATAGTTGAGAGTTGAGCCGGGAGCCGGGAATGTGATCGTGGGGGCCGGCGGAGGGTCATCGTGACAACTGGTCGAACCGGAGTCCGTGAACGCTCCGCCCGCCTCGGGGACGAAGCTGAAGTCGTAGCTGTCCGGATGGAGCTTGAGCTGGAGGATCCCGTACGTGTTCGCGTTACGGACCTGGCTGTTGGGAAGGGGCGTGTTGAACCCATAGTGGCTGCGCCCTCCCATCCCGGCGACGAACTGCCGGATCCCGTGCTCCTCGTCCAAGGCGCCACCGGGGGACTGAGGCGCGAACCGCTCGTAGACGTGGTCGTCGCCGCTGACCACGACCTCAGCGCCCGCGTCGTAGAGCGCCTGCCAGAAGGGAATCATGTCGAACACCGGCCCGTGAACGTTGCCCGAACTGAAGAGCGGCGCATGGATGACGGCCGCGGTGCACTGCGCCGGGTGCTCGGCCAGGTCCTCACGAAGCCACTCGGCCTGGGGCGAGCCCGGCAGGCAGCCGCCGGAGAGCATGGTGCATTCGGCGTTGATCGTGACGATGTGCCATGAGCCGAGGTCGTAGCTGTAGTAGCCCTCGGAGGGATCCCCAGCGGCTTCACCCCAGTACCCGAAGTAGCCAGCGGCTCCCGGCGTGTGGTACTCGTGACCGCCGATCGCGGGCCTCGTCCGGGCTTTGTGGCGCCCCCACGTCGGGTCGTAGCACTGATCGAACTGCGCCGGGGTCCCGTCTTCGTATGCGAGGTCGCCCGCCGGCACGACGGTGCCCGGCAGCGCGTCGAGGAGCGCGGCCGTGGCGGTATCGCCCGCGGAGTCGCAGCCGGCGATGTCTCCGGCCACGAGAAGGGATGGGTCGGCCTCGGCGTTGACCTGGAACGTCCTTGGCCGGGCTCAGGCCGACGTTGTCCGCATCGTCCGTCTGCGAGGCCTGCGCCGTGTAGGTACCGGTGGGAAGCGGGTCAGCCAGGACCGAGAAGACACCGGACGCCCTGACGTCGCCGGTCACCGTCTCGACGGGTGAGCCAGAAACGGTCGACCCCGCGTAGACCCGCACCGTGATCTCGCTGAGATCCGTGTCCGCCGTGCCCGCGAACCCGCCGAAGTTCGGAGTCGCCTCCGTGGTGCTGCCCTCGGCCGGCGCGGGCAGCGTGACCGTGGGTGGGGCCTGATCCGCGCCGAGAAGGGCGACGTGTGCTGCGATCCGGCTGGCGCTGACCGCACGCGGGTAGGTGGCGACCTCGTCGAGCCGCGCCCGCAGGTAGTCGTAGCCGTCCGAGCTGCCCATGTAGAGGCGGCTGTTGACGTCGTCGACGGGACCGTTCAGGGAGCGCTGCGCGCGCTCGGTCCCGTTGACGTACACCCGCATGGTCTGCCCGTTGTAAGTCGCCGCGACGTGGTTCCACGCGTTGGCGGCGACGACTCCGGGCGGCGAGAGGAGCTCTGTGACCGCGCCGTTCTTCCAGATCCTGAAGATAAGCCGCCCGGCATTGTCAAGGCGAACGAGGTACTGACCCTGCTTGCGCGCGATCGCCTGGCTCGAAGCGTTCAGGTTGACCGGGTTGATGAGAGCTTCGACAGTGACGCCCGTGGCCGACCCAAGACGCCGCGTCGAGCCGGTCCTGACCCGGCCCGAGGTGCCGTTGAGGGCGACCGCAGGGTCCGTGTCCGCGCCCAGGCCACCGGGCTGGTTGAGCGTGTAGCCGCCCTCGTAGAAGGCATCGTCATTGCCGCCCGCGAGGTCGGCGGCGTTGGTCCCCGAGGTTTCGTTCATCCGCCAGTAGCCGTCAGGCGAGTCAGCGAGGATCTGGGCCCGATACGTGGCAACGACCTGGAAGGTGGTTGGAGAGCTCTGGCCCGGACCGGTGCCGGTGCTCTGCGACGTCTGAGCCGTATAAGTGCCGTTCGCCAAGGGCTCCGCCTGGACGGAGTAGTTGGCGCCTGAGCGCGTCGTGTTGAGCGTCTGGATAGGAGACCCCGAGGTGTTCGAGCCCGCGTAGATGTCAACGCGTACGGCCGCCGCATCGCCTGCGTCGTTGCTGGCGAGCCCTGAGATCGTCGGCGTCGGCGAGCTCACCTGCGAGCCGGCGACGGGCTGAGCGATCGTGATCGGCGTTGCCGCCGGGGCGATCGAGGAGAGGACCAGTGCGGAGCCGACCGCCACGGCGATCGACGCTGCGCGCACAGCCCCATCTGCCGAAGCGCGTCCGCGCGCGCCCGCTCATCGGGCGAATGCCCGTCATTCCGCCCCATGATCTGTCTGTCGACCACTTAGGCCCCTCGCCTTAACCCCCTGGTTCGACTGACGAACGAGCTGCAAGCTTAGAAGAAGATCACGGGCCGTTGCTTGATTATTCTGTGCACATCAGGCGGATTCTCGATCCCATGGGAGGGCAGGCATGAAGCGAATGATCGGCGTGGCTTCGCTGGTCGCGGCAGCCGCGATCTCACAGGCTGCAGGCGCGTTTGCAGGGAGTGTCGACTTTCCGGACTTCTCCGACGTGGACGACCTGGAACTGAACGGCGCCGCGTTCGAGACGGACGCCGTGCTGCGATTGACCCCGAACGCCGGCGGCGAGGTCGGAAGCGCGTTCACGAAGCGAAAGGTTGTCCGCACGGACCGCTCGTTTGATACCCGCTTCAAGTTCTCGATCCATGACGGCTCGGTAACGCCAGCCGAGGGAATGGCCTTCGTCATCCAGCCCGGCTCGCCCGATGCGCTTGGGGGGTCGGACCTGACCGCCCTCGGCTATGCCGACATCGACCCGAGCCTCGCGGTCGAGTTCGACCTCTTCGAGAACCCGGGAAGCGGCGACCCGGACGACAACCACGTCGCCTTCATGCGTGACGGAGACTCTGAAACACACCTCGCCGCAGATTCGCCGGACTTTGACCTCGAGGGAGGCAACCGCTGGGCATGGATCGAGTACTCAGCGAAGAAGAAGCGGCTCAAGGTGTACCTGAACGATGAGAAGGCGAAGCCGTCACGGGCGCTGGTCACGTTCAACAAGAAGCTCAAGTCGGTAGTGGGTGACAAAGCCCGAGCCGGGTTCACCGCCTCGACCGGCGAGACTGAGAACGCCACGTTCGACGTGTTGAGCTGGAAACTGAAGTAGCGCTCGCGGCGCCACTGCTCCTTACATGCCCGCCAGCCGCTGATGGATCAGCCGGACGGCCATCGACCCCTCCCCCACCGCTGACGCGACTCTTTTGATCGAACCCGAGTGAACGTCACCCACGGCAAAGATGCCCGGCCTGCTCGTCTCGAGAAAGAGCGGCCGTTCGTGGTCGAACTCGGCCAGAGCGTCTCCGTGCACGTCGCGCCCGGTCAACAGGAAGCCGCTGTCGTCCGTCGCCAGCTGGCCGTCGAGCCACTCGGTATGCGGAGACGCGCCGATGAAGATGAAGAGGGCCCGGGCAGGGGACTGGAAGCGCTCCTCTGATCGGGTGTTCACGATCGTGACCGCCTCGAGCTCGCGGTCGCCGTGGAGCTCCGCCACCTCGCAATAGGTGCAGATCTCGATGGACTCCGTGCGCTCGACCTGGTCGACCAGATACCGCGACATCGACTTGCCCAGGTCGCCGCCGCGAATCAGGAGGCGACACGGTGAGGTCTCTGAGAGAAACATCGCTGCCTGCCCCGCCGAGTTGCCGCCGCCGACGATCACGATGGGCTCGCCCGCACAGAGTTGTGCCTCAGCCTGTGTCGCGGCGTAGTAGACGCCGCCGCCCTCGAACTCCTCGAGCCGTGGCACGGCCGGGCGTCGGTACTGGGCCCCGGTCGCGATGACCACTGTGCGGCCCGTCGCAACGTTGCCGTTCGAGAGGCGAATCTCATGGCGGTCGGGCGCGCTCGTGAGCGAGACGGCCTCCGCCGGAGTTGTGAGACGCGCACCGAACTTGCCCGCCTGCACCGTGGCGCGCTGAGTCAGCTCGCCGCCGGAGATTCCGGCCGGAAACCCGAGGTAGTTCTCGATCCTGCTCGACGTTCCGGCCTGGCCGCCGGTGGCGATCGCCTCTACCCCCTGGACATCGAGGCCTTCCGAAGCGGCGTACAGCGCTGCGGAGAGGCCCGCCGGCCCAGCGCCGACAACGATCACGTCGCAGAGTGCCGGCGGAGTGCCTCGCGAACCCAGCCCGAGCGCGATGCCGAGCTCAGCCAAATCTGGATTGCGGAGGATCTCACCACCGCTCGCGATTACGACCGGAGTCTCGTTCGCCTCGATCTGCAGGCCGCTGAGCAGCGCCTCCGCTTCCTCGTCTGAGTCGAGGTCGATCCACACATACGGCATGCGGTTACGGGCAAGGAACTCGCGCAGACGCCTCGAACCCGGCGAGAAGCGCGAGCCGATCACCTTGATGCCGGTGCCGACGTCGATCAGGATCGAGCGCCTGGCCAGGAACGCGCCGAGGATCAGGTCGCTCATGGCCTTGTCCTCGGAGACGAGCGCCCAGAGCTCCTCGAGCGGGACCTGAATCACCTCTCCGGGCTCCCGAGCGACGCCGGTCAGGTAGAGGCGCTGGCCGATGAGGAGACTCAGCTCTCCGAGGAACCGGTGCGCCCCGTGCACCGCGATCACGCGATCCTCCTGGCCGTGGCCCTGGACGATGGCGACCGACCCCGACTCGATGATGAAGAAGTCGCTCCCGCGCTCCCCCGCAGCGAAGAGCACCTCCCCGGCCTTGACCGCTCGGACGCGTCCGAGTTCGCGGAAGCGAACCCTCTGCTCTTCGCTCAGGCGCGGAAAGGCTCCGTCCCGCTCGGGCGTCTCAGGCTGCCCCGCACCCGGGGGATCGCTGGGCCCGGTCACCCGCCGAGCGGGGACGGCGGAATCGTCGTCTCGCCGCGCACCTGGGGAATCAGAAGGGCGACCTCGTCGGCAAAGCAGTAGGACCAGACCTCGCCCGGCTCGATGGAGCGGATCAGCAGGTGTCCGGACTCCGCGGCATGTCCCGACGCGTGTCGGTTGGGCGAGTCGTCACAACACCCGACCTTTCCGCATTCCAGGCAGATACGTAGGTGAAGCCAAGGGTCCCCTGTCTTCAGGCACTCTTCGCAGCCCTCGGAAGCCGGTGGCAGCTCGCGGACCCGAACCCGATCGACATGCGTGCAGCGAGTCATCGTGCAATGGTGGCACCGGCGCCCAGGCCGAGCCACTGAACGCGTCGCTGGATGTCCTCTGGTGCTCTCGTGAACTCCTGCTCCACCTCGCCGCGACCTTGCCTGAAATGCTCCCAGCCCTCGTAGTGGATCGGGATCACCACTCGTGGCTCGATCAGACCACACAACTCGACCGCCTGTCTTGCCGTCATCGTGTAGCGGAGCGGACCCGTGACAGGGAATTGCACTCCGCCGAGGTGCAATAGGGCAACGTCCACCTCGAGCCGATCCGCCACCTGCCGGACTCCCGGGTAGAGGACGGTGTCGCCCGAGATCCAGATCACGCCTTCCCCCTCGCCCTCAACGTTGAGCGCGAAGCCGATCACATCGCCCGTAATCGGACGGCTGAGCGGCGGGCCGTGCCGGCACGGCGTCGCCGTCACCTCGATTCGAGGGCGCCCGTCGGCCTCGAGCGCCGTCGTCTCCCAGTTCTGGAGGCCGCGCGTCTCGCCGCCCAGGCGCTTTGCCCCGGCGACGGTCGTGATGACCGTGCTCGACTTCGCCCAGGAGCTCGCGTCCGGCCTGGTCGAGATTGTCGTCGTGATGGTCGTGGCTGAGGAGGACGACGTCAATGGGCGCAAGCGCATCCGCCGCGATGGCCGGGCCGGCCGTCTTGGTCGAACCAGTCCCCCAGCCGAAGCGATAGCTCCGGCCGGGCGGGTCGAAGGTCGGATCAGTGAGAAGCCGCCAGCTTCCGATCTCCAGGAGGACCGTTGGACCTCCGATGTGCGTGACCGTAAGCCCGGTCACGCCTCGCTGGTGACGGCGACGTGCTCGAGCGCCCATTGGAGGGCATAGTCGGCGGCTTCCTCCCATCCCTCCTGAGCGGGCAGGAGGTGCGCGAATCCCTCGAACTCCTTGATCTCGGTGATCGTGTCGGACTTGTAGTGCTTGGCGTTCGACTGCTGCACCTTCGGCGGCATGATGTGGTCCTCGCTGGCCGAGATGAAGAGGAGCGGTGCACGGTCATCGTTCTTGTAGTCGACCCAGGCATCCTGGTGGCCGGGAATGACGTTCGAGAGGACGCTGTCCCACACGATCGAGCCGGGAGCCGGGATGTGGTAGCGCTCGTAGGTTCTCTTCGCCTCTTCCTCGGGGAAGTTATTGGTGAATGCGTAGCGCCAATGATCGAAGTCAAGCCCCACGGCACGGTGGCGGTTTGCCGGATTCTTGAGCACCGGGAAGGTAGATCTGACCTGCGAAACGGGGACCACGCGAACGCCCTCGGTGGGCGCGGAGCAGATCGCTACGCCGGCAGCCCCGTGGCCGCGATCGAGCAGGAGCTGGGTCCAGGCCCCGCCAGCCGAGTGGCCCATGATGATCGGCTCGGAGTCGAGCTCTGCGAGCACGTTCTCCAGGTGCTCGATGATTCCGGGGATCGTTTGCGTCTCGATCGGCGATGGGTCGGCGTTCAGCGCCTCCACCTCGACCTCGAAGCCCGGATACGCCGGCGCGATCACGCGGTAGCCGCGCGCCTCATAGCGCTCGATCCAGCCCTCCCAGGACCGGGGGGTTACCCAGAAGCCGTGGATGAGGACGATGGTGTCGGGGGTGGTCGGCGCAGCGGTCATGGCGATCTCCTAAGGGTTGGAAAGCGCCTACGAAGCTAGACCAGATCTCTCTGTCCCTCTTCCGTCATTTGACTGCATCTCAATCGTCGAGCTGGTCGCTGAACGCCTGCGCGAGCTGCGTGCGCGATGTGATGCCCAGCTTCGGGAACATCCGGTAGAGGTGCGAACCGACGGTTCGATGCGAGAGATATAGCCGCTCGCCGATCTCGCGGTTCGAGAGGCCTTGCGCCACCAGTTGGGCGATCTGCGCCTCCTGAGGCGTGAGCTGGTCGCGAACGTCAGGCAGGCGCTCACCGCTTGCCTCGCCCGACGCCCGTAGCTCCTGGCGTGCGGCTTCAGCGAGCCCGATAAATCCGAGCGCGTAGGCGCCCTCGCGGGCAGCGCGAAGGGGCGCCCGAGATTCAGCCACCCTGCGCTGGCGACGAAGCCACTTGCCATAGGCGAGCAGCGTGCGGAGGCGAAAGCAGGGCCAGTTCGCGAGGTCGGCGCCGAGTGCGTCCTGAAAGAGCTCTCCTGCCTCTTCTTCGGGCGCAAGGAACGGCAAGACGTACGAGCGAGACGCGACGACGTAGCTTCCGTGGGTGCCGGCCTGGAGCTCCTCGAGCTGAGCGAAGTAGTCCCACGCTTCATCGTGCTTTCCGAGCTGAGTCGCTGCCTCGATGAGATCCGCGAAGGCCCACGCTCCGACGGGCCGGTGAAAGGCAACATCGTCCGGATCGAGGATCCGCTTCAGGTGATCAAAGCCTTCGGAATAGCGCTGGTGGGCGACCATCCCACGCCCTCTCGAGAACTGAACGAGCGCGAGCATCGGTTGCGCTCCCACCGGCAAGAGGTCGGCCTCGGCTTCGCTTGCAATGGCTTCGGCCTTCTCCAGGTCGCCTCGTTCGCCCGCCAACGTGGCCAGGACGATGTTGGCTGCGGTGGCCCATCGTGGCTGACCCGTTTCCGCCGCGAGCGAGGCGGCTTCTTGGGCCGCCGACTCGGCGATTGTCGTCTTGGCGAGATGTGTTGCCGCCCATGCCTGCGAAACGAGGGCTTGAGCGAGCGAGCCGAGCCGTCCTTGCGCGCGCAACCCGTCGACGGCGTCCTTCAGAAGACCCCAGGACAGATCGAACGCGAGCACTGCTGTCGCCGCCGTACCGAGCAGATGGGCCGACGCGGCATCGGTTCCGCCGCTCGGGGGCATGGACTCGACCCGCTCGATCGCCCGCATGCCCCGTTGCATTGGATCCGTGGTGGCGACCACGGCAATCAATGCCGGATGGTCGTCAGGCAGGGAGAGCGACTCTGCAGTCCTGACGACGAGGTCGCGTGTCTCCTGGGTCGCGTTGCCCCACCAACAGCTGCGCGCCACCGGAAGGAGCGATCGGATTGCCAGCTCAGGATCGACGTTCTTCGCATGCTCGCTCGCGACCGCGGCAATGGCCGCAACCCGCTCCGGCCCCGACCAGCTGTCCTCGTCTGCGGCCTCCACCAAGAGCGCAAGCTGGGCAGCTTGCTCATCGTCGAGCTCAAGGGGCCGCGCCTGATCGAGCAGCCTCATCGCGAGGTCCGGACGCCCGAGTTCGAACTCCATCCCGGCCGCCTGTAGGAGAAGTTCGGCACGAAACGACGACTCGGCCGTAAGCTCGGCCGCCCGCTGGAGGGCGGTTGCCGCCATTGCCGGCGCTCCGCGTGCAAGGGCTCGTCGCGCAGCACCCTCGAGTGCCGAAGCCACCTCAGTATCGGGGCCAGTGAGCGATGCGGCGCGGTGCCATACCTGTCGATCCGAGTCATCGACGTACGCCTCCGCGAGCGCCGAATGAGTCGCTCGCCTGATCGAAGGCGGAGCCGACTGCTCGATCGCACCGCGAACCAGCGGGTGCCGAAAGCGCACACCCGTCCCATCGCTCTCGAGCAGGCCGGCAGCCTCCGCTGGAGCCAGATCCTGGCTGGTGAGGGAGCGACCTGCGACCTGCGAGGAGGCCTCCAGAATTGCGTGAACCGTCCCCTCCTCGTCAAGGGCCGCTGAGACGAGGGCGATCCTGGTGGGTTCGGGCAACGCCGAGACCCGCTCGCTGAAGGCTCGCTCCAGCTTTTCGGTGAGGGGCAGGCTCTCGAGCGGCGACGCCCCGTTCATGCCATCCGCCTCGAGTGCACGTGGCAGCTCGAGGAGGGCCAATGGATTTCCGCTCGCGGTGTCGAGAAGGCGGCGACGAACATCAGGAGGGAGCGCGAGCTCGCCGGAGTCGAGCAAACGCGCCGAGTCGGCGCTTCCCAGACCGCCCACGGGCAAGGCTGGAAGGCCTGCCTCAGTCAGGCGGCTCTCATGGCCGTCGCGGAGAGCGATCAGAAGTGCGATGGGCTCGAGCTCCACCCGTCGGGCGATAAACGCGATCACGTCGCACGTATCCGCGTCAAGCCAATGTGCGTCGTCGACGATGACCACGACCGGTGCCTCGGCTGCAATCTCAGCCAAAAGGTTGAGGGTTGCCAGGGCGATCAAGAACAGGTCTGGCGGACTCCCTTCTCCGGCGCCGAACGCCGAAGCCAGGGCTTCGCCTTGCGGTGCAGGCAGCGCGGAGATCTGCTGAGACCACGGCCGGAGGAGCCGCTCCAGTCCGGCAAATGCGATTCGTTGCTCCGACCCGCTCCCCGCCGTTCGAAGGACTCGCATTCCTGCGGTCGCGGCCCGGCGCTCCGACTCATCCAGCATCGCCGTCTTTCCGACCCCTGGCTCGCCGCTGAGAAGCAGGCATGCACCGCGGTCATCCAGACCATCGAGGAGCTCGTCTATTGCCGCGAGCTCAGATTCACGACCAAGCAAGGTCATCAGCGGGCAACCGAAGATGACACATCAGTTCGAAGCGTGCCCTAGAGCGCGCTGAGTACTGCCTCGGTCATCTCGTCTGTTCCGACGACTCCTTCGGCCTCTCGCCCACCCGCGAGATCTGCCGTCCGAGCGCCGCTTTCGAGAGCCTTGTCAACCGCAGCTTCGACCCGTGTCGCCTCCTCGTCAGCGCCGAGCCCGTCGCGCAGGAGCATTCCGACCGACAGGAACGTCGCCAGCGGGTTCGCGGTTCCCGTGCCGGCGATATCTGGCGCTGAGCCGTGGACCGGTTCGAAGACTCCAGGGCCGCTCTCCCCCAGGCTCGCCGACGGCAGCATGCCGAGCGAGCCGGTGAGCATCGCGGCGGCGTCGGAGAGGATGTCGCCGAACATGTTCTCCGTGACCATGACGTCGAAGCGGCCCGGGCCCGCGATGAGCTGCATCGCGGCGTTGTCGACGAGCATGTGGTCGAGGGCGATGTCGGGGTAGTCGCCGTGGACATCGGTCACCACCTCTCGCCACAGGCGTGACGTTTCAAGGACGTTTGCCTTATCGACCGAGGTGAGGCGGCCATCGCGGCCGCCCGCGGACTCGAAGCCGATGCGAGCGATGCGCTCGATCTCCTCGCGGGTGTAAATGCAGAGGTCTGAGGCGAAGTCCGCCTCGCGCTTCTTCTCGCCGAAGTAGATGCCGCCGGTCAACTCGCGCACAACGAGGATGTCGGTTCCCCGGATGATCTCGGGACGAAGGGGACTCGCGTCCACGAGCGCCGGGCTCGGGCGGACCGGCCGCAGGTTGGCGAAGAGGCCCAGGCCCTTGCGAAGCCCCAGGAGGCCCTGCTCGGGGCGTGGCTTGTCCGGGTCGGTCGTGTCCCACTTCGGGCCGCCCACAGCGCCCAGGAGCACGGCGTCGGCGTCGCGGCACTTCTCGAGCACCTGGTCGGCGAGCGGGACGCCGAGCTCGTCGATCGAGGCCCCGCCGACGGGATGCTCCTCGTAGGTGAAGTCGCCGACCGCGTCGAGCACCTTGACCGCGGCCGAGACGATCTCGGGGCCGATCCCGTCGCCCGGCAGGAGCGCGATGTGGCCGGAGGCGCTCACGCCTTGGCCGAGATGTTGAGGCGCACGTAATTGATAACGAGAGGCCGCGGCGTCGTCTCCAGCACCGCACGCACGAACGCCTCATGAAGCTCAGGGGGCAGGCGATCGAAGTGCCAGGGCAGGATCACGGTAGAGAGGTAGCCGCCCGGATCCGAGGGCGTGACCGGGTGCGGGTGGGTCCAGACCCGAATGTCGGAGAAGCCTGCCAGTGCGAGGCGCGAGCGCGTGTCCTCGACCGAGGCGTAGTTCCAGGCCTCTCGCTCGCCTCGCAGATACGGCGCGAAGCGCTCGTCACCGGCGAGCGCTTCCAGCGCGCGCTCAACCTCGACGATGTTGCCATCTCCCCCGCACTGCGCTTCCAGCGCCGCTCCGGGCTTCATCACCCCATGAAGCGAGCGGAAGAGCATCTCGTGCTCCTGGATCCAGTGGAAGACGGCGCTCGAGTAGACGGCGTCCACCCTCTCGGGGATGTCGAGCTGCCTGAGATCTTGTTGGCGAAGGTCGAAGGCGTCGCCGAGGTGCTCGCGCGCCTTCTCGATCATCGCGGCCGAGGCGTCGACCCCGATCACGTGCCCGTTGGGCACCCGCTCGACGAGCTTCTTCGTCAGCCGGCCGGTGCCGCACCCAGCGTCGAGGACGGTCTCGTCGCCGTTGAGCTCGAACCGGTCGAGGATCTGCTCAGCCCACTCGTTGTGCGGGGCGGAGTGGTGGTCGTACTCCTCGGCCTTCCACTCGACTGGCCTGTTCGGCGCGCTCACCCGCTGTCTACCGCCGCGTTCACTCCTCGAAAGCTAGCTACAGCGAAGTCGTCACGGGCGCCATGTCGGCTTTGCCCGCTGATTCGAAGGCGTCAATCGCCTCGGCGTTCTGAAGCGTCACAGCGATGTCATCGAGCCCCTTCAACAGGCGGTTCTTGATGTCGCCCTCGATCTCGAACGTGTACGTCTCACGTCCGGCGGAGACGGTCTGTGCGTCGAGGTCGATCGTGGCCGAGCCCGCGACCGCGACCGCCTTGCACTCGTCGTCTGCAAGGACGACCGGCAGGAGGCCGATCTTCGTGCTGTTGGAGAAGAAAATGTCGCCGAACGACGGCGCCACGACCGCCTTGAAGCCGAAATCCTCCAATGCCCAGGCCGCGTGCTCGCGCGATGACCCGCAGCCGAAGTTCCGCCCGGTGACAAGGATCGGGTTCGGGTCGAGCTCGATCTCGCCGTCGCGAAGCCAGTCGTAGAAGAGGAACTCGCCGTAGCCGGTGCGCTCCACCCGCTTCAGGAACTGCTTGGGGATGATCTGGTCCGTGTCCACGTCCGCGCGGTCGAGGACGGAGACGGGGCCTTCGATTGTGTTGACTGGTTCCACTTTCGTAACTGCCTCCTCGAGTTACCTAACGGCACATGCTGCTTTCGCAGCTAAAGCTGCTCATCCCATTCGCGGATGTCGACGAAATGTCCCTCGATCGCGGCCGCAGCCGCCATCTTCGGGCTTACGAGATGGGTCCGGCCGCCCTTGCCCTGGCGCCCCTCGAAATTGCGGTTCGAGGTGGATGCGCAGCGCTCCCCAGGGCTCAGGATGTCCGGATTCATCCCCAGGCACATCGAGCAGCCGGCGGATCGCCAATCGAACCCGGCCGCGCGGAAGACCTCGTCCAGGCCCTCCTCCTCGGCCTGCGCCTTCACCTGCGCCGAGCCGGGCACGACCATCGCCTCCAGGGACGACGAGACCTTGCGGCCTTCGACCATCGAGGCCGCCTCGCGCAGGTCGCCGATGCGGGAATTGGTGCAGGAGCCGATGAAGATGCGCTCGAGCGGGATGTCCTGCATTGCCGTTCCGGGGCGTAGGTCCATGTAGCGAAGAGCTCGCTCTTCGACCTCGTCGGTCGGCTCAGGCACCGAGTCCGTGACCTGGACGACCTGGCCGGGCGTCGTGCCCCAGGTGACCATCGGCGAGATCTCCGCGGCGTTCACCTCGACCTCGGTGTCGAACGTGGCGCCATCCTCGGTCGGCAGCTTCCGCCACTCTGCAACGGCCGCGGCGAAGTCCTGAGGGGCGCCGAGGCGGCCCTCGACCCACTCGAAGGTCGTCTCGTCCGGGGCGATCATGCCCGCCCGGCCGCCGCCCTCGATGGTCATGTTGCAGATCGTCATCCGGTTCTCCATCGAGAGGCCGGCCATCGTCTCGCCCGCGTACTCGACCGCATGGCCGACCATGCCCCCCGTACCGAGCTTGCCGATGGTCGCGAGGATCAGGTCCTTGGCGACGACGCCGTCGCCGAGCCGGCCCGAGTACGAGATGCGCATTGTCTTCGGGCGCTTCTGGAGGAGCGTCTGCGTTGCGAGGACGTGCTCGACCTCCGAGGTGCCGATGCCGAATGCGAGCGCGCCGAAGGCGCCGTGCGTGGAGGTGTGGGAGTCGCCGCACACGATCGTCATGCCCGGCTGCGTCACGCCCAGTTCGGGGCCGATCACGTGGACGATGCCCTGGTAGTCGGATCCGAGCGAGTAGGCGGGGACGCCGAACTCCGCGCAGTTCTCCTCGAGCGTCTCAACCTGCTTTCGCGAAAGCTTGTCGGCGATCATCCGTGCCGTCGGTGTGCCATCCGTGGGCACGTTGTGGTCGGCGGTCGCCAGGGTGCGGTCCGGGCGGCGGACCTTGCGGCCTGCAAGGCGGAGGCCGTCGAAGGCCTGGGGCGAGGTGACCTCGTGGACCAGGTGGAGGTCGATGTAGATGAGGTCGTCGGAGACCGCGTGGCTCTCCCAGATCTTCTCGAACATGGTCTTTGGCATCTCTGGCCTCCTAGGAGCGCCGCAGTCCAGCGGCGACGACGGCGACGAACTCGCACGGCGAGGCGTCGCGGTTTTCGAAGTGGTGTGGCAGGTCGGCGTCGAACGTGACCGCATCGCCTGATGAGAGGCTGTGATCCTCTCCGTCGACGACGAGGGTGAGCCGGCCGTCGAGCACGAGTGCCGTTTCGCGGGCCCCGGCCTCGTGCATCGGCGGATCGGACGGACCACCGGTCGACCCGCCCGGGGCGAGCGTGTGGCGCGAGACGTCCGCGCGCTGGCCAGGGAGCGCTGGGGTCAGCTCTTCAGTGCGATGGCCGCCACGCTCGCGCGCCCGCCCGGATCCTTTGGACACGACGACGACGTGCCGGCCCTCGTCCAGGCGCAGCAGCTGGGACAGCGTCAACTCGAGGCCCGCGGCGATCCGGCCCGCGACCGTCAGCGTCGGCGAGGTATCGCCGCGCTCGACCTGCGACAGCATCGGCGCCGAGACTCCTGAGCGCTCGGAAAGCTCGCGAAGCGAAAGATGCATGGAGCGGCGAAGCGCCTTGATGCGCTCCCCGATCGCTCCATTCTCGGTCACCACTGCGTCCATCGGTCGCGTACGTTATCGCATACGAACGTACGTGACACTACGAAGGGGTCTGACCCGGGGCCAGACCCCTTCGTTGTTATCGCAGATGCCTTGCTGTTATTGCGTACGCCTGCTACTTCGAGAGCTCGACCGCGCCCATGTCGCAGCGCTTGCCCTGCGGGCGCTTGACGCCGCGCTGGTCGGGTGACTTGCAGCCGTTGTTCACGCCCGCGTCCACGACCGGGCTCGAGGCCTTGGGCTTCATCGTCTCGGTCTGGCCTCCGTTCAGCTTGAGCTTGCCGAGCTTCGCCTTCTTGCCCGTGATCGACTTGTCGTCGTCGAAGAGGCAGCTCTCGTCACTCGAGAGATTCGCCTTCGACGTCACGCCCATGGACACCATCCCGCAGTCCTCGACCTGGCCGAGGACCTTGTTCTGAGCGACGATCGAGTTGGTCGCGTTGATGTTCACGGTCGTGCCCATCAGAGGGTCGGACAGCCCGATGCCGCCTCCCATCCCGTCCAAGGCGTCGCCCGAGATCGCGTTCTTGGAGATCGTGGCGTTGTCGAGCGTGAGCGTTGTGATGCCCGTTCCGCCGCCCGCCTGCGGGTTCGACATCACCGAGATGCCGCCGCCGCGGTTGGTGGTGACCGCGTTCTGGACCTTGTTCTTTGCAACGGTCGAGTTCGTGATCGAGAGGTCGCCGGCGATTGCCAGTCCGCCTCCCATGCCGTCGCCCGATCCGCCCGAAACCGTGTTCTTCGCGATCAAGGAGCGCTTGACCTTGATTTCGGTAGCGACCGAGCCCTCGATCGGAGCCGAGACGCCGCCGCCGCCCATCTGAGCCTTGTTGCCCACGATCGAGACCTGCGAGAGGGTCAACGGAAACGGCGCAACTACGAGGACGGCGCCCGCATCGCCGGGGAAGTCCCCAGGGGTCGAGATCTGCGAGACGCCGCCCGTCAGCTTCATCTTCGAGATGGACGTCGGGCCGGCGCTTACGTCCATGACGCGGCTGAGATCGTTGGCGTCGATCGTCGTCTTCCGCGCCCCGGCTCCGCCGAGTTTCACCTCGCTGTCAACCTCGAGCTGGCCAAGCTCAAGGACGTACTTGCCCTTCGGAACCTTGATCTTGTCGCGGCCGTCCGCGGCTGCTGCGGCCGTAAGAGCCTCGCGGATCGAACAGTCCGACTTCTTGCACTTGACGTCTTCCTCGTCCTTCTTGGTTGTCACCTTGAAGGTGTCGGCGTGGGCCGTTGCGCTGAGGCTTAGAGCCGTTGCCGCGCATACGAGCGATGAGATGAGACGTGTACGAGTTTTCAAGAGGTTCCTTTCCCTGGCTACCGATTGAACCCAGGGGTTACCCGCCGCGGCCGCGGCTGAAAACATCGTGCGGTTGGTCGCTAGCGGACCGAGGTGCTGGGCCTGACGAGGATCTCGTTGATCGAGACGTGCTTGGGCTGTGCCAGGGCGTAGACGATCGCATTCGCGATATCCGCCGACTCGAGCACCTTGCCCGTCGCCTCGCGCATCTTCTCGATCTGATCGACGACCATCGGGTTCTCGTTGTGGCCCTGAAGCTCCGTGTCGACGAACCCGGGCTCGACGCAGGTGACGCGCACGCCGATGTGAGCCCCTTCCTGGCGGAGCGCCTCGGAGAACCCGACAACGCCGAACTTGGTGAAGTTGTAGACGGCCGCGCCCATCGCGGCCGAGCGCCCCGCCACCGAGGACACGTTGACGATGTCCCCTCCCCCGCCATCGCGGATCACGGGGAGCGCGGCGTTCGTGCAATAGAGAAGGCCCAGGATGTTCACGTCGACCATCCGGCGCCACTCGGCGGTGTCGGCGCCCTGCATGAGGCCCAGGAGCATTACACCCGCGTTGTTGACAAGGCCGTCGAGGCCGCCCATCCGCTCGCTCGCCTGGGCGACGAGGCCGTTGGCCTCGTGCTCATTGCCGATATCGGCCTCGATCGCGTACGCGTCACCATCCACCCGGCGCGCCAGCTCGTCGAGCTTGTCCTTCCTTCGCGCTCCGAGCGCAACGGCGCCCCCCTCGGCGACGATCGCCTCAGCCGTCGCTTCTCCGATGCCAGACGAGGCACCCGTGATCAGGATCCTTCTGCCGTCTAGTTGTCCCATGCGGGTGACTCTACGGGCCGGGTGTCGCCGGGACGCTCGCAGCGTCCTGCGTGAGCCCCTCGGCCTCGCGGACCGCGGCGCCGTCGAGCGCGTTCGAGAGCGCTCGTACGTACGCGCGGGCCGACGCCTCCAGGATGTCCGTAGCGACGCCCTGTCCAGACGCAAGCCGGCCATGGGCTCGGAGCATCACGGTCACCTCACCGAGCGCATCTTCGCCCTCGGTCACGGCAGACACCGTGAAGGAGCGGAGCTCGCACTCGGTCGGGATCGCCGAGCGGATCGCTCCGAAGATGGCGTCGATCGGGCCGTCGCCGGTGGACTCTCCAACCGCTTCCTCGCCCGTGGGCATCCGGACGGCAACCCGGGCCGTCGGCTCCTTGCGCGACCCCGCCTCGACCTCGAACCAGCCAAGGCCGTACGAGTCGGTGCGTTCGCGCATCTCGTCGGAGACGATCGCCTCCAGATCCAGCGCAGTGACCTGCTTCTTCTTGTCAGCGATCTCCTTGAAGCGCTTGAACGCCTGATTGAGAGCGCCGCCCTCGACCTTGAAGCCGAGCTGCTCCAGAGCGTCACGCAGGGCGTGCCGCCCGGAGTGCTTGCCCAGCACGATCGAGTTCGACTCGAGCCCAACGGACGTGGGATCCATGATCTCGTAGGTCGTGCGCTCCTTGAGCACGCCATCTTGGTGGATGCCGGACTCGTGCGCGAACGCGTTCCGCCCCACGATCGCCTTGTTCGGCTGGACTGGGTAGCCCGTCAGGCGCGAGATCATGCGGCTCGACCGCGCCAGCTCGGTCGCGTCAACGCCGGTGTCGAGCCCGTGCTCGTCCGTGCGGGTGCGCAGCAGCATCACGATCTCCTCCAGCGAGCAGTTACCGGCACGCTCTCCGATCCCGTTGACCGCGCACTCCACCTGCCGGGCGCCGGCCAGGACGCCCGCGTAAGAGTTTGCGACCGCCAGGCCGAGATCGTCGTGGCAGTGGACGGACACGGTCACGTCGGTCAGCCCGGGAATCAGCTCGTAGAGGCGCTTGAGGTAGGCCGTGTACTCCTCGGGCGTCGTGTAGCCGACGGTGTCGGGGATGTTGATGACGGTTGCGCCCTCGGAGACGGCGATCGCGCAAACCTCGGCCGTGAAATCGATGTCGGCGCGGGTTGCGTCCATCGGCGAGAACTCCACGTCGTCGCAATACGACTTCGCGAGCGTCACGGCCGCCCGCGCCTGGCCCTTGACGTCCTCATGGGTCGTCTGGAGCTGATGCTCGATGTGGATGTCAGAGGTCGAGATGAACGTGTGAATCCGCGGCCGGGCGGAGTCCTTGATCGCGTTCCATGCGGCGTCGATGTCGGCCTTGTGGGTGCGGGAGAGCCCGCAGATCACCGGGCCCTGAACCTCGCGGGCGATTGCCTCGACAGCCTCGAAGTCGCCGGGCGAGGTGATCGGGAAGCCGGCCTCGATCACATCCACGCCGAGGCGCGCGAGCTGATGGGCAATCTCGACCTTCTCCTGCGTGTTCAGGGAGATGCCCGGCGACTGCTCGCCGTCTCTGAGGGTCGTGTCGAAGATGTCGACGCGATTCGAATCCGATGGGGGCGTGGTGCCCATGACTTACTCCTTCTCCGTCAAGTCCGATGTACCTGTGCTGGGTGTGCGGCTGTCGCGCCGCCGGCGATTAACTCCCCCAGCGGGGGAGGAGAAGGAGAAGCGCCAGGGTGCGGGTGCTGCAGGTCATCGGTCCGCGGAGAGTAGCAACGAAACGGCCGTCGGGCTCAGCGGACCGGGACGGCCTCACACGAGATGAACTCGTCATGACCCGGGCCGCCATCGCAGATGTCCTCGCCCTGACCGCCGATGAGGATGTCCGGGCCGGAGCCGCCGATCAGGGTGTCGTTCTGGTCTCCGCCGCTGAGCTTCTGAATCCCCTTGCCCCCGACCAGATCGTCCTCTCCATCCTGGCCCTTGACGATCTGCCTCACCTTGCCTGCGCTCTTGCCGAGCCGGATGTCAGCTGAGTCGTCCATGTTGCCCAGCGTGACGAGGATCTTCTCGACCCCGTCGCGCGGACATCCGACCGCCCCTCCTTTGGTCTCGCATCCTGGATCGGAGGCGGGGTCGAGCAAGAAGGGCGAGACTTCGTTGTCGAACGTGAAGAGCGCACCGTCGCGGCGCACCGTCACGTCCTCAACCGAATTGTGGGTGTCGATGTCCGTCGCCTTGATCACGGGCGGCTTGTACAGGAGCGTCGGCTGGAATGTGGCCGACGCGACGCCTGTGAACACGAGGGCGAGGGCACCGCTGAGAATCAGCGTCTTGGGAAGCCGACGCATCAATTGTTCTCGCAGTTCCGAAGGCGATCACCGGGCCGGTCGGCGCAGGCGTCGGTCCCGTCCCCACCGTTCAGCCTGTCCTTGCCACCTCGACCATCCAGGAGGTCGTTCTCGGAACCTCCCTGAATGGCCTCAGGGCCCTTGTTGCCGATGATGAGGTCCTCTCCCGTCGAGCCTCGGATCGTCAAGACATTGAACTCGTCCTCGACGAAGACTTGATCCGTTCCGCCATCCATGTCGGCCACGACGTGATCAACGTTGCGAACGTCGCAGGCGACGTGATCGGACCGCTGCTCGCAGTCATCGGAGAACTGCGCGAAGCTCGTTGTCGCGCGGATCCTCATGCAGCAGCGTTTCTGGCGCCCACGGATCTCGAGGTCCTCAGATTCCGGCGCGCCCGCGATCGTGAGCGTGTCGCCCTTGTTGAAGATCGTGATCTGGCGCTCGGAGGGGCCGGCGGCAGCGCCAGAGACGAGGACGGCCGCGCCAATGCCCACGACCGCCGACAATAGCCCCGCAACGATGACCTGCAGCTTCCCCCGCATCAGCGCCCCGGGGCGGGCTCGCAGTCCTTGACCTTGTCCTTGCCAGGGCCGCCGATGCAGATGTCCGTGCCGGCCCCGCCGAGTAGGACGTCGCGGCCAGGGCCCCCGCGTAGGTCGTCGTTGCCGGGGCCGCCCACGAGCTTTTGGGTGCCCGCGCCGCCGAAGAGGTCGTCGTTGTCAGCCTGGCCCTTGATGATCTGCACCACCTTGTCGGCGCTCCTGCCGAGGTCGATCTCGACGATGTCGTTCATGTCGTTGGTCAGGACGACGATCTTCTCGACGCCCGTGCGATCGCAGTAGACGTCGCCCACCACGTAGCGGCAGCCCTTGTCGGACTTGAAGTTGATTGCGAACCCCGAGGGCGTCTCGAATGTGAAGTCCGCGCCGGCTCGGCCGATCAGGATGTCCTCGATCGTGGCGTGTAGAGCGTGATCCTTCACCTGGATCAGGGGCGGTTGGTAGGTGATCGTGGGCTGGGTGGTTGCGAGCGCGACTCCGGCGCCAACGAACGCGGTCGTGGCGACGACGGAGGCCGCGAAGGTTCGGGCTTGATTCATTCGCATGACTTGAGTTCGTCCTTTCCAGGTCCGCCGTTGCAGTCGTCCTTTCCACGCCCGCCTATCAGGATGTCGTGGCCTGGCCCGCCCCTAAGCGTGTCCTTGCCGTCGCCGCCGACGAGCTTTTGCACGCCCTCGGCCCCGTTCAGCTTGTCGTTGTCGTCCTGGCCCTTGACGAGCTGCCGGACGTCGTCGGAGCTCTCGCCCAGATCGATCTCTGCTGAGTCGTTGAGGTTTCCGAGGACGAGCACGATTCTCTCGACGCCGTCGACGGGGCACGCGACGGAGACATCGATGTCGCATCCAGGATCAGAGGCGAGGTCGAGCGTGATCAGCGATGGAGTGCTCGAGAAGAGGAAGACATCTCCCGAGCGCGCAACGGTCATGTTTTCTATGGAGTTGTGAGTGTTCGAGTCCGATGCCGTGATGAGCGGCGGCTTGTAGAGGACCGAAGGATGGGTCGAGGCGAGGGCGGCGCCTGCGCTTGCAGCGATAGTGGCCAGGGTCGCCGCCCCGATCCTCGCACCCCTCGACCTTCTCCCCCACACACCTCGGACGATAGAGGCCGATCCGGCGGCCGTCAAGGAGCCGGGTCCGCTCCCTGCCTCTCGATCCCGGCGGCCTCGAAGCCGGCCGCCTGGTCCATGTAGAGCTTCCAGTGCACAACCTCGCCGGCCTCGAACGTCCATGTCTGCGCGTACCTCAGAGGCATTTCGATCTCGCTCCCCCTGTTCTGCTGGTCGACCGCGGCCAGGACGGTGTCACCGGCTTCGTACAGCTCGAAGTCAAAGCTGACGTCGTCCCACGCGGAAAGCCACGCCATCCAGAACCGCCGGACGCCCCCATGACCGTGAAACATCCCGTCGCCCGTGTCCGGAAGGCGAATATCAGACGCGTCCCAGACGATGTCCCTGCTCATCGGCGGGCCAATCGGAAGCGTTCCTTCCTTCAGACGCTGCTGGAGATCGGGAAACGTTTCGAACATGCGGCGGACGAGATCTGCATTCTGTGACGACATCGGCCGCGCATTATCCCGACTCGGCGACCTCCCGTCGCAGCCGGTAGAAGCGCTCGTCAAACCTGAAGACCTTGGCGATGCCGCTCGCATCGGGGTCAGCTTCCTCGACATGCGTGATGACCCAGCCTGGGAACGCCTTCTCCACGTCGCTCTGAGAGGCGCCTCGCGGAAGAGGCCCGCGCCACCGCGGCGCGAAGGCGTCGATCAGGACGGTTGCCTGCGTCCCAGCGATCCGGTCCACCTCGCGGCCCATCGCCATGCGCTGCTCGGGCAGAAGCCCGTGGAAGGTGCCCGTGTCGACGATGAGGTCAAAGCCGGGCTCGATGCCGGACGGCGCGAGATCGGTGACGTCCCCTCGGACGACCTTCATCGAGACACCCTCTTCATTGACCCGCTCGCGAGCGCGCTCGAGGGCGTCCTCGACGAGGTCAACGCCGGTCACGTCCCATCCACGCTTTGCGAGCTCGACCCCCCAGACGGCGCTGCCGCACCCCAGGTCGAGCGCCCGGCCATAGGGCGGCTGCCGGCCGGCCTCCTCTCGATCGAACAGCTCGTTCAGCTTGGTTGCGAACGGCTCGTACGTGACCAGGTCTTCCCACGGATGGAAACCGACCTTGTACGCGAACCGATAGAAGCGGCTTCCGCCGTCCATTTGGGTTGCCCCCTTTGCTCGACGCCCCGACTCTACACCCGGCGATGGGGCCCCGACGGTTCGATCTGCTTAAGGGGTCAGGACGACCTTGCCGACGTTCTTTCCCTCGCCGATGAAGCGGTGCGCGTCGGCCGCACGATCGAAGGGAAAGGCCTCCGCGACGACGGGGACGTAGGCGCCGGACGCCACACCTGCCTCCAGTGGCTCGAGCGCGCGGGCGAGGCCTTCCCGATCCCACCAGCTCAGCATGTTGAGGCCGAAGACGCCCTTGTTCTCGTTCATCACCGAGAGGCTCTTCCACCACGGCATCGTCGCCAGGGGCATGCGCACCAGGCCCTTCAAGACGGCGGGCAGGTCGCGCTTCTCGCCCGTCTGGACCTCGGAGAGGCCGAACATGATCAGCCGCCCGCCCTGGCGCAGAACCGAGTACGAGCGCTTGAAGCTGGACGGGCCGACGGCGTCCATGACGACGTCGATGCCTTCGCCGTTCGTGATCTTCATGACCTCATCCGCGAAATCGGTCGAGCGGTAGTCGATCGCGTGATGGACTCCCTGCCCGCGGATGGCGTCGTGCTTGGATGCCGACGCGGTCCCGAAGATCTCTGCGCCCACGTCCTTCGCCACCTGCGTGGCGGCGATGCCGACGCCACCCGCCGCAGCATGGATCAGGACGCGGTCGCCCTTGCGGATCCCGCCCATGATCACGAAGCCCGCGTAGGCGGTCGCGTAGTTCACGGGGATCGCGGCGCCCTGCTCGAAGGACAGCGAGTCCGGCAGCCGGAGCACCTGGCCTTCGACCGGCACGCTCACCAGCTCCGCATAGCCGCCGAATCGCGTGCCCGCGACAACCCGGTCGCCGACGGCGTAGCCCTCCACCCCGTCGCCGACGGACTCGACCTCGCCGGCCACCTCATAGCCCACCACGGACGGCGGCTTCGGTGCGTCCGGGTACACGCCCGAGCGCGCCATCAGGTCCGCGAAGTTGATCCCCGAGGCTCTGACGGCGATTCGCACTTCGCCGGCGTTGACCGCCGGGTCTGGCCGCTCCTCGACCCTGAGGACGTCCGGGCCGCCGTGCCTGGTCATCACGACGGCGCGCATGGCTACAGGTCGATCGAGTGGCCTGCGGAGAAGCCCGGCATCTCGAGGATGCGCTCAATCGTGCTCTGCTCGACGGGCGCGTCGGTGGTCAGGACCATGACCGCATGGCCATCATCGGATTCGGCGCCGACGGCCGCCGAGATGATGTTCACGCCCTCCTCGCCGAAGCATGTGCCGACCCGGCCGATCATGCCCGGCTGGTCGGAGTAGCGGAAGACGGCGAGATGCTCGGCAAGAGGCAGGTAGAAGCTCTGGCCCCAGACTCCAACCAGATATGGGTCGTTGCGAGGCCCGACGCCCGTGCCGGAGACCTCGACCGCATCGCCGCCGGATCCCACTCGCACGGTTATGAGCTCGGTGAAGTCGCCCGAAGAGGCGTCGATCAGCTCGCTGAGCTCGATCCCGCGCTCGTCCGCGAGGGCGGAGGCGTTCACGAGGTTAACCTGCTCCTCGGTGTGGCCGCGGAGGACGCCGGCGAGAACCGAGATACCCAGGACCCGGGTGTCGTGCTCTGCGATGCGGCCGCGGAACTCGGCCTGCACGCGGTCGACGCTGCCGGCCGCGAGACCCTGAGCGAGCGTGCCGAGACGGCGGCAGAGTCCGACGAATGGCGCGACGGCTTCCGGCAGCGGCGCGCCGAGGTTCACTGCGTTGGTGACCACGCCGCCGTCGAGGGCGGCCTTGACCTGCTTCGCCGTGTCGGTGCCGGCGCGGTCCTGCGCCTCGGCCGTCGAAGCGCCGAGATGGGGCGTCACGACCACGTCGTCGCGTCCGAACAGCGCATGCTCGGTCGTGGGCTCCTCGGGGAATACATCGAGGGCGGCGCCGCCGACCTTCCCCGAGTCCAGCGCCGCTCCGAGCGCCTCGAGATCGATCAGCTCGCCGCGCGCGCAGTTGACGATTCGAACGCCGTCCTTCATGCGCGTCAGCGCGGTGGCGTCGATCCAGTTGACCGTCTCGGGCGTCTTGGGCAGATGGATGGTGATGAAGTCGGCACGCTCGTAGAGCTCGTCCGTGGTCTCGACGCCCTCGACGCCCAGGTCGCGGAAGCGCTCGGCCGTGACGAACTTGTCGAACGCGACGACCTCCATGTCGAAGGCCTGGGCGCGGCGCGCGACCAGCTGGCCGATCCGGCCGAAGCCGATCACGCCGAGCGTCTTGCCGTAAAGCTCATTCCCGCCGTAGCGCGAGCGGGCCCAATCGCCGCCGACCAGGGCTCCGTGCGCCTGAGGCACGTTGCGGGCCAGCGCCAGAGCCAGCGCGAGCGTGTGCTCGGCGGCAGCGACGGAGTTCGACTCGGGCGCGTTGACGACCAGGATGCCGCGCTTGGTTGCCGCGACGAGGTCCACGTTGTCCACGCCGGTGCCGGCCCGGCCGACGACCTTCAGGTTGCCCGCCTTGGCGATCAGGTCGGCGGTGACCTTGGTCGCCGAACGGACGATCAGGGCGTCGAACTCGCCGATCCGCTCCTCGAGCGTCGCCTGGTCCCAGTCGAGGCCGAGCTCGACGTCGAAGTCCTCGCGCAGTAGCTCCACCCCGCTCTCGGCGATCTTCTCCTTGACGAGGACCTTCATCAGCCCGTGCCGCCTCTCACATCGCCGTTCTCGATGACCCAGTCGATGCACGCGGTGAGCGCCTCGACGTCGGTGGGCTCGATTGCGGGGAACATCCCGATCCGGAGCTGGTTGCGGCCCAGCTTGCGGTACGGCTCAGTGTCGAGGATCCCGTTGGCGCGGAGAGTCGCGGCCAGCGCGGCAGCGTCGATCTCGTCCGAGAAGTCGATCGTGCCGACGACCAGGGAGCGCTTGCGCTCGTCCTGGACGAAGGGCGTCGCGTACTCCGAAGCCTCGGCCCAGCCGTAGAGGTGGCCCGACGAACGTCCCGTGCGCTCGACGCACCAGTCGAGGCCGCCCTTTTCGAGCATCCACTCGACCTGATCGGCCAGGAGAATCTGGGTGGCGACGGCTGGCGTGTTGTAGGTCTGGTCCTTGCGCGAGTTGTCGAGCGCGGTCGAGAGCTTCAGGAAATCGGGCTGCCAGCGGCCCTCGGCGCCGTCGAGCTCCTCGATCCGCGCGATCGCCGCCGGGCTCAGGAGCGCGAGCCAGATGCCGCCTTCGGACGCGAGGCCCTTCTGCGGCGCGAAGTAGTAGACGTCGGCTTGGCTGGCATCGAGCGGCAGGCCTGCGGCGCCGGAGGTGGCGTCGATCAGGACCAATGCGTCGCCGGTGTCGCCGGGGCGCTCGACCGGCACCATCACGCCTGTGGAGGTCTCGTTGTGCGCCCAGCAGATGGCGTCCACGCCGTCGGCGCCGTGCGGATCGGGCGCGTCGCCCGGATCGGCGCTGTCGACAACAGGATCGGCCAGATGGGGCGCGCCCGCCGTGACCTTCGAGAACTTCTGCGAGAACTCGCCGTAGGTCAGGTGGAGCGAGCGCTCGCGGACGAGGCAGGCGGCCGCGGCGTCCCAGAACGCGGTGGTGCCTCCGTTGCCGAGCGCGACCTCGTAGCCATCGGGTAGGGAGAAGAGCTCGGAGAGGCCGTTCCGCACACGCCCCACGACGTCCTTGACCGCGGGCTTGCGGTGCGAGGTGCCCATGACGTCATTCGCCTCGGCCAGGCGGGCGAGGGCCTCTGGACGGACCTTCGAGGGACCGCAGCCGAAGCGGCCGTCGGCGGGCTTGAGGTTGTTGGGGATTTTCGTCTCAGTGACGGGCGTCATACAGCGAGTCGCGCAGGGTATTAGGGTCCCTTCCATGGCTGATGAGAACGGCGGGGTCACTACTGGCGACGGCTTTGCCGTCGGGTCACTCGACGCACTTGGAGAGACGCCCGGATTCCGCAAGATCCGCCGCGAGCTCGACGTGAAGGAGTTCGGGGTGAACGCGCTGGTCTTCCCGCCCGGCGTCGGAGGCGGCTTTCACTACCACGACCGCCAGGAGGAGCTCTACTTCGTCCACCAGGGCCAGGTCGAGTTCGAGTTCGGAGACGGCACGAAGCAGGTGCTCGGCCCGGGAGGCCTTGCGCGGGTCGACGCGCCCACACACCGGCGCCTCATGAACGTCGGCTCGGACGAAGCCGTCGTGGTGATCGTCGGCGCGGAGGGCGGCTACGTCGGCCGCGACGGGCAGCAGCCCGAAGGCGAAGACGGGCGGATCCGCACCGCGGAGTCGTCCGGCAGCTAAACGGTCGGCGGAGGCGGCTCGACCGGCGGCGGCGGGGGCTCCTGAGGCGCCACGGCCTGCGGCTGGGCGCTCGGCTGCTCCGGGTCCCACTCCCAGGGCGGGTACCTGGTGACCATGAACGCGCCATACACGTTCGAGCGCGCCTGCCAGCGGATGCCGTTGAGGGCCATGTCGAACAGGCCCTCGGGGATCTTCTTGGTGAAGAGGATCGTGAAGAAGGAGATCAAGGTCACGAGCCCCACCAGGTAGCCGAGGATCGCGGCGATCAGGTGGTACGGGAAGATCAGGATCCACTGGACGAGCGGCCGCCAGCGGTCGACCCCCTGCTCGGGATAGGCCAGGTCATAGACCACCGTGTCCTCGGGCGTCACGGCGGTGGTGAACGGCGGGTACTTGTCGGTCAGAAGGCAGAAGTAGGCGCCCACGCGGGCCATCCAGCGCCCGACCCCGACCAGGAAGTTGAAGATCCCCTCCGGGTAGCGGCCCGTGAAGAGGACGACGAAGAACGCCCCGACCCAAGCGAAGAACGCCGCGATGATGACGAACATCAGTACGAAGATGTTCGGGATCACGAGCAGCCACTTGACGAGCGGGAGCCAGCGGTTGTACTCCTCCTGGTGCTGGATCTCGTACGTGAGCGGGAACACGTTGGGATTCATCAATCCTCCCCAGGATCGGTTGTGCGCGGTCAGCCGCGCAAGCCGGACTCTACAGCTCGCCCTGGTCGATCCAAGGCATCATGCCGCGAAGGTCCTTGCCGACGCTCTCGATCTGTGAACTCGCGGATTCAGAGCGCATGCGGTCGAAGTTCTCGCCGCCGGCGCGGTTCTCGGCGATCCACTCCTTGGCGAATTCGCCGGACTGGATCTCGTCGAGGATCTTCCGCATCGCCGCGCGCGTCTCGTCGGTGATGACGCGAGGCCCGCGGGTCATGTCGCCGTACTCGGCGGTGTTGGAGATCGAGTAGCGCATGCCGCCGAGGCCCTTCTCGTACATGAGGTCGACGATCAGCTTCAGCTCGTGAAGGCACTCGAAGTAGGCGAGGCGCGGGTCGTACCCGGCCTCGACCAGGGTCTCGAAGCCGGCCTGGACAAGTTCCGTGGCGCCACCGCACAGAACGGCCTGCTCGCCGAAGAGGTCCGTCTCGCATTCGTCTTTGAAGGTGGTCTCGATGATCCCGGCGCGACCGCCGCCAACGCCCGAGGCGTAGGCGAGGACCTGCTCGCGCGCGGTGCCCGACTCGTCCGCGTGGACGGCCATCAGGCACGGGACGCCTCTCCCCTCCTCGAACTGGCGGCGGACCAGGTGACCGGGGCCCTTTGGAGCGACCATGCCGACGTCGACGCCCGGGGGCGGCTGGATCTGGTCGAAGTTGATCGCGAACCCGTGGGCGAACATCAGGAGGTTGCCCTCCGAGATGCCGTCCTTGATATCGGACTCCCAGATGTCGGCCTGGCGCTCGTCAGGCAGGAGGATCATCACCACGTCTCCCTTGGAGGCGGCGTCGGCGACGTCGAGGACCTCGAGGCCCGCGGCCTCGGCCTTCTGTCGAGACGACGAGTCGGGGCGCAGGCCGACGACCACGTCATGGCCTGACTCCTTGAGGTTCAGGGCGTGGGCGTGGCCCTGCGAGCCGAACCCAAGGATCGCGATCGTCTTCCCCTTCAGCGCATCGGGGTTGGCATCGGCGTCGTAGAAGATTCCCTCGTCACTCATGGCGCGGCAGGTTATCGCCGCGGCACATGTGCGGTGCGCGAGGCGCCCGGCAGCTCAGCGCAGGACTGAGCGCATCAACTTGCCCGAGGCGGTACGCGGCAGGTCGGCGACGAACGCGAACGCCTTCGGGACCTCGTAGCCCGCGAGCTCCCGTGCGCAGTGCGCCCGCAGCGCCTCGGCGTCCTCAGCTGCGCCTGGCCTCAAGACGACGACCGCGGTCACGGCCTCCTGCCACTCGGGGTCGGGCCGCCCGACGACCGCCGCGTCGAGGACGTCGTGGTGCGACTTGATCGCCTCCTCGACGCGCTCGGGCATCACGTTCTCGCCGCCGGTAACGATCAGGTCGCCGAGCCGCCCGTCCACCCACAGGAAGCCCTCGCTGTCGATCGCGCCCAGGTCTCCGGTGCGAAGCCAGCCGTCCTCGCCCGCCGACCCGGGCGCGACGACGTCGCCGCGCACGAGGATCTCGCCGTCGTCGACGCGAAGCTCCGCTCCCAGCAGGGCCCTGCCCGCCGAGCCGGCCTTGCGCTCTGCATCGGCCGCCTCGAGCAAGGTGACCTGGGACGTCGTCTCGGTCATGCCGTAGACCTGTGACACGGTGGCACCGCGGCCGGTCGCCTCCTCGATCGCCTCCAGCGGCACCGGCCCGCCGCCCAGGACGAGCGCTCGCGGGCCGGTCAGGTCCACGTCCGCGTCGAGCAGCCGGATGAGCTGAGTGGCCACCAGCGAGACGACGCTCACACCGTCCTCGGCGAAAGACTGCGCCACCCGATCGACGTCGAAGCCATCGTGGACGACCGCGCCGATGCCGCAGATGGCCGATCGCGTGAGGATCGAAAGACCGGCCACATGGTGGAGCGGAAGCGCGCAAAGCCAGCGGTCCTGAGGCCCGAGCCCGAGAGCCATTGCAGTGCCTACCGCGCTGTGGAAGAAGTTCGCCGTGGTGAGATCGACGGCACGGGGCTTCCCGGTGGTGCCGCTGGTATGCACGCGACACAGCGCATCCGGCGTCTCCGACACCCCAAACGTCCCGATTGGTACCCCATGGGGTACATCGTCGGACGTTTGGCCCGTGGGTGGTGGTGTTGCGGCGGCCCCGGGGCTCGCGGGTGCCGCCACGGCGCCGAGCTTGGCGACCGCGTGCAGGCGCGCTGCGAACTCGGGGCCCGGTGGCTCTTCGATCGGGATCAGGGCGCCTTCCGTCGCGCCTTCGTCGCTCAGCCGCCTTGCGGCTTCGCTTGCCTCGCGCTCCAGCTCGGCGAAGGTCAGGTCCACGCCTCCCGAGCGCAGCGCCAGCCGGTCGGGCATGGCGGCGGCGCGCTGGGAGAGCCAGGTGTCCCGGAAGTCGTTCGTCACCCCGCCATAATCCCCGACGTGCCGATCCGCCACCGCGACGCCCCACCCGAGGAAAGCCTCTATGCGCCGATCGAGTGGGCGCAAGCCCACGAGTACGGCGACCTCCTTTACGAGAAGGCCGACGGGATCGCGAAGATCTCGATCAACCGGCCCGAGGTACGGAACGCGTTCCGCCCGCAGACGCTTGCCGAGCTCCGCGACGCGTTCAACCGGGCTCGGGACGACACCGAAGTCGGCTCGATCATCTTCACGGGCGCCGGCACCCAGGCATTCTGCTCGGGCGGCGACCAGCGCATCAGGGGCGACGACGGCTACATCGGCGACGACGAGGTCGCGCAGAAGGGCGTCGGGCGCCTAGACGTGGGCGACCTCCACGTGCAGATCCGCCGGCTACCCAAGCCGGTTGTCGCGATGGTCGCGGGCTACGCCGTCGGGGGCGGCCACATCCTCCACCTCGTCTGCGACATGACGATCGCGGGCGAGAACGCGGTCTTCGGCCAGACCGGCCCGCGGGTCGGCTCGTTCGACGGCGGCTTCGGTGCCTCGCTGCTGGCCAACAACGTCGGCGTCAAGCGCGCAAAGGAGATCTGGTTCCTTTGCCGTCTGTACGGGGCCGATGAGGCAATGGACATGGGGCTCGTAAACACGGTCGTCCCCGTCGACGACCTGGAGCGCGAGACGGTCGCCTGGTGCCGCGAGATGAACGCCCTCTCCCCTCTTTCCCTGCGGCTCCTGAAATCGAGCTTCAACGCGACCGAGGACGGTCTGACCGGCATCCAGCAGCTCTCGCACGATGCGACGCTCCTCTTCTACATGTCCGAGGAGGGCCAGGAAGGGCGCAACTCCTTCCAGGAGGGCCGGTCACCGGACTTCTCCAAGTATCCCCGCAGGCCATAGGTGTCCCCCTTCCGTATCTGGCTGATGGCCGCGCGGCCGCGGACGCTCCCCGCGGCGATCGCGCCCGTGCTGGTGGGAACGGCCGCCGCTTACTTCGTGATCGAGGAGGCGCAGACCTTTATCGCCGAGACGGCCACTGTCAGCGCCGACGACCCTGAGATCAACTGGGTCGCGTTCGCCGCAGCGCTGCTGGGCTCGATCCTGATCCAGATCGGAACCAACCTGGCCAACGACTACTCGGACGCGAAGCGCGGCGCGGACACCGCTGACCGCCTGGGACCGGTCCGGGTCACCTCGGCCGGCCTGATCGCCCCCAAGCGCGTCCTCCACGCGACGTGGATCGCGTTCGGCCTCGCCTCGCTCACCGGCATCTACCTGGCGACGGTCGCCGGCCCCGAGATCATCGTCGTGGGAGTCCTCTCCATCGCCGCCGGCGTCCTCTACACCGGAGGGCCACGGCCGTACGGCTATGCGGGGATGGGCGAGCTCTTCGTGTTCCTCTTCTTCGGCCTAGTCGCAGTGAACGGCTCGTATTACGTGCAGCTCGAGGAGATCGAGACCCTGCCACTCCTCCTGAGCGTCTCGGTTGGCTTTCTCTCCACGGCGATCCTGGTCGTCAACAACGTTCGCGACCTGGAGACCGACCGGCGCGCCGGCAAGCGGACGCTGGCCGTCCGCCTGGGCCGCGAGCGGACGCGAAACCTGTATGCCGTGCTGATTGCGGGCGCGTTCGCGCTGGTGCCTGTTGCCGTAGCGATCGGCGATGGGCCCACCCTCGCCCTGATCTGCGTGGGCTCGCTGCCGCTCGCGTTCGCTCCGCTTCGCGCGGTGCGCACTCGTACCGACGGCCCGGCGCTCAACGGCGCCCTGGCCGCAACCGGCAGCCTGCTGGGAGCATTCAGCCTGCTCCTCTCGCTCGGCCTCGTCCTGGGCTGACCGTGAAGATCGAGCGCGCCGAGACGGTCGCGTACTCCCTGCCGTTCGCGGCGCCATACGTGACGGCGCGCGGCGAGATCCGAGAGCGCGAGATGGTCCTGCTTCGCCTTCAGACCGACGCGGGCTTCGAGGGGCTCGGCGAAGCGGTCCCGCTGGCGCTCAGGGGAGACAAGCCGATTGAGGTCGTCGAGCGCGAGCTGGAGGACGCCGCGCGGCGCATCACCTCGCTCGAGCTGACGGCGGGGCTCGAAGACCCGCTCGGGTTTGCGGTGACCACGATGGTCGAGCTTCGGCTGGCGCGGCGCATCTCTCCGGCGACGTCGGCCGCCCTGGAGTGCGCTGTCTTCGACGTCGTCGCGAAGGCGGCGGGCATCCCGCTCTGGAAGCTCCTTGGAGTCGGCTCGCCCGAGGCCGTCACCTGCAACGCGACGCTTGCGGCGGGCGAGCCGGGCAACGTCGCCATGGAGGCAGCCGATTGGGTGCGGGAGGGCTTTCGCACCGTGAAGCTGAAGCTTGGCTCGGGCGCCGACGACGTCCGCACCGTCGAAGCCGTCCGCGAGGCCGTGGGCCCCGATGTGAAGATCCGCGTTGACGCGAACGAGGCGTGGGACGTACGCCTGGCCACGGACACGCTCAACCTGATCGAGCCCTTCGGGATCGAGTTCGCCGAGCAGCCGGTGAGCGGGCTGCGAGCGATGGCCCGGGTCGCGAGCGAAACGGCGGTTCCCCTGGCCGCCGACGAGGCCGTCGCGTCCGAAGCGGACGCGCACCGCGCGGTCCAGCGGCGCTCGTGCGCGTTCGCGACGGCGAAACTCTCGAAGGTGGGCGGCGCCGGCGCTGCAAGGCAAATCGCGCGCATCCTCCCCACCTACCTCTCGAGCGCCCTGGACGGCCCGGTTGGCATCGCCGCTGCCGCCCATGCCGCGCAGCTGATGCGCCAGGACGGCACCGACCCCGGCGTCGCGCACGGACTGGCAACCCAGCGCCTCTTCGCCGAGACGATCGCTACTCGCGAGTGCGAGCTACGCGATGGGTGCCTCGGCCTCCCCGATGGCCCAGGCCTGGGCGTCACGCTCGACGAGGACGCCCTGGCCCGCCGTGCGCGACCTGTTGACGGGGTCTGACCCCACTCACATCTCCCGGGCGTTGCCTGAGGGGTAGCGTTCTTCCCGATGGACCCGACCAACCGCAACACCGCGCTCGCATCGGCCTTCGCCGAGGAGCTCGCGCGCTCGGGGGTCGAGCGGGCGGTGATCTGCCCCGGCTCCCGCTCGACACCACTGGCGCTGGCGCTCCTGCGCGAGCCCGGGATCTCGACCACGAGCGTCGTCGACGAGCGCTCCGGCGGCTTCTTCGCCCTGGGCGCCGCCCTCGCGTCGCGCAGGCCGGTGGCGATCGCGTGCACGTCCGGCACCGCGGCGGCGAACCTCCACCCGGCGGTCGCGGAGGCGAGCGAGGCCTCGGTGCCGCTGATCGTCCTGACGAGCGACCGTCCCCCTGAGCTCAGAGGCATCGGGGCCGGACAGACGATCGACCAGGTGAAGCTGTACGGATCGAGCGTTCGCTGGTTCGCCGAGATGGGAACCCACGACGCGGACGACGCCGGGCTCATGCACATGCGATCGTCGGCCTGCCGCGCCTACGCCATCGCCGCCGGCGATCCCCGCCCGGGACCCGTGCATCTCAACCTCTCGTGGCGTGACCCGCTGGGCCCCGAGCCGCGAGAGGGCGACGTCACTGCTTCGTCTTCGCTAGCGCTGAACGGCCGCGGCGACCTGCCGTTGAGCTCCATCCACGCCCCGGAGACCGTGCTGCAGCCCGAGGCGCTGGACGCGATCGCCGCAGACCTGACAGAGACGGAGCGCGGGCTGATCGTCGTAGGGCGACAAACCGACCCGGCCCTTGCGCCCGCCGTTGCCGAGCTCGCGTCCGCTACCGGATTCCCGGTCCTTGCCGAGCCGACGTCGCAGCTGCGGTTCGGAACTCACCTGAACGTCGTCTGGGCATACGACGCGATCGCCCGCACGAGGCCGGCGGGCCTGGAGCCCGAGTTGGTGCTTCGCTTCGGCGACATGCCCACATCCAAGGCCCTCCGGCAGTGGCTCGCATCGCTCGAGGGCGCCGCTCATCTGGTGGTCGACCCGACTGGAACCTGGAACGAGCCGTCTCGCAACGCGGGGCTGTCCCTTCGCGCTGACGCCGCCGCGGCGGCCAACGGGCTGGCGGCGCGGCTGAGCGTTAGTCAGGAGACGTCATTCGCCGCTGAGTGGCGGCTCGCCAACGACACCGCGGCCGGCGCGATCCGCGAGGAGCTGAGCCGTTTCGGCGGCGCCCTCACCGAGCCCGGCGCTCACATGTCGCTCGGGGCCGCGCTGCGCGACTCCGACCTGGTGTTCTGCGCTTCCTCGATGCCGATCCGCGACGCCGAGTCCTTCCTGGCATCCTCCGAGCGCGACGTCCTGTTCCTCTCCAACCGCGGAGCCAACGGAATCGACGGAACCGTGTCGTCGGCCGTGGGCGCCGCCGTGGCGACCGGGAGGCCGGCGTGGGTCGTCGTCGGCGACCTGGCGCTTCACCACGACTCGAACGGGTTGGCGCTCCTGCGCCACGCGCAGGCACCAGTCCGGATCGTCTGCCTGAACAACGACGGCGGAGGCATCTTCGAGTTCCTGCCCCAGGCGTCCCAGGTCACCCGCGTGGAGTTCGAGGCTGCGTTCGGGACGCCGCTCGGGCTGGACCTCTCGAGCCTCGCGGCCCTCCACGGAATCGAGCACCGCCGGATCGTCGGGCTGGACGAGCTGGCTGCGGCCGGCACGGAAAGCCACGCGCTGATCGAGGTGCCGATCGACCGCATCGGGAACGTCTCGGTCCACGACGCGCTGTGGCAGCGGGTCGCGGAGCGACTCGACGACTCAGCCGAGTAGCGGCCTCGCCCACGCGGCCATCCGCTCGACGGCTGCATCCGCCTCCTCGAGCATGCCGACGTGCGCCTGGAAGACGTGCCACATTTCCTCGGCGACCTGGAGCTCGGCGGGTGACCCGGCGGAACGGAGGCGCGAGGCGAGCTCTGAGTCCTCGCTCAGGAACAGTTCGTCCGCCCCGCACTGGATCAGAGCCCGGGGTAGGCCCGAGAGGTCTGCATTGAGCGGCGAGATCCGCGGATCGCGCGGGTCCATGCCCGCCGTGTACCCCTTGACATGGTGTGGGAGGTCCTTCGCACGGAGATTCGCGTCCAGCCCGTCGTTGGCGGTGATCGACTCGCCCGACAGGGTGAGGTCCACCCATGGCGACACCAAAAGGAGGCCTGCCGGCGTCGCTTCGCCGGCATCCCGGAGGGTGATCGCCGTCCCCAAAGCGAGCCCACCGCCGGCCGAGTCGCCGGCCATGATCGCCGGGCGCTCCCCTGCCACTTTGCGGTACGCGGCGAGGACGTCCTCGAGCGCGGCGGGGTAGGGATGCTCCGGGGCGCGGCGGAATGCGGGCAGGAGCACGCTGACGCCAATCGCCTTCGCAACGCCGGCGATGAATGCCGAGTAGACGCGCGGCGAATTGAGGGCGTAGGCGCCGCCGTGCGCCCAGACGATCCGGGGAGACTCGTCCGCGCCCTCCGGCACCAGAAGGCGCGATCGCGAGTCGGGTCCGACCTTGCGGATGTCGACGCCTCGTGGCGGAAGCAATGCCGTCGCGAGCACTTCCATCGCAACACGGCCGGCCTTCGGGTTCATCCCGAGAGGCCGCGACAGGACGTGGCGGTCGAATCCCCAGAGCGCGCGGCGCGGCAGGTGCATGGGCGAAGCGTGCGAGGCCCTGACGCCTAGCGGAGGTAGATCGGGTTCGAGTAGATCCATGGGCGCTCGCGCTTGCGCCAGTTGCGGTGGGCCTCGACCCTGTAGGTGCCGGGCTCCGACACCTCGTGTTCGAGCACCGGGGAATCGGCTTCCGCGACCGGCATCCCGTCCCTGAGGAGCACGAGCCGCGCTTGCGATGGCGCCGAGACCCGCAGGGTGAACGCGCCGGCAGGGCGCTCCTCACCCATCATCACGCTCGAGCCATCCGAAGACTCGCCCCAGTAGCGGAACCCCCGCCCGGGCGCGATCGCGTCGACCGAGATGTAGCAGCGGCCCTCGCGCAGAGCGTCGTAGACGAGCTCGAGGTCGGTGGTGCCGTGCTCGCCGCCCCTCGGCTCCTCGGGCAGCGACACATACGTGGACAGCATGGAGAAGTAGCGGTCGTTTCGCATCGGGCTCCACAGGCGCCCGCGCACACGGATCCCGTGCTGGTGCGCGTCGAGCCCACCGATCGCGACGAAGCGGCGCGTCTGGCACATCCGGTCCCAGGCCACGAGGTCCTCTGGCCGGGGGCCGTCGAGCTGCGCCTCGGGGTCTCGCATGTAGCGGATGGCGTCAACGGGGCCGCGCCAGTCCTCGGATGCGTCGGTGGTGAGGCTCCAGAGCTCGATCCCCGCCACGGCGTCCAGGCCGAGGTCGTTCCAGGCGTGCGGAAGCCCGCGCTTCACGAATCGCCCGTAGCGCTCGAGGATGCGTGCGCCCTGCGACCAGGGGTGGGCGACGAAGCCGAATCCGCCTGCGTCGGCGACCGCTTGCACGATCTCCTCCTCGGACTTGCCCTTGTGCTTGACCTTCTTGTCGACGCCGAAGGCCAGGAAGTGACCCGCCCTGGGGGTGACCTCCACCCCGACGCCGAGCAGAACCGAGCCGTGCCACCCCTCGTGGCCGTCGTCCTTGGCGCCCAGCGTGTCGTGGTCGGTGAGGAGGACGACGTCGCGCTCCGCGGTGCGGGCGGCCTCCATCAGCTCCGGAATCGTCGCGGTGCCGTCCGAATAGTCCGAATGCAGGTGAACCACACAGGCAAGGTCGTGGAGCCGGGGGGCGTCAGCGGGCACGGCGGCTTGTGGCTGCGACATCAGCCTGGTGAGGAGGCCGGCTCGACCCGGTCTCGTCCGGCAGCCTCGGGCGCCGTCGCGTATGTGAGGAAGTACGACATGCCGGAGAGGATTGTGACGGCGGTCATCACGGCGACGAGGAGCTCCGGCCAGGCGGCGCTGGTGTCGGTCACGTACATGAGCGTCGCAATCGTCAGGACCTGAAGCCCGGTCTTCGCCTTGCCGAACCCGTCGGCGCTGATCACAATGCCGCGGCTCTTCGCCACCCAGCGCAACGCGCTGACGGCAGCCTCGCGGAACAGGATCACGGCGACGATCGCGACCTCCAGCATCCCGAGGGCGGCGAGGCTCACGAAAGCGGTGCCGACGAAGAGCTTGTCCGCGATCGGGTCCATCAGCTTGCCGAAGTCCGTGATGGGCCCGCGAGTCCGCGCGATGTGGCCGTCGAGGACGTCCGTTGCCATGCCCAGCAGGAAGACCACCAGGGCGACATCCAGGTTGTCCCGCGCGAGCGACACGGCCAGCACGGGAACCAGCGCGATGCGTGAAAGAGTGAGTGCGTTGGGGATGTTCATGTGGCAAACCTCCCCCGGCCCATCTGCGAGGGTTGCGCGGTGAGCGTGGCCGAGAAGGACACTCCGCGGAGCGGGCGCCTGGGCGACCTGCCGGGCCGCGTGGCCGTGGCGGTGCCGGGCGCGGCCGGGGTCGCCGCGCTTCTGGCCGTCGGCGGGGCGGCATTCGCCTCGCTCGTCGCCGTCGTGGCGGCGTTCGCCGCCTTCGAGGGCGTAAGGCTCCTGCGCGACGCACGCAGCCTCGCGGTCGCTACGGGGGCGCTCAGCGCGGGCATCGTCGCCGTGGCGGCGATCGACGGGCGCGAAGCCCTGGCTCCCGCGCTCATGGCGGCGTTCGGAATCCTGGCGCTTGGCACGTTCACGGCTGTCCGCCCCGGAGACCGGACGCATTCGGCGCTGACCGGGACGCTGTGCGTCGTCTGGGTCGGCGTGACCCTGGCCCACGGCGCGCTCCTGCGCGAGTTGGACCACGGCGCGGTGCTGGTCCTCGCCGTGCTGTTGGCGACCTTCCTGGGCGACACCTTCGCGCACATCCTCGGCTCGCTCTTCGGGCGCACGCCACTCGCGCCGTCGATCTCACCGAACAAGACCGTCGAGGGGCTCGTCGCAGGCATCGTAGGAGGGACCACGTCCGTGATCGTGCTCGCGGCGATCGTCTCCGAGCCGTGGTTCGAGATCGCGGATGCCGCGGTGCTCGGGCTCGCCGTCGCGGTCATCGCGCCGTGCGGTGACCTCTTCGAGTCGGCGCTCAAGCGCGAAGCGGGCGTCAAGGATTCGGGAACGCTGCTAGGCGCACACGGCGGTGTGCTCGACCGGGTCGATGCGCTCTTGTTCACGGTGCCGCTCGGCTACTACCTGGCAAGCGCCCTGGTATGAGCTCGCGGCTCGTGCCGGGAGCCGAGAGGCGCGTCGTCATCCGCTCCGCGCCCCAGACCGCGAACCCGCCGATCAGGAGGCCGCCGAAGTCGTCCACGATGTAGTGCCACCCGAAGTAGACGGTGGCGACCATCGTGCAGCCGAGCATGGCCCAGAGGCCGTAGCGGACCGCGCGGTGCGAGCGGGACCTGTGCGCAACCAGCGCAGCGGCGAATAGTACGCCCGTGTGGAGCGACGCGAATGCCGCGATCGACTGGACCGCGTTGGTAGACGCGGGGTCTGCGAGCACTTCCCTTCGGTGCTCGAGCAGGGTCGCCTGGAGCTGCGCCACACCCGTGTCGGGTAGCCCGGCGAAGACCTGCGGGTCGGCGAATATCGGCCCCAGGGCCGGAAGCATGTAGTACGAGAGGGCGCCGAGGATCCAGCAGATCGAGAGCGCGCTGACGTAGGTGATTCCGACGCGCAGCCGGTTCGACCAGATGAGCGCGATCGCGAGCGAGATCGGCACGAAGGTGAGAAACGCCAGGTAGACCGCCGAGAGGAACTCCGCGGTGATGCCCGAGCCCAGAAGGTTGTGCAGCAGCTCGGCCGGGTCGTTTCCGAAGAAGAGCCAGCGCTCGGCCGACAGCAGCTCGCCGTCGAAGTTCGCGTCAGTGACGAACGGGAGGAAGCTCTTCAGGTTGCGGTAGGAGATGTAGGTGACGTAGAACGACAGGAGCGCGACGATGACGATCAGGCCGCGGCGGCCCCACCAGCGCTCCTCGAAGACGCCGACGAAAGAGGCCGGCAGCGATGCGCCGCTCTCCCGGGAGCGACGCCAGGAGCGCGGCAAGAGATCGAGCACGAGAAAGATCCCGGCGATGACCCCGATCAGGGCAAGGGGCGAGCCGACGTAGCGCGCATCCGGATCGCGCAGCGGCAGCCCCTCCACCGCGGCGACGATGAGCATCAGCGAAGCCGAGAAGGCCGCGATTACGACAGGCGCTAGCCACGCACGACCGACGTCGTCCTCGGACGAATACGCGGGCGACTCTGCCGAAGGCCGCTTTAGCTTGCCTTTAAGCATCCCGACAGTGTAGGGATGTGAAGATTGAGTTGCCGAGGTAATCCGGCGGCGGTGTGATCTATCGCACTTACCCCGTTACGAGCGGCAAGAGGGCGGCGAGCTTGAGCTCTGTCTCGGCCAGCTCCGCCTCGGGATCCGAGTCGGCGACGATCCCGGCCCCCGCGAACAGATGCGCAGTCCGGTCCCGCAACAGCGCCGACCTGAGAGCGACGCAGAATTCACCGTCCTCGACCGCGTCCATCCAGCCCACGGGTCCGGCATACCACCCGCGGTCGAGGCTCTCCAGGCCCGGTATCGCCGCGACGGCCTCGCGCCCCGGCTCGCCCCCGACCGCGGGGGTTGGATGGAGCATCCCCGCCAGCTCGATGGCCGATCGAGCGTCGGCGAGCTGGGCGTGGATGGGGGTCGCCAGGTGCTGGATGTTCGCCACCTTGATGAGCGCAGGCTCCCGGACCGCTTCCACCCAGACGGAATGCGGGCGCAGTGCCCGCTCGATCCTCTTCACGACGATCTCGTGCTCTTCGCGGTTCTTCGCTGACCTGCTCAGCTGCTCGCCCAGGTGGTCGTCAACGGCGGGGTCGGCGCTTCGCCGGGTAGAGCCGGCGAGGGCGACGGTCTGTGCCCCAGCGCCCCGGCGTCTCACCAGGAGCTCCGGGCTCGCGCCGAGGAACGCCGCCTCGGGGGTTCCGACGCAGAAGCAGTAACACGATGGAAAGAGCTCTCGCAGCGCTCCGAACAGAGCGGCCGGGTCGTGCGCCCGCGGGGCTTCGGCGCGCACCTCGCGCGCAAGGACGACCTTGCTCAGTTCGCCCGCGCGGATCCGCTCGACAGCCCGAGCCACCGCGCGCTCGTACGAGGACGGCTCGGCGACGCTCGCCACCCTCACCTCGCCGATCGCCGCCGGGTCGAGCATCGGCAGCGGGCGATCGGCGAAGCCCGCCAGCCTGGCCTTCAGGGGCGCCAGGCGCTCAGCCGGGTCGGTGCCCGGCTGAAGCACAACCGCGGCAGTCAGGAAGGTCCGCTCGCCGTCCCGGGCGACGGAGATCTCCGGCATGACGAAAAGAGCAGGCGGAAGCGACGACCAGTGCGCCGATCCGCCACCGTCGTCCGCGAAGGCGAGCCCTCCCGTCCACACGGGCCCGGCGCCCGCCGGAAGGCCCATCGGCTCCTCGGAGATGCGATCGCGAAGGGTTTCGGCGCATGCGCGCGAGACATCCTGAAAGCGGCCGGGCCCACGCGAGACGGTCTCGGCCGCGGTCCCGAGGCCTGCCAGGGAATATCCCCGGTCCGGCTCCTCCCAAGCGAACCAGCGATCCGATGCCAGGCGGGCGGCAACCACCGAGCCGACTGGATCCGCGAGGTCGACCTCGACCGTTGCGCTGACGAGCCTGCGCGAGCGCCCGTCCCAGCCGGCGGCAAGCCTCTCGAGTCTGGCCGCGATCCCCTCCAATCCGCCGAGTGTTGCCTGGCGGGACATATTGGGCCGCGAAACGACTCTCGGCGGACGCCTACGCGTCAGGCCGCGACTTGGTGATCGCGACCTCGCCGGTGCGGGCCATCTCGATCAGGCCGTGTGGGCGCACCATGCGCTCGAAGGAATCGATCTTGTCCTGCGACCCGGTGACCTCGATCGTGAGGGTCCGGCGCGAGACGTCGACGATGTTGGCGTTGAAGATCTCGGCGAACTGCATGATCTCGCCGCGGTTCTCGACCGCCGCGTTCACCCTGAAGAGCGCCATCTCGCGGGCCACGGTCCCGTCGGGCTCCATGTCGCGGATCTTGATCACGTTGACGAGCTTGTGAAGCTGCTTGGTGACCTGGTCGATCGGGTGGACCGCGCCATCGAGCGTGAGCGTCACGCGCGAGATGTCGGGGTCCTCGGTGGGGCCGACCGCGAGGGTGTCGATGTTGAAGCCGCGGCGGCTGAAGAGGCCCGCGATGCGTGCCAGGACGCCGGGCTTGTTCTCGACCAGGAGGCTCAGGATGTGTTTGCGCCCGGTCAGGGCGCTGCCGGCCTCGAGGTCCTCGAGCTTGACGAGGTCTGGGGTGCCTGGCTCGCCCATGGGCCCTAACCCACCATGTCCCTAGCCGCAGCACCGGCTGGGATCATCGGGTAGCAGTTCTCGTCCTTCGAGACGTGGACGTCCAGGAGGACCGGGCCATCGGTCTCGAGCGCGGTCTTCATCGCGTCGCGCAGGTCGCCCTTGGCGTCGCAGCGCATGCCCGTCCAGCCGAACGCGTCGGCGAGCTTTGACCAGTCGGGGCTCGGGCCCATCTCGACCGAGGAGTAGCGCTTCTCCCAGAAGAGCTCCTGCCACTGGCGCACCATGCCGAAGTGGCCGTTGTTCATCAGGAACATCTTCACGGGGATGTCGTGGCGCGCGGCGGTCGCCATCTCCTGGCAGGTCATGATCAGCGAGCCGTCGCCGGTGAGCCCGACCACCGTGTCGTCGGGGCAGGCGACCTTGGCGCCGATCGCCGAGGGAAGGCCGAAGCCCATCGTCCCCAGGCCGCCGGAGTTCAGCCACCGGCGCGGCTTCGCGAAGTGGTAGTACTGCGCCGCCCACATCTGGTGCTGGCCGACGTCTGAGGTGATGATCGCGTCGCCGGAGGTCGCCTCGTACATGGCCTCGACCATGAACTGGGGCTTGATCTCGGAGTCCGAGGAGTCCTCGTAGCGGAGCGGATGCTCCGACTGCCAGCCGCGGATCCGGCTCCACCACTCGGCCAGGCGAGCGGGCTCGGGGTTGAGCGCCTTGTATTCCTGGGCCAGCTTCTTCAGAACGTCCTTGGCGTCACCCACGATCGGGATGTGCGCGGGGAGGTTCTTGCCGATCTCGGCGGGATCGATGTCGATGTGAACGAACTTGGCACGCGGCGCGAACTCGGAGAGCTTGCCGGTGATGCGGTCGTCGAAGCGGGCGCCCACGCAGACGATCAGATCGGCCTCGTCCATCGCGTAGTTCGCGGTGCGGGTGCCGTGCATGCCGAGCATGCCGAGCCACTGCTCGTCCGGCGCAGGGAAGGCGCCCAGGCCCATCACGGTCAGGGTGACGGGCAGCTCGTCCGTCCGGCAGAACTCGCGGAACTCCTCGGAGGCGTTGGCGTTGACGATCCCGCCACCGCCGTAGATCACCGGGCGCTTGGCGTTGGCGAGCGCCTTGGCGGCAATCCGGATCTGCTTGATGTTGCCGTCGGTCGAGGGCTTGTAGCCCGGGAGCTCGGGCGAGCCGGTTGCCGGCGTGTAGTCGATGTCGGCGCGGATCAGGTCCTGCGGGACGTCGACGAGCACCGGTCCCGGGCGGCCGGTCGAGGCGATGTGGAAGGCCTTGTGGATGTAGTCAGGAATCTGCCGCGGGTCCGTCACCAGCAGGGAGTGCTTGACGACGGGCAGCGTGATGCCGACGACGTCCGCCTCCTGGAAGCCGTCCGTGCCGATCAGGTCGGTGCGGACCTGGCCCGTGATGAAGACGGTGGGGACCGAGTCCATCATCGCGTCGGCGATCGGCGTGACGAGGTTCGTCGCGCCCGGGCCCGAGGTGGCGATTGCGACGCCCACCCGTCCCGAGGCCTTCGCGTAACCCTCCGCCATGTGGCCGGCGCCCTGTTCGTGACGGGCCTGGATGTGCGCGAACTCCGCGTCGTAGATCGCGTCGTAGAGGGGCAGGTTGGCGCCGCCGGGGATGCCGAAGACGTGTTCGACCCCCTCGTTGGTCAGTGCCTGGCAAAGAGCGTCCGCGGCGCGCATGAATGCGATGGTACTTGGCGCCAGATGTCGATCACACCGGAGTGAGAGCCCCTGCAGCGCGGTCTGCGACCGGCGTCGACTTAGGGGTCAGACCCCTGCAGGGCCACTACCGAGGTCGTGCCAATGGAGGGGTCAGGCCCCGGTTCGCCATGGCTCAGACCGTGGAGGGGTCAGACCCCGCTCACGGGTGATTCGGCGGACAGCTCGCCCGGCTTCCATTGCGTCGTCGGCAGAATCGCCGAGTCGATCACGCGCTCGCGGTGACGGTCGATGATGCCCAGGAGCGAGTGGACGAGCTCCTCGCCCAGGTGATGCGGCTCGAGCCCGAGGTCGTGCAGCTTCGTGTTGGTCGCGTTGTAGTAGTGCTCCTCCATCTCAACGCGCGGGTTCGGGTACTTCTTGATCTCAACGTCGATGCCCACCTCGCCTGCGCTCGCACGCACCAGTTCGGCGAGCTCGCCGACGGAGAACTGCTCCGTGAACTGGTTGAAGACGCGGAACTCGCCGAGGTCGGCCGGGTTGGAAACCGCGAGCTCGACACACTGGAGCGTGTCGCGGATATTGAGGAAGCCGCGCGTCTGGCCGCCCTCGCCGTAGATGGTGAGCGGATGGCCGATCACGGCTTGCGTACAGAAGCGGTTGAGGACGGTTCCGAAGTACTGGTCGTAGTCGAAGCGGGTGATCAGGCGATCGTCGCCGGCCGACTCGTCCGTCTCGACGCCGTAGACGACGCCCTGATTGAGGTCGGTGGCGCGGAGCCCCCAGATCCTGCAGGCGAAGTGGATGTTGTGGGAGTCGTGGACCTTCGAGAGGTGGTAGAGCGATCCCGGCAGCTTGGGGAACGGCAGCGTGTCCTTACGCCCCTTGTGCTCGATCTCGATGTAGCCCTCTTCGATGTCGATGTTGGGGGTGCCGTACTCCCCCATCGTCCCAAGCTTCACGAGGTGGCAATCCGGGACCTGGTCGCGCATGGCGAACAGCAGGTTGAGCGTGCCGATCACATTCGAGTACTGCGTCTCGACCGCGGTTTCGCGCGACTTCATCGAGTAGGGGGCCGACGGCTGCTCGGCGTAGTGGACGATTGCCTCCGGCAGGGTGTCCGCAATCACCGCGTCGACGAAGGTGGCGTCCTCCATGGAGCCGACGAAGGAGCGGATGCGGTTGTCGGAGCGCTCGTGCCACGCGTCGAGGCGCTCGTCGAGGCTCGCGATGGGCGTCAGCGAGTCGGTGCCGTTCTCTGTGTGCCAGCGGCGGCGTGCGAAGTTGTCGACGATGGAGACTTCGTGGCCCCGTGCGGAGAACCGCATCGCGGTGGGCCATCCGAGGTAGCCATCGCCCCCCAGGATCAGGATGCGCATCGCCGGAACGGTAGCGGAGGGTCCGGTCTATTGGCCCCCAACACGGGCGCGAAGGTACACGAGGGGTTCTGGGACCCGAAGCGCCCCGGGCGCGCATCTATCCTGCGCCGACCCCGTGATTTCCGAGCTACCCACAGCCGCGCTCTTCCCGGATGAGCTGACCGCACTTCGCATCGGCGGCCTCGTGCTGGCCGCCGGCTTGGCGGCCTTCGCGATCTCGCGGCGGCGCTCGCTGCGCAACGGCGATGTCCTGATCCTGCTCGGCCTGGCCCTCGGCCTCGCCCTGGTGACGGGAACCGAGCTTCTCGACGCCGTCCTCTCCGCGTTCTCGTTCGAGCGGGAGAACGGCACGCGGATCGTCGGTGTTGCCGTGTTCGCGATCCTCATTCTGTTCGTGCTCGTCGTCCGGGCGCTCGCCCAGGGGTCCCGGGTCACTCGCGAGCTTCAGGCGGTGCTCGAAGGCTTGGCGTGGGAGCGCTTTCGCCGCGACGGGCACCCCGACCACTTCCGCGGCAAGGTCGCGATCCTCGTCCCCGCGTACAACGAGCGGGAGAACATCGGAATCGTGCTCGAGAAGCTGCCGGCCGAGGTCTGCGGGCGGAAGACCGCGGTCCTGGTCGTCGACGACGGATCTCGCGACGGGACCGGCGACGTCGCCGAGCACGCAGGCGCCGTGGTGGCCCGCCACGTGATCAACCGTGGCGGCGGCGCAGCGCTACGCACCGGCTACCGCCTGCTCGCCGACTCGGACGCCGAGGTAGTGGTCACCATCGACGCCGACGGCCAGCACCTGCCCGAGGAGATGCCGCGGCTCGTCGAGCCCGTGCTCTCGGGCGAGGTCGACATGGCTCACGGCTCGCGCGTCCTCGGAGAGGCCGAGCCGAACACTCGCGCCCGCGAGTTGGGGATCGTCTTCTTCAACCGGCTCGTTTCCCTCATCACCCGAACGAGGGTCTCGGACTGCTCCAACGGCTACCGGGCCGTGCGCGCATCCGTCCTGCCCCAACTCGTCCTGCGCCAGGAGCAGTTCCACACCTCCGAGTTCATGATCGAGGCGATCAAGCGCGGCATCCCCGCGAAGGAAGTGCCCGTGACCGTCGTAGCGCGGCTCCACGGCCACTCGAAGAAGCCGGCGGTGATGCGCTACGGCGCCGGCTTCGCGAACGCGATCGTCAGGACCTGGTTGCGCTGAGGCTTCCGCAGGAGTCCTAATCGCCGGTGGGTGCGCTGTGCGCCCGGAGCGCGGCGTCGCGCAGCGCTTCGAGCGATTCCTCGCTCCACTTCCTGAAGTAGGGCCGCCCGATCGCTGCGTCGGCCAGGCGGTCGCGCAAACGCTGAGGCTGCATGCCCATCTCGAGCTCGACGAAGGTCCCGTCCTGTGCGGCGGTCAGCGTCCAGTGGGCGAAGGTGCCTGTCAGACGGCAACTCATCCTGATCTCACGGAGCTCATCGCGCCGTTCGATCAGAAAGCTCGAACTCTTGCGCCCGGACGGGTCCCGGATCACTTGGACGAACTCGTCGCCCTCCTCGAACGTTCCGCCGTCGACCTCGACCACTCGGGGCCACCAGGTCGGGTAGAGGCGCGGGGTCGCAACGAGCTCCCATGTCGCCTCGAGCGGGACGTCCAGGTGCGCTTGCTGGCGGTGGGAGGACATGCCTACACCACGCGCTGGCGTCCCTCGCGCACGGCCCGCGGGTGCCTGACCTCGGCCGGGTCGGGCAGGTACAGGTCCTCACCGCAGCTTCGGCAGACCTGCACGTAGAGCTTCTGGACGCGGCCGCAGCGCGGGCACATCCGCTCGGGCTCGTCGACGTCCGAGCGGTGGAAGACCGCCGCCAGGATGCCTATCCCCGGCAGGCAGGTGCCGATCAGGAACCAGATGAAGAACGACCCGCCCTTGGCACGGCCGATGATCGCGGTCGCGAGGCCGAAGGAAGCGAACACGATTAGTGGCGCGATCACCCTTCGATTATGGCCCCAAGCGCCCGTTGACTGCGAAATGCCGCGCTATTCGAGCGGGCGATGGGTCCCGCCGCGCTCGTACACGGCGTCAGTGAGGGGACGCGGATGCCCGATCGAGCCGACCTCGGCCACGTCGCGCTTGAACGGAAGCCCGATCGTCCAATCCGCCACGGCGCGGATCTTCCGTGCCACGCCCGGCACCTGGCTCACGTGGTACGTGCGGGCCATCCACCAGGCCGGGAATCCGCGGAAGCGCTGCTTCCCCAGCTGGCCGACCGCCTGGTAGCGGCCCAGATTCACGAACGCTGCCTTTGCGTGGTAGTCGAAGGGCCGTGGCGAAGTTGCGACGCCAAGCTCTGCGGCGATGTTGTGAGCCACCGCGGTGCCCTGGCGAACCGCATGCTGCGCGGTGGGCGGGCAAGGCTTGGCGCCACCGTGGTTGGGGTCGGGAACCGCCGCGCAGTCGCCGATCGACCAGACGCCTTCTAGTCCGCGCACCCTCATGCACTCGTCCACATCGACCTTCCACTGGTCCGTGAGCGGCAGGTTCAGGGCCCGAAGGCTTGGATGAGGCGCCACGCCGGCGGTCCAGACGATCGTCTGCGTGGGGATCTCCTCGCCCGTCGAGAGGCGGCACGAGTCTTCGCGCGCTTCCTCGAGGCGGGTCCCCAGGCGGATGTCGATGCCCCGCCCGCGGAGCTCCCGGACCGCGTAGTCGGCGAGGCCTTTGTCCACCTCGGGCAACACCCTGTCCATGGCTTCGACCAGGATCCAGCGCATCCCGGTCAGCCGGGCGCGGGGGTACCTGTCGATGGCGTCGGCCGCGAAGTCCTGCAGCTCGGCGAGGGCCTCCAGGCCCGAATAGCCGCCGCCGACGAAAACGTAGGTCAGAAGCTCTTGGCGGCGCTCGGGGTCCTCGGAGACGTTCGCGCGCTCGAGCGTCTCGATCACATGGTTGCGAAGCCAGATCGCATCGGCGAGGCTCTTGAAGCCGATCGCGTGGCGGTCCAATCCAGGAACCGGAAGGGAGCGCGACACCGAGCCGACCGCGACGAGGAACTGGTCGTATCGGATGGTCTCGTCCTCGCCTTCGTGCGTCGAGATCTCGACGGTGCGCGCCTCGGGGTCGTGGCCGGAGACTGCGCCGAGGCGCAGATACGTGCGCTTGAGCATGTCCCGGAGCGGCGTCACGACGTGCCGGGGTTCGAGCATTCCCGCGGCCGCCTCCGGCAGGAACGGCGTGTAGAGCATGAAGTTGACGTCGTTGACGAGGATCAGCCGCGCGGACTGCTTCGGCAGGAGCCGCTCGAGCTCCCTCGCCGCGGCTGCGCCCGCGAACCCTCCACCGGCGATGACGACGTTCCAAGCCATGTCTTGATTATTGCACGCCTTGTAACAGTCTGTTACAAGGCCTCACGCACCCGTCAACCGCCCAGCTTCTCGCGGACGATCCGGGTGACCTCCTTGCCGTCCGCGGCTCCCTTCGTCTCGCGCATTACGAAGCCGATGATGGGGCCGATCGCCTGCATGCCTCCGCCGCGCACCTTCTCGGCCTCCTCCGGATGAGCCTCGAGCGCCCGCTCGACGATTGCCTCGAGCTCGCCGGAGTCATCCATAGCGCCCAGGCCTTCCGATTCCACGATCTCGGCAGGGTCTCCCCCGCTCTCGGCCAGCTTCGCCAATACCTGTCTCGCGGCCTGGTTGGTGACCTTGCCGTCCTCGACCATCGCGACCAGCGAGGCGAGCGCACCGGCCTCGACCTCGCGGGCCTGCGCCTCCCCCGTCACCCAGTTCGCAACGGCACCCGGGCTGGCAGACCCCGCCTCAACCACCGCCTCGAAGAGCTCGCCCAGCTCCGGGTCGCGAGCGAGCTGGCGGGCGTGCGCCTCCGTCAGGCCCAGCTCGCTGACGTAGCGCCCTTCGCGCTCCGCCGGCAGCTCAGGCAGGGCCGCTCGCGCGTCGGCAAGCATCTTCTCCGTGGGAGCGAGCGGCACCAGGTCGGGCTCGGGGAAGTAGCGGTAGTCGTGCGCCTCCTCCTTTGAACGAAGCGATGTGATGGCCCCCGAGCGCGGGTCGAAGTGGAGCGTCTCCTGGGTCACCTTGTCCCCGGCCGCCACGATCGCCCGCTGGCGTTCGAGCTCGGCGTCGATGCCCCGCTCGATGAAGCGGAAGGAGTTCATGTTCTTGAGCTCGGTCTTGGTCCCGAGCTCCTCGGTGCCCTCCGGCCGGATGGACACGTTGGCGTCGCAGCGAAGGCTCCCCTCCTCCATGTTCACGTCCGAAGCGCCGATGGCCTTGATCGTCGCGCGCAGCAGCTGGAGCCATTCGCGCGCCTCCGCCCCGCTCCGCACATCCGGCTCGGTGACGATCTCGACGAGCGGCGTCCCACCCCGGTTGAAGTCGACCAGCGACGCGCCGGAGCCGTGGATGCGCCCGGAATCGGAGACATGCACGAGCTTTGCCGCGTCCTCCTCCAGGTGCACGCGGTGGATCCGGACGTCGCCCAGGCGACCTCCCGAGGCGAGCGGGATGTCGTACTGGGAGATCTGGTAGGCCTTCGGGTTGTCCGGATAGAAGTAGTTCTTGCGGTGGAAGATCGAGCGGGGCGCGATCTCACAGCCGAGCGCCAGTCCGATCTGGATCCCGTACTGGATCGCCTGTTCGTTGACCACGGGAAGGCTTCCTGGCTGGGCCAGGCAGACCTCACAAGTGTGGACGTTCGGTTCGTCGCCAAACGACAGCTCGCAGCCGCAGAACATCTTCGTCCGGGTTCGGAGCTGGACGTGGATCTCCAGGCCGATGACCGCTTCGTAGCCGTCCAGGCTCATCCGAACCCCAGGCTGTCGATGTGCGCTTCGTTCATTCCGAAGTGGTGGCCGATCTCGTGATAGACGGTCCGCTTGACCTCTTCGGCATTTGGGTTCGCGTCACGAAAGATGACCACGCGCTCCAAGCCGCCGACCGGGTCGTAGATGCCCATGATGCCGTCGGGATGCGAGTCCTCGACGATGACGGCAACGTCGCCGAGCTCGCCACGCACCCACTCGGGCAGGGCATCGAGCGCCTCCCGGACGGCCGCCTCCGTCTCCTCCGTCGACATCATCTGGAGGGCCCTCCCTCGAAACCGATCGCGGACTCGAGCGCGTGAGCCGCCTGGAGGAGCCCGGTCTCCGAGAAGGCCGGACCCGCCACCTGAAAGCCCACCGGAAGCCCGGAAGCTGCGCCCAGGCCGGCCGGGATCGAGATCGCCGGGATGCCGGCAAGCGACATGGGCACGGTGAAGTAGTCGGAGAGGTACATCGCGAAGGGGTCCTGCGTGCGCGCACCACGCTCGAAGGCAACGGTCGGCGAGGTCGGGGTGACGACGAAATCGCACTTCCCGAAGGCGCCGGCAAAGTCGTCCGCGATCTTCGTGCGGACGCGCTGCGCCTGCCCGTAGTACGCGTCGTAGTAGCCCGATGAAAGCGCGTAGGTGCCGAGCATGATGCGCCGCTTCACCTCGGCGCCGAACCCCTGCGAGCGGGTCCGCTCGTACATCTCGCCAAGTGTCTGCTGGTGGGTGTTCCCGTCGCCGTCGACCCTGAGGCCGTATCGGACCCCGTCGAAGCGGGCGAGGTTCGCCGAGGCCTCCGCCGGCGCGATCACGTAATAAGCGGAGAGGCCGTGCTCGGCGTTCGGAAGCTCGATCTCGACGAGCTCGCCGCCCGCCGCCTCGATCAGGGACAACGTCGCCTGGAAGAGCTGCGCCACGTCCGGCTCGACTCCCTCCGCCTCGTGCGAGAAGTCCGTCGCTACCCCGAACCGGAGTCCCGAGAGATCGCCGTCCGACGGCAGCTCGACCCCCCCGGAGATGCCCGTCGAGGTCGAGTCGCGCGGGTCCCGCCCTTCGAGCGCCTGAAGGAGAAGTGCGGCGTCGGCGACGGAGCGCGTGAGCGGGCCGCACTGGTCGAGCGACGATGCGAAGGCGATCATCCCGTAGCGGGAGACCGCCCCATAGGTCGGCTTGAGGCCGACGATCCCGCAAAGCGAGGCCGGCTGGCGGATCGAGCCCCCGGTGTCGGTGCCGATCCCAACCGGTGCCAGGCCGCCGGCTACCGCTGCCGCCGAGCCGCCCGAGCTGCCGCCCGGCACCCGCTCGAGGTCCCAGGGGTTGAGGACGTCGCCGTAGGCAGAGTTCTCGTTTGACGAGCCCATCGCGAACTCGTCCATGTTCGTCTTGGCAAGGGTCGCGGCGCCGGCAGCCTCGAGGCGCGAAACGGCGGTCGCGGTATACGGGGGGATGTAACCCTCGAGGATCTTCGACCCTGCTGTCGTCGGCACTCCCTTGGTGCAGAAGATGTCCTTGACCGCGACGGGAATCCCGGCGAGAGGGCCGTCATCGGGCGCCGGGACCTCTTCGCGTGCCCACAGGAAGGCGTTCAGCTCGTCGCGAAGCCCGTCGAAGGCCGATGCGTACTCCTGCGCGGCCAGATCGCCGTTGCCGATGCGCTCCAGCGCCTCGGTCGCCGTCAGCCCGCGAATGGACTCGTCGCTCACGAGGGGCCCGGGGAGGGAACTCTGAAGGCGCCGTCGGCGGGGTCAGGAGCGTTTGCGAGCGCCTCGTCGCGGTCGAGACTGGGACGGGGCTCGTCCGCGCGCAGAACGTTCTCGAGCTTGACGACATGAGACGTCGGCTCGACGCCCTCCAGGTCGAGCTCGGATATGCGATCGACGTGCTCGAGAATGCCCGAGAGCTCCTTGGCCATCTGCTCGACCTCGTCGTCTGAGAGCTCGAGGCGAGCGAGCTTGGCCACGTGCAGAACCTGGTCGCGGTCGATCACCGCGCCCATGTTAGAAGCGGGCCGCCGGAGGGCTGCCCCGCCGGCGGCCGCTCGATGAAGCCGCAAACGGCCGGCGGCCGCTCGGAAAGCGGCCGCCGGTCCGTGCGAATCCTGTATCCGGGGCTAGGCCGCCGGGCCCGACGGGGGCTGCGAGGACGGCGGTGCGTCACTCGAGCTGGGCGGCGGAGGCGGAGGCGTGCCGCCACCGGCGCTCGGCGGCGGGGTGCCACCACCGGAGCCCGACGTCTGCAGGCGGTCGGCCTGAGCGCCGAACGAGGTGCCCTCGTCCTCCATCGCACGCCAGCCGCCGTAGGCGATCCCGGCAGCCGCGAGGAGTCCGAGGAACAGGCCGTACGAACGGTCGAGTCCTCCGACCGGATCGATCAGGCGGTAGAGCACCAGGAGGGTCGTCAGGATCCCCAACCCGGTGACGATCGCGCTCATCGCAATCGGGAGGTTGGGCGACGAGCCCATACCCGACATCACGGCCATCGCGATTGCCGCGATGATCGTCAGGAGCATCACGATCTTGATGAAATCGAACGCGTCCCAGGCGCTGACGTTCCCGGCGTCCTCGACCGCGTCGGCGGCGTCATCGGGCACGGCGATCCCCAGCTCCTCGGCCTGCTCGACCGCTGCCTCGGCCTGCGCCTGCGTCTCGTCGTCGAGACCCGGCACCGAGAACCAGCTGAGGAACATGATGATGAAGAGCGCAACCGCGGCTACCGCCGCGATCATCTCCCCCTGTCGGATACGGCTCGCGTCCATTCGCTTCTCCCTTGTGGAGTCGAAAAATTTCAATCCCGGCGCGCGGATGCACGCCGTTGGCCGGACCCTATACCGCGGGTCCGGCGGAACGTCGGCGCGCGGTGGCCGCGCTCAGGGTGTTGCGTAGAAGCATCGCGATCGTCATCGGACCGACCCCGCCGGGCACGGGCGTGATCGCGCCGGCCAGCTCTGCGGCGGGGTCGAAGTCCACGTCTCCCACCAGGCCATCGTCGGTGCGGTTGATGCCTACGTCGATGACGGCTGCGCCGGGCTTCACCCAGTCGCCCTTGACCATCCGCGGCGACCCGACGGCCGCGATCAGGATGTCGGCGCCGAGGCACACCGACGCGAGGTCCCGGGTGCGGGAGTGGCAGACGGTGACGGTCGCGCTCGCGTTGGTAAGAAGCGCGGCCATCGGCCGGCCGACAAGGATCGAGCGTCCGACCACGACCGCGTCGGCGCCGCTGACCTCCACCCCGGCCTCGGAGAGGAGCTCCATCACCCCGAGGGGCGTGCACGGCACCATTTCCGGCCTTCCCTGAGCCAGGAGGCCGGCGCTCGTCGCGGTCAGGCCGTCGACGTCCTTGGCGGGATCGATCGCAGCGACAACCGGATCCTGGTCGAGCCCGTCGGGCAGGGGCATCTGGACGAGGATTCCGTCAACGGAGTCGTCCGCGTTCAGCCCGGCGACGAGGTCCAACAGGTCTCCCTGGGAGATATCTTCGGCGACCCCGTGGTGGATCGAGCGGATCCCGGCTTCCTCGCAGGCCTTGATCTTGTTGCCGACGTAGACGTGAGATGCCGGGTCGTCGCCGACGAGGACGGTGGCAAGGCCCGGCGTGGCGTCGTGCTCGGCCGCGAAGGCCTGGACGTCGCTCTTCACCTCCGCGCGGACGCGTGCGGAAACCGCCTTGCCATCGAGGATGCGAGCGCTCAACGCCTCACGAGGCCTTCTTGAGGGGCGCGAAGTCCGCCATCAGCTTGCGCTCGCCGCCCTCCGAGGCGAACCGCACGACGACGACCGAACCTGGCTCGACGGAAGTCACCACGCCCTCGCCGAAGCTGGCGTGGACGACGTCGTCGCCGATCCTGAACTCGACCTCCGGCGTCTGCGGCTGGATCCGCTGAGGGCCGCGGAACTCGCCCGCGCCGCCGAACCCGACGATCGTGTCGCGGCGGGATCCGCCGGAGCGCTCTCCCTGCCATCCGGTCTGGATCGCCATCGCCTTCTTGTCGACCAGCTCGTCGGGAACCTCCCGAAGGAATCGCGAGGGCAGGTTCCAGCCCGACGTGCCATGCAGGCTGCGGCGGCGCGCGCAGGTCATGTAGAGCCGCTGCTTGGCGCGGGTGACGCCGACGTAGGCGAGGCGGCGCTCCTCTTCCAGGTTTCCCTCCTCGACTGAGCGGGCGTGCGGGAAGACGCCCTCCTCGCAGCCGATGATGAAGGCCGCGTCGTACTCCAGGCCCTTCGCGTTGTGAAGGCTCATCAGGGTGATCAGGCTCTCCGAGTCGCGCAGCCCGTCCTGCTCGGTGAAGAGGCGGATCTGCGCCAGGAACTCCTCGAGAGGCGTGTCCTCGCGCGACTCGCCCTCCACCTTGCGATTGACGTCGAACTCGCCGGCTACGCCAACGAGCTCCTGGAGGTTCTCCATGCGCCCTTCGGCCTCGAGCGTGCGCTCGGCCTCGAGCGAGTCGAAGTAGCCCGTGTCGTGGAGGACCGACTCCAGGAGCTCGGCCACCGAGTCTCCCTCGGCCCGCTCGCGCAGGCCGGCCATCACCGCGGCGAACCGCGTTACCGCCTTGATCGCCGCCGAGCCCAGGCCGGGAACCGACTCCGGGCGCGACATGACGTCCCAGACGTCCTCGCCGGTGGTGTTGACGTGGGAGAGGATCCGGCTCTCGGTCTGGCGGCCGATCCCTCGGCGCGGCGAGTTGATGACCCGGGTGAACGAGATCGCGTCGGCCGGATTGGCCAGGAGCGAGAGGTAGGCGATCGCGTCTTTGACCTCGGCCCGCTCGTAGAACTTGGTGCCGCCGATGACCTGGTACGGGACCTCGTAGCGGACGAGCGTGTCCTCGAGGACGCGGCTTTGCGCGTTCATGCGGTAGAAGACCGCGACCTCGTCGCGCGAATAGTCCTCGTCGCCCACGAGCCGCTCGATCTCGCCCGCGACGTAGCGCGCCTCCGCGTGCTCATCGTCCAACTCCGCAACCACGACGGGCTCGCCGCGGCCCGCATCCGTCCAGAGGTTCTTCTGCTTCTGCTCGGTGTTGTTCGCGATGACCGCGTTTGCCGCATCCAGGATCGTGCCCGTCGAGCGGTAGTTCTGCTCCAGCTTCACGACCTCGGCCCCGTCGAAGTCGTGCTCGAACTCGAGGATGTTCCGCACGTCGGCGGAGCGGAAGCTGTAGATCGAGTTGTGGGTGACGAGCCCGTTGGCGACGAAGTTGTGGGTTGGCGTGACGTCGAGGTCGTGGACGGTGGTGCCGAGGGTCACGCGCTCGAGGGTTTCGATCTGGTCTAGGGCGCCGTCCGTGGTGGCTAGCGCCATGCCTGGCTCGAGGTCTTGCGCTTGGAGGGGGTGCAGTGCGAGACCGCGCGGCCTTTCGAGGGTTGCGGTGGCGGTGCGGTGCGTTTGGGTTGGCTCCCAGGGGGGTGAGATCGGGGGGCGGTTCGGGGCGGCTGGGGCTGTCCGCGGATCGTTTGGAGGGTTATGCCTGCTGGGCATGCACAACTCTCCGATGTCTGCTGCTTGGCCGATGTTCGGAGGGTTTTGCACCGTATGGGTGCCAAATGCTCCGAACGAATGGGATTCCTTGGCCACCAGGTGGTTGTGGTCGCAGGTCGAGACCAGTTCCCGGCCCGAACTGGTCGTCAGCCGCACTCCTTGCGATCTGCGCGAGCGATGGGTGCGCTCCACCCGGGCTGAAGTCATTTCCCCTTGGTTGCCCATCGAGAGGACGGCGTCGCCTGGGCGCACGAGCTCAATCGGGCGCTCGGTCCCGTCGGCCAGCCGGACCGCCGTCCCGGCCACGAGACACTGCGCGTCGTCTCCGACCACCGTCAGGTTCTTCGCCTCGCCCGCCAGGAGCTGAAGCAGGCGGTACTGGGCCCGGTTCGTGTCCTGGTACTCGTCAACGAGGAGCCAGCGGAATGTGCGCTGATAGCGCTCGCGCACGTCGCCGAAGAGCTCGAAGAGGTTGACGGTGCGGACCAGGAGATCGTCGAAGTCCATGGCCGACGCCTCCACCATGCGGCGCTCGTAGAGCGAATAGACCTCGGAGACGACCTGCTCGAAGTAGCTGCCCTGGGCCTCGGCGTAGTCCGTCGAGTCCTCCAGGCGGTTCTTTGCACCCGAGATCGCGGACTGGATCGACCTTGGGGTGAAGCGCTTCGGGTCGACGTCGTTCTCCTCGATGCAGCGCTTGACCATGCGCAGCGAGTCGGCCTGGTCGTAGATCGTGAACGAGCGCTTGTAGCCGAGGCGCTCGGCGTTTGCGCGCAGAAGACGCGCGCATGCCGAGTGGAACGTCATTACCCACATCAGGCGCGAGACGCCGCCGACGAGCTCCTCCACGCGGTTCCGCATCTCCTGCGCCGCCTTGTTGGTGAACGTGATCGCGAGGATCTCGGACGGGTGCGCCTGGCCGGTAGCGACCAGGTAGGCGATCCGGCGGGTGAGGACGCGCGTCTTGCCCGACCCTGCCCCGGCGATGACGAGCAGCGGCCCCTCGCCGTGCTCGACGGCGCGGCGCTGCGGCGGGTTCAGCCCTTCGACGAGGCGCTCGATCGCGTCTGCGCCTGGGCTGATCGGGGCGAGGTTCTCCATCTCATCCAAAGATAGACCTGCCGGCGGCGGTGTCACGTGGGGTCAGACCCGAAGTGGTGCTTTGGGCGCAGCGGATGTTCTCGGTTCAGGGGTCAGACCCCGGTCTGATTCTCTCCGGCTCAACTCCCTAGCAACAGGATCGGGGATCCGGATGCCCACTCCAGGGGGCTAATGAAGTACCGGCACCCTGACCTGGGCGGGCGGCTCCGAAATGCACGGCCCCCTGGAGGGGGCGTCCGGGTCCCCGATCCCGCCTGCGGCGGTTATCCGCCTGCGAATACGAGGCGTCCGCGTGGTGCTATCCGCCGGCGGAGCTGGGGCCCTGTTTCGGCTTCAGTTCCCTGACTTCGGCCTCGGCCGCTCGGCCGTCGATCTCGGCGAGGCGCGCCTCGATGGCCGCTAGGCGGTCCGAGACGCTCTTGATCGCGTCGGCGACCGGGTCCGGGAGGTGGATCCAGTCGGCGTCCGGGCCCTCGGGGCGCTTGCCCTCGACCCGGACGGGATGGCCGGGGTTACCGACCACCGTCGAGTTGGCCGGGACGTCGGAGATCACAACGGTGTTCGCGCCCACCTTCGCGCCGTGTCCGATCTCGACCGGCCCCAGCAGCTTCGCGCCGGAGCCGACGGTGACGTCGTCCCCTACGGTCGGGTGGCGCTTGCCGCGCGCAAAGCCCGTGCCGCCCAGTGTCACTCCCTGGTAGAGCGTCACACGGTCTCCGATCTCTGCGGTCTCGCCGATGACCACGCCGGCTCCGTGGTCGATGAAGAAGTCGCTTCCGATCCGCGCGGCCGGGTGGATCTCGACCCCAGTCACGGCCCGGCTCCCGAACGCGACGGCGCGCGGCACCAGCGGGACCTCGGCTTCGTACAGCGCGTGCGCGACGCGATGCGCCAGCAGCGCCTGCACGCCCGCCCAGGTGGTGAGGATCTCCGCGCTGCCGACTCCTCGTGCCGCGGGATCGCGATCCCGCGCAGAGGCGACGTCGCTCCTGATCTCGGAGGCGACGCGGCGGAGTGCTCCCAGGCCGAACATTCGGAGCTAAGGCTAGGCGACGGGAGGGCTACTCTCGACACATGAGCGAGCCCGATGGGGACCTAGGCCCCGTTCGAGACGCCAACCGGGAGATGGACCGCCTCCTTCTCGACGTCTTGGGCAACATGCCGGGCACGGCCATCACCGTGTTCGACCGAAGGCTGCGCGTTCTGCTGATGTCCGGATCGGCGCCCAAGCAGATGGGAATCGACCCAGCGACGGCCACGGGCCGTTCGCTGTCCGATCTGATGTCTCCGGCCGAGTTCGTCCGCCTCGAGCCGATGTACCGCGCAACGCTGGCGGGCGCGTCGCGAACCGACGAGCAGTCGAACCTTGGGTCGGAGGGCGTGTGGTGGCTCAGGACCGCGCCGCTGGTCACCGCCTCCGGCAAGGTCTACGCCGGCCTGGCCGTCGCGACCGACGTCACGGACAGGCGCGTCGAGGAGCTCCGGCGCCTGCGGATCGATGCTCAGCTGGAGCGCGCGAGGCGGCTCGAAGCCGTCGGCAAGATGGCGGGCGGCGTCGCGCACGACTTCAACAACCTCCTGGCCGTCGTTCTCAACTACGCCGACTTCGTCGCCGACGCGCTGCCGGATGACTCGGAGCTCCAGGAAGACCTGGCCGAGATCCGCAAGGCGGGCGAGCGGGGCGCCTCGCTCACCCGGCAGCTCCTCATCTTCAGCCGGCGCGAGGTGGCGACCCCTGAGCTGATCGACCTGAACGAAGTTCTCGCCAATCTCGAGAAGCTCTTGCTCAGGACCCTGGGCGAGGACATAAAGCTCACGATCAACAAGGGGGAGCAGCTCTACCCCGTCGAAGCCGACGCGGCCCAGGTGGAGCAGGCGCTGGTAGGGATGGCCCTGAACGCCCGCGAGGCGATGCCCGAGGGCGGGTCGCTGACGATCCAGACGGAGGGCATGACGCTCGACGAGGACTATGTCGACGCCAATCCGCAAGCCCGAATTGGGCCGCACGCATGCATCACGATCGCCGACACCGGCACGGGCATCCCCCCCGAGCTGCTCGAGCGGATCTTCGAGCCCTTCTTCACCACGAAGTCCAGGAGCACGGGCACCGGACTCGGGCTCGCCGCGGTGCACGGAGTGATGGCCAACGCGTCCGGTCACATCACGGTCCACTCGGAGCCCGGCCTGGGGTCGACGTTCCGCCTCTTCTTCCCTGCCGCCGCGCCGGCCGGCACCGCAGCCGCCGAGCCGGGGATTGACGGGGCCGCGGACGCGATATCGGTGCCGCCCGGGACCCGTGTCTTGCTTGCGGAGGACGATGCGGCGGTCCGCCGCGTCGCTACCCGCGTCCTCGAGCGCACGGGCTTCGAGGTGAAGGCATGCGAGGACGGCCAGGAAGCGATCGAAGTGCTGGAGAGCGGCGAGCGCTTCGCCCTCCTGATAACCGACGTGGTCATGCCCAGGGCCTCCGGGCGCGAGCTTGCCGACAGGGCGCACGAGATCGACGCTTGGATGCCGGTCCTCTACATGTCCGGCTACACCGAGGACATCATCTCGTCGCACGACGTTGCGACGCAGGACATGTCGTTCCTGAAGAAGCCGTTCACAGCGCGCGACCTGCTCGAGACGGTCGGGCTATCCCTCGGCCTCGCCGACTGACCTTTCGTTCAGCCCGCTCGGAATCCTGATCCGGAAGATGGAGCCCGACCCGACATCGCTCTCGATCTCGAGGGTCCCGTCGTGGAGATCCACGAGCTCCTGAGTGATCGTGATGCCGAGGCCCGTGCCGGACGCCGAGCCGGCGGTCGAGGCGCGGAAGAAGCGCTCTCCCAGGCGCGCAATCTCCGCCTTCGGGATCCCGACGCCCTTGTCGATGACCTCGATCCATAGCTCTGATCCCGACTGCCGAGCACGGATCAACACCGGGCCGCCCGCCGGCGAATACTTGATCGCGTTGGAGACGAGATTCGCTACGGCCTGTTCGAGCCGATCTCGATCCACGGCCCACTCGATACCCGCCGGCACCTCGAGCACAAGCCTCACGCCACCCTCGTGCGCAAGCTGGTTGAGGTCCTCGCGAAGCATCTCGAGCGACTCCTGGATGTTCGTCCGCTTGGCGCGGAGCTCGAGCTGCCCGGCCTCGACCCGCGACAGGAGCAGCAGGTCGGCGATGAGGAGCTCGAGCCGCACGGTGTTCCGCAGTGCGATCGCGGCGAGCTCGCGCTGAGCCGGATCCAACTCGCCTCCCTCTCCCCCGAGGAGCGCCTCGACGTATCCCTTGACAGAGGTGAGAGGCGTGCGCAGCTCGTGCGAGACCCGCGTCACCAGGCGGTCGCGGACCTCCGATTCCTCGAGGAGGCGACCGGCCTCGGCCTCCAGCGCCCGCTGAACGACTCTGGCCGACGAGACCGCGTCCATCAGCCCGGCCTCCGAGCGCCCGACGCGCGTGCTCAGCCACACCATCGTCAGGAGCGTGGCGATGGACGCGGACCCGATCATGATCACGAAGGCCGCCTCGGCCCCCTCCGCCGGCCCGTCGTAAAGGAGAGGCGCGGCGGCCACGACGAGAATCCAGAGGATCAGTCCGCGGCGCACCCGCGGGCGGTGAGGGGCGATGCTGGATGCGATCAGGGGCAGGAGCAGGGGATACGGCGACTCCAGGCCTCCCGTCAGCCATGTGAGGACTCCCAGAACGCCTGCGGCGAACACGTTCGAAGCGGCAAGGGCGCGCGCCGACACGTCCGGCGAGCGGATGAACGAGACACCGATCGCCACCACGGCGAACACACCGGCCAGGGCCACCACCCAGCCCCATGCGCCAATCGGGCCGGTTGGCGGCACGAGGAGGAGCAGCGGCGCGGTGAGGAGGGGCAGGAGGACCGCCTGGAGCCCCGCGACCTGGGCGGTGCGCTGGACGGAAACCCCGGTCAGCGCCGGGGCCTTTTCCCGACCCTCGAGCGACGGCTCGATGAGCATCAGGCCGAGCTCCTTCAGGAGCGGCCCGATCCCGTTGCCGGCTGTAGTTTCGCTCGACTCCACTTCTCGCCTTCTGTCCCTGCCTGGAGCGCCCATCATTCCATCCGGGTACGGCACCCCGAATGCGTGGCCGTAGGATCGGCAACGTTCTGACCACCGGGGCCACACAGGAGACCGTCCAGCCGAGGGTGCTCGTCGCAGACGACGACAAGGACATCCTTCGGCTGCTCTCGCAACGCCTCACGCATCGCGGCTATCAGGTAATACCGGCCTCGACGGGACCCGAGGCGCTCAGCCTCGTCTTCGAAGAGCTGCCCGACGCGGCGGTCTTCGACGGGATCATGCCCGGCATCGAGGGCCACGAGATCTGCGCGCGGATGCGCGCCGACAACCGGACGGCCGCTATTCCCGTCGTCCTCCTCACCGCCAAGGCCGCCGACGCCGACCACCGCGAGGCCACGGACGCCGGGGTCGACGCCTACATCCTCAAGCCGTTCCGGATCGAGCAGCTCGACGACAAGCTCAGGGACCTGCTTGCTAGCGCACGGGAGCGGCGCCGGTAGACGCAGACGTCTTGTCGGGCGCCCCGACTACGCGCCCTTCACCCTCGCCAAGCATGGTGAGGCTCGTCGAAGGCGGCTCGACGTACTGCTTGTCGGCGACCAGCGTCCTGAGCGTCTCCAGGAGGATCGCTATGTCGAGCGAAATCGAGTGATGCTTGACGTAGTAGAGGTCGTTGCTGAGCTTGAACGTGGTCCCCTCGATGCTGCCGGCGTAGCCGACCCTGACCTGCGCCCAGCCGGTGATCCCCGGCTTGCAGACGTGGCGCTGGGTGTAGAAGGGAATCTGCTTGGAAAGCTCATCGACGTAGGCTCGTTGCTCGGGCCGCGGCCCGACCAGGCTCATGTCGCCAAGGATCACGTTCCACAACTGGGGAGCCTCATCCAGGTGGCTCTTCCTGAGGAACCGGCCGACGGGGGTCACGCGGATGTCATCTGCCTCAGCCCAGACGGACTCGCGCTCCGGCTCATGCGTCATCGTGCGCAGCTTGTTGATGAGGAATGGCTTTCCACCCTGGCCGATCCGCTCCTGGCGGAACATGGCGGGGCCGCCGTCCCTCCTCACGAGCAAGGACATGACGGCGATCACCGGCGCGAGGATGATCGCCGCCGGGATCGCGATCAACAGGTCGACCCCTCGCTTGAGAAACCGCTTGAGCGGCCTGTAGTGCGTGCCCGCGAGACGGGTGAACCATGCGTAGTCGATCTCTGCGAGCGGCACCGACCCAAAGCGATGCTCGTGGAACTCGTGGAGCTCCATGACCTGGACGGGACGCGCCACGACCTCGGCGAAGAGCCTGCGATCGACCTCGGAGCGGTCGAACTCCCGGGTGACGACCAGCGCCTCCAGGTCGCGGTCGTCAATAGCCTCGCCGATCTGCGAGAGGGCACACAGGTAGGGAGCGTCGAGAGCGGCCGGATCGTAATCCCAATCGTCCGGCACGATCGTGGCCGCCACCTCGAAGCCGCGGGAAGCCTCACGATCGAGCTCTGAGCGCAGCCGCAGCGCCGACCTCGGCGATCCGATCACCCCGACCCTGATCCTGGTGGAGGGCGAGAAGACCCGGTTTGTGATCACCAGCGCCGCCCATGCCGCGAAGGCGGCCAGCGCAAGCGGCAGGAACGACGGCGACTCGCCCATCACGAGGAGAGCGGCCACCGACAGCGCGCTTCCGAGGAAGGCCATGATGCCGTACGACAGAAGCCCCGCCATCGGCAGGAGCCAGCGCCAGCGGGCCGCTCGCGCGCTGTACCAACCCGCGACAAGGTAGGCGCCCAGCACGACGGCGCCCGTCGAGTTGTCGCCCGTCTCGATCGCGCCCGCGACGAGACCGGCGGAGAACGCACCGCAAAGCTGCGGAAGCAGTGCGGCCATGCGCCGCAACCCCGCCTGTACGCCACCGATCCCAAACGCATTGCTCATTCCAATAACCCCTATCGGCAGTCTAGGCCGAAAATCCAGCCTCTTCCAGCCGTAAGGTGTCGGTGTGACGGACGACACCCACAGGGCAGGCATAACGGCAATCGTCGCCGACGACGACGAGCAGAACGCACGGCTGCTCGTTCGGATCCTCGAACGGGGCGGCTACGGGTCCATCGTGTGCACCACCGAATCCGACAAGATCGTGCCCATGTGCGCCGAGCACGAGCCGGATCTCCTCCTGCTGGACGTCTCGATGCCGTCGCCGAACGGCTTCGAGGTGCTCGAGGAGCTCGCAGGGCGCGAAGACCTGGATCCAGCCGTCGTGATGCTCACCGGCCACGACCATCCGTCGATCGAGCGCAAGGCGCTGGAGCTGGGCGCATCGGCAGTCGTCGGCAAGACCGTCCTGATGGACGCCATCCTGGCCCGCCTCGACGAGGTCCTCCACTCGGCCGGAAAGCTGCCGGACGACGACGAGGGCGCCTGAGCTCAGCTGTCCAGGAAGAACGGCAGCGACATGTAGCGCTCGCCGCCGTCGCAGGCGATCGTGACGATCCGCTTTCCATGCATCTCCGGGCGTGCAGCGACGCTCAGCGCCGCCGCGATCGCGGCCCCGGCCGAGATACCCACCAAAAGGCCCTCGCGCGACGCGACCTCGCGCGCCATCGCCAGTGCGTCCTCGTCGCTCACCGGGATCGTCTCGTCGATCACCGACCTGTCCAGGACGTCCGGGATGAAACCCGCTCCGATCCCTTGGATCTTGTGCGGCCCCGGCTCCTGCCCGCTGAGGACAGCCGAGCCCATGGGCTCGACGGCAAAGCACTGAAACCCCGGCCGCCGGTCCTTCATCACCTGTCCGACCCCCGTGATGGTCCCGCCTGTGCCCACCCCGCAGACCAGCGCGTCGACCTCTCCGCCGGTGTCGCGCCAGATCTCCTCGGCTGTGGTCCGCCTGTGCACGTCCGGATTCGCGGGATTGGCGAACTGCTGGGGCATGAAGCCCCCGCGCTCGGCGACGACCCGCTGTGCCAGCTCGATGGCCTCCCCCATCCCTCCCATGGACGGGGTCTCGTGCACCTCGGCGCCGTAGGCGCGAAGGAGCTTCGAGCGCTCGCGGCTCATCCCCTCGGGCAGCGTCAGCACGAGCTCGTAGCCGCGAGCCGCGCAGACCATGGCCAGGGCTATCCCCGTGTTGCCGCTTGTGGGCTCGACTATGACCCCCTTTCCGCGCTCGATCCTGCCCTCGCGCTCGGCGGCGTCCAGCATCGCCACGCCGATCCGATCCTTCACCGAACCGCCGGGGTTCATGTACTCGAGCTTTGCGAGCACCTCGGCGCGCTCGGGCTCGCCGACTCTCCCAAGCACGGCCATCGGCGTGTTGCCGATGGTCTCGGAAACCTCGGCCGCCGGGATGCGGCGAGGTTCTGGCTGATCGCTCATAGCTCCAACTCGATCACACGTGGGCCCTTCGGCTCCAGGACGTTGAACTCGACGGTCTCTCCATTGCGGCCTTCGACTGCCTCGCAGTATTCGCGAAAGCTCTGGACGGGATCGCCGTTCACCCCGACGACGATCGCCCTGCCGCTAACGAGCCCCTCGTCCGCCGCGGGCGTGCCGGGCACGACGCCCGTCACCAGGAGTCCCGGCGCGAGGCCCTGCCGCGCGGCCTCGGCCTCGGGAAGCGGGCGGAAGGCGAATCCCAGCCATGCCTGCGAGTCGCCCTCGCGAAGGTCGTCGACCACCTCGACGACCCGGTCCACCCCGATCGCGTAGCCCTGACCCTCGATCTCGCCGCGGCGCCCGCGGAAGATCAGCGTGTTGACGCCGACCAGGTCGCCAGCTCCGTCGATCAGCGGTCCGCCCGAGTTGCCCGGGTTGATCGGAGCATCCGTCTGGATCACGTTCGGGTAAAGCTGCACGAACGGATCGCTGGGCACGTCGAACGTCTGCTCGACCACCGACACGATCCCCTCCGTCACCTGAAGCTCGTCATCCGGCGAAGCGTTGCCCGGGTAGCCGACCGCGACAACCTGGTCACCCTGGGAGATCGAGTCCTGGGTGCCCAGTGCAAGCGACTCGAGGCCCTCCGTCTCCGACGCCCTGAGGACGGCAAGGTCGTCGCACGGGGCGACGCCGACGACTTCCGCGTCGGAAAGCCGGTCCTCGGTGCCGACCTGGAAAGTCTCGCCGGCGTCCACGACGTGGGCATTCGTGACGATCAGTCCCTCGTCCGCATCGAGTACCCAGCCGGTGCCGTTGCCCGATCGGGCGCCCCCTCCCAGGGCCACCACGAGGGCCGTGCTGGGCCGGGCGAGATCGACGATCTCCGCGGGCGAAAGAGCGTCGGTGCCGCCATTGCCGGAGAAGACGCCCCCGGCCGCGAGCACGACGGCGAGCGCCGCGATGGCGACGGCGGCCGACGCCAGGAGAGTCGCCCGCCGCGACTGGCTGGCCAGGCGCTGGACCGTCGCCCGCCGCGAGAGCGAGCGCTCGTCGGATGGATCGGGGCGCACCAGTGACGCCGTGAGCTCCGTGCGCCCGATGCGAAGCTGCTCTCCGCCCTCGAGGGTCGCGGGACCGCCCAGCCGCACGCCGCCGACCCAAGTGCCCGTGCGGGAGTCGAGATCCTCGATCTCGAGCCGGCCATCGTCAAGCCGCCGGAGCTCGACATGCCTCGCCGAGATCTCTTCGTCGGCGATGACGATGTCGCAAGCGGAATTGCTTCCGATCGTCGACAAGGCCCCCTCGATCTCGACCACCAGCGGCGCCTGCGAAGGAACTTCGATGGTCAGCCACATGCGGACGCCAGTTTAGGTCGGGGTGAGTCACCAACCGCCCGGAGCAGGAGCGCTAGATGTAATACATGCCGGCACCGGCCTCGGAGGCCTCCCGGCTTGCGATATCAGCGATGGTCGTCGAACGGAACACCTCGCGAAGCGCACCCACGCCCTCGGCCCAGATCCCCCCAGCCTCGCGAGCCTCCTCCCCAACCTTGCCGTCCAGCACCTGCACGACCTCGAGCACCGTGATCTCGCTTGCGGGCTTCGCGAGCGAATAGCCGCCCTTCACTCCGCGCTGGCTGGTCAGAAGGCCGCCACGGCGCAGAGTCGAGAAGAGCTGCTCCAGGAACTGCACCGGCATGTCGCGGCGCTCCGCGATCTGCGCGATCGGGACGGGGCCGGAGCCGCCGGTTCGCGCGAGCTCCGCCATGGCGACTACCGCGTAGCGGGACTTCGAGGTGACCGAGATCATCGCCCTAGGTTCTACAGCACGAAAAGGCCGCTCATAGCGACCGACCCCCGTTTCGGCGCGAGCCGTGCGGGATAGGCTCGGGACAACCGGCCGTGTGGCCGGGGTTCGCACCTCGAGGGCTGAGAGCCCTCCCAAGAGCCTATGAAGGGGTCACCGGAGTTGAGCGATGATCGTCGATGTCTAATTGTGGACGGCCACGCCGTCACGCGCATCGGCGTCCGCGAGCTTCTCGACCCCGACTTCAAGGTCGAGGAGGCAGCCGACCTGCGCGAGGCGATGGAGACCCATACGGCGACCGGCAGATTCGACGTGGCGATAGTCGAGCTCGACCCGAGGCCCGCGAACGGCGAGGCTGCCGGAGCCGCGATGATCAAGGCGCTCCACCGCGCGATGCCGAGCACGGGAATCGTCGCCCTGGCGAGGCGGCCCGAGCGTCACGCCGCGAGCGAGGCACTTGACGCGGGTGCGTCCGCGTACGTCGCCAAGACGTCACCCCCCGAGGCGATCCGGAACGCCGTCGAAGCGGTCGCAGCCTCAGGCAGCTTCGTCGACCCCGCAGCCGCCGGCACCAACTCGAAGCCTGTTCTCACCAAGCGCCAGCGTGAGACGCTCCAACTCCTTGCCGACGGACACTCGACCGAGGAGGTCGCGCAGCGCCTGCACCTGAGCGGCGAGACCATCCGAACGCACACCAAGGCGACCCTTCAGCGCCTGGAGGCGCGTGACAGGGCGCACGCTGTCGCGATCGCCATGCGCACGGGCCTGATCGAGTAGCGCCCGCGAGGTGGGCTAGATCCAGCCGCGCTCGCGCGCGATCAGGACGGCTTGGGCGCGGTCCACCGCGCCGATCTTCTTGTAGACGTTGTGAAGGTGCGTGCGGATCGTCGAGACCGAGAGTGAAAGCTCCTGGGCGATCTGCTTGTAGACCTTCCCCGCCGCGAGGCCGCGCAGGGCATCGACCTCGCGCGCCGACAGGGGGCACGGCTCGGAGGCACGGCGCGGGTGCTCACCGGCATGCGGGTACTCGAAGAGAATTCCCCGGAGCCCGTCCTCGTCGAGGCCGACTCGCGCCGCTGCGCTCCTGAGCGAGGCCGGCGACACCCGGTCGCCTGCCGCGTGGTGGACGATCAGGTCCGCGAGCTGGACAACCGCGGGGATTCCCTCCGCGTCCGGGGCGTGATGCCGCTCGACCGCCGTCGCGATCGAAGCCGGAAGGCCCCAGCGGCGGATAAGCACGGCGCCGACCAGAGCGTGATCGACACCCAGCTCGCGCCGCTCCCGGCGGAGGCGCTCCTCGGGCCCGTCGTCGGGCTCAGGTCCCATCCCGAACTCCTGCCCGTAGAGGTCGCCAAGGACCAGTCGCCCGATGTCGTGCACGAGCGCGGCGACGGCAAGCTCGTCGCGATCCGCCACCCGGGTCTCCTCCGCGATCCGATCCGCCGCGGAGCGGACCGATGCGGCGTGGCGGCGGAAGCGCTCGAAGCGCTCAGCGCCCGAACCCACGGGGCCAAGCAGGTCGTAGGTCTCCATCCGCGCCGCTATCGCGACGACACGGGTCGAGGAAAGGGACTCGATTGCCGCGGGAACTCCGCCCGTGCGCCCGCGCGGGCCGTTGCCGTTGTTCGCGGCCTGCAGGACCGCAATGGCGATTGCCGCGTCGGACTCGACGACGTCCGCGATCTGACCAGGCGAGGTCGAGGGAGCCTCCGCGATCGCGACCAGGCGCTCGCGGGCCTCCGCAAGCGCAGGGAGGCTGGAAATCGAATCGAACGACGCCGCCAGGCGCCTTCCGCCTGCGCCAGTCGGGCGCGCGGCGACGACCGCGACTTCGTCGCCGGGGAGTGCTGCGGTGGTGGTCATGAATGGCTCATCGGGAATCTGTCCAGGTCTCCTGCCTGGGCTCAAGCCCGTTATCGGCAGGAAGGCCCGGGCTTGTTAGCCCGAGATGGCACGCAAGATGCGCTTCAGGCTCTCGTCGCGCCCCAGCAGGGCGAGCGAGTCGAAGATGCCGGGTGAGACTGTGCTGCCGGTGATTGCCACTCGGATCGGCTGATAGACGGCTCCCGGCTTGGAGCCGAGCGTTTCGACAACTTCTCCCAAGACCTGCTCAAGCGCCGCGGCGGACCATTCGGGCGCGCCTGACAGCGCCGTGTGCACGGCTTCGAGGGCGGCGATCCCGTCGGGGCCCAGGAACTTCTTTCGGGCCTTCTCATCGTCGACCGGCTCGGCAAAGACAAAGCGGATGAGCGGCCATACCTCGTCGAGCGTCTGCGCCTTGTCCTGTGCGACTGCGCATGATTCGGCGAAATGGGCGCGATCGGCCGGCGGTTCGATCCCGGCACGTTCGAGGTGGGCTGCAACCTGCTCTGCATACTCGCCGGGGTCCAGCTCCCGCATGAAGCGACCGTTCAGCCAGCGAAGCTTCTGCTCGTCGAAGACCGCCGATGCGCGCCCGATCCGCGCGACATCGAAGCGCTGGACCAATTCGGGCGTAGACATGATCGTCGTGTCATCGTCGGTTCCCCAGCCGAGCAGGGCCAGGTAGTTCCGAACCGCCGCCGGCAGGTATCCGGCGTCGCGGAGCTCCTGCACCGAGGCGGCGCCGTGGCGCTTGGAGAGCTTCTTTCCGTCGGGGCCATGGAGCAGCGGCAGGTGGACGTACCGGGGAGGATCATGGCCGAGCGCCTCCAGGACCATCGCCTGCTTGGGAGTGTTGGAGAGGTGGTCGTCGCCACGAATGACGTCGGTGATCCCCATCTCGGCGTCATCTACCGCAACGGCAAGGTTGTAGAGGGGCGTGCCGTCACCGCGCGCGATGACGAAGTCGTCCTGGGAGTCGTTCGGGAACGCGACTTCGCCGCGAAGCAGGTCGTGGACCACCGTCGCTCCATCGTCGGGCACGCGCAGGCGCGTCGCCGCGCCGGGCTCGTCTCGTGCTTCGCCGCGATAAGCGCGATTGCCGTTTCGCGCCTTCCACTCACGCACCTCTTCAGCGCTCGACGGGTCGCGGTACGCCCGGCCTGACTCGAGCAACGTCTTGACTGCCTCCGCGTGGCGGTTCCGGCGCTCCCACTGCGACACCGGCTCGCCGTCCCAATCGAGCTCGAGCCACCCGAGCGCGTCGATGATCTGGGCGACGTTTTCAGGCGTCGAGCGCTCGCGGTCCGTGTCCTCGATCCGCAAGACCATGGTTCCCCCCCACCCCTGCGCCGCAAGCCAGTTGTAGAGCGCGGTCCGCGCGCCCCCGATATGGAGGGCGCCTGTAGGCGATGGCGCGAAGCGGACCCGTCGGTTCTCTGTAGGTAATGTCAATTCGCAGATACCTTGTGGACGCTTTCGGCGTCCTTACGTGCTTCTTTCAGGGGACCCGTCACCAACTCATGTTCATCGGTGCGCATGTATCCATAGCGGGCGGGCTGCCCAACGCTGTTGCTCGCGCCATCGAGCTGGAGTGCGACTCGCTTCAGATCTTCAACCAGAGCCCACGCGCCTGGAGGCCCCAGAACCACTCCGACGAGGCCATCGCCGAGTTTCGCGAAGGCATCGAGGCGTCCCGGATCGGGCCGGTTCTCATCCACGCCGTCTACCTCATCAATGCCGCGTCGCTGGAAGACGAGGTTCGCTCCAAGTCACTGCGGGCGCTGAAGGCAGCGCTCGAGCTGGGTGACCGGATCGGCGCCGCCGGGGTCGTCCTCCACCCCGGGTCGCAGAAGCAGCAGGACTACGAGAAGTGCATGGCCGCGGCGGGGGATGCGATCCGGGAGTGCCTGGCGGAGACCGAGCGGTGTCCGCTCCTGCTCGAAGACACCGCCGGCCCCGGCGGCACCCTCGGGCGCGACATCCCGGAGCTTGCGCGACTGATCGAGCTCGGTGGGGCCGACCCGCGGATCGGGCTCTGCCTGGATTGCTGCCACATGCTCGCGTCGGGATTCGAGGTCAGGAAGCGCGACGACCTGGCGGGCATCCTGGACGAGCTCGACGCGGAGATCGGGTTGGAGCGCCTTCAGGCGCTTCACGTCAACGACTCGCAGATGCCCCTCGGGTCCAATCGCGACCGCCACGCGAGTCTCGGCGAGGGCGAGCTCGGGGACAAGGGGCTGCGCGTGTTCCTCTCGGAGCCGCGCTTCGAAGGCCTCCCCGCCGTGCTCGAGACCCCGGGGCCGGGCCAGAGCGGCACCGGCCCCGACCTCGCCGAGGTCCGCAAAGCCAAGCGCCTGCGGCGCGAGGGCCTCCGCAACCGGCGCCGCCGTTAGCACCGGCCGAACTGTTCCGGGACCACAACGAGGACGCGCCGGCTGGAAGCCGGCGCGTCACCCATTAGGACACCTCTGATGCATTGCGCCCCCGAAGGGGCGGCTTTACCCCTAACTCAGCGCAGGTCGCGCGGCTCCCGCGAGATCGCCCTTTGGAGGGCAAGCCCGAGGCCGGTGACTGCGAGTGCGACCGCGAGCATCGCGATCACGTCGAAGCCGGTGAACGGCAGCGACCCGACCGAATCGTTGAGACCGGACCCGGTCCCAGTGCTGGGATCGGTGACGCGATCGTTCAGCACGATGCTGGCGGGGTCGTATTGCTTGGAGGTAGGCCCGACGTTGAGCGTGCCTGCCCTGTCGCCCTGCGCCGACGCGAGTGCCGGCATTGCGCCGAAGCAAAGCACGGTGGCGACGAGGATTCCTGCTGTCTTTTTCTGCAAGGAGTGCGTGTTCATTGGTTGGTGTCCCTTCCCCCGGATTGATTCCACTGGCCAGCAAGGTAGGAGCGGTCCGTGAGACAAACGTGAACCGCACATGAGAATTTGTCTCATGTTGAACCGCCTTTGTCTCATGCGCGTCTCATGCGCGTCTCATGATCAAGGGCCACGCTGGGCTCACTGTCGGTACATCAACTCCCCCGGGGCCCCGCGATGAGCAGTCAAAGACGGACGTTTGTTCTACAGGCTGTAAGCGTCGCCGTGGTTATCGGGGTCATTTTCTTCACTCTGCTGCTCCCGTCAGAGCCCGATGAGCTGTCCGGGATCGATGCACCCGGAAGCGAGACGCCCGGTTTCACGATCCCAGGCGACACCGATGGCGAGAAGAACGGCACTCGCGGGAAGGCCAAGGACAACGCGTCCGCCGCGAATCCGAAAAAGCAGGCCGATCCAGACGTCGTCGCGTCGGTTTCCGGTCTGGGCGACGGCGCAGACAGCGGCGTGGATGGCGAGCCGTGGGTGCCGCCCGAGAGCCGCGATCCCGGCGACGATCAGTACTCGAGCACGGCGACGACTCTGATGGACAGGGTCAGAGTGCCGGACAGCGGGCTCAGCCGCTAGGCGGGAAACACCGCAGGATCATGCCCGTGCCCGCGCGGAATGCGGCTTTCGGACGGCTGCGCGAGTATCTTGCCTCTTCCCATGGCGCCCGCTAGCGAGGAGAGCGCCGCCACGGCGGACCACGACGCGCGGGGGGCGCCCGGCCACTCCGCCGACGAGGCGCGCCCGAGACGACACCGCGAACCGCGGCAGCCGCTCCTTGGTGACGTACGCACCCGCGTCCTCCTCTCGTTCTTCATCCTCCTCGTCGTCTCGACGGCCGTTTCGCTTCTCGTGCTCCGGCAAGTCCTGATCTCGCGGATCGGAGACGACGTCCAGGAGACGCTGACAGAACAGGTCGAGCCACTGCGCGAGCTGGCCGAAACAGGCCAGGACCCCGAAACCGGCGAGCCGATCAATGGAGACCTTCGGCGGATCTTCGCTGTCTACATCGAAGAGGAGCGCGCGCCGGACGACGGATTCCTCCTTACGTTCATCGAAGGGGAGCTGAACCAGGCCGAGCCCGCCGGCACCCAGGTCCCAAACGAGCTCGAACGGCTCACCCAGGTTGACGAGCCCGCCGCCGGGCGAATATCCGTCGGGGGGAGCGACGAGGTCCAGTACGTCGCCGTGCCGGTGACCGGGCGCGAGCAGTCGGGCGTGCTCATCGCCGCCGAGAGCCTCGACGACGAGCGGGAGCAGGTCGAAGGGGCGGTCACGCTGGCCATCGCCGTCAGCGTCGTGGTGACGCTGCTCGCCTCGCTTTTCATCTGGCTTGCCGCCGGGCGCGCCGTGCAGCCGCTCCGCGCCTTGGCGCGCACTACGAGGACGATCACGGAGACGGACCTCTCGGATCGCGTGGACGTGCGGGGCGGAGACGAGATCGCCGAGCTCGGACGGACCTTCAACGGGATGCTCGACCGCCTCGAGTTGGCGTTCGAGGACCAGAAGGAGTTCCTGGCGGACGTCGGGCACGAGCTCAGGACTCCGATCACCGTCATCAGAGGCCACCTGGAGACGGTCGGCGACGACCCGGCCGAGCGTGCGGAGGCCACCAGCGTCATCTACAACGAACTCGAGCGCATGAGCCGCCTCGTCGACGACCTGCTGCTGCTGGCGCGTTCGGACCGGGCGGACTTCCTGCGTCCTGAGCCGCTCGACCTCGACCTCTTCACCCAGGAGCTGTTCACGAAGGCGCGGACGCTGGGCGTGAGGCGCTGGACTCTGGATCGCGCGGACGTCACGCTCTTCCACGGCGACCCCCATCGCCTCACGTCGGCGATCATGAACCTGGCGCAGAACGCCGTCAAGCACACCCGCGGCGACGACCTGATCGCGATCGGTAGCGCGGTCGAGTCGGGATTCATCCACATCTGGGTCCGCGACGAGGGCGAGGGGATCGAGGTCGAGGAGCAGGAACGCATCTTCCTGCGCTTCGCCAGCGGCATCCAGAGGACCGGCCAGGGCCACAGCCACGGCGCGGGGCTCGGCCTCGCAATCGTCAAGGCGATCGCCGAAGCGCACGGCGGCATGGTCGAGATCAAGTCGGAGGTCGGTCGCGGCTCTACCTTCACTTTGATCATCCCCACCGACTTCGACCCGACGGAGCCCGAGCTTTGACACGCATCCTGATCGCCGAGGACGAGCCTCGGCTTGCGGCCTTCCTCGAGAAGGGCCTCCGTGCGGGCGGATTCACGACGACCGTCGTCGCCGACGGAATCGACGCGACGCAGTTGGCCAAGGACGACGACTTCGACCTCCTCATCCTGGATCTGGGCCTGCCCGGGCGCGACGGCCTGGAGGTCCTTCGCGAGGTGCGCGCCGCCCGCAACAAGCTCCCCGTCATCATCCTCACCGCCCGCGACGACACGTCACGATCGAATCGCGGGCCTCGAAGCGGGCGCCGACGACTACATCGGCAAGCCCTTTCACTTCGACGAGCTCGTGGCCCGCGTCAGGGCGCGGCTGCGCGGCGACTCGGGGTCACCGACGGAGCGCCATCAGATCAGCGAGGGCGGAATCACCCTCGACCTCCGGACGCGATGGGTCAGCGCGGGCGCGGCAACCGTGGAGCTGAGTGCGCGGGAGTTCGAGCTCCTCCGCACCTTCCTCGAGCACCCGAACCAGGTCCTCAGCCGCGAGCAGCTCCTCGCGCACGTCTGGGGCTACGACTACGACCCCGGCTCGAACGTCGTGGACGTCTATGTCGGCTACCTGCGGAGGAAGCTCTCGACGGAAGCATTCGAGACCGTGCGCGGGGTCGGGTACCGCTACCGGGCCTAGAGCGCGTTGCGCAGGTCGAAGGCGCGGAGGCCTTCGGGGCCGGCGTCGGAGGCGTCGAAGAAGCGCTTGTTCACGCACTGGAACTCTTCACCGGTTCCAGCGAAGGCAGGCTCGACGGAGAACTGGCACTGCGGCATTGGCTGGCCGGTCACCTTCAGGCCGCCGAAGCCGCCCGAGTTCTCGGCCAACTGGAACATCTCCACGTCCACCTCCGCGCGGAAGACCTTGCGCAGGCAGCCCATGTAGCTGTTGCCGGTGAACTTGTCCTCGTAGGAGTAGAGGTACTTGCACCGCACCTCCAGGCAACCCCGCGGCTCGACGACCTTGTCGCAGAACGTGCCGCACTTCCGGCACTCGCCTGGACCCGTCTTCGTGCGCTGGTCGGTCGCCACTCGTGAAGTGTATGTCCGGAGGGGGCGGCTCCGCGCGGGTCAGGCAGCGAGCGCCGCAGGGCCCAGGAGCTGGTCGAGCTCCGCGCGCAGGCCGTGGTTGGGCTCGACGCGATAGCCGTCGCCGAAGCGGAGCTTTCGCGTGCCGTCGTGCGTCCTCATGATCAGGGTCACCTCGGTGCCGCCCGGGTAGGTCTCGAAGAGGCCCTTGAGCTCGGCGATGAGCTCGGCGCGAAAGCGCGAGGCGTCGATCTGGAGCGTCAGCGCCTCGGGCTGCGCGTTCTTCTTCGCCCGGGCGATCTCAATCGCGTCGGGCTCGAAGATCTCGGCGTCCTGCACGCGGATGGAGGTCTGGCCGCGCTCCTTGTGGTCGAGCCTGCCGCGGATCACCACGACGCGGTCGAGCTCCACGGACTGCGCCTGCTCGGACGTCGCGTCCGGAACGAACAGCTCCACCTGGCCTTCGAGGTCGTCGAGCTTCGCGAACATGACGTAGCTGCCCGACCGCGTGCGGACCTTCTTCGCCTCCGCGACGATGCCGCCGACCGTGACCCAGGAGCCGTCCTGCTTCTTCTCAAGAGCCGCGAGGTCGCAGTCCACCTTCTCGCGAAGAGCCTCCCGGACCTCCTTGAGGGGGTGCGACGAGAGGAACGTGCCCAGCGTCTCCTTCTCGAGCGAGAGCAGCTCGCGCTGACCGAACTCCTGCGCGGGGATCGGGGGGCGCTGGGACGTGAACGCTCCCGCGAGCGGATCCTCCGCCTTCGTCGAGCCGCCGAAGTCGAAGATCGAGCCCTGGCCGCGCAGCGCGTCGTCCTGTGCCTTCTGGCCCGACGCCTGGGCCGCCGGCAGCACCTCCAGCATGCCCCGGCGGGTCGCGCCGGTCGAGTCGAGCGCACCGCACTTCACCAGGCACTCGATAGCCCGCTTGTTCACCGCCCTGGCGTCGGCGCGGTCGCAGAAGTCCCAGATCGACTCGAACGGGCCGCCACGCTCGCGCGCGGCCATGATCACGTCGACCGCGCCCTGGCCGACGTTCTTCACGGCGTCGAGGCCGAAGCGGATCGAGTTGCCTGAGACCGTGAAGCCGTGCTCAGAGGAGTTCACGTCCGGGGGCAGGACCTCGATCCCCATCTCGGCGCAGCGGTTGACGAAGAACGGAACCTTGTCCTTGGTGGACATGACCGACGAGATCACCGCCGCCATGTACTCGGCGGGATAGTTCGCCTTCAGGTACGCCGTGCGGTACGAGATCATCGCGTAGCACGCCGCGTGCGATTTGTTGAACGAGTAGTCGGCCGCCGCGGTCATGAGGCCCCACAGGTCGTCGGCGACGCGGCGCTGCGTGCCGGAGCGCTCGCAGCCCTCGAGGAACTTGTCCTTCATGGTCGCCATGAGATCGCGCTTCTTCTTGCCGATCGCCTTGCGGAGATCGTCAGCTTCGGCCGGCGAGAAGCCGCCGAGCTGCTTCGAGATCTCCATGAGCTGCTCCTGGTAGATGCAGCAGCCGTACGTCTCCTGCGTGATCGGCCGCAGGCGGTCGTCCTGGAACGTGACCGAGTCCGGGCTGCGCTTGCCCCGCGCGTAGTCCGGGATGAAGCGCATCGCACCCGGCCTGTAGAGAGCGCCGATGGCGATGATGTCGTTGAACTCGGTCGGGCGGATCTGCTTGAGCGCTTCCCGCATGCCCTCGGACTCGAGCTGGAACACGCCCACCGAGTCGCCCCGGGCAAGCATCTCGTAGGTCTTGGCGTCGTCGAGCGGGATCGACTGCATGTCGACGTCGACATCGCGGGAGCGCTTGATGATCGCGACGGCGTCCTCGATCACGTCGAGGTTGCGGAGGCCGAGGAAGTCCATCTTGAGGAGGCCGATCTCCTCGATCGGGCCCATCGAGTACTGGGTGACGATCTTGTACTGGCGCGCGGGCTTGCCGCCTTCCGAGTTCGCAGCCGCCCCGCGGTCCTCCGCGAGCTGCAGGGGAACCACCTCGTGGAGGGGCCGGTCGGCGATCACGACCGCGGCGGCGTGGATCGAGTTGTTGCGTACCACGCCCTCGAGGCCTTGCGCGACGTCGACTATGCGCTTGGAGTCCGGGCTCGCGTCCACCTCGCGGCGCAGGTCCGCATTGGGCTTCAGGCACTCCTCGAAGCTGGGGCTCCGGCCCATGATCGGCTCCGGGATGAGCTTTGCGAGCCGATCGCCGGTGCCGTAGTCGTAACCCAGAACCCGGGCCGCGTCCCGCGTGGCGGCGCGCGGCGCCATCTTGCCGAACGTGATGATCTGCGCGACGGACTCCCGGCCGTACTTCTCCTGGACGTAGCGCATCACCCGCTCGCGGCCGCGGACCGAGAAGTCGATGTCGATGTCCGGCATGGACTTGCGGGCCGGGTTGAGGAAGCGCTCGAAGAGGAGGTCATTGGCGAGCGGGTCGAGGTCAGTGATGTCGAGGCAGTAGGCGACGATCGAACCTGCCGCCGAGCCACGCCCGGGACCGACGGCCACCCCGTTCGACTTCGCGAACGAGACGAAGTCCCAGACGATGAGGAAGTACGACTCGAATCCCATGTCGGAGATGACCCCGAGCTCGAACTCCATCCGCTCGGTCGCCTCCGACGGGATCGGGTCGCCGTAGCGGCGCCGCAGGCCGTCGTAGGCGAGGCGGCGCAGCATCGCGCCGGGCTCCTCTCCGTCCGGGGTGGGAAAGCGCGGAAGCAGGAGCTTGCCCAGCTCGATCTCCGTGTGGCAGCGCTCCGCGATCTCGAGAGTCGTCGGCACGGCCTCGGGCCATGGCGCGAAGTCATTCGCCATCTCCTCCGGGCTCTTCAGATAGAACTCGTTGGTGTCGAATCGCAGCTTCGGCTGCTCGAGCGTCGACTTCGTCTGAACGCACAGGAGCGCCGCGTGGTGGTGGTAGTCGTCCCGCGTCAGATAGTGGACGTCGCCGGTGCCGACCAGGGGGCGGCCGATCTCCTTCGCGAGGCGGACGACCCCTTCGTTCACCTTGTCCTGCTCGGGGATCCCGTTGACCTGGATCTCCATGTAGAGGTTGTCGCGCCCGACCGCCTGGACCAGGTCGTCGAGGTGCGCTCGGGCGTCGGCTGGGCGCTCCTCCAGGATCCGCCGCGACAGGCGCGACTGGAGGCAGCCGGAAAGCGCGATCAAGCCGGCGGAGTGGCGTTCGAGCAGGTCGACGTCGATGTTTGCCTTGCCGCGCCCGAAGCCCTCCAGGAAGCCCGCCGACGACAGCTTCACGAGGTTGCGGAAGCCCTCGTCCGAGCCGGCGAGGAGCGTGAGGTGGTTGCGCTCGCCGCGGCGGTCCGCGGCGCGGTGGTCGTCTACGAGGTAGGCCTCCATGCCGATGATGGGCTTGATTCCCACCTTCTTGCACGCCTTGTAGTGGTCGACGGCGCCGTTCATCGCCCCGTGATCGGTGATCCCGAGGGCGGGCATGCCCAAGCTCGGCGGCCCGCTCCGCCATCGGGAAGACGGTGCCCTTCGAGGTCTTCTTCTCGATCTGGCAATGGCCGTCGAGCAGTGAGTACTCACTGTGGACGTGGAGATGTGCGACCGATCCGCTCACTCGCTGCATCTTGCCAGCGAGGCCAGATGCCAACGGGCCGGTTCCGCCCAGTTTGCGGTCGCGAACGTCGAAGAAATCCGCGCCGGCTAGCGCTGCACGACGAAATCGATCAGCCGTCGCTCGGCGATCGCGATCTGTTCGGCGGCAGCCGCCTCCATGCTGAGCGCCTCACGCATCCTGCGTTCGAGCTCGACCGCGTTCCGGGCCATCTCCGCGGAACGGGTGGCCTCGCGCTCCGCGGCTGCCGCACGGCTCTCGAGGGCGGCGATCCGCGCGGTCGAATCCTCGATCGATGCGACCGTGTGGTCGACTCGCCGCAGGGCGATGCGGATCCGCGCCCCGGCCTCCCCTTCGGCCTGCCTGATCTGCTCCGCGGCCGAGCTGAGCCGCTGGTCGGCCGCGTCCGCCTGCCCCTTGACCGTCTCGAGCGCCGCGGTCTTCGCGCGTTCGATCTCCTCCTGAGCCCGGCTCAGGAATTCCGTCGCCGCAGTGCCGGCCAGGCGCCGCTCCTCTTCCATCTTCGCGAGGGTCGACTTCACGCGCCTGGACGTCTCGGCCTTGGCCAGGCGAAGCTCTCTGCGCTGCTCGCGCCGCTCGAGGTCGGCGGCGAGCCGTCCGAACTCCTCTCGGCCGGAGGCAACCGTCTTCTCGAGCTCCGCCTGGATCCCGCCCGCCCTGTCGCTGAAGGTCTCGACGGCAGCCTGCGCCTGTGCCGCGCCATCCGCCCGAATCCTCTCGAGTGCCTCGTCGAGTCGCTTTCGCGCCGCTGCCTCGCCCACGTCGGCTAGCTCCCGGCCGACCCGCTCGGACTCCGCCGCCGATGCTCTGGCCACCTCGTCGACCCGCGCCTCGAGCCGCGCCTCCAGTTCCGCCTGCACGAGGCGGCCCCTCTTCTCTGCCGTCTCGCCCGCGATCGCCTCCGTTGCGGTCCGGGTCTCGGCCGCAAGCTCGGCTGCCCTCTCCGCCAACGACGCCGACTGTTTCGCAGCCTGCTCGACGAGCCGAGCGGTGAGGCCCGCCATGCGCTCCGACGCCCGCGCATCGAATGCCCCCTGTGCGGTCGCGAGCTCGCTCTCGATCCGGGCGCTCAGGTCCGACGAGAGGGCCGCCTGGCGCTTCTTCACCGTCCGGGTGAGCGCGGCCTCCATCTTCGACATCCGATCGTCCATCTCGCCACGGAGACGCTTTTCGAGCTTCGCCGTGCGGCGCTTGACCCAACGCGCGGCTTCCTCGTGCGCCGACAGGAGCGCCGCATCAATCGCGGCGGCGTTGTCGCGGGCGAGGCCGGCGCTCGCGAGCTTTGCCTGTTCTTCGGCAAGCGCGACCGCCTGCTCGCGGGTGACCTTCGCGATCTCCTCGGTCGCCGTGGCCTTCCACTCGGCGAGCGACTCCGTGATCTCCTCACGCAGGCTTGTCGCCATCGAGTCCACCGCTGCGGCGTTCCTGGCCGCGAGCGAGCGGTCGATCACGTCGAGACGCGTTCGCGCGGCGTCCTCGAGGCGGCGCTCGATCTCAGGCTGAGAGGCGGAGACGGCCGCGGCGACGCCATGGTCGAGCTCGGACCGCACGTCGGCAAGCGAGCCGGCGAGCTTCTCCGCCAGGTCTCGCTCGAAGCTACGCATGTGCTCGGCGAGCATCTCGTCGATCCGCGCACGCGACGCCTCCTCCAGCCGCCGGAGCGACTGGGACTCCTCCTCGGCCTGCCGCCGCGCGGCGGCATCGGCAACCTCGGCCACCTCGGCCAGGCGCCTGGCGATCGACTCGCGGACACGGGCGATCTGGTCTTGTGACTCGTCGTCGGGCGGGGGCGTGCCCCCGCCGGGGGAAGGCCGATCGTCGCTTGGAGACAAGGCTCGCCGACCCTACCGGCGGCGTCGGCTGCCGAAACGGCGCGTGGCGGCTCGGATTTCACGCAGCTCCCCAACCCCCTCCGACGCCGACGGCTGCCTGTACGGTGGCGCAATGGACGCCGCTCCGGCACATGGCACAAGCCCGAACCCAGCGGAACTCGGCGCCGCCGAGCGCAGGTGGGCGACGATCGCCTCAATCCTCGCGCTGGGCTTCCTGGGGGGAACCCTCACGTGGTGGGCACTCAAGGAGGGCGCCTACTTCGGCCGCGTCATGTACCCGGGCGTGGGCCTGATGGGCCTGGGACTGATCCTGCTCCTTGCGACGGCTCCCAAGACCGCTGTCCTGAGGGTGCCCGGGCTCGCCCGCGTCGGCGATCTATGGGCTGCTTGCCCTCGGTGCATGGAGCCTCGCGTCCGCGCTCTGGTCGCCGACGCCCGACATCGCCGTCGAGGACGCCCAGCGGATCGTCGGCTACGCGATCTTCTTCGTTCTCGGAATCTGGGCGTGCGCGCTTCTCAGGCACCGGATGGAGCTCGCCATGCTTCCGCTCGTCGCTGCCGCGGCGATCGCGGCGATCGCCACGCTGGTCACCCTGGCGCTCGCGGACGCGCCCCTCTCGTATCTGGAGGAGGACGGCACCCTCCAGTACCCGCTCGGGTACCGCAACGCAAACGCGGCGTTCTTCCTCGTCGCGCTCTGGCCCGCTCTCGCGCTCGCCGGATCGCCTCGCGTCGCCAAGGCCATCCGGGTCGGCGCGTTCGTCGCCGCGACGGCGTGTATCCAGATCGCCCTGCTGTCGCAGAGCCGCGGCTCGATCATCGGCGCGGGGGCCGCCATCGTCGTGTACGTCCTCGCGGCGCGGAACCGGCTCGCCGCGGTCGCCTGGCTCCTCCTGGCGATATTGCCCGCGGCCCCTACCGTCTTCGACTCGGTCGCCCTGTTCGACGCGGCCAAGGTGAGCGAGAACCTCGAACCGGCGGTGGACGAGATGAACTCGGCCGGGGCGTCCGGCCTGGCGCGGCTTGCCCTGGCAGCAGTCGTGTGCCTCGTCGCCCTCTGGATCGAGCCCCGGATCGGGATCTCCCACAAGGTCGGGAACCGCGTCCTGGCGGCGGCCGTCGTCGTCATGGCGGTCGGGGTGGTCGTGGCTATCGGGAACCCGATCACCTGGGCCGGCGACCGGGCAACCGAGTTCTTCGAAGGCGAGCCGGACCTCTCGGAGAGCTCGAGCCGCCTCACCCTCAACGCCGGATCGAACCGTTCGGAGATCTGGCGAGTCGCTGTGGAAGCGAGCGGTGACGACCCCGTCTTTGGGCTCGGCGGCGGCGGTTTCCAGTTCCACTTCAACCGCGAGCGCGACGACCCGGGACAGCTGGCCCGGGACGCCCACTCCGTCGAGCTGGAGATGCTGAGCGAGCTGGGAGTCGTGGGCCTGGCGCTGTTCGGGATCGCGATGGTCGGGGCGTTCGGGGCGGCGATCCGCGCCCGGAAGCTCGGGCCCGCTGCCGCACAGCTTTCTTGCGGGGCGCTCGCCGCGGGTGCGTACTGGCTCGCGCACACGTCGATCGACTGGTTCTGGCCATATCCCGCGGTCACCGCCGGCGCCCTGGCCCTTCTCGGGGCCGCCTCGGGCCCCAGCCTCCTGGCGGCAGCGGGAGCGGCCCGGCCCGGCGGGCGCCGCGCGCTCATCGCGGCCGCCGCTGTCTTCATTGCCCTACTCGTCCCACCGATGCTGTCCGAGCTCCTCGTCGAAAGATCCTTCGACACCTTCAGGGTCGACCCGGACCAGACGTATGAAGACCTGGACCTGGCCCGTGACCTGAATCCCCTGTCCGACCAGCCGGCGCTCTCGGAGGGAGCGATCGCGCTCGCGCTCCATGACCGCGCGCGCTCCATCGACGCGTTCCGCGAAGCGATACGGGAACACCCCGAGGAATACGCCGGGCACTTCTTCCTCGCCAAGATCTACGCCAAGACCGACCCCGACCTGGCCCGCGCCGAGTTGGCCGCCGTAGAAGAGCTGAACCCGCTCGAGCCCAAGATCGACGCCATCCGGCGACAGATCGAGAGCGCGGAGGCGGAGCGGCGCTAGTCCAGTTGGATCAGGCCGCCCACCAGCGCCAGCGCGACGGCCTGGGCGCGGGTGCGTGCACCCAACTTGGACTTGGCGTTCCGGACATGGGTCTGGACCGTGGCGGGCGAAAGACCCAGGATCTCGGCGATCTTGGCATCGGTCGAGCCACGCGCCAGAAGGGCGAGAATCTCGCGCTCGCGAGCTGACGGGCGTCTCTGCGGGGGCTGCCCGTCCGAGGGAGCGAGGGCAGCGCCCTCTTGGCCGTGCGACTCGTCCTCGATGCGAGGAAGCACGAGTAGGCGATCCTGAGGCAGCCGAAGGCTGTCCACGTCCTGCCCCACGAGCTGGGAACGGCTCAACCCGAGCAGTCTTGACGCCGCATCGTTGGCCTCGACGCAGCGACCTGCCGAGTCGACGATCAGGACGGGAGGATCCTCTACGGCCTGAGTCGTAGGGGCACCCGCCTTCGATCCATCGCCCCCGGCCTCAGAGAACCGTCTGCTCATCTTCCCTCTCGATACCCGCACATCGCCTGCGGAATGCTCGCTTCTCCGGTGGCACGAGGTACGGCATCCGGACCATTTCTCCCCGCTCGGAGTGAGTTCCATTACCGCAAATCGGTTACTGGTATCGTCGCCTCGAGAGGGGGGTCCTAAGTGCTTCGACAACGAGCGGGCCCGCAGGCGATGGCCGATTCCGAACCAAACAGCGCGACGCCGCTTCGACCTTCACGGCCCCTGAGTGCCCGTGAGCGAGAGATCCTGAGCTACCTGGCCGATGGACTCTCAGGCGCCGCGATCGCAGAGCGCCTCGTGCTCTCTCCGGAGACGGTCAGGACCCACGTGCGGAACGCAATGGAGAAGCTTGGAGCCTCGACGCGCTCTCAGGCCGTCGCCCTCGCCCTCGAGAGCGGGGTGATCGGCGAGCCCCCGCCCGAGAGGGTCGTCCGCGGCCGTCCCGCGCAGGGCGCGAGCATGAGTCGTGACAAGGGTCCGATTCTCACTGCTCTGCTGGCTGGAGTGGTCGCGCTTGCGGACATCGAATCCGGTGCGATCTACAGCGCCGAGGACGGCGGCATGCTCCTGCGTCTGGCGGCACAGGCCACGGGCAGCACCGGCCCCGGCGCATCTCCCCCGACCGAGGTCACCCTGGGCGACGCGGGCATCGGACGCGTCGCGCTGGAGCGCAGAGCCCGCCTGATCGGGTCAACGAAAGCCGGATCCCACCCGATGCTCGCCTCTCCGATGACGTCCGGCGGCAGGCTGATGGGGGTGCTTGCGCTGGGCGTCCGTCCCTCCCGACCCGCCTCGCGGCGCGAGCTCCTCTTGATCGAGGCATTCGCGAACCGGATCGCGGAGATCGTCTCGTCGGGTTCCGATCCGGCGGCGCTCCGCCTGGCACTGCAGCGCTTCAAGGCCTCCTGGACCGAGACGCTTGACGTCTGAGGGCTAGGCGGCGTCCGCCGCGTCGAGCCCGTCGCTCTGCGACTCGACGAGTACGGCCACGCTGCCGATGTCGCACAGCTCGAGGACCTTCCGGATGCCGGTCCCCTTGGGCACCACGACGGTGAAGAGCTGACGGCGGGCCGAGAGCCGGCGCGCCAGCTCGAACAGCAGCTCGACGCCCGTCGAGTCGATGTAGGTCGTCTGCGACAGGTCCATGATCAGCGACCGCGCCGTGGACGGCACCCGCTCGGCCACCGCCCGGCGAAGCTCGGCGGCATTCGACCCGTCGATGTCCCCCGAAACCGTCGCGACGATCGTGTCGGCTCGCACCTCTGAAAATCCGACTTCTGCCAACCGGTCTCTCATCAGGCCATTCCTTCCATCTTCCGGCGCATCCTTACAGTCGTACCGGCGATACCCCGATCGATCTCGAGCGAATCCGTCAATTGCTCGATCAGGGCGAGGCCTCGGCCGCCCGAGCCGCCCCTTGGAGGCCGCCACGCGCCGAAGTCGCCGACCTCGATCAGAAGCTCGGGTCCTTCCCGGACCGCGCGGACGGCGAAATGGGCGTCACCCGGCGGATATGCGTGCGCAATTGCATTCGCGCATGCCTCGCCGCAGGCGACCTGCAGCTCATACGCGTCCGCGTCGCCCACGCCGATCGCGCGGAGCCAGCGGCCCAGCCCCCTGCGCACGCTCACCAACGAGGTCGGGTCCGCGGGCACGACAAGGTCGAGGGTCAGGGGCGGCGCGTCCAGCCTCGCGATCAGCAGCGCGACGTCGTCGTGGGCGAGCCCGTCCGAGAGGAGGCCGTCCAGCAAGGTGCGGCACGCTTCGTCGGGCTCGTCAGGCAGGCTGAGTCCGAGGTCGGCGAGAATCCCCATGCCCACGTCCAGGGGTTGGTCGGGGCGCTCCACGATCCCGTCCGTGTACAGGACGAGCGCAGAGCCCGTCGGCATCGCCATAACGGTCTCGTCGTAGCTCGGGAACAGAGAGGCGCCGAGCGGGTTGCCTGCCGGGCCTTCGGCGAAGCTGGAGCTGCCGTCGGGATCGACGATCAGCGGCGGCGGGTGGCCGGCCGAGGCGAGCCTCACCGTTTCGGCGTCGGGGTCGACCACAGCGAGCAGCAGCGTCGCGGTGCCGCGGCTTTCGAGCTCCTGAACGAAGCCGTTCATGCGCTCGAGGATGAGCGAGGGCCTGAGCCCCTCGAGGGCATAGGCGCGAACTGCACTCTGAAGGTGCGCCATGCGGGCGGCCGCCTCGATGCCGCGCCCCACCACGTCCCCGATCACGAGACCGACCCGGCCGTCACGAAGCGGAATCGCGTCGTACCAGTCGCCGCCGATGCGGGCCTCGCCCGAACCGGGCAGGTAGCGCGCGGCAAGGCGAAGGCCCGGAACGTCGGGCAGCCGCTCGCGCAACAGGCTTCGCTGGAGGGTTTCGGCTGTGGATCGCTCGACTTCGACCTCTTCGGCCGCCCGCCGCAGGCCCTCCAGTGCGGCCCCCAGGATCGCGTCGCCGCCCGGGTCGGCGGGCCCGCCGTCCGGCAGGTTGGGCCCTTCGCCTTCTCTCCACCCACGCTCAGCCACTCGTTCGCGATTCTAGACGTGGAAGTGGCTTGAGCCCATAACTCCCGCCGGACGGTGAATTAGCTTGGTCACGATGAGCGGACGTTCTCCGAGTGCCGAGATCGCCCGGTCCCCGGCTGCCTGGGAGCGTCTCGCAAAGAACTGGCTGCTCGAGGTCATCGAGCGGAGTCCGCTCGATGAGGTCGACGATCTCCCCCTTGGATGGATCTCCCACGAGGCCGCGCCGCTGATCGCGGAGATCCTCGGTCTTCTGTCCGACCCGGGTGCGGCACGGGAGCTGAGGCTGTCGCCCGCCGCCTTGGAGCGAGCTGCCTCGCTGGCGGCCGACCGCGATCCCGACGCGCTTGCCAGGCGCCTGCCCGGAGAGTTCGCGGCGCTGCAGGCGCTCCTGATCGAAGCGCTGGACCGCGAGCTTCCCGAGCGGGACAGGCGCGAGTTCGCACGCGCCGTCTCACGCCTCGCCGAAGTCTTCGGCGTGGTCCAGGCCGCCGCGCTCGAGACCGTGGTCGGGCCTCGCGAGCACGCGGCCGAGCCCATCGCTCCCGAGCCGGCTCGTCCTGCGCCGGCATCCGCGCCCGCTCCCGCCCGCCCGGCCCAGGAACCGGAATCCCCGGACGAGTGGCTCGCTGGGCTCGTCGCCGCAGAGCGCAGGACCGGCGTGCCCTTCGCGATCGCGCACATCGAGGTGGAAGGGGTCGAGCGGATCTCCAAGGGCTACGGCGCGGAGGCAGCAGACCGCATGGTCGAAGCCGTCGCCGGGATCGTCGATGGCCAGCTCTCGGAGCGCGAGCGCGCCTTTCGCACCGGGTTCGGGCAGCTTCTCGCCGTGATCCCCGGTTCGGACGCCGCCGGTGCCGTGCGGCTTGCCACCGCGGTCTCGGACGTCATCGAGCGCTCACAGGCCGGGCGCGGACCCCGCGTCGAGGTCGCGGTGGGGCTCGCATCGTGCCCGCTCCATGCAACCTCGCCCGACGCGCTCCGCGAGGCGGCCGAGGTGGCGGCCTGGGATGCACGGGCGGGCGGGCGGGGGATCGCGATCGCCACCATGCCGGTCAGCGATCACCACTGACCCCCTGCGAGGCGTTCCCCGGCAGGCACGCCGGATGCAAGATCGCTAGCAGGAGCGCGGCAATTCCCGCCCAGGACTTGCGAAAAGTCGCCAAAAGCGCGACAACTCCCTTGTGAGCGGAATCCGCACCAGTGCCGCTGCCGAGATGCTCGGCGTGAGCCCGTCGACGCTTCGTACCTGGGAGCGGCGCCTCGGCTACCCCCAGCCGCGGCGCACCGAGGGCAACCATCGCCATTACGAGCTGGGCGAGATCGAGGCCCTCCGCGACGCTCTGCGGGAGACGAACAACATCTCTTCGGCCGTCGAGGTCGCCCGCCGGCGTGGCCGCGGCCCTTCATCGCCCACACGTCTCCTGGCCGCATTCGACCGCTTCGACGAGCGCAGCGCCGACCGCGAGCTGGAGGAGAGCCTGGCGGTAAGGACTCTGGAGCGCACGATCGAAGAGGTCCTCCTCCCCGCGCTCGATTCGGCGTCGGCCCGCGCCAACGGAGAGGCCGAGCTCGAGTACGCGTGCCGGTGGGCAACCGGATGGCTCCATGGCGCCCGCAGGCTCGCTCCGCCTGCCAGCCGCCCGGAGGGAGTCCTGCTGCTTGATTCCGGCCCGGCCCTGAGTCCCGAGGCGGTTCACGCGCAGGCCCTCGAGCTCTGCCTCCGCAGGGCAGGCCTGCGAGCCCTGCTCCTCTCGGCCGACCTTGCTGAGCGCCGATACTCGACGGCGCTTCGCGCGCTCGATCCGGTCGCCGTGGTCATCTGCGGCGCCGAGGCGCGCCTCGACGTGCTCGGCGAGCCGCTCCGGCGGGCCATGCGCTCGTCAGGCGCAGCACCCTTCTCGTACCGCTCGGCCCGGCTCGTAGGCGGCCGCGACGCGATGCCCGTGCTGGGCGCGCGACCCGGCGAGGCTGCATCGCTGCTCCTGGCCGCTCTCCGCCTGGCCTAGGCTCGCGGCCCTTGAGCTGCCGGGCGCCGGAACGCAAGGTTCGATGCACCCTGCACGCCGTGCGCAGGTTTGGACCCCGGAAGCTGCGCATGCCTTGGCGCGGCCCCAGAAATGCGTTGCGTGGAATCGCCGTGCAACCGAAGTTCTTCTCGTAAACGTCAAGTTTGAGCCGGTTTCCGCAAAGACTGCCGGCCCGGCTCCGAGGAGGCACGGATGGAGATCACCGCAAAGCTGCTCAACGTAGGCCAGGCGGCCGCGTACATAGGGGTGAGCGCCGCGTCGCTTCGCAAATGGTCGAACGAGGGGCTCGTTGCCGTCTACCGGACCCCGGGGGACAGCGGCGTTATCACCGCGACGACCTGGACGTCTTCATGAGCTCGATGCGCGAGACATCGCCCGGCGATCACGCCGTCCCGAGACTCGGGCGCGGGTCCGCCACCGCCCTTCAAGGCTGAGCCACCCACCCCGCACACCCACGACAGAGCGGAAACCCATGCAGGGTCGCCCATCCAAACTGGTGATTGCAGTCGAGTGGCTGCTGCTGGCCTGCGCGATCACGGCCGGCGCCCTCCTCGCCGGCGACGCCAACTGGGATCCAGCCCTCTTCGGGATCCTCCTCGCGTCCTCGGTGGCGAGCGACCTCCGCGCCATCGAGATCACCGCGCACAAGGTCGCGGTCTCGGGCAGCTTCCTCGCGATCGTCGTCGCCGCAGTCCTCATGGGCGCCACTCCGGCGGCGCTCATCGCGGTGATCACCACTCTCACGTCCTGGGCCACGAGCCGCTACGGGGCGAGCGACCTGCTCGTGAACGTCGTCGTTTACGCCTCCTTCCCCCTGATCGCCGGCGCCGCCTTCCACGAGCTCGTCGACGTGCTCGGCCTCCACGCGGGCGACACGAGCTACTACCTCCTCGTCTTCGCCCTCTTCATGACCGCGCTCGTCCTGGACTTCGTCGCGATCTCGGCCTACACGTCCTACGTCGAGCGCTCGAGCCTCCTCGCTCGCATCAAGCGATTCCTCATCCCGATCATGCCGTCCGAGCTTGCGGCGGCCATGCTCTGCCTGGGCATCACCTTCGCGTACGCGCAACTGGGGCTGCCGGCCGTGGCCCTGTTCGCGATCGTCCTCCTCGTCTTCCAGTACCTGGTCAGGGAGCTCCTGCTCTCACAAGACCGCGCCGTCGAGCTCGAGCAGCGCGCTCAGCAGCTCGCCGGGTTCCAGGTCGCGCTTCTCGGGGCGCTCCTGCGGACGCTTGACCTGCGCGACCGGATGACGGCGCGCCACTCCGCGGCCGTCGCGCGATATTCCAGGGAGCTCGCGGCGCGGGCAGGCCTATCCGAGGAGGAACAGGAGCTGGCGCACACGGCCGGCCTCCTGCACGACATCGGCAAGTTCGTCCTGCCGGACCAGATCCTGAAGTCCCGCGGCCGGCTCCTTCCGGACGACTGGGACCAGATCAGGCGGCACCCGTACGAAGGAGCCCGGATCGTCTCCCAGATCGACGGCTACCGCCCGGTCGGGGAGATCATCATGGCCCACCACGAGCGCCTGGACGGCCTGGGCTACCCCCGCGGCCTGGTCGGAGACCAGATCCCGCAGATCGCTCGCATCATCGCGGTGACCGATTCGTACGACGCGATGACCGCGCGAGACTCCTACGGCCCGCCGAAGAGCTCGTTCGAGGCGATCGCGGAGCTGAGACGCGTCTCGGGATCACAGCTGGACGGCGAACTCGTCGAGCACTTCATCGAAGTGCTGTCGGACAAGGACCTCGCCTATCGTCACGGCGAGGACGCGGACTTCGAGGCCGAGCTGGCTCTCGACAAGCGGATCCACGACTACGTGGACCGCCCGATCGCCAACCGCTGAGCTTCAGGCCCGGCCTGCGCCGGGGGTCCCATCCACGACGACGGGCCCCAGGCAGGGGCTCCTTACTGGGTGTCGAAGGACAACCCACGTCGGCGCGCGATCAAGCGCGGCGGTCCAACTCTTGGCTTTAGCAGCGACGGATGCCCATGCGACTCACTCCTTTCGAACCCCACCGCGAACGGGCAACTCCACCCCGCTCGCTTCTTGGGCTTGCAAGTGTGGCAGAAGTTATACAAACTTTCAAGAGCTTGAGCAAACTTGCAAAAAACGTTGGAACACGATGAAGGGGCGCTCGGGACATCTCGCGCCTCTCGGCCTCCCCGGCTTCAAGCGGCTGGCGGCGTCGTACTTCACGAACGAGCTCGGGAACTGGCTCGGAGAGATCGCGCTCGCGGTCATCGTCTTCGAGATCACGGGGAGCCCGATCGCGACGGCGGGGCTGTTCGTCGCAATGCAGTTCGTGCCGGCGATCACCACGCCCCTCCTGATCGCGCGCATCGACGCCTGGAGCCACCGCCGGGCCCTCGCGACGCTCTACGCGGCGGAGGCCCTGGCGTTCTGCGGCTTGGCGGCACTCGCCAGCGACGAGACGTTCGTCCTTGCCGGGGTGCTCGGGATCGCCGCCATCGACGGGACGCTGGCGACGGCAGCCCGGGCTCGCTCGCGCGCGGCAGCCGGGACGATCCTCGAGCCGGCCGGCCTTCTGCGGGAGGGCAACGCCATTCTCAATCTCGGGTTCACGGCCGGCGCCGCTGCAGGCCCGGCGCTCGCGGGCCTCCTGGTCGCCACCGCCGGCGCCCAGGTCGCGCTCCTCGCGGACGCGGCCTCGTTTCTGGCGGTCTCGGCCATGCTCGCGACCTCGAGCGTGCTCGCACGCGCGGCCGGCGACGAGGAGGACGAGAAGGTCACATGGACGACGCGCCTACGACTCGGGTTCACCTACGTTCGCGAGCGGCCCATCCTGCGATGGCTTCTCGGCGCGGAGGCGATCGCCTTCGTCTTCTTCGCGCTCGTCCTGCCGATCGAGGTCGCGTTCGCGAAGGAGACCCTGGACGCCGGCGACCTGGGCTACGGGCTGATGCTGGCCTCGTGGGGCGCCGGAATGGTGCTCGGGAGCGTGATCTTCTCGATGCTCAGAGGCGCGTCGCTCGCGTCGCTCCTGGTCGGCGGCACGGCCGCGATCGGCGTCGCGTACCTGGGTACGGCGGTCGCACCGACCCTTCTGGTCGCGTGCGTCGCATCGGTGATCGGTGGCGCGGGGAACGGAGTGCAGTGGGTCGCAGTCGTCACGGCGATCCAGGAGTTCACCGCCGAGGCCTACCAGGCGCGTGTGATCGGCCTGCTCGAGTCGCTGGCCAGCGGGCTGTCAGGCGTGGGATTCCTCCTCGGCGGTGCGATCGCCGCGCTCGCCACGCCACGCGCGAGCTTTGCCGTGGCGGGATTCGGAGTGCTAGCCGTCCTGGTCTGCGCCGTCGCGATCCTGCGCGGAGCGCGCTGGGAAGAGCGCGCCGAAGCGCGACTCGCAACTCCGGTCGAAGCCGCCTGAGCCGGGGATCCGCCACTCAGCCGGCGCAGACCCAGGCCGCGGGCCCGGAGTCGGCCCAGATCATCGCCGCGATGCGATGCTGCTCGGCCGGCGAGGCCTCGTGCGGAAGTCCCTCGCCACCGTAGAGGCGCCACGTAGAGGGAAGGATCTGGTAGGCGCCGCCGGCTCCCGAGGAGGGATTGAGGGCCTGGAAGTTGCCGCCCGACTCGCACATGACGATCGCCTCCGGGATGGCCCAGGGGCCGAAGCTGTTCCAGTTTCCGACCTCTTCGGCGGCCTCTTCCTCCGGCACCGACTCCAGCTTCTGCACCTGGTCGGTCCAGTCGCCCATCTGGCCCTGAAGCTCCTCTAGCGATGCAGCCTGCGCCGACCGCGCATCGGCCGCAGCAGCGGCTTGCGCCTCGGCCTCCGCGCGAGCGGCTGCAATCTCGTCACGGGCAGCCGAGACCTCGGCGTTCAGCGCGTCCGAGCGCTCCTTGGCTCGGCCAACCTGCTCGACCTGGTCCTGGACGTCCGCGCGGAGCTCGCGCACCCGCTCGGCGAGGCCGCGGTCCGCGGCCTGGATGCGGCCCAGCAGCTCGGCGCGCGTCGCGAGGTCCTCGAACCCCTCGGAGTCGAGGAGAACGTCGATCTCGTTCATGCCGCTCGACTTGTAGATCTCGACCAGCCGCTGCGCCAGGACCGCCTGGGCGCGCTCGAAGCGCTCCTGGGTCGCTGCGAGCTCTGCCTCGGCAGCCTCGAGCCGCCGTGCGAGCTCGGCCGAGCGCTCTTCGCCCTCCGCGAGCACCTGGCTCAGCTCGGCCTCACGGCCTGCCGCTCGCTCTGCGTCGCTCCTGGCCTCGGCCAACTCGACGACGTTGGACTCGATCTGATCGTTCAGCTCGACCGCCTCGGCGCGGGCGTCCGCGATCTTGCCCTCGAGACCGTCGATCGTCTGCGCGTCCGCCCTGGCGATGGGAATTGCCAGGGCCACGCCGCAGACCAGGACGAAGACGGCCCTGGCGGCAAGGCTGGGCCGGTGGTCGCGCGTCGACCCGACGCGCTCGAAGATGTCTGGGCGGCTTCCGGACACGAGCGGGCAATGCTAACGATTCGTTAGCGTTTCCCAAACTTTTGCTCAGGGTGGCTACATAATCCGGGCGGAAAGTTGCAGCCTGCGGGGCGCTGCGCCCCCTAGCCCTCCGGAGGATCCCTGCGGCTGAGGAGGAATCCGGCGGCGCCGGCTGCAATGAGCGCAACCACCCCCGCAATCTGGATCTGGCGCCCGAAGCGCCACCAAACGACGCGGACGACCGTTCGGCCGATCATTTCGTAGACGATTGACATCTCTAGCTCTCCTTCCCCTTGTGGCGCTCGCTAATCCGGTGCGCCATGCGGCTCTGCAACGTGTGAAGCTCGATGAAACCAGGGCTCGCCGACTGCGAGAAGCGCCCACCCGATTCGCCGAAGCTCGCCAGCGACTCGTCGTAGAGCGCGAACGGGCTCGAGCGGGCCACCACCCGCGCAGACCCCTTGTAGAGCTCGAGCGTGACCTCCCCGGTGACCCGCTCGTTCGCGGCGAGCATGTAGGCATCCAGGTCGTGGCGCAGGGGGTCGAGCCACAGCCCCGCGTAGACGAGGTACGCCCACTTGCGGTCGAGGACGTGCTTGAACTCGTTCTGGTGGATCGTCGAGACGAGCTTCTCGAGATCCCCATGAGCGGTGAGAAGAAGCGCCGCTGCCGGAACCTCGTAGAGGTCACGGACCTTGAGGCCGACTATGCGGTCCTCGATGTGGTCGACGATCCCGATCCCATGCCGTGCGCCGATCGCTCCCGCACGCTCGATGAGCTCCACCGGCGCCAATCGATCGCCGTCGAGCGAGACCGGCACACCGCCTTCGAAGCCGACCGTGACCCGCTGCGCCGCGTCAGGCGCCTCGCGGGGATGCGTCACGAGCTGAAAGACCTCGTCGGACGGAGGCTCGTCGAGCGTCTCGATCTCGCGCCCTTCGGATGAGCGGCCCCAGAGGTTGTCGTCGATCGAATACGGAGGCCCCTCGTTGGATCCCTTGACCGGGATCGCATGCTCGTTCGCATACGCGATCTCCTCTTCGCGGCCCATCGACCACTCGCGGACGGGCGCCAACACCTTGATCTCCGGAGCGAGCGCGGCGATCGTGCCGTCGATCCGGACCTGGTCGTTTCCCTTCCCGGTGCAGCCGTGGGCGATCGTGTCGCACCCTGTCGCGCGGGCCGCGTCGACGGCGAGCTTTGCGATCAGCGGGCGCGCAAGCGCCGTGAAGAGCGGGTAGCCGCCGCCGTAGAGCGCGTTGGCCCGGATGGCGGGCAACACGTAGTCACGCGCGAACTCTTCACGCGCGTCGACCCTGATTGCTTCCCGCGCTCCCAGTTGCTCGGCCTTCCCGACGACGACGTCCCAGTCCTCTCCGGGCTGTCCGAGGTCGACCGTGAGCGTCACCATCTCCACCTCGTACTTGGCCTGGATCCAATGCAGCATGACCGACGTGTCGAGCCCGCCCGAGTAGAGAAGGAGCACTCGGCCCATCGCGCCCGGATCGGCCTGATAGGAGGCGATCCTTGGTGCGCCGTCGATGGATGAGGTCGGTTCGGCCATGAGGTGGCGGAGAGTTTCGCAGGACCGCTCCCGCGCGTCGTCACGACGCCTCCGCCGGAGGTCTGCGGCATGATGCGCACTTCCGTGAATCGCTTCCTTCGCATCGTCGCTACCGCGCTCATCACCGCCGGCATAGTCGTGGCGCTGGACGTGGGTCTGACGCTCGCCTGGGGTGAGCCGCTGTCGGGCCTCTATGCGAAGTTCGAGCAGGGCCAGGCAGAGGATGAGTTCGATGAGCTGGAACGCGCATTCCCCGCGACGGCCGACCTCGAGGCGGCCGAGAACGCCGGCGACCTCGAGGAGCGAGTGGGCATCCTCGCCGACCGGTTCGCGGACTCCCCGGACGTCACGGACGGCAAGGGCATCGGTCAGATCGAGATTCCCGCGATGGACGTCGACAGCACGTTCGTCGAAGGGACGGACACGGCGTCCCTGCAGCGCGGCCCGGGGCACTTCTCGCCGTCCCCTGACGAGGAGGTCCGCCGGCAGGGCGACGGGTCGGCCTTCCCCGGCCAGGGCAAGACCGTCGGCATCGCGGGCCACCGGACCACGTACGCCGCCCCGTTCAACCGCATGGACGACCTCGAGCCCGGTGACGAGATCACCGTGACGATGCCTTACGCGACCTTCGTCTACAGGGTCCAGAAGATCGACATCGTGGAGCCGACGGACATCGACGTCGTTCGGGACGTCGGCTACGAGCGCCTGGTCCTGAGCGCCTGCCACCCCCTCTACAGCGCGGCTCAGCGCATCATCACCTTCGCGAAGCTGGAGGAGATCAGCCTTTTCGGCTCCGGGACGCGTATCTGGCAGGACCCCTGAGCGAAGCTCACCCGCGTCGCAACCTGGAGCGGACGTCTCGGGGCAACGAACGCCACACCGGCTTGAGCCGGGCTACGGCAGAGGCACGGAGGCGCGCCCGGCTCCACCTGGCTGCCGCCACGACGCTGACCGCGTCGACCACACGGGTCGCGTAGCGAAGCTTGAAGGACTCGTCTCCCAGGAGCATGTCGTACGCCTCCGCTCCTTCCTCCGCGGCCAGCCGGATCGTTTCGGCGAAGAGGACGGACCCAACGCTGAGGGAGGCCCAGGCCGGGTCGTAGCCGGCCTGGAAATACGAGACCGTCTCCCCCAGCCTCCAGCCGTACCACGCCGCCACGTTCTTACCGTCGGCCCGGAGCATGTAGAGGCGAAGCCACCCCTGCTCGGCCGCCGCCTGCGCGAAGGCGCGGTGAAAGGTGTGAGCCTCGGGACGATCGAAGCTCGAGCGCTCCGACCGCCCATCCCAGCGGGCGGCGTGGAGCCGAAACAGCTCCTCCATCCCGGACAGGACCTCCGCCGTGGAAGCGGGGCTCCAGACGTCGACCTCGTGGGCTTCGTTGATCGCGCGAAGGCGGCGCCGGATCTGGCTTCGGTGGTTTCGGCTTCGGGATGCGAGATACGCGTCCCAGCCCTCGGAGCCCAGGTCCGCTACGGGCCATTCGCCCGCCGGAGCCGTGACGACCGTCCTACGGGCACCCGTCTGCGCCCACCACCCACTCTGCGCTTCGACGCGAACGAGCTCGACGGGCAGCCCGCCCGCCGCATCCAGGACACCGCTGTACAGGCTGCTCCCCAGATCATCGGGGCCGTCGGCCGCGAGCAGCGGGCCGAACCGGTCGCCCAGACCGGCCCCGGCGAACCTCACCGGATCCCTGCGCCCCGGCCCGGCGACCATCGGAAGCACCCCGACCAGCCGGCCCGCGTGGTGGGCGCAAACCACCAAGGGACGCGCTCCGGGATCAACCTGTTGCCGCGAAAGGTCGTACCATTCGGGCGTCAAAAATGCGTTGCCCGCCAGGACGGCCAAGGAGCGCCACTCAGCACTCAGTTCATTTATGGAACCTTCGTCCCCCGCCACCGAAAGTTCGATTTCGGACGAGATCCGTGCAAGTGGGGAATCCGACACTGGACCCGACCTTAGTTCAGCATCGTCGCCGGTTGTCCTTTGCTATCACGCCATGAGCGCAGAGTGGCCATCGGCCATGGCGGTGGGGCCAGACCCCCTGTACCGCCAGGTGAGCTCGCTCTTGAAGCGCGGGTACCGCGGAACCCGGTTCACGGAGGCCCTGACAGCCGATGCGGGCGAGCGCGTCTTTGCCGTCACGTTCGACGACGCCTACGCGTCGGTCGTCTCCTTGGCCTTCCCGGTCCTGTCCCGCCTGGGGGTCCCCGCAACCGTGTTCGTGCCCACACGGGCCGACCGCGACGGTCTAAGAGAGTGGGAGGGCATCCGCCCGTGGTCGCAGACGGAGTGGAGGAGCGAGCTGACCGGGGCCTCCTGGTCGCAGCTTCGTGAGCTCGTCGATGCCGGGTGGGAGATCGGCTCGCACTCCCGGACGCATCCGGATCTCACGAGCATCACGCCGGAGCAGCTACGCGACGAGCTCGAGGGCTCACGCGCCGATTGCGAGGCGGAGCTCGGAGCACCATGCACCTCGATCGCATACCCCTACGGCCTCGTCGACCGTCGTGTCGTCGACGCGGCGCAGAAGGCCGGCTACCTGGCCGGAGCGGCGCTTGCCGTCGAAGGCGTGCACGGCGGGTCGCGCCAGGCTCTTTGCTGGCCGAGGCTCTCCGTGTATCGGGGCGACGGGCCTGCCCGGTTCTGGGCGAAGCGCGAGATCTTCACCCATGCCCCTCGCCTGCTCGACGGCCTGAGCAAGCTCAGGAGGCTGCGGGCCTAGCGCGAGCCGAGGACCGCTTCGACGATCTGACGGGACTGCTCGGCGCCGAGCTCCTGCCGAAGGGTCGCCTCGATCTCGGTGCGATCCACCTTGGCGATGGCCATCTGCGTGGCCTGCAGAACGGCCTCCTCCCGGGAGATGGAGGGTCCGGGAGCATCCGGGGCCGCAGGCGCGGGCGGCCCAGGGTGCGACGACGTCCCGTTCCCGCCGGGCTCGATGGCGCCGCTCAGCGGCGGGCTCGATGGCTCGGGGCCTGCCGGCACGGGCGGGGCCGGAGGCCTCGGAGCAGCGGGGAACTCCGGTGAGGCAAGGGCGCGGTCGGTTTCGGTCAGAAGCTCGGACGAGAACTTCTCCAGACGCTCGACCTGGGCGGCGAGAACCTGATTGGCCATCTCGCGCCGATGCGCGAGATGGCGCTCGGCATCGCGCTCCGCCTGGGCGCGGATGTCAGCCGCAGCCGCGATGGCCGAATCGAGGATGGCGTCGACCTGCCGGGCAACCTCGGCGATGGCCTCGCGCAGCGCGAGGCGCGCAGTCTGCTCGTCGGGGGTCACTCGACCCGGGTCCCGAGTGCCTGCGTCAGCACCTCGTCCGTATCCACGACTCCGAAGTCCTCGCGGAGGCGTCTGGCAATCTCCTCGCGATCGGCGCCGGCGACCGCCATCTGCGTGGCGAGCAGGAGCAAGCCCTGCGAAGGCCCCTCTGGACGCTCGGGGGCCCTCGGCTTTGCCCGCAGGGATGAAGAAGGCTCGTTGGGGGCTCCGGGTGCCTGAGCCGCCGGCTGCTCACGCGGATGCCGCCCCACGGGCTCAGGTTCCGAAGCGGCGGTCGGCGCCGACGTAAGCGCGCCGCTCGCGCGGACGAGGATCGCCCGTAGCTCGTGCGCTTCCTCCCGCAGGGCTTCGACCCGTTCCACCAGCTCTGTAGCGAGCTCGCCGACGATCACGTCGCGACGGGTCTCGCCCAACTCGGTGAGCCTCTCGCTGATGCTGAGCCTGACCGCGGCGGCGCTTCGGTCGGCCGCGTTGACGAGTTCCTCGACCCGCCTGGTGGCCTCGTCCAAGAGCTCCTCAGCGCCGGCCACGCGAGCTTTTCGCTGCACGATCTTGTTTCTGCGTCTCGCCAAGGGAGTGAGATTATCGGAGAGCCGCAAGGCCGGTCAAGGGACTAGGAGCCCCCGGTACGCGGCAATCATCGTCGAAAGCGACACCCACGCCGTGGCTGACCGACGCTTCGGTAACAATAAGTGCTTAGGTAAAGATGTAGGCGCACATGGCCGACAGCGCATGGAGAGCCAGCCTGAAGTGCCACGAGAATTGCCACCCCTCCACCCTCATCATCTAGCGTGACCCCGGACCGGGTATAAGACTCGGATGGATGAGCGCGCCCATCAGCCCGACCCCGAGTGGCGTCAGGCTCACGTCGCTCAGCCGAGCCTGGGTCGGCGCCTGGAGACGATCCGGCAACGGTGGCGACTCATCGTCCTTTCAACGCTGCTCGGCCTGGGCCTGGGGATCGCCTATCTGGTCGTCACGCCGAAGACATATGAGGCGGAGGCCCGTCTGCTTGTCAAGCCGATTCCGGCCGACGAATCGATTTTCACCGCGGTCGGCCTGATCACCGAGTCGACCGACCCGAGCCTCGGTGTCCAGACGGCCGTGCAGCTCGTGGACAGCCCCGAGGTTGCCAACTCGGTCGCCCAGCGCCTCGACTCCGACCTCGACCCGACGGAGATGCTCGACCGCGTCGAGATCGAGCCGATTCCGCAGAGCTACATCGTCGCGATCACGGGCAAGGCCGAGACTCCCGAGGAAGCGCAGGATCTTGCCAATGCTTTCGCCGAGGAGTCCGTGGACCGGCGGACCCAGGAGGTCCAGCGGCGCGCAGCGGAAGTGCTGCCGCGGCTCGAGGCGCAGTTGGCTCAGCTCCCCAGGGGCGGCGCCGCGGCCGAGGGCCTAGCGGCCACGATCTCGGAACTCCGCTTCCTGAGCGAAGGCAGCGACCCGACCCTCCAGGTTGAGTCCGAGGCAGAGCTTCCCAAGTCACCTGCCAGCCCCAAGCCCGCGCTTGCCATCGGGCTCGGACTCGTCGGGGGTTTCATCGTTGGCACGCTTATCGCGTTCGCGTTGCAGCTTCTCGATCCGGTGCTTGAGGCGGGAGGGGCAGCTGCGGGCGCTGCTCGGGGTCCCGATCATCGCGCGGGTGCCGCGTGAGAACAGAAAGCACGACGACCCGATCCTGCCGACGTCCATGGGCCTTCCTTCGCGTGAGGCCTACCGCACCCTGCGAGCGACCCTGTCGGTGGCAGGGCGGCATGGAGGCTCGCCGAAGTCGATCTTCATCACCGGCCCTGGAGCCGCGGAAGGCAAGTCCACCACGGCGCTCAACATCGCGATATCTCTTGCTCTCGCGGGCAAGAGGGTGATCTTCATCGAGTCCGATCTGCGACGGCCCAACATCGGCAAGGCCCTCAGCCTCAAGCCGGATAAGGGCGTCGTAAGCGTCCTGGTCGAGGAGAGCCAGCTCGAGGACGCGCTCGTCACCACGCAGGCGTTCGGTCCCAACCTGCAATTGCTCCTGGCCGACCACTCGGGGCCGGGCGTGCCGGAGCTCCTGTCCCTGCACGCCGCCGAGCTCCTGCTCAGCCGCGCTGAGGAGATGGCCGACTTCGTGATCATCGACTCTCCGCCGCTGACCGACGTGATCGATGCCCTGCCGCTGGCGCGGCGGGCGGAAGCAGTGCTGATCGTCGTGCGGTTGGGAAAGAGCCGCATCCCGCGGATCAAGCGCCTTGCCGAGCTTCTGGACGCAAACGACATCCAGCCCGTCGGCGCGGCTATCCTGGGCGTGCCCAGGGAGTCCCGCCGCTCGGGCTACTACTACTACACCGAAGAGGCTCCGTCGTTTGCCGCCAGGGAGAACACCTCCCCCGAGCCCGCGAAGCAAAGCTGAGGTTCGGCAGGCGCTCGGCCTGCCAGTCCTCGGCGACTAGTGCGGAGGCCTTCCCGGAATCATCGGCCGCGCCGCGCTGCCCCCCGGCGGCTCCCTGGCGACGTGCGACTCCTGGCTGCCCTGCTCCGCCGGGGGCGACGACGACGTAGCCAAGCGGCTGGATGTCCACCAGCTCCAGGATCTCCCGAAGCCGCAGAAGGTCGCTTCTGCTCGTGCTGCGAAGCTTGACCACGATCACCAGGGCGTCGACGGACTTGAGTGCGGGCAGCGTCGAGGCGGCGCCTGCGACCGGAGGCGTGTCGACCACGATCCAGTCTGACGACGAGCGCCCGAGCTCGATCAGGTCGTCCCCTGCGGGTCAGCGACGCGTCGATCGAAGCCTCGGTGCCGGCCACGGTCAGGAGCTCGAGCCCGGTGTCCTCGCCGACCCGTGTCCGGGCGAAGCCGGGCTCGGCCGCTCCGCCCGGCGGCGAGCCGACTCGCGAGACCTGTCGAAGACGCCGAAGGCCTTCTCGGCGCCGCGCGTCGCAAAATCAAGGTCGACGACCGAGCACGACGCGCCGGCGTCGAGGGTGGCGTGCGCAAGCCCGGTAGCGACGGCGGTGCTGCCGTCCCCGCGGGAGGGGCTCGTATCGGCGACCGCGCGCGTCGTCCGCGGCCCCGCGCCGTTGCTGCTGCGAGGACGGCCCGGGAGGCGGATCTCGAGCTGGGACCTGCAGGCTCCGGAACACGTCGCGCATCATGCGCCCGGCCCTGTGACGGCGGGCCGCAACGCCCGTCCCCCGCCAAGTCGCGGGCAGCCTCACGAGTATCGGGAAGCTCGTAGGTCTCGAGCAGGGCGGTTTCGTCGAAGATCCGAGAGGGGCCGAGGACTTCGAGCAGGACGACCGTCATACAGGCGATGCTGAGACCTGCGACAACCGACACGATGAGGATCGCCGGGCGAGGCGCCCCGTCAGGCGAGGTCGGGACCGTCGCCGGGCGAGCCACCGTCAGAGTCGGGTCGCCGGAGTCGCGGATCTGCTCGAGGTCCGCGATGCGGGCCCGCAGGTTTTCGTTCGGCGAGCACGCTCGACGAGCCCGCTTCGTCGATCAGTTCCTGCGAGCGTTCGATCTGCTGGGCTGCGATCTCCCCCAGCTCCGAGGCGCGGGTGTCCAGCGCGGCCTTGACGAATTCGTTCGCGATCGCGGCCGAGAGCTCCGCATCATCGCTGCTTGCCGTCACGGTGACCAGCCCTGCGTCCTCTGAGCGCTCGACCTCGACAGCGGCCTCGACGCTTGCCTGTCGTGGCCCTCCCCGACCCGCTTTGCCGCGAGCTCGGCTGCCTCGGGCGAGTCCAGCAACACCACCGCGCTGCCCACGCCGGACGACGCATCCGGGCCGACTGCCCTCAGGAGGGGCAACCCGGCAAAGGACCGGTCGGTCGCCGAAAGCGGCGTGACCAGGACCTCCGCAGTTGCGGAGTACTGGGGAGCGCGCTGAGTCATCCAGGCCAGGCTGAGACAGGACCGTCAGAGCCACGATTGCGATTGCGACAAGCCGGTGCGAGCGGAGCGCACGGAGCAGGGGCCACAGGGCCGCTGCCGGGGTCGCGGCCGCCGACTGGGTCGCGCCGTCGATCCTGGTGCGCCTCTCATACGAGCTCATGCCGTCTCATCCCTGGACGCGACGGCGACGAGAGCGACACCCAGGGCCAACAGCACCCAGATCCGCTTGTCTGGCCCATTTGACAAGAAGATCAAGGTCGTGAGCATCCCGAGCTGCCCCACGAGCACTGCTCTGGCGAGAGCGGCCATCCCCCGGTCGCCTCGGCTCAGGAAAAGTACGTGCGGCTGATCGCGTGGCGCCCAGCGTCGCCGCCCCGAAGGTCAGGAGCAAGGCGACGCCGACGACGCCGGTCTCGGCAAGCTGCTGAAGATAAGTGTTGTGCGCTACGTGGGGCGTGCCGAGGACGAGGGTCGGGTCCTGCACGAACCCCGGCTCCCGGACGTAGCGGACCGCTTCCGGGCGGTAGTTGTTGAGGCCCACGCCCCTCACCACATTGTCCTCGGACATCCTGATCGCAAGGCTCCAGAGGTCCACCCGGCCGTTCCCCGTCTCGAAGCTTCGGAGGCGTTCGATCGAGGACGAGGAGTTGTATGCGGCGATCAGAGTGCCCACCGCCAGGAGTGTTACAAGCACGGCACCCAACTGGAGGCGGCGTTCGCGCTCCAGGCAGATCGCCGCGATCGCCATGACGCCGGCCGCGATGAGCCCGCCTCGCGACCCGGTTGCCAGAAGACCTCCGCCCAGAACGACAAGCGCTCCGGCGAGCGCCCACCGAAGGCCCGGACGCCGCGTCATCGAAAGCAGGCCCAGAGCGATGGCGATGGCGGGAATTACGCCGGCGGCGAGGAAGTTCGGGTCTCCCAGAGAGCCCGCCAGCCGCGCTGCTTCCTCCTCGTTGATGTCCCCTCGCACGACCACGTCCCCCGGGACGAATCCCGTCAGGACGGACAAGGTGGCTCCAAGCACGAATGCGGCGCATGCTCCTACCACGAAGCGCCGTGTGGACAGCGCGGTTGCCACGATGATGAAGGTGACGCCCGCCGCGTACCACCTGAAGTAGTGCGCCGCCGTCTCGTCGCGGTCCAGCGCCCACAGGATCGATGCCGTGTTCCACGCCATGAACGCCGCCAACGCCAGGAACAGGACACGGTGGCGCCTGAAGACGTCGGCGACATGGCGTCGTGTGGCAGGAAGCGCGAGGAGCCATGCCCCCGCGACCATCAGCCCTATCACCGTCGGGCCAAAGCTGAACGCGGGGACGCGCTCGATGAAGATCGCCGGAATCCATGCCAGGACGCCAAGCGGCACATTCATCAACACGATCGGCACGAAGAGGACGCCTACGAGCGCACCGATCCCGAAGGTGAGCTTCACCGCGGCGGCCACTCCGACGATCACGGCACATCCGAGCCCCGCTGCAGCGATCGGGAAGTTCGAGTCGAAGACCGGCCGTTGCGAGGGAATCGAGATCGGGGTGGAGGCCATGAGGATCGGCGCTACGGCATGGGCAGGCAAGCATCATAGGGCCAAGGCAGCATCCGGCCCCCAGGGAGATTTTCCCTGCAAGGATGCGTGAGTCGCTCTCGGAACGCTTGCCTCAGGCTGGTGTCGAATCGCCTCCGGGGTTGTTCTGCCCGGGGAACATCGTCCTTCGTAGGTACCGGATCGCGTCGGGCGCAAAGAACCACAACGCGCCGAGGAATACGAGCCAGCCCGCGGGGATCGCAAGCAGGAGCTCCAGCCACTCGTTCGCGCTCACAGCTTCGGCGATCACCAGCATCGGCACAGCCATCGCTGCCGCGGCGATGGCCATAGGCCAGATCGACCGCAGAATGGACGGCATGGTCACGCCGATCAGACGTGACGCCAGGCCGATGCCGACGAGCTCTGCGAACACCGCCACCGCCGCCTGAACGCCCGCCACGGCAGTCAGGCCGTTATCGACGAACAGGTAGAGGCCGACGACCACCAATGCCAGCCTTACGATGCCGAGCGCGAGTAGAACGCCCGCTCGCCCGGTGGCCTTGTAGACCGTTCCCGCGGGGAACCCGATCGAATACGCGAGCGCGTACACGACGAGGATGCGCATCACATCGACTGAACCTTGCCACTGGTCTCCGAAGAGAGCGAGAACGATCGGCTCGGCTAGGACCGCCAAGGTGACCGCCAGAGGCAATCCGATCATCAGCGTGTAACGCAGCGAGATCGTGAACGCTCGAGCGAGCCCGCTGCGGTCGAGGCTCGAGAACGCCGGAAACAGCACCTGGCTGGCCACCACGGAGAGATTGAGGACGAGCAGCTCGGGGAGCCTGAAGCCGATCGAATACAGCCCCAGGGAGGCGGTGCCAAGGACGCGGCCGACGAACAGGTAATCGACGTTGGAGATCAGCGTCGCAACGATGCTGACGCCAGTGATCTTGGTGCTGAAGCCGAGCATTTCGCCCAGGTGGCTCAGCCGGAGCGTTCGCCTCGGCCGCCAGGACACGAGGCGCCACAAGGTGGCGACGAACACGACCGTTCCGATCAGATACCCCCCCACGAGGCTCCAAGCGCCGAACCCGGCAAGGGCGAGAATGACCCCCATGGCCCCGCGGACGGCGACATCCGCGAACTCGGCGATCGTTCGCGTCTTGAAGTCCAGCCTCTTTTGGGCAATGGCGTAGTGCGTGCCGCCGAGCGACCGCAGGAAGAAGTTGCATCCGAGCACAGCGACGATGGCCGAGACGTCCGCCCGGAAGAAATCGGCGATCAATGGTGCCGCAGCTGCGGTGATCGCCGTCATCACGGCGCCAAGGGCGACGCTCATGATGAAAACCGTCTGAGCCCTTGATTCCAGGTGCTTCTCGGGTTGGATAACCAGGGCTGCGCTCAGGCTCAGGTCTGCGAAGCCGTCGAGGAGGGCCATGAAGGTGATCGCAATCGCGACCAGTCCGAAGTCCTCGGGCGTCAGCAGCGCGCGAGCACGGCCGTGGAGGCCAGCACGAGCACCCGCCCGCCGACGTACGACCCGTAGGCCCAGGCCATTCCCCGCATCGTCCGCGTCCCGACTGTGTGAGCGGAAGCCTCAGTCATCCGGCGGCTCTGGCCTGCGCCATGCACATGCGGGGCAGAGTAGACGCTGGGCTCCGAGCGACGACACCGCGCAGGCGGTGCCCGAAATTGCTCTCCCGCTTACGCGCCGTTGGTGGAATCTTCGTCCGCTGAGATCAGTGCTTCGAGCGCCGCCTCCACCTTTTCTGCAACGGCTTCCCAGCTCGACTCGGACATCATCCGCGACCGCGCATTTGCGCCGAGCCCGTTCGCAAGGCCTGCATCTCCGAGGACGCGGTCGAGCGCGGCGCTGAGCTCGTCTGGCGCTCCCGGCGGGACGAGGAGACCCGTCTCGCCCTCGATGACCACAGAGTTGAAGTCGCCGACGTCGCTGGCGACGACCGCGCGGCCCATGGTCATCGCCAGGTGGATCACGCCGCTCTGGTAGCCAAGGGTGTACGGAGCCACCAAGACGCGCGCTCGCGCGAACAGCGCCGGCACGACCTCGAGCGGGACGTAGCGGTCGATCAGCTCGACACGATCTCCGTAGGGCTCGGCCCAACGCTTGACGGCATCAACGTCAATCTCCGCCGGAGCCGGTGCGCCGGCGATCGTCAGGGTCGCTTCAGGCCGCCGGGAGGCGAGCCGGTCAAACGCGTCCATCAGCACCGGCAGGCCCTTGATGCGATTCCACTGGCCGAAGAAGAGCACGTGCTCGCCTGTCGCCGCCGGCGGCGGGTCGTCGGCGAACACCCGCTCGTCCCCGTGCGGGATCAACGCGATTCTGGCCTTGCTCCACTCGGCTTCGAACTCTGCACGGCTGCGCTCGCCGTGCATGAACACGAGGTCGAAGCGCCGGAACGCCGTGTGGAGCAGCCCGAGCACGATCCGGCTGCCGGCGAACCGGCGACGACCGGACCAGCGGTTGAAAACGCGGGCGTTGTGGCAGACCTGGGCCACAGGCGGACCGCCTGGAATCGTCGTCAGCAAGACGGCGCCGGCGGCAGCCACGGAAACATCGATGGCCCCATCCTGTACGACCACGTCGTACCGGCCGCGCGAGACCTCCCACAGGATGCGGATCCACGTGCGCGTCAGCCGGATCGCAACTCTCGCGCGACGGACGACGGACGCGATGATGTTGGTCGGCGGGGGAGCCGCGGATCGGACCGACGGCGTCAGCACCGCCCGCATTCGCGCCGCCCCTTCGTACGAGCTGAGCTCATGGTCACGGGGCGTAATCAGATCGACATCGTTGCCGCGCTCGGCAAGCGCATTGCCGAGCTGGACGGCGTAGTGCAATAGCCCACCGTGAGGGGCGGTTTCGATCACTGCGATTCGCATGGTCGCCGGCGGCCCTCCCACCGCGGGCAGACTACCGTGTCGCCTTCATGCGAATCCTGTTTGTCGCTCCGCGCTATCCAAATCCGCCCCACCGCGGCGATCAGGTGCGCGTCTTCCACCTCGTTCGATGCCTCGCGGAGAGGCACGACGTGACCCTTGCGTCCTTCGGTTCGGGCCCTGATCTGCCCTTCGACGGCGTTCGTGTGCTCACGATCGAACGAGGGGGACCGTCCTCGTTGGCGGCGAACCTCGCAGCGCCACGGCCCGGTCTGCCGCTTCAGGTTCGCATGTTTCTCGACCGCAGGATGTCCCGGCTCGTCGCGCGTGAGGCTGACCGGCCCGACCTCGACGTCGTCCATCTGACGCTGGCGCGAATGGCACCGTACATGCCTGATCCCCGGCCCGGGCTCCACCGGCACCTTGACCTGGTCGACACGCTGGCGCTCAACATGCGCGAGCGGGCACGGACCGAGCGCGCAGGCGCGCGGGCGGCGTTCGGCTTCGAAGCCCGGCTGATGGAGCGCTACGAGGCAAGGTCGATCGCGCAAGCCGACAGCGCGTCGGTCGTCTCCGAGGCTGATCGCCAGGCGACAGGCGCCGACGGCGTCTCCGTGATTCCAAACGGAGTCGACGCCCAGAGCTTTCCGTTTCGCGAGCCGCAAGACGGACCCCCGGTGATCACGTTCTTCGGAAACCTGGGCTACTTCCACAACGTCGAGCCGGCGCGATTTCTCGCCGAGAGCGTGTTTCCGCTCGTCCGGCGCCAACTACCTGATGCGCGCCTGCGCATCGTCGGAGCCCGCCCAGGTGCCGGCGTGACGGCGCTCGGACAGCTCGACGGAGTCGAGGTGGCCGCCGACGTCCCTGACATGTCCGCCGAGCTCAGCCGAGCGCAGGTTGCCGTGCTGCCCATGCTCTCGGGCTCCGGGATCAAGAACAAGGTGCTCGAGGCGTTTTCGGCCGGTGTTCCCGTTGTCACCACACCGGCCGGGGTGGCCGGGATCGAGGGCCTCGAAGCGAATACCCATTGCCTGGTGGGCGAAGATGCCACAACGCTTGCCGCCGAGACCACAGCGTTGCTCGGATCCTTGGACCGGCGCCGGCGGCTGGCCCATGCTGCGGCGGAGCTCGTCGCGAGCCGCTACAGCTGGGAGCGCCAGGCGGACCGCCTCCTGGCAATGTATGAGGGGTCGATATGTCCCGGCTGAAGCTTTTCCTGACCCGTAGCCCGCGTACTTATGCGGCGCTCCGCCGAGGGCCGGTCGTGGGACGATACGTCGCTCGCCGAGCGCACGAACCCGACTTTGCCGGCTTCAAGCGCTTCGATCGCGAGGGAATCTTTCTCGACGTCGGCGCCAACAGCGGCCAGTCGGCCCTGTCGTTCCGGATCTACAACCGGCACACCCCGATCGTCTCGGTCGAGCCCCTTCCCCAGCACCGGCGCGACCTGGACCTCGTCAAGCGCCTGATTCCCCGCTTCGACTACCTCACATTCGCCGCCGGCGCCGAGAGTGGGCAGGCGACCCTGCGGGTCCCCATGTACGGTGCCGTCGCGCTGACCGGTGAGGCGACGCTCAGCGATGAAGAGGGCGAGAGCGCATGGTCGTTCGAGCAACTCGGAGCCGGCGCCGAGGACGAGCTGTCCTACACCGAGGTTCAGGTCGCGGTCAAGCCGCTCGACGACCTTGCCCTCGCCCCGGCCTACGTGAAGATCGACGTCGAGGGCTTCGAGGAACCGGTGCTTGCCGGCCTCGAGCGGACCTTGCGCGAGCATCGCCCGGTGCTGCTGATCGAGCGCTCCTCGGCCGATGCGAAGGTCCGCTCGCATCTCGAAGCCATGGGATACCTGACGCTTGCCTACGACGCCGCCACCGAGACGTTCGCGCGGATGCCGGAGCACCACACGCTGAACGCCTTCTACGTGCATCGGGACGCGCAGGACCTACCGCGCGAGATCGCGCGCTAGCAGGTCCCCATTCCGACGCACGGGTCGACGACCTTCATCTGACTTCTCCAGTCGACCGTGGTCCGAAGGTCGAACAGGCGGAAGGTCCCCTTGCTGTCGCTCCACGTGGGAACGCCGAGGTCCTGACCGAGCTGCTTCCAGGGATCGGCCTTGCCGAAGCTGGTCCAGCTCTGGCCCGACTGCACCTTCAGGAAGCCGCCGCCGGTATCGCCGACGTAGAGTCCGTAGTGGGCCATCGCCCGCAGGATCGTCTTGCGCCACTCCGCCGTCGGCAGAGCGTTGATCTCCGCGTCGGTCATGTCGAGGACGAAATGCTCACCCATCCGCGGTGCGTTCGTGTTCGACTGCCCGATCGACGAGCAGCTGCGCCCGGACTGTGGATCCGCGGGGCGGACCGACGTGCCGCTGGTGCAGTTCACGACCATGAACAGCGCGTGGTTGATCTCGCCCGCTCGGAGCTCTTCGGGCCGGATCACTCCGGCGGCAAGCCCGAAGTGGCCGGCGGTCGCGTTCGAGCCCAGGCCGTCGCCGTCGATCATGGTGCGGCCACCGTGGCTGACGGTCAAGGTGCCACCGCCGTTCGGCTTGCTCGTCACCTGCCAGAAGTCCCACTCCCAGCCGGTCTGCTGGTCGATCACCGACATGTGGCCGTCGCCGCCGGCGGCGGGCTTGGCCTGGTTCGGGATCCGCACCTGGAGGCCATGGACCTCACAGCTCGAGACCCACTGCGTGCACTGAACGGTGAACACCGGGTCACTGGGGCTCGAGTAGTAGATCGGGTGCTCGTAGTCGTAGCTCGTCCCGGCGGTGCCGCCGTCGAACTTCGGCGCGTTCAGGTTCCCGAAGCCGATCCAGCGGTCAACGATGGCCTGCGAGTTCGAGACGACGGGAGCGCTGGCCTTGACCTGGCGGTTGAAGGGGCTCGAGTCCGAGTAGGGGCGCCAGCAGGCCTCAGGATGGCTCTGGGCGCTGAAGGTGCCGAATCCGCAGTCGTCCGAGGTGGGAGGCTCTTCGACCGGGAGGCTCCTCGACCGGTGGCTCTTCGACGGGAGGCTCCTCGACGGGTGGCTCCTCGACCGGTGGCTCCTCGGTGGGTGGCTCCTCGGCGGGAGCAGGGTCGACGATGACCTCGAGCTTGCCTCCCCGGCCCTTGGCTGGATGGCCGACCTTCAGCTTCGGCGCCGCCGCTCTCTCGGCCGAGCTCTTCAACGCCTTCCGAACGCGTCGCGTCCGGACCCGGCGCGAGACGGTCTTCGAGCCCTTATGAAGCTTCAAGCGGGCCTTGCGGACCTCACTTGCCTCGATCCCAGTGGGATTGAAGATGAACGCTCTCGCCTTCTTCTCCACCGGCTTGAAGGAGTGCTTCTTTGCCGAAGCGCTGTCCGTGAACGCTCCAAGGAGCGCCACGGACAGCGCTGTCGCCAGAACGCTCCGGAAGCCAATCGTCTTCGCCGTTGCCGGCCTTACGCGGGTTTGAATCTTCGATGCCATGCCCGGGGCATCGGCGGCCCAGTGAGGGCCGGTACCTAAAGCACCGCATTCGGGATGAACGTCCAGCCCGGTCCCTCGTATATCCGTCTAGCCCGAGATGGCGGCCGCACCGGTACGCAAGCGCAGCCGCTGATCGGAACGGGGCCGGGCCGTCGCCTAGGATCCGCAGATGCCGAGGCGGAGCAGGCCATCGAAGCCCTCGGTTGACACCGCGCCCGGCGACGCCCAGGACCCCTCCATGCCGTCCAGAGACTTCCACGTCCACCTCTTGATCGACTCTCTCAACTGGGGCGGCGCCGAATCGCTGCTGGCCGACTTCGCCCACGCGGCACCACAGCGGGGATGGCGGGTGACGGTAGGCCATCTGCACACGCGGATGGGGTCGGCCGCCCGCCTCCGGGCAGCGGGGGTCGAACCCATCCACGTGCCGATCCAGAGCCTCATGCGGAGCCGAGATAGGCGGGCGGTCCGCGAGCACCTGGCCGAGGTCCAACCCGACATCCTCCACACCCATCTCGGCTACGCCGACTTCCTTGGGGGGCTGGCAGCGCGCAACCTGGGCATCCCGGCAGTCTCGACGCTGCACGTCATGGATTGGTCCGGGCCGGTGAGAGACCAGGCCAAGAAGCAGCTGATGGCGCTCGCACGGAGGCGCTGCTGCCACCGCGTGATCGCGGTGTCCGAAGCCGCGCGCGAGGTCTACGTGAATTCCCGGCTCGACCGGCGCAACCACGTCGTCGTCGTCCACAACGGCATCAACGACAGCGCGGTGCCGGGTGCCGGCATCAAGGTGAGGGAAGGGCTCGGGCTGGAGCCCGACGACATCGTCGTCACGATGGCCACGGTGCTCCGCCGCGGAAAGGGCCACGAGATCGCTGCCGCCGCCGTCGAGCGCCTTCGCGACACGTATCCGAACCTGAAGCTCGTCGTCCTGGGGGATGGGCCCGACCGCGACGAGATCGCGGCTAACCTGGCAGCGCTCGGAGATCGAGCGGTCATGACCGGTCACCGCGACGACGTCCTGGCCGTGCTCGACGCGTCCGACGTCCTGGTCCACCCCACTTCGATCGACGCGCTGCCGACTGCGCTCATGGAAGCCATGGCGGCCCGGGTGCCAGCGGTCGCAACCGACGTCGGCGGTGTCCCCGAGCTGATCGAAAGCGGCGTGAACGGCCTTCTTATCCCGGCCCCGCCGGAACCCGGGGCCTTGGCACGTGCGCTCGACTCGCTCCTCGGCGACCCGGTAGAGCGCCAGAGGATGGGCGCGCGCGCCCGTGAGCGATTCGAGGCGTCGTACGACGCCCCGCGGTGGCTCGACCGCCTGGAGCCCGTCTATCGATCGGCCGTGGACTCCTCGCGCTAGGAGACCTTCTCGAGCTCGGCCGACAAGCAGGCCGGCAACCCGGTCGATCTCGGCTTCGATCGTGTGCGCTTCGATGTAGGCGTTGCCGGCCGCGATCAGCGATCCGTCGTAGCTCGTCCCGATCGGCGATGCGCCGGATCGCATCGGCCGCGCCGGCCGCGTCCCCGGGTTCGACGAGCGCGACGGCTTCGCCGACCGCCTCGGCGATCCCGCCCACGTCGGTGCTGACCACCGGCAACCCCGCGGCGAACGCCTCGAGCACCACCTGAGGCAGGCCTTCGGTGTGCGATGTGATCAAGAGAAAGTGGCTCTCCCGGTAGACCGCGGGCAGGTCCTGCTGACCCACGTAGCCCCGCAGCTCGGCCCGGTCGCCGAGACCACGCTCGCTCCAGGCGGTCCTGGAGCGCCTGCTCCAGCGTTCCCTCGCCGACCACGACCAGGTGCCACTCGCCACCTGCGCCGACGCAGCTCGCCGAGCACGTCGGCGAGCATCAGCGGGTTCTTCTCCTCGTCGACCCTGCCGACGCTCAGGATCGTCTTCGGGCCAAGTAAGAGCGATCAGCAGCCGTGGCGGGGTCGACGATCTGATCTTCGTCCACCAGCGACACGGCGATCTCCAGAAGATTGCCGGCCCGGCGGTAGTTCTCGCGAAGCGCGGGGCCCACAACGATCGTCGGGCAGCGCCTGGCGAGCAGGCGATAGGCGCCCTCCAGCGCCCACGCGACCGCCAGCACACCGACCCGGCCAGGGTGACGAGTACGGGCGTACTCCGGCAGGTCCTGCCGAACGCCGAGCACGACGCGCTTGCCGCGGAGAATCGCGAGGAAGGCGAACGCCACGGAGAACGGATGCGGCCCCAAGAGCCAGCACCCGTCCAGGCCTTCGAGGGCCCGCCAGAAGGTGCGCATGGAACGGGCGAAAGCGCGTCCCGCCCGAAGCGGCGAGGCGAGACTCTCGTAGTACGGAAGCCCCACGAATCGGATCCGGTCGGCCAGCCGGTAGTGGGCGATCTCGCCCCCCTCACGCAAGCGCCCGAGGACGACCATCTCGTCGACCCGCTCCGAGAGCCTGTCGACGAAAAGGGTGAAGGCGTTGCGCCCATGGATGCCGCCCTCGTAGTCCGAGAACTCGTCGTCCGTGTACACCAGGATCCGCACGGAGGGCGCCTAGCTGAGGCCGGGGGATTGCACGTCTACCTGCCTCGCCATGGGCCGGGATGCTACGGGCTCAGCAGTCGCCTTTCGATTCACACGGGCGCACGACGCGAAGCCGCTTGCGCCACCCGACGTCCGAGGCGAAGTCGAATCTGTACGCACCGCCGTACTCCGGCACGCCCCAGGCCTGGCCGAGGGCGGCGAAGCGGCCGGAATAGCCGAGCGCGGTGTACTGCGTGTCGGACTCCGTCAAGAGGCCGAACGCGTTCGAGTGCCCGCCACCCGTGTCGCCGACGATCATGCCGTAGCGCGCAAGGGTCTTGAGGATCGTGCTCTTCCAGGCCGGAGCGCCCAAGCGCGTCGATCCGATCGAAGGACATGTCGAGCTGGTAGCGCGTCCCGAGCGGCGGCGCGGCTTCGCGTCCGTGCTCGCAGACCGTGCCGGTGGTGCCGCTTTCGGCCGGATAGACCGAGCGACCGTTCGTACAGCTCACGATCGCGAAGAGGGCATGCTTGATCGGCCCATTGCGCAGAGCCGCGCCCTCCCACTCCTCGGCCCGGATCACTCCTCCGGACAGGCCGAAGAAGGCAGCCGTGGCGTTGCTGCCAAGGCCCTTTGCGCTCCGCACTCCCCATCGGGTCCGCCCCCCGTGGCCGACCTGAATCGTGCCCCCGATCGGCAGCAGCGGCGCCGTTTCCACGTCCCAGAAGCCGTACTCCCAGCCCGAGGCGGCGTCGACGACCGCCATGTGAGCGTCGGAGCCACCCGCCGGCAGTGCGCTCGAGGGGATCCGCACCCGCATGTTGTGGACCTCGCAGGAGTCGACCCACCGGAGGCAGCGAACCGTATAGAGCGGGTCACTCGAGTCTCCGTAATAAACCGGGTGGCCATAGTCGTTCGAGCTGCGATGCGGGTGACCGGCGACGAGTGCCGGCACCTCTTTCGAGTGGAGGGTTCCTCGCACGATCCGGTGAGACCGGCGCGCGACCTTGGGATTAGCCCCCAGCGAGCGGTTGAACGGGCTTTTTGCCCCGTAGGGCCGCCAGCACGCCGGAGGCCAGTTGCCCGCACCGAAGAGAGCGGGGTTCGCCGAGCACGATCCGCGGGCATGCGGCGCGGGCGATCCGGACGCGCTGTCCGGAACGCGCGATTCCGCGAGCTGTGCGACCCCGGCCATCGCGAAGACCGAGGCGAAGGCCGCCCCACACGTTTGGATCCCCCGACGCATGCGGGAACTCTAGTTGAGGCCGCAGGTTCGAGGTCGCGCCTGGCCCGGTGCCCGCCAGAGGGCCAACTCCCGGACCTAGGGGCTGATGCCCCCGCCCTGGAGGTCGTCCTCCTCGGGCGGAGGATCTTCCACGGGCGGGTCAGCGGGAGGAGGCTCCTCGACCGGGGGCTCCTCCGGCTCCTCGACCGGGGACTCCTCCGGCTCGCTCGGAGGATCCTCTTCGGGCGCGGTGCTCGGTGGTGGTCGTGGAGGTGGTGGTGGACGTGGTGCTCGATGACGAGGTCGTCTCGTCCTCCTCCCCGCCGTCCGAGGCGATCACGGCGAGCGCAACTCCGAGGCCGATGACGAAGGCGGCGAGCAGGACGAGGAGCCCCTTGGTGCGGCCCGACATGCCTCCTCCGGAAGGGGGCATGCCGGCCGGAGAGCCGGGACGAGGCTCGGGCTCCGGGTCCGGGGGCATGACTCGCGTGGGGTCGTCGCTCATGCGACGCGATTCTACGAAGCGGCCACGGAGGCCACCGCCGACTCCACGATCGCGAGCGCCTGCTCGACATCCGCCTCGCCGATGACCAGCGGCGGCAGGAAGCGCAGCATCCCGCTACCGGGGCAGTTCACCACCAGCCCTCCCTGGAGGCATGCGTCCCTGGCCGCGGCGGCATCCAGCCCGTCGGAGAGCGTCGCTCCAACCATGAGGCCTCGTCCGCGCACCTCGGCCACTCCTTCGATCGCGGCGAGTCCCGAACAGAACAGATGGCCGAGCTCGCGCACGGAATCGAGCAGGCGCTCGTCGCCGAGAACCTCCAGCGCCGCCAGGGCAGCCGCAGCCGCGACCGGTCCCCCGCCGAAAGTCGTCCCGTGGTCGCCCGGCTCGAAGGTGTCGCCGAGGCTTCGGCTCGTCACGACTGCCCCGACCGGCAAGCCGCCGCCCAGAGCCTTGGCGGCGGTCATGAGGTCGGGATCGACCGGGAGCTGTTCGTGGGCCCAGAGCGTGCCCGTCCGCCCCATTCCGGACTGCACCTCGTCCAGGACGAGCAGGGCGCCGCTCGCATCGCATCCCTCCCGGGCCGCAAGGAGCATCTCGTCCGAGATCGGAAAGATTCCGGCTTCGCCCTGGACCGGCTCGATCATCACCGCCGCGGTCTCGGGGCCGATGGCCGCGCGGAGCGCTTCCGGGTCGTCCCTCGGCACTGCCACGAACCCTCCGGGCAGCGGTCCGAAGCGCCCCTCGTCCGCCAGCCTCGGCGTCGCGGCGAGCGCCCCGAGCGTGCGGCCGTGGAACCCGCCGTCGAGGCTCACGATCTCCGGCTTTCCGACCCCGCGCCGCGTGGGCGTGCTTGCGCGCCAGCTTGATGGCGCACTCGGCCGCTTCCGCGCCGGAGTTGCAGAGAAAGACCTTGCCGCCCAGCGAGGAGGTGGACAGGCGCTCGGCGAGCCGCAGGGCGGGCTCGGAGTAGAAGAGGTTCGACGAGCCGTTGAATCGAGCGGCCTGGCCGGAGATGGCGGCCACGATCCGCGGATGGCAGTGGCCGGCGTTGTGCACGGACAGGCCCGCGAAGAAATCCAGGTACTCCTTGTCCTCGGAGTCCCACAGGCGCGCCCCCTCGCCCCGGACGAACTCGACCGGCGCGCGCGCGTACGTCGGCATCGCGTAGCGACGCTCGAGCGCTTCGAGCTCGGCCAGGGAGGTCATCCGGGCAAGCCTACGAAGAGGCCGCCGCCAAGGCTTGGCGATCGAGCTTTCCGTTGTCGGTCCGCGGCAGCTGGTCGTGGAAGACCACCTTGCGGGGGACCATGTAGTCCTCGAGGTGCTCCGCGCAATGCCGGCGAATCGCCGCGGCATCAGCGCCGTGGCCGGGATCGAGGGCGACATGGGCGCAGACGGCCTCGCCGAGCATCTTGTCCGGAATGCCGATCACCGCCGCCTCGCGTACGCCGGCGGCGGTGTGCAGCACCTCCTCGACCTCCCGTGGCGGGACCTTCTCGCCTCCGGACTTGATGATGTCGTCGCGCCGGGCGACGAAGTAGAGGAAGCCGTCCTCGTCCGTGCGAAACAGGTCGCCCGTGACCATGACCCGCTCCCACGGCCAGCGGCCCGGCCGGATCTTGGCCGCCGTCTCCTCGGGGTCGTTCCAGTAGCCCTGCATGACGTGGTCTCCGACGACCATGAGCTCGCCGACCACGCCTGGCGCCGCGACGCCGCCTTCCGGATCCTCGACCCAGGCTCGGGTGCCCGGGATCGCGATGCCGACAGACGTCGGACGCGCATCGAGCTCCGAGGGCGGCAGGTAGCAGACGCGCTGGCACTCGGTCTGCCCGTACATGGAGTACAGCCTGGCCGCCGGAAAGACCCGCCTGAGCTCGGCCACGGTCGCCGCCGGCAAGGCAGCGCCGGCGTTGGTGAGAACGCGGAGGCGCGGGAACTCCCTCTCGGCGAGGCCGCGGAGCGAGAGCAGCACGTTGAAGACCGTCGGCACGCCGGGCAGCGCGGTGACCCCCTCGTCTTCCAGGAGCTGGATCACGCGGCCGGGGAACCGGAGGCCAGCCTGCAGGATCAACGTCGCGCCGGCCCTGACGCACGTCAGCAGCTGGTAGAGCCCGTATCCGAACGAGAGCGGAAGCGCGCACATGACCCGCTCCGACTCGTCCATCTCCAGATACTCGATGATCGAGTCCGCGACGAAGGTCATGTTGCGATGCGTGAGCGTGACCCCTTTGGGAACCCCGGTCGAGCCCGACGTGAAGACGATCGCGGCCAGGTCGCTGGACAGGGGAGCGGCGGGCGGCGGCCCGTCCGATCGCAGCGACAGCACGTCTTCTGAGACCTCGGTGCCCTCCGCGTCGGAGGCCGCATCCCTGGCCACGGGGCCTCTCTCGCCATCGCAGATCAGGATCCGCGCGCCGGAGCGGGCCAGAGAGGCCCGCCAGCTTGTCGTGCTTGAGAGTCGGATTCAGCGGGACGAAAGCCGCGCCGGCGCGAAGGACGCCGTAGATCGCCGCGGCCTGGTTCAGGCTGTTGGGCAGCATGATCGCCACCCGGTCGCCGCGCTCGACTCCCTTTGCGGCGAGACCTGCGGCGAGCTCGTTCGCGAGCTCGTCGAGCTGCCCGTAGGAGAGCTCGCCATCGTCCGTGACGACCGCGGCGCGGTCCGGGTGGCGCGCCGCCCTGTCGGCCAGGTCCTGGCCGATCGTCCTCGCGCTCATCCTGCCCGCTTGCGCTCCACGAAGGCGGCGATCGCGGCGATCGAGCCGAAGTTCTCCTCGGTGACCTCAACGTCTTCGACCGTGACGCCGAAGCGCCCCTGCACCTCCTCGACGAGCTCGACGAAGCCGAGCGAGTCGACCACCCCCTGGGCCAGGAGGTCCTGATCGTCCGAGAGCTCGAGGTCGGGTTGGAGATAGAGGAAGTTCTCTTCGATGAACGCCCGCATCTCCTTGCGTACTTCGCCTGTCTCCTGGGTCATCATGCCTTCCTGGTCGAGAGATTTCGTGTTCGGTCGATCCTGACTCTTGGCTCGGTCGTCTCCTCCGGATACCGCTCTGCGCCGGCCGAGATGAAGGCGCGATGCCAGAGCTGCGTCGAGAGCACGCCGACCAAGGCCATGCCTTCCCGCACGCCCTCCGCCCTGCCCGCACGGCAGCGCCGGACGAGGCCTTCGACCCGCTTCGGGTCCCAGATGCCGGTCTCGGCCAGGGATGCGGGAGCGAGGGCGTCCTCGACCCACCCGGGCGCCTCCGCGCCGAAGAACGGCGCGACCTCGGGCGCTCTGTAGGGCTGCTTCGGCCGCGATGCGATCGCCTTGGGCAGGACCTGCGCGGCCAGGCGGCGCAGGGGGCGCTTGTCCTCCAGGCCGTCCAGCTTCTCGCCGGCCGGCAGGGAGGCGGCATGCGCGAAGACGCGATGGTCGAGGAACGGGTAGCGCCCCTCCACCCCGCTCGCCATCGCCGCCCGGTCGCCCTGGGCCGCGAGCAGGTAGGTCTCCAGGAGCGTCGTGACCTCCAGGTAGGAAGCCTTGTCCAGACCCTTCCAGCTCTCGAAGCCCGGGGGCAGCCCGCCACGGAGCCGCGCCAGCGAGCGCTCGCCCACTTCTTCGCGGACCTCGGGCTCATACAGGGCCCTCACCGTCGCAGTCGCCTCGACCCGCGTGAGGTGCGAGCCGAGGAGGGCGTCGTCCGCACCCGTCTCGAGCACGAATCTCCTGAATGCCGGCCCCCGCCTGGCGGCGCTCCCTAGATACGAGTAGACCTCGTCGAGCTGGGCCGCCGCCGCCTCCGGGTCGCTCTTCGCGAGCCGGCGAAGCTCGACCTCCTTGAAGAGGTCATAGCCCAGGAACAGCTCGTCGGCCCCCTCGCCGGTCGCCACGACCGTTATGCCGTGCTCCCTCACCGCCTCGGCCAGGAGCATGAGCGGCGCGGGAGCCGTCCGGATCAGGGGCGTCTCGGCGTGGTAGACCGCGTCCGGGAAGGCTTGCGCGATCTCCGCTCCGCCCACCTCGACCACCACATGGCGCGTCCCCAGGGCGGCAGCCACCTGCTCCTGCTGCTGGCGCTCGTCGTAGCGGGCATCCCGGAAGGCGACCGAGAACGTGTGCAGCTCGCCTTCCGTCTCCTCCTGCGCGAGCGCCGTCAGCAGGCTCGAGTCGAGCCCGCCTGAGAGGTAGGTCCCCACCGGCACGTCGGCGCGAAGCCGCAGGCGCACGCTGTCCCGCAGGAGCGCTTCGAGATCCTCGTGCCCGGCGCCGGTCTCGCCGTAGCTCGGGGACCACCAGCGGCGCTCCGCGACGATTTCCCCGCGCTCCCAGACGACGACACCGCCCGCCGGAACCTGCCGCACGCCAGCGAATGCGCTCCGCGGGGGCCGCACCCCCCACAGGGTGAAGACGTCGTCGATCCCCTCGAGGTCGACCCGGGCTGCGATCTCTCCGGACGCGAACAGCGCTTTCGCCTCCGAGCCGAACGCGAGGGTTCCGTCGGGCAGCAGCGCGTAGTGAAGGGGGCGCACGCCGAACCGGTCCCGCACCAGCGTCACCCGTCGTTCCCGCGGCTCCCACCAGGCGAATGCAAACTGGCCGTTGAAGCGGTCCAGGGCGGCGAGGCCGTCGCGCTCCAGAAGCCGGTGGACGACCTCGGTGTCGCTCGTGGTCTGGAAGTCCTCGCCGTCCGAGCGCAGCTCTTCGCGGAGCTCCGGGTGGTTGTAGACCTCGCCGTTGTAGACGAGCGCGCTGCCGTCGGCTGCGCTCACCTGGGGCTGCCAGCCGCGCGGAAGGTCGAAGATCGCGAGCCTGGACGAGACGAGGCCGGCTCCTTCGTCGAGCAGGAGGCCGAAACCGTCCGGCCCGCGGTGGCGCAGGGCGCGCGCCATTCGCAGCAACGCGTCTTCGAAGACCGGCGGGCTCTCCGCCGGTCTCACGATCCCCGCGAGGCCGCACATCAGTCGAGACGATCGGGCAACACGGCGGGTGCGTGCAGATACTCGGTTGCGGTGCGCCGGCGGTCGATCTCGCCGAAGGCGATCTCGACGTCGGCGGGCTCAAGACCGGTCATCGGCGCCAGGTCCTCGGGCGTCATCCCCTTGCCGTGGCCCCACAGGAGCAGGTCCATCGTCTCGTGCGGATAGCCGAAGTAGAACTCCTCCTGGCTCTGCTCGAGGCTGAACGTGTCCGTCGTAGGCGCTCGCGTCGCGATCCCTTCGGGGATCCCGAGCTCGTGCGCGAGCAAAAAGACCTCGGTCTTGTAGAGCCCTGCGATCGGCTTGAAGTCGGCGAGCCCGTCGCCTCCCTTGACGAAGAACCCCTGGTCGTACTCGAGCAGGTTCGGGGTGCCCGCGACTGCGTAGCCGAGCTGGTCGGCCCACGTGTACTCGTAGAGCTTTCGCACCCGTTGCTTCATGTTCGAGGCTGCGAGCAGCTCCCGGTACGGCTCGGACGGCATCCGGCGCTGGATCCTCGACCCGTCGGGCGTCTCGACGACGATCGAGAACACGATGACCCCTCCCGTCGGAGCGGAGCGGACCAGCTTGTAGGGCCACCCCGGCTCGTAGTCGGGCACAACCTTCTGGATCGCCTGATCCGCCCGCCGGTAGGAGCCGAGAGCCTCGAGCGCAGCCGTAATCGACTCCTCTTCCGTGGGCGCGCCCAGGCTCTGGGCGAGCTCCAGCCCGAGATCGGTCGACCCCGAATGGGTGTCGCGCTCGGGCAGCCTGAGGCACATGACGCGCTCAGGGCCGAGCCCGCGAGCGCACAGCGCGGCGGTCACCCCCGAGTCCACCCCTCCTGACACCGCCACGACGGCGCCGCGCCGCCCCAGCCGGCGAACGGCGTCCCGGCAATGCTCCGCCAGCCGGTCCGCAGTTGCCGCGGCGTCGAAGCCTGCTCCGCCCGGGGGCGATCCCGCCCCGCTCGCATCCTCTCCTGGTGCGCTCATCTAGCGATCCCTCCTCGGTTCGGATTTCTCGGTAGGTTGGCCTGGCCGTGGCAAGCATCCGTCCGCTCGAACGAGGAGACCTGCCCGCGGTGGCAGCGCTGGTCAGGTCGCACGTCGGGTGGCGTCGCGACACCGCGGTGCTCGAGCGCACCCTCGTCGAACACCCGTGGTCCCGGCCGGAGCCGACGACGTTGGTCGCTGTCGACGACGAGGGGCGCGTGATCGGCTCGATCGGGGCGCAGGAGCGCCCGCTCGTCTTCGAGGGCGAGAAGCTTCGAGGAGTCTGCGTCTCCCACCTCGTCGTCGATCCCGAGCAGCGAGCCGGGGCAGCCGGCGCTCTGCTCGTGCGGACGCTTCTGGGGGGTGACCAGGATGTGACGTTCACTGACTCGGGTACGGAGGACGTGGTTCGAATCTGGGCGGCGTTCGGCGCCGACGTCGACCACTCTCGCACAGGTGGCTGGATGGTGGTCACGCGCCCAGCCCGGTGGATGGCCCGAGCCGGAAGGGACAGCCTGCGCCGCGGCGAGAGCCGCCGCCGGGTCCCGACGGCGGCCCTGCCCGTTCACGTGGCTGGCAGGCGCGTCATTCCCCGGGCCTTCCCCGAGCCGGACCCCGACGTCCAGGGAGCCGATGCGACACCCGGCGACATCGCGGCGCTCCTGCCGGCGCTCAGGAACATCCGGGTGCGAGTCGACTACGACGAGGCCTACCTCTCATGGCTGTTCGGGCACGTCACTTCGCTTGGGGCTCCGCTCTCGCACCGCATCGTCAGCGCGGGCCGGGCGGCCGATCGGATGGTATGCGTACATCCGGCGCGAGACGGCACGGCTCATCCATCTGGCGGCCGCCAACCGGCAAGCGGAGGCGGTGTTCGCGGACTTCGCGGCTCACGCCCGGGAGCACGGCGCGCTCGCCCTCGCGGGGCGCATGGAGCCCAACCTGGACGAGCCCCTTCGCAGGCGGATGGCCGCTATCAGCCTCGCTCAGCGGCCGCTGATACATGCTCGGGACCCCGAGCTTCGCGCCGCGCTTGGCTCCAGCGCGGCGCTCCTGACGGAAATGGACCTGATCGACAGCGAGTGGTGGTGAGTCGTCAGGAGGCGCGGCCAGCCGCCAGCCGTTCGCGGATCGCGCCCGCGCAGCGTCCACCATTTGTCCTCGCGAGCGTTCGCGGATCCGCCCGTCCGGTCCAGCCCATCGAGCTCCGACATCGCGCGATCGTCCAGCTCGAAGTCGAAGATGCGGGCGTTCTCCGAGATCCGCTCGGGCGTTGTGGACTTCGGGATCACCGCGTAGCCGCGCTGAATACCCCATCGCAGGAGGACCTGCGCGGGAGACTTCCCGCAGCGGGCCGCCACCTCTCCTACGACGGGGTGATCGAGGTCCTCGCCATGGGTCAGTGGGCTATACGCCTCCACCGCCACACCCAGCCGGCCGCAGGCCTCGACGAGCGCTCGGCGGTATTGAAACGGGCTGAGCTGGATCTGATTGACCGCGGGCGGGTTGCTCCCCGCCTTGCACACCGTCTCGAGCTCTCGGGCATCGAAGTTGCTGACGCCGATGGCGCGGGCCAGGCCGCTCTCGAGTGCAAGCTCCATACCGGGCCACGCCCGTGTCGGGCCGCCCAGCGGCCAATGGACCAGGTAGAGGTCCAGGCGTTCGATTCCGAGCCGCTCGAGGCTCCGCAGCGCCTCGTCCCGGGCGTCACGCGCCCCGGGGTTGAACTTCGTCGTGATGAACACGTCATCGCGCTCCACGCCGGACTCAGCCAGTGCCTGCCCGACGGCGGATTCGTTCCCGTAGCCCTGCGCCGTGTCGATGTGCCGGTAACCGGCCTCGAGCGCCGCGCCGACCGCGCGGCGGGTCGGATCGCCGTCCGGGACGAGCCAGGTCCCGAAGCCCAGGCTGGGCATGGCGATCTCGCCGCCCGCGAGCTCGATCGCGTGTGGCCCGCTCATGGCTTGAACCGTAGGACCTCGATGCCGCCGCGGTCCAGGATCCGCGCGCGGTCCGAGGGGTCGAAGCCGGCGTCGTGCTTCGCCTCGCTGGCCATGACGAGGTTCACGAACAGAGGCGCGGGCCGCCCCTGACCGTCCCTCGCGTCCCCGTCGAGACGCGCCACGCCGACCTTAAGGGTCCGGCACGGCGAGCGCGGCCTACCGCAGTTGAATCCGTTCGTCTCGGACAGCTCCCCACCCCCTTGGGCGGCGCGCTTGGCGATCGGGCCCGGGCGGACGGCGGTCGGGCTGTCGGCCAGGACCAGCTGCGAGCTGGAGCGGGCGTCGTGGGAGAGATGGCGGACCTCCATGAACGCCTTTGCCTCGACCGCGAGCTGATCCTTCGCATCCAGCCCGGTGAGGCGCTTCGAATAGACGACCCGGAACTTCTCATCGAAGGGGAGCCCGCTCGTCCGGAGGTTGCGGGTGGTCTCAGGCTTCGGGCGGTCCTGGTTGGCAGGCCGGTAGACGATTGCGTTCACCCGCCCGCGGTCCTGGGAGATCTCCCCGCTCGGCGGAGTTCCTCCGATGGCGAGCAGGTGGCCGCTCTGGGCATTGGGGTTGGACGCCGAGAGCACGACGTTGATCCGGCATTTCGCGGGCGGGCACGGCGGCCCACCGGGCCCGACCCTTGTCCCGCCCTGCGTGAACGTGATGACGCAGTGGTGCTCGCGATGGGGATTGCGGCCAAGGCAGGTGTGGCGCTTCTCCTTCGTCAGGCGCACCGCCTTGCCCCCACCGGTGGCGTCGGCTCCGCGCGCCAGGACCAGTTGCACGCGCAGGTCGACGTCGTACTCATAGGGGCGGCCCGAGCATCGCGGCTCCTGCCGGTAGCAGTCGAGGGTCACCTGTAGCTCCGACGTGACATCAAGGCGATCGCCTTCCTCGAGGTCGGGCAGGCGGCCCGGGTCCATCGACATCACGACCTTCTTCTTGTCCGGGTTCCGGGAGATCTGAACCGTTTCGCGAGTCTCGGAGTTGGCGCCGCTCGTGGCGACGATGACCCTTTCGGAGCCTCGCATCCCGGCCGTGCCGCTCTCCTCCGATGACGCCACCGATCCTGCGGCCAGAATCCCCAATGCGCCGACCCCGGCGCACGCGACCGTTGCGAACCTGCCCCGCATCCCGCTCATCGTCGCACGGTTCACGGCGTGATCTTGGTACCGACTCCACGGTCCGTGAAGAGCTCGAGCAGAATCGAGTGAGGAAGCCGGCCGTCCACGATCTGCGCAGACCCGACGCCACCACGAATTGCCTCGACGCAGGCCGACAGCTTGGGCCGCATGCCACCGTCGATGTCGCCCAGGACGCGTTCGACTTCGTCGACGCGTGCGGTTGAGATCAGGGTCGACTCGTCGGCCGGGTCTTCCAGCCAGCCCGCCACGTCGGTCAGGAACATGACCTTGTGGGCGCGCAGGGCCGCCGCCACCTTCCCGGCGGCAGCGTCGGCGTTGACGTTGTAGGAGTGGCCGCGCGAATCAGCGGCGGCAGACGCCACGACTGGGATGTAATCGGCCGCGATGTGGTTGATGACGTCAACGTCGACGCGCTCGACCTCGCCCACGTTGCCGACCTCGTCCGCGTTCGCGACCGGCCGAACGGCGAACATCGACCCATCCTCGCCCGACAGGCCCACGGCCGGCTGTCCGTGGCGGTTGATGCGCTTGACGATGTCGGAGTTCACCTTGCCGAGGAGGACCATCTTCGCGACCTCGACGGTGTCCGGGTCGGAGACTCGAAGCCCCTCGTGGAACTTCACTTCCATCCCGAGGCGCTCCATGTAGCGGGTGATGTCGGGCCCCCCGCCATGGACGACGACGGGATTCATGCCGACGTACTTGAGCAGGACGATGTCGGTCGCGAACGCGTCCATCAGCGTTTCGTCGGCCATCGCGGCACCCCCGTACTTGACGACGACCGTGCGCCCGTGGAATTCCCTGATGTAGGGCAGGGCTTCGAGGAGCGTCTCGACGCTCGCGTGCCCGGCGCCGGACTCGCCGCGCTTCATGTTGTGTACTCGGCGTTGATGTTGATGTACTCGTGCGTGAGGTCGGAGAAGTAGACGTGCGCGCTCGCGTCGCCGCGGCCGAGCGCGATGCCGATCTCGGCCTCGTCGGTCTCAGCGCCCAGTTCTTCGTATGAGATCGAATGCGGCCCGGGCTCCGGCATGTCCTCGCCGGCCAGCGCCATGCCCGCCGCCTGCGCGATGCGCCCCCAGTTCGCGTCCCGGCCGGTGAGCGCAGTCTTCACGAGTGGCGAATTGGCGATTGCGCGCGCCACCCGCTCCGCCTCACCGGGGTCACGTGCCCCGGTCACCTCCGCGCGGCCGATCCGCTCCGCGCCCTCCCCGTCGGCGACGACCTCGAGCGCCAGGGCCAGCAGGACCGAGTCGAGCAGCCCCGCGGGCATCGGAGTCTCGGTCTCTCCCGTCGCCTGCAGGACGACCGTGTCGTTCGTCGACATCTGGCCGTCCACGGTAATCCGCTCGAAGGAGCGGTCGGTCGCGTGCCTCAGAGCGGCATCGGGATCGGGAATCTGCGCATCGGTCTGCACGAAGCAGAGCATGGTGGCGAAGCCCGGCTGGATCATGCCCGCCCCCTTCGCCTGGGCGGAGATGGTCACCCCGCCGGCCTTCACGCTCAGGTTCTTCGGTGCCCGGTCCGTGGTCATGATCGCGCGGGTGAAGCCCGTCGCCCTGTCCCTGGCGAGGCTTCCTGCCGCCTTCCGGAGCCCATCGGTGACCAGGTCGATCTCGAGCGGTACCCCGATGACTCCCGTCTCGGCAACGACCACCTCGCGGTCGTCGACGCCCAGAGCGTCGGCGGCGGCGGACTGCATCTGGATCGCGTCCTTGAACCCCTGTTCGCCGGTCGCTGCATTCGCGTTCCCGGAGTTGACCGCGATCGCGCGGACAGCGCCTGCGTCGAGGTTCTCGCGACAGACCCGGATCGGAGCAGCGGCAGCGGCGTTCCGGGTCAGGAGAACCGAGGAGGCGACCTCGGCCGCGTCGCACACGAGCACGGCCACGTCCGTCTCGCCGCCGTCCTTCAGCCCGCAATGCGTCGCGCCGGCCCGGAAGCCGGGCGCCAGCACGGAGGAGTCCAGCTCCTCGGCTCCGCGCGGGAGGCTGACCCATCGCTTGTCGAAGAAGCTCGTCAACCCTCCAGCCCCGCGGTTTCGCCGATGCCCAGCATCAGATTGAGGTTCTGGACCGCCTGCCCAGCCGCGCCCTTCCACAGGTTGTCGATAGCGGAGAAGACGATCGCCCGTTCCCCTCCCCATTCCAGGCGCGGGTGGATGCGGCAGAAATTCGACTCCCGGACATCGGCAACGCCCGGGGGGTCCGCGACCAGCTCGACGAATGGCTCCGAGCCGTACTGGTCCTCGTAGAGCCCCCTGAGCTCCTCAGCGTCGAGCGGACGGGAGAGCTCGACGTAACAGCTTGCGAGCAGTCCCTGGTCGAGGGGCAGAAGGTGTGGGATGAAGGTCAGCGGGCCGGTCGCACCCATGGAGCTGAGCTCCTGCTCGATTTCGGGCAGATGGCGATGGCCTTCCACGCCATAGGGCTTCACGTTCTCGGCGACCTGGGAGTAGTCCCCTCCACCCTTCCCTGCGCCCGACACCCCTGACTTCGCGTCGATCACGGCGCTCGTCACGAGCCCGGCGCGCGCAAGCGGCGCGAGCGCCAAGAGGCTCGCGGTCGGGTAGCAGCCCGGATTTGCGACCACACCCGCTTCGGTTACGGCGGCCCGGTTCAGCTCGGTCAACCCGTAGACGGCATCGTTCAGCAGATCGGGCGCGCCGTGATCGCCATACCACTCGCCATACGTCGCAAGATCCCGGAGGCGGAAATCGGCCGACAGGTCGACCACGGGCACATCCTCTGCGCGAAGCGCCGCAACGACCGGCGCTGCCGCCCCGTGCGGGTAGGCGACGATGGCCGCGTCGTACGCGGCAAGGCCATCCAGGTCGAGCTCCTCCAGCGCAAGGGACACGCGGTGGCGTGGGTAGATCGAATCGAGGCGCGCGCCGATGTCACCGCGCGCGGTGATGCTCGCCAGCTCCAGACCGGGATGGCGGTGGACGATGCGTGCCGCCAGCGCGCCCGCGAACCCGCTGGCCCCCGCGATCAGGACACGTGGGTCAGCCACGGAGCGACCCCCCGATTGCCTCCAGGGAGTCGCTGATCCGGGCCCTCAGTGGGGCGACCTCCTCGTCGGTCAAAGTGCGATCGGGGGCCCGGAACTCGAGCCGGAGCGCGAGGCTCTTCTTCCCCTCGCCGACCTGAGCGCCACGGTAGAGGTCGAAGATCTCCGCGCTCCGCAGGAGCTTGCCGCCGGCGTCGGCGACCGCGCTCTGCACGCGCTCGGCCGGAACGTCCTCGGGGATCACGACGGCCAGGTCCTGGAGCAGGGCCGGATGCGTCAGCAGGTCCTCGTAAACCTCGTCGCCGCTCGCGGCCGCCTCCAGGAGCGGCGCGACGTCGAGCTCGAGCGCCACCGCGGCGGGCAGATCCCACTCCGCCGCAACCGAGGGGTGAAGCTCGCCGAGCCATCCGGCATAGACGCCGCCAAACGAGATCGAGGCCGCCCGCGCGGGATGAAGAAATGGGTTCTCGTGTGCGCCGGCGGGTGCGAACCCGGCCTCCCCGCCAACTCCACGCGCCAGCACCTCGATCACGCCCTTGAGGACGAAGAAGTCCTCTTCTGGCGCACCTCCGCGCCATGCGGGCGGGCTCAGCGGCCCGACTGTGATCGCGGCGAGTCGGTGGGGCTCGCGGTCCGGTGCGGACATGTCGCCCGGGAACGCACCGGCCTCGGTCGATCCCTCGACGGGCGGCAGTTCGGCCGTGAACGCGCGACCCGACTCGAACAGGCAGGCCCGCTCCATGCCGTGCGCCAGGTTCCGGCGCGCAGCGTCGAGGAGGCCACCGAGAAGAGTGGTCCGCATCACCGAGAGCTCCTCGGACAGCGGGTTGGAGACACGCACGGCGTTGCGGCGCGCATCGTCCTCTGAGAGCCGCAGGAGGTCGAACAGCGTCGGCGAGATGAGGCCCCACGAGATCGCCTGGTCGAAGCCCATGTCGCGCATCGCGTCCTCGAGCCGGCGGCGCAGGGCCTGGCCGCGGCTGAGCCCACCCCGTTCACCGTGGGCCGGGAGCGTGCGCGGCAGCTGGTCGAGGCCGTGAAGACGGGCGACCTCCTCGATGAGGTCGATCTCGCGCGTGACGTCGTAGTGGCGCTCGGGCGTTATCTGGGCGCGCAGGTCCTGCCCCTCCGAGACGACCGAGAAGCCCAGGCGCGTCAGGTTCTCTTCCGCTTCGGAAGCGTCGATCGGGATCCCGAGGATTGCCTCGATCCGCTCGGAGCGAAGAGTGATCACGTGAGGCGCCGGAGGCTCGGTGGCCTCGTCGATGGTGCCCGGGACGAGAGTCGCGCCCGAGTTCTCGCAGATGAGTCGCGATGCGACCCGCTGCGCGCGCATCGCGAGCTCGGGATGAAGCTGCTTTTCGAAGCGCGCGGAGGCCTCGGAGCGGAGGCCCAGCTCATTGGAGGTCCGCAGGATGTTGGGGCCGTTCCAGGTCGCCGCCTCGAGCAGCACGCGCGTGGTCCCGTCAGAGACCTCGGAGTCCCGGCCACCCATGACGCCGGCGATTCCTCCCGCCGGCCCGTCCTCGTCGCAGATCAGGACCATGTCGGAGTCGAGGGTGCGCTCGTTGCCGTCGAGAGTCGTGATCTTCTCGCCGTCCTGGGCGCGGCGCACGACCAGGAGCCCGCCTGCGACCTGGTCGAGGTCGTAAGAGTGCAGCGGCTGCCCGGTCAGGAGCATTACGTAGTTGGTGACGTCGACGATGTTCGAGATCGGCCGCTGTCCTGCGGCGATCAGGCGGGCGCGGAGCCAGAGAGGAGACGGGCCCATCTGGACGCCCTCGAAGGCGCGTGCCGTGAAGCGCGGGCAGAGCTCGGGAACCTCGACCTTGACGGTCGCAAGGTCGTCAGCCGATCCCGGGCCCGTGGGCTGGTAGTCCTCCGCCCACGGGGGCGGTGCCAGCTCGGCGCCCGTGATGGCGTGAACCTCCCGGGCGACGCCGTAGACGCCCAGGCAGTCGGAGCGGTTCGGGTTGAGGTCAAGCTCGAGCACCTCCTCGGCGATCGGCAGGACCTCCGCGAGCGGCGTCCCCGGCGCCGGTGCGCCATCGCCTTCGGCGAGCACCATGATTCCATCGTGGTCGGTGCCAAGCTCGAGCTCGTCCTCCGCGAGGATCATCCCGGAAGACTCGATCCCGCGCAGCTTCGCCTTGCCCAGCTTCTGGCCGCCGGGCATGACGGCGCCGGGCAGCGCGACGGCGACGGTCTGGCCACCGGCGACGTTGGGGGCGCCACAGACGATGGTGCGCTCCCCCTCCCCGTCGTCGACCACGCAGACGCGCAGACGGTCGGCGTTCGGATGCTGCTCGGCCGAGACGACTCGCCCGACCACGAAGCCGTCGGGCGAGGGCGGGCCGACCGTCGAGACCCGCTCGACCTCGACGGCACGCATCGAGAGCAGCTCAGCGACCTCCGACGCCGAGATGCCGGGATCGCAGTACTCGCGAAGCCATGTGTAAGGAATCTTCATTCGGCTTCGCGCCTCACGCGAACTGCCCCAGGAAGCGCGTGTCGTTCTCGTAGAACATGCGCAGGTCGGGGATCCCGTGCTTCAGGAAGGCGATCCGCTCGATTCCCATGCCGAAGGCGAATCCCTGGACGCGCTCGGGGTCGTAGCCGTGCTCTGAGACGAAGCCGAACACGTTCGGGTCGACCATGCCGGCTCCCAGGATCTCGATCCAGCCGGTGCCCTTGCAGACTCCGTCGCGCTCGCCGCCGGGAAGGGAGCCCGACCCGCCACAGCGGAAGCACGAGACGTCCACCTGCACGCTCGGCTCTGTGAACGGGAAGTAATCCGGCTTGAGCCGGGTCTCCCGCTCGTCGCCGAAAAGCGCCCGCGCGACCTCCTGGAGCGTCCCGGCGAGGTCGGCCAGGGTGATGTCCTCGGCGACCGCCAGGCCCTCGACCTGCGAGAACATCGGCAGGTGAGTGGCGTCCATCGTGTCGCGGCGATAGACGATCCCAGGGACGATGATGAAGAGCGGCGGCTCGTTCGATTCCATCGCACGCACCTGGTTGGGCGACGTGTGGGTGCGGAGGAGGACGTCCCTTGGCCCGGGGGGCAAGCCGTCCTTGCCCGCCACTCCGTCGGCCAGGGAGCCAGGGTCGACGTAGAAGGTGTCCTGGACCATCCGCGCCGGGTGTCCGGGTGGGTGGTTCAGCGCGGTGAAGTTGTAGAAGTCATGCTCGATCTCTGGCCCGTCCATCACCCGGTAGCCGAGGCCGACAAAGATGTCCTCGATCTCGCGCCTCGTGCGCGTGACCGGGTGGATGTGGCCCGCGCGGACGGGCGGGGTGCCGGGCAGCGTGATGTCGATCGCGTCTGTCGCGAGCCGCTGGTCGAGCTCTCCCGACTCGAGCGCGGTGCGCCGGGACTCGAGCGCCGCTTCAAGCTCCTTGCGAGCACTGTTCGCGCCTGCACCAACGGGTCCCTTCTCCTCCGCCGGAAGCTCGCCGATGCCGCGGAGGATCGAGGTCAGCTCCGACTTGCGGCCGAGGTATTGCACGCGTAGCTCTTCGAGCGCGGCGGAATCGGCCGCCGCTTCGATTGCGGCGACCCCCTCGGCCCTCAGCTGTTCGATTCGATCGACTGCGCTCATGGTGATTCCTTGGCGACGTTCGACCCTATCCGGCTCAAAGCGATGGCCGCGGCGGCTGCAACGCCCAGCGACTCGACGGCGTCGGGCCGCATCGGAATGGTCCACGCTGCGTCGGTCGCATCGATGATCTCGCTTGGCAGGCCCTCACGCTCGGCGCCCAGGCAGATGGTCTCCGCGGTTGCCGGGAGCTCTGCGGAGCCGCCATGGGCAACCAAGGAGACGCGGGGGGTTGGGGTTTCCTCGAGTTCGCAGCGGCTGATGGAGACGTTGAAGATCGCGCCCATAGAGGCTCGAACTGCTTTCGGGCCGTAGGGGTCGGCGCACTCGGGCCCCAGTGCGATCCAGGCGTCGGCGAGGGCGCCTGCGCTGCGCACGATGCTCCCGACGTTTCCGGGGTCACCCACGCCGTGGAGATACACGCAAACCGCCCCCTCCCCGGGTGAGCGTGCACCAGCACCCCCTGTAGGGGCGGTTCTTGCACGCTCGTCGCTTGGGAGGGGCCATATGGCAATCACCTTGGTGCCGGACCCGAGCTGCGACACGGAATCGAGAAGATCGCGCTCCACCTCTTCGCCTCCCAGGCCTTCCCCCTCGCGGGTTAGAAGGATGGTGGGCTGTCGACCTGACGCGCGACCCGCTTCCAGCAGGTCTTCCCCCTCCGTCACGAACAACCCCTCCTGCTCGCGATGCTTGCGCTGGGCCAGCTTTCGCACCAGCTTCAGCTTCTCGTTGTCCTTGCTCATGATCGTCATAGGGCTTTCGTTCATGCCAACAAAAAGGGCGCCTCTTGGGCGCCCGGGTGGATTCCTGGTCGGCGGTCGATGATCCTTCAGGCCGCCGCGGCCTCCCGGGCTAGCTCGGTAAAACGTCGGAACGCCTCAGGATCGCGCACGGCGAGATCCGCAAGCATCTTGCGGTTGACTTCGACCTCGGCCAGCTTCAGGCCGTGCATCAGCTCGGAGTAGCTCATGCCCTCCTGGCGAGCGGCGGCGTTGATGCGGACGATCCAGAGGCGGCGGAAATCGCGCTTACGCCTGCGGCGGTCGCGGAACGCGTAGTTCCCCGAGCGCATGACCTGCTCGTTCGCGAAGCGGTAGCTCGAATGCTTGCGGCCGTAGTAGCCCTTTGCCTGGGCGAGCGTCTTCTTCTTGCGCCGCTTCCGAGCGACGGCGTTGGTTGCGCGGGGCATGCCGCTACTTCCTCTTCGCGAGCAGGCGGTTCACGCGCTCGGTGTCGGCGGGAGCGACGTCCGTGGGCTTGGCCATGCGGCGCTTCCGCTTCGGCGACTTCTTCTCCAGGATGTGGCTGGAATACGCACGCCGACCGCGCAGTTTGCCGCTGGCGGTCTTGCGAAAGCGCTTCTTCGCGCCCGAATGGGTCTTCATCTTCGGCATGGGGAACGGACTATTGAAGCAGGCCGCCTGTCCGAGGCGTGCTCAGATGCCCTTTAAGAACACGCTCGTGTCGGTCCTCCCCGAGCAGAACATGTTGTCCTGGTCCGAGTCGGGCTCTGGTGCCAGATCCCCGTCATCGGTCCACATACCGGTCTCGATGACGCCGATGACGCCTTCCTGTTCCTGCTCGCTCATTGTTGCCTTGAGCTTGGCAAGCATCGGCTTGAACTTCTCGTCGGTGACGTAGCCGTTGGTCCTGAAGAGCGCGGAATAGATATTGACGCCACGCCGGGTGGGGATCAGCCCCCGGCAGTTGGACTCGTCGTCCTCGTAGATCGCGTCTTGCAAGGCAAGGTCCTTCGACATCTTCTTGGGCTTGTTGTAGACGACCTTCGACACGTCGAACTTCACACCGCCCACCTTGAAGCCCTCCTCGGCGAGGAACTCGACGTTGATGAAGAAGTAGCCGTCGTCTTCGCCGCTCAGCGGGGTGAGGCCGATCGATGCCTTGGTCGCCTCGCCAGGCCTGACGACGTCATCGCTCCAGGTCAGAGTGCGAATCTGGTAGCAGCCCGCAAGCAGCAGGACGGCGATCAGAGCCATGGAGGTCGCGAGAAACGGCTTCTTCATCTTTCTTCCTTTCATGGAGGGCTACTTCACCAAGAACGCGCTTGAGGAGAACCCGGTGCAGTTGATCGAGTCCTGATCGTTGTCCTCGGGGATCCCGTCGCCGTCATCGTCCCAATAGCCGATGTAGACGACTCCGAACACCGGGCCGCCCAGGGAGCTGTCCGCGACCTTCGCCCTGAAGGTCGCGTCGACGAACTTGTTCTCCGGCGCCGGGATCTCCTTCGTGGTCTTGTAGGCGCGGGTGTCGGGAGGCCCGCGGCGTGGCACCGCGATGCCAGCGTCGCAGCCGTTGCCGCTATCCACAGCGATCGCGCCGAGCTGTGCGTCCTCGACCAGCTTCCTGCGCTTCCCGAGGACCTCCTTCGGGTCGAGCACCGGCCTACGGATCGAGATGTCGCCGTCGAGCCGGGGCAGGATGAAGAAATGCGAGTCCGCTTCGCCCGTGCCGAGCAGAGCCGCCTTGAACGTGGTCGAGTCGCCGGCCTTCACCTTGTCCTTGGACCAGCCGGACTCCCGCATGACGAAACAGCCACTCAGAAGCTGCGCCGCCACGAGGGCGGCGACAGCGATTCCGAGCTTCTTCATGGTTCGGGCTCCGCGTTACGGAGCGACGGGGCCCTTAACGCCGAGCGTAGTGGTGGTGAACCCGACGCAGGTGATCTCGTCGTCCGACGAGCCCGGGTCCTCCGGAACGTCATCGCCGTCGTCGATCCACTGGCCGCTCATGATGACGCCGAAAAATCCGCCACCCGGCGCACCGTTCTCGACCTTTGCATTCATCTTGGACTGGATGAACTTGCTCGAGGGCCGGACGTCTTCTTCCGTTCGCCAGAGAAGGCCGGGCGGGCCACCCTGTCTGCGAAAGGGGAAGAACTCCGAGCAGGACGTGCCGCCGCTGAAGGCCGCATCGAACAGATCGTCGTCCCTGATCAGCTTCTGCTTCTCCCCGAGCTGGTCCTTGGAATCGAACTTCGGGCGTTTGAACGTGAGGCCCTCGCTGCCCTCACCGATGACCGTGAGGAAGAACCGTCCGTCGGACGCGGTCAGGCCCCTCGCCCTGACGGTGTCTTCCGAGCCCTGAAGCCCGATCGTCGCGGTCGACGTATTGCCCGGCTTGATGTTGTCCGTCCCCCAGCTCAACTCGCGTAGCACGTAACAGCCGCTGAACGCCTGGGCTGCGACGAGCGCGATGACGACGGCCAAAAGCTTCTTTCCCACGTTTCCTCCCTGTCGGTTATGGGTGCGCCCCTCGAATTGAAGCGCATTTACGAAGAAGCCGGTTTATACCTCAGCCGGCGGCGGCTTCAGGTTGTTCCGCGGTTTCCTCGTCAGGCTGTTCCGCGGTAACCTCGTCGGGCTCCTCCGCGGTGGTCGCTTCCGGCTCGGCTTCGGCTTCATGTGCAGCCTCGGCGGGCGCCGCCTCGGGCGCGGGAGCCGGCTCGGGTTCCGGCACGGCGGGCTGCTCGCCCGTCTTGGCCTTCTTCTCGCGGAGAGCCTCCTTGGAGGGCGCGAGCAGCATGTGCATGTTGCGGCCCTCCTGAAGCGGGTTCTGCTCGATCACGCCCATGCCGTCCAGATCCTCGAAGAGCCGCTGGAGGAGGTTGCGGCCGCGCTCGGGGTGTGCCTGCTCGCGTCCGCGGAACATGATCGTGACCTTGACCTTGTCGCCGCCCTTGAGGAAGCGCTCGACGTGACCCTTCTTCGTGGCGTAGTCGTGGTCGGCGATCTTGGGGCGGAGCTTGATCTCGCGCACGTTGATCTGCTGCTGGTGCTTGCGAGCCTGCTTGGCCTTCTGCTCCTGCTCGTACTTGTACTTCGAGTAATCGAGGAGGCGCGCGACGGGTGGGCGCGAATCCGGAGCCACCTCGACCAGGTCGAGATCGCGCTCCTGGGCCATCTGGAGCGCCTGCTTGGTCTCGATGACGCCGATCTGCTTGCCGTCCTCGTCCACGAGCCGGACCTCGCGGACACCGATGCGCTCGTTGATGCGCGTCTGGTCCCGCTCGGGCATCCGGCGGTCGAAACGTCGAGGGACCGGCACTAGATGAAGCTGTTGCGGCGCGTCAAGTGGTTAATGGCGCTGCAAGGTGTTGGGGAACTTCATCTGTGCGGGAGTATAGAGCTGTCCGGCCCAAGTCAAAGGAATCGGGCCGCCAGCGCGCCTACGGCCATCGCGCCCAGGTCCCCGTCGTCGTGCGAGCGCACCGAGATCTGGCCCGACTCGGCCTCGCGATCGCCCAGGATGACCATGTATGGGAGCTTCGCGAGCTCCGCGTCGCGGATCTTCCGCCCCACCGACTCCGTGCGATCGTCAAGCCGGGCTCGGACGCCCAGGGCGCGGAGCTCGGAGACGACGTCCGCGGCCCGGTCGTTGTGGCGGTCGGCAACCGGCAGCACACCCACCTGAACCGGCGCCAGCCAGTCGGGAAAGCGCCCCGCGTAGTGCTCGATCAGAATGCCGGCGAAGCGCTCGAGCGAGCCGAGGAGGGCGCGGTGGATCATCACGGGGCGGTGCTCGGAGTTGTCCTCGCCCCAATAGGTGAGCTCGAACCGCTCCGGCATCTGGAAGTCGAGCTGGCAGGTGCCCAGCTGCCAGGAACGCCCCAATGCGTCCGTGACGTGGAAGTCGATCTTGGGCCCGTAGAAGGAGCCGTCTCCGGGGTTGAGGACGTATTCGCGCCCCTGCCCCTGAAGCGCCTCGGTGAGCGCCTTCTCGGCCGCCTCCCAGTCCTCGTCGGACCCGATCGACTTCTCGGGCCTGGTCGAGAGCTCGACGCGGACCTCGGTGAAGCCGAAGCGGGAGTAAAGCTCGTCGATGGACTCGCAGATCGAATCCACCTCGGCGCGGACCTGGTCGAGCGTGCAATAGACGTGAGCGTCGTCCTGCGTGAACGCACGCACTCGCAGGAGCCCGTGAAGCACGCCTTCGCGCTCGTGGCGCGAGACGTGCCCGTACTCGGCCAGGCGCAGCGGCAGGTCCCGGTAGGAGCGACGCTCGGCGCCGAAGACGAGGCACGCGCCTGGGCAGTTCATCGGCTTGAGCGCGAACTGGCGGTCGTCGACGTCCGAGAAATACATGTTCTCGCGGTAGTTGTCGTAGTGCCCCGATCGGTGCCAGAGCTCGACGTCCATGATGTGGGGGGTCTTGATCTCCGCGTACCCGCGCTTCTCCAGCTGCGCGTCCACCTCGGCCTGGATCAAGCGCAGCAGCACGGTCCCGTGCGGGAGCCAGAACGGCATCCCGGGCGACTCGGGGCGAAGCATGAAGAGCCCGAGCTCGCGGCCGAGGCGGCGGTGGTCGCGCTCGCGGGCCTCCTCGAGGAGGCGCTCGTGGTCCTCGAGATCCGTCTTCTTGAAGAAGGCGGTTCCGTAGATCCGGCTCAGCATCGGCCGGCTCTCGTCGCCCCGCCAATAGGCGCCGGCGACCGAGGTGAGCTTGAACGCCTTGATGCGCTTGGTCGTCGGGCCGTGCGGGCCCAGGCAGAGATCCGTGAAGGGGCCGTTGCGATAGAGCGAGACCGACTGGACGCCCTGATCGCGAACCAGGTCATCGATCAGCTCCACCTTGTACTGCTGGCCCTCGGCAGCGAACCGCTCGCGCGCCTCCTTTGGCGTCACGTCTGTGCGCTCGAACTCCTCGTCAGCCGCGATGTGGCGCGCCATCGCCTCCTCGATCCTCGGCAGGTCGTCGACCGAGGGCCGGAAGTCGTCAGGGAAATCGAAGTCGTAGTAGAAGCCGTTGTCGATCGCAGGTCCGATCGAAACCTTCGTTCCGGGCCAGAGCTCGACGACCGCGGTCGCCAGGACGTGCGCGGCGTCGTGGCGGATCAGCGCGAGCGCCTCCGGGTCGCGATCGGTCAGGATCGCAATCTCGGCTCCGTCCGGGAGTTCCGCCGCGAGGTCTCGCAACTCGTCGCCGACCTTGATCGCAAGCGCCGCCTTCGCGAGGCCGGGGCCGATCGCCGCAGCGGCGTCGGCGCCCGGTCGCGCCCTCGGAGAGCTCGAGCGGTGTCCCATCAGGAAGCTTGACGGTGATAGCTGACCATCGGGCTGATGCTATTCGCGGCCGGAGGCGGGTTCAGCGCGATCGCCATCGGCGACGAACGGGCACCCCGGATCCGTGCCGGTCAGCGTGGCCCGGTAGAGCGTGTAGTCGAGGTCATCGCTGGACTGGCGATCGAGCTGCTCGAGCCTGCCCACGACGGGTAGTGGCTGATCGAGCTCACCGATGACGACGATTGCGCCGAAGGCCTTGCCGGAGACCGTCCCGGACGAGACCTCCTCCTGTGAGATCACACAGACCTCGCGCCCGCGAAGCTCCCACGTCACGAGGTCACGGCCGTTCTGATCGGCCAGCTCGTCGTCCACCACCGCCAGGACGGGCTCGTCGCCCTCCAGTTGGCCGGCGAATTCGAGCAGCGCCGGGGTCCAGCTCGTGGGGCCGACGGGGCCGTTCACGAGGGCGAGGGCCGTTGAGCCGGCCGCAGCCGCCAGGAAGGCGAGCGCGAAAGCCGGCACGGCGAGCGCCCGGAGCGGCAGGCTCCGCAGCGTTTGGATCGGCGGGGCTTCTTCGAGGCAACCCCGGACGGCGACAAGCATCGCGACGGGCGCGACGATCGCGAGCGCCTTGGCCTCCTGATACGGCGTGCCCGCGGCGAGCGCGTATCCGTACAGGACCCCGCCCGCGACGATCGCCGAGACGAGGGCGGTCTCGCCCGCCTGGAGCGCGCGCACCGCCCCGAGCAGGAGTGCCAAGGCACCGATCGCTCCGCCGACGTAGAAGGCGAGCGTGGGCGCGAACCCGGCGCCCGGGTCAAGGCGGAAGTCTCCCGAGGGCCAGATCCCGAGCGACTCGATCGGGGAGATCGGGTTGAAGAGATTGCCGAGACCCGCTCCGTCGGGGTCGAACGTCTCGAAGCTCGCGAAGTCGAGCATTCGCGACACCTCTGGTGCTGCCGCGATCGCGAGAGCGGCGAGCCCGATCGCGGCAGGCACTATGGCTGCTCGCAGGATTCCCAGACTGCGCGCGCGGGCGACCTCGGCCACTGCGAAGACGCCGAGCGTCCCGACCAGCCAGGTCAACCCCGGAAAGCTGTAGGCGTAGAGCGACCCGATCGCGAGCGCCGCTAGCGGCACCGCCTTCAGCCGGCTCCATCGCTCGTCGGACGCCGTCTGCCCAGCTGCGAGCTCGGCCAGCCCGATGGCGAACGCAAGAAGGAAGACGGCCTGCATCGTCTCCTTGAAGGCGCCCTGGATGAAGTAGGAGGCGGCGAGGTACGAAGCGCCGACCAGGAGCGCGCCACCGACGCGTGCCCAGGGACCGAGGTCCTTCAAGAGGCGCAGCGGAGCGACCGTCGCCGCGACCGCCGTCGCCAGCATGAGACCGGCGAACCCCTGGACGAAGGAAGGCCCGAGCTTCGAGATCCCGGCAACGAGGGCATGTGGTCCCAGCGGATAGCCCTCGGCTATGAGCCTCTCCTCTCCCCCGTTCGCGATGCGGTCCGTCGCGAACAGGTGCTGGGACATGTCCGGGTTCAGCGAGGTGCCGAGGATCCCGAACCGCATCTCGACGAGGAAGGGGATCGACCCGAGAACGATCGCTCCGGCCACAGCGGGCAGGGTGCCGTCCAGGTCCCCCGTCGCCCGCTCGACGAGCAGGAGCGTCGCGCCCACCAGGGTCAGGACGGCCGCGGCGGCCAGCCCTGCCCAAGCCGACGAGGCGAGGTTCGCCCCAAGCCATGCGACGGCACAGAGCAGGCCAAGGCCGACGGCCGGGGCGAGCGGTGAGCGCTCACGGTGCCCGCACGCGCAGAACACCGCCTGGCCGACGACGAACGAGCCCCCCAGGATGAGAGCCAGCGAAACGTAGGTGCCGAGCATCGGGCGGCGAGCCTACAGCCGCGCGCCGAGGGGTCCCGGCACCAGGCGCGACGGCGGTACGCGTTATGCGTAACCGGGCTTCTACGTGACGAGGATGATGATGATGATGATCAGGAGCAGCGTTCCGATGCCGATGTACATGTGAGTTCTCCTCAAGCGTCGTGGTGGTCGAGTTCGAATCTACGCGACGAGAATGATGATGATGATGATCAGGATCAGTGCTCCGAGTCCGATGTACATGGGTTCTCCTTCCGTGGATTGGACGTGACGTAGCCCGTCCTTACCCCGTAAACGGCTTGCCCAAGCAACCTACAGCTCGCGCTCGTAATACAGCGCGAGCGGCCCTGAGCCCTTGCCCTCATGGCAATCGAATCCTTCGCTTTCGTACAAGGCGCGCGCCGCCACGTCGTCCTCGCTCGTCCCCAGGTCCATGTGGGCCGCACCCTGGGCGCGCGCGACGTCCATTGCCTCGCGCAGGATCGCGCGGCCGATCCCCTGCCCGCGCAGGCTCGGCGCGACGTAGAGCTCCTCGAGGTAGCAATCGAGCTTCGCGGTCCACACCGACTTCCGGAACCGGAGCTCCGCGAAGCCATCAGGGCCCTCGCCGGCAAGCAGCACGACCATCTCCCCGGCTTCGAGCATCTCCCGCGCGTTCCGGGTCAGGACCTCGACGCCCGGAGTGAAATCGTCGTACTCCGTGTTGAACTCGTGGAGGAGCCGCGCGACGGCGGGGGCGTCTTCGGGGGTGGCACGACGGATCGTGGTCAAGTCACGGAGACCCTAATGCGCCTGGGCGCATTGCCATGCCACCGAAATCGAGCACGGCAAGCTGGATAGCCTACGCCCATGCCCGGGAGAGTTGAAGATGGCGGGTGCCCGTGAAGTGGATTGCGAAGGCAGCCGTTCAGCGCGGGCTCAGCGCCGTTCCCGGTGGGAGCAAGATGAACTATCTGCTCCAGCAAACAATCACTAACCAGTTCCCGCGATCCGATGAACATTTCCGCCTCCACGCGTCCGAGACGGTGGCACATCTCGAGGCTTTCTCACGGCACTCGGACGTCGAGAGCGGCAGCGCTCGCTTCTTCGAGTTCGGGGCTGGCTGGGATCTCATCACTCCAATCATGTTCCACGGGCTCGGGGTCACACACCAGACGCTGGTCGACATCCGGCCGAATCTGCGGTTCGAGCAGGTCAGCGCCACGCTTTCCCAGTACGACAGGCTACGGCAGGATCTGGAGCGCGACTTAAAGCGCACCTTGCGGCCAGTGGACCCATCGCCGGTGCGGTCGCTCGTGGAGCTGCGAGAGCGCTTCGGAATCGCCTACTTGGCTCCCTGCGATGCCCGAGGCACGGGGCTGCCCGACGAGTCCTTCGACTTCACTTCGAGTCCTTACACCCTTGAGCACATCCCGCCTGGAGATATCACCGCGATCCTCGCTGAATGCCGCCGCCTCCTGAGGCCGGGAGGCTTGGCTTCCTCGATCGTGGACATGCAGGACCACTTTTCATTCTTTGACCCAAGCATCACCGCTTTCAACTTCCTGAAGTTCTCGGACCGGGTCTGGTCGGCGGTCAATTCATCGCTTCATTACCAGAATCGCCTACGAGAACCTGACTACCGCGCCCTCCATGAGAGCGCAGGACTACCGGTTTTGGAGGCTCGGTCTAAACCGATCGAAGCGGCCGATATCGAGGCAGTCCGAGGGCTTCGGCTCGCTTCACGCTTCCGTAAGCACTACACCGAGGACGAGCTCGTGACGCGCGAGGTCAGAATCCTCGCTCATGAGGGAAAGCTGAACCCCAACGTCCGAGGCAACGCGAAACGATGGGCACTACTGGGCTCGAACCAGTGACCTCCGCCTTGTCGAGGCGGCGCTCTCCCAACTGAGCTAAGCGCCCGAGGCATCGGAATCTAGCACCGCGTGGGCGCTTCACTCGGGTAGCGTGCGGCCGGTGATCGCACTCGTGACAGGGGCCTCCAGCGGCATCGGCGAGGCGACCGCAAGGCGGATCGCCCGAGAGCCCGGAGCGAAGCTGATCCTGGTCGCGCGGCGGCAGGATCGCCTGGACGCGCTGGCGGCCGAGATCGGCGGGGCCACGGTCATCGCGGCCGACCTGACCGATGACGGCGCTCCCGCCGAGGTCGCTCAGCGGGTCGAGGCGGAGCACGGCCGCCTGGACCTCCTGGTGAACAACGCGGGCGCCGCCTGGCGCGGCACCTTCGGCGAGGCGGGCTGGGAGAACCTCGAGCGCCACATGAAGCTCAACTTCGACGCGGTCGCGCGCCTGACCGAGGCCCTCCTCCCCATCCTCCGCCGCTCGGCGCCGAGCTCGATCGTGAACGTCGCCTCGACCGCGGGCCGCGTCTCGCGCGCGAACTCCGGCGCGTACTCGGCTTCCAAGTTCGCGCTCGCGGGCTGGACCGACGCGCTCCATCTCGAGGAGCGCGAGCACGGGGTCCACGTCGGCCTCGTCCTGCCCGGCTTCGTCACCACCGAGGGCTTCCCGCAGGCAGAGCTCAACGAAAAGCCCCTCACCCGCTGGATCGTCTCGACCCCGGACAAGGTCGCCGACGCGATCATGGATGCCGGGCCCGGCGGCAAGGCGGAGCGCTACGTGCCTCGCCCATACGCGCTCGCGGCGGCATCGCGGGTCGTCATGCCTTCGGTGGTCCGCCGCGCACTGTCGGGCGGCAACAAGGCGATCACCCCCGCGACGGGCTCCGACGACACCTAGAACGACCCGAAACGTCCCGATCTGTACACCATGGGGTACATCGTCGGACGTTTCGGGCTAGGGTCAGCCGCCGTCGCCACCGCCGAGCGCCGCGGCGCCCTTGCGGTTGCCCTCCTCGACGCCCTGCCTGATCGTGTCCGGGTAGCGGAAGATGCGCTCGAGGGTCGGCTTCTCGACCTCGTAGCCCAGCTGGTCCAGCCAGCCTGACGTCTCGAGCGCCGCCAGGTCGTGCGGCTTGGCCCGCTCGGCGCCCTGGGCCTGGAGCGAGCAGGGCGTGGCCACGACGGTCCCCGGATCGGGCAGGCCTTCCGGCGGGCTCGAAGTCCGGGTTCTTGAAGTTGAAGCTCCGCCCGATGTTGGAGGCGTAGCTGTGGCGCATGTTCAGGTGGCCGAGGCGGAACTTGTAGGAGATGAGCTTCAGGATCGACTCGTGCGTGACGGGCATGTGGCTCACCCGCCCGCCGCGCGTGAACGGCGAGATCGACGACGCCCGGGATGCGGAAGCCCGTCAGGCCCCAGTCGTTGTCGATGTCGTTGCGGTTGCGCCGCTCGTCGGGGACGAACGGCGGCGGGACGTGGTCGAAGAAGCCGCCCCACTCGTCGTAGTTGATGAACATCGCGCCGCGCTCGTACTGGGGCGACTCGATGAAAGCGTGCGTGATGTCCGACATGAACGCCTGGCCCAGGCGGATGTCGCCGTGCGGGTGCTCGTCGGCCGAGAGGCCGTCGCCGCCGCCGCCGTTCAGGAAGGGCGGGTCCACGAAGGTGATCTGAGGCAGGTTGCCGGCCGCCGCGTCCGCATAGAACTGCGAGATCGGGCGGGTCCACGCGACGCCACGCGCTCCGTAGAGCGCCGCGAAGGGCAGGTCCGAGTTGTAGTAGCCGACCGAGACGCCGTTTGCCTCTGCGCGGTCGAATGATCGTCTCCCACGAAAAGCCCGTCTCCTGGCCGGGGACCTCGAACGGGAAGAGGTTCGACTTCTGGCCGCCGTTCTGCGCGCCCCACTGGTAGTGGCGGTTCGGATAGGTGGAGGCCATGATCGAGCAGAACCACCGGTCGTACAGCGTGTACGCCTCTGCCGCGCCCGGGATGAACGGCACGTCCTCCGCGAGGTAGTAGCCCGCAGCGAACTCGTCGCTTCCCGTGCCGTCGGCGTTCCCGTAGACGAAGCCGTCGTTCTTGCCGCCGTTCCATTGGAAGCGCCCGCCCGTCCAGCCGTGATCGGGGTCCGGGTGCCCGCAGCCCTGGAAGTCGGGGGTGAGGCGATACGTATCGACCTCGCCGCCGTCGGGCGCCGGATACGAGAGGCCCTCGTTCTTCGCGTCGGCGTCGGGATGCCAGCCGAAGTAATGGTCGAACGAACGGTTCTCCATCATCAGGACGACGAAGGTGTCGATCGGCATGTTCTTGGGGCTCGGAAGCTTTCGGTGGGCGGTGCGGCGAGCCGCCTCGGCGATCAGCTCCTCGGCGGGCAGCATCGAGGCGAGCGCGGCTCCTCCGGCCACCGCCGCCGTTCGCGATAGGAAGTCGCGCCGGCGCAAGCGTTGCCTCCGGGCTCTCCGCCATCTCGCGCTCGAGCGCCTCCGGGTCGGTCAGCTCTCCCCGCTCGAACGAGCTCGAGTGATCGCTCGGGCGCCTCATTCCACCTTCACCTCCACGTTCTCGCAGTCGAAGACTCCCCCTTCTGCTTCGTCGGCCAGGACGGTGTCCTCGCCCGGGCCGCAGTCGATCTGGTCCTCCTTGCCGTCGCGGACGTGGATTTCGTCGTCGCCCCTGCCGGCGCGGATCTCGTCGAAGCCCTTGCCCGCCTTGATGAAGTCGCTGCCCTTGTTGCCGAGGACGAGGTCGCCGCCCTCCGAGGAGCGCAGGATGTCGTCGCCGCCCTTGCCGATCAGCTTGTCGCCGTTCTTCGAGCCGATCAGCTTGTCGTCGCCGGCCGTGCCTTTGAGCACCTTCGCGAGCGCCGGCGCCGCGAGCATCAGCGCGCAGACCATCAGTACCCCCGCGAGACCGCTCCAGTAGCGCTTCATCGCGACACGTTGTACAGGCTGGAGTGCCCGGGATGTATCAGTTCGTGTTAACGCCGCTCCGGCCGGATCGTGACCGTCAGCCCGTCGACTGAGACCACAGCCCCGCGCTCGCCCTCGAGCAGGTGATCCGAGCCTTCCATCCGCGCCTTCCACACCTCTCCCCGCACCCGCACCAGCCCGCCCGGGTCACATCGCTCGATCACCGTCGCGCGCTCGCCGATCATCCCCTCGACTCCGCCCTGCACGCGATAGCGCTCGAGGAACCTGATCCACAGGACGATCTCGCCCGCTCTCGAAGACCAGCGCGACACAGAAGAGGATCACGTTCCAAGGGCCGGGCAGGACGAAGAGGCCGACGATCGAGGCCGCTAGGAGCATCGACAGGACGATACGAGCGCGTAGCCTCGCGGACATGCGAATCGCGCTGGCTACATGCTCGATCATGCCCGAGCAGTTCACGGACGACCTGGTGGTCAAGGACGAGCTCGAGGCCCTTGGAGCCGAGGTCACCTACGAGCCATGGGACGCCGCGGGCGTCGACTGGGCCGGGCTTCGACGTCGTCGCCGTCCGCTCGCCGTGGGACTACTCGAAGCGCCGCGACGAGTTCGTCGCCTGGGCGGACGCAGCAGGGCCGAACCTCCACAACTCCGCCGGGCTCCTGCGCTGGAACTCGGACAAGTCCTACGTCGCAGACCTCGAGCGCGCCGGCCTGGCGGTAGTCGAGACGACCTTCCTCGAGCCGGGCCAGGAGTGGGCCGGCGACGACCGCGAGGTCGTGGTGAAGCCCTCCGTCTCGGCGGGCGGACGCGACACGGGGCGCTTCGGTCCCGCGCTCGCCGCCGACGCCAAGGCGCTGATCGCGAGGATCCATGAAAGCGGCAGGACAGCGATGGTGCAGCCGTTCCAGGCCTCAGTGGACGAGATCGGAGAGACCGCCCTGGTCTTCATCGACGGCGAGTTCAGCCATCCGCTCCGAAAGAGCGCCGTGCTGCGCCCCGACGAGGTCGCCCCGATCCGGCAGACCGATCTCATGGTCGCCGAGGCGATGTACGACCCGGACCTCGTCCTCTCGGGCACGTATGAGCCCGACGAGCTCGAGTTGGCGGAGCGCATTGTCGCGCACATCTCCGAGCGGTTCGACTACGTGCCTCTCTATGCCCGCGTCGACATGCTCCGCGACTCGCAGGGCGCCCCGGCCCTGCTCGAGCTCGAGGCGGTCGAGCCCAATCTCTACTTCGACCAGTTCCCAGAGGGCGCGGGGCACCTGGCACGCGCGATAATGTCCCGCGCGAGCTGACGGAACCACAAGGGGCACCGCCCTTCTGGAACCGGTGGACGCTCGGGCCCTGAAGCCTCAGCGCAGGACGATCGAGTTCTCGGCGTGCCAGCCGAGCCTGATGTCCATGCCGGGCTCCCAGCGGTCGTCCGCCGAAGCGCGGTAGGTCGCCTGTTCGAGCGCGACCAGGCGAGCGTGGTCGCCCACTCTCACCGTGATCTGCGTTGACACGCCGAGGTAGACGCGGCCCTCGATCGTCCCCTCCAGGCTCACCATCCCGTCCTCGATCTCGTCGTCGATCGCAATCTTCTCCGGCCTCACGGAGACCTGGACCGTGTCGCCGGCGCCGCAACCTGCGGGGACCGGAGCCGCAAGCGTTTGGCCGGTGGCTATCCGGACGTCGCCGTCGCCCGTCACCTCACCCTCGATCAGGTTCGAGATGCCGATGAAGCCGGCGACGAACTCGCCGGTCGGGTGCTCGTAGATGTCCTCCGGGACGCCGCACTGGACGATTCGCCCTCCCGACATCACAGCGATGCGGTCCGACATCGAAAGCGCCTCCTCCTGGTCATGGGTCACGTAGACGAACGTGATCCCGACCTCGCGCTGGATCTGCTTGAGCTCGATCTGCATCTGGCGCCTGAGCTTCAGGTCGAGCGCTCCCAGCGGCTCGTCGAGGAGCAGGACCGAGGGGCGGTTGACCAGCGCCCGGGCCAAGGCGACGCGCTGGCGCTGGCCTCCGGAGAGCTTGTTCGGCCGATCCTGGGCCCGGTCCGCGAGCCCGACCAATTGGAGGGCGTCCGCGACCCGCTCCCTGATCTCGTCCTTCGGGCGCTTCTTTCGCTTGAGGCCGAAGGCGACGTTGCCGGCGACGTCGAGGTGCCCGAACAGCGCGTAGCTCTGAAAGACCATGTTCACGTTGCGCTCGTAGGGCGGCACCTTCTCGACGGGCTCGCCCTCGAGCAGGATGCGGCCCTCGGTCGGCACGTCGAAGCCGGCGAGCATGCGTAGCGTCGTCGTCTTTCCGCACCCCGAGGGCCCGAGCAGGCTGAAGAACTCGCCGCTGGGAATCGAGAGGTCGACGTCGTCGACGGCCGTGAACTCGCCGAACCTCTTGGACACCCCCTCGAGCGTGATTGCATCGGCCATGTCTCAGCCTCCTTCCTGGCCCGTGAGGACCTTGATGCCGCTTTCCTTGCGGCCGAAGAACCGCGGGATCAGTACTGCCGCGATTACCGCGGTGATCGAGACGACCATCATCAGCGTCCCGATTGCGTTGATGGTCGGGGACACGCCGAAGCGGATCGCCGACCAGATCCGGACCGGCAGCGGCTGGACGTCCTCGCCGGTCGTGAAGAACGAGATCACGAAGTCGTCGAACGAGAGCGCGAAGACCAGGAGCCCGGCGGCGACGATCGCGGGCCATAGGCCCGGAAAGAGCACGAGCCGGACGGCGCCGAACCTCGTGGCGCCGAGGTCCATCGCGGCCTGCTCGACCTCGTCGCCCATCGAGGTCAGGCGCCCGCGCACGACGATCGTCACGTACGAGATGGAGAAAGTGATGTGCGCGATGACGATGGTCCAGAACGAGAGCTGGATCCCGAGCTGGGAGAAGATGATGAGCGCCGAGATGCCGGCGACGATCTCCGGGGTCACCAGCGGGATCAGCATGAGGACGTTGGCGGCGGGGCTCCACCGGGTTCGCGCGCGAACGAGCCCGATCGCGAGCGCGGTCCCCAGAAGCGTCGCCACCACCATCGTGATCAGGGCGATTTCGAGTGAGACGAACAGCGACTCGCGGAGCGTGTCGTCGCGGAAGAACTCCTCGTACCAGCGAAGCGAGAAGCCGTCGAAGACCTGAAGCGACTTCTCGGAGTTGAACGAAAACAGGACGACCACGATGATCGGGATGAACAGGAACGCGTAGACGAGGTACGAGTAGACGCGCAGGAATCTCGGGCGGTCGAAGGCCATGACTCAGGCGGCAACCGGGTCGCGTGCTTCGCGGGCGGCGGAGCGCAGATAGCCCACCATCCAGAACGAGAGGAAGATCATCATCACGACGGTCAGGGCGGAGCCGAACGGCCAGTTGTTCGCGGTAAAGAACTGGTCCTGGATCAGGTTTCCGACCATGTAGGTATCCGGCCCGCCGAGGAGCTGAGCCGAGACGAAGTCGCCGACCGCCGGCAGGAACACGAGGACGCAGCCCGCGAGGATCCCCTGCTTGGTCTGCGGGAGGGTCACGTGGATGAAGGTCTGGAACGGGCGACCGAACAGGTCCTTGCCCGCCTCGATCAGCGCGGGGTCCATCCTCTCCAGGGAGGCATAGATAGGAAGGATCATGAACACGAGGTAGCCGTAGACCAGGCCGCCGATGACCGCGTAAGGCGTGTTGATCAGCTGCAGCCCGGTCTCTGAGATGTTCAGGGAGCCGAGCGCCGAGTTCACGAGCCCCTCGTCCGCCAGAAGCGCCACCCAGGCGTACGTGCGCACGAGGTAGTTGACGAAGAAGGGGATGACCAGGAGCGCGATCAGGATGTGCTTCTTGGAGCCTCCGTACCTGGCGATGTAATAGGCGACCGGGTAGCCGATGGCAAGGCAAAGCACGACCGTTGCCAGCGCGAAGCCGACCGAGCGCAGGAGAACCGGAAGGTAGAGCGGGTCGAACGCGTCCGCGTAGTTGTCGAGCTCGAACGCGTAGACGGCCCGCCCGAGGTCGTCCGTGTAGCCGAACGAGAGTGCGAGCACGAGCGCGAGCGGGATCGCGAACAGCAGGAAGAGCCAGAGTCCGCCGGGCACGAGAAAGCGCGCCCAGAAGCTCTGCGCCCGCGCTGTCAAGTTGCCTTCACCTCGGTCCAGATCTGGGTCCAGAGCGCCCTGTCCTCGGGGCTGTCGAGGCGATACTCGAGGCCACCCTCTCCGAGCTGGTTCAGGTCCACGTCGATGGACGGCTCCTCCTCGACGAGCGACGCGAACGCCTCACGAGCGCCTTCGTACGGCTGTGGGTAGCCGTTCCACATCACGTTCTGCGCCGAGTTCTCCGGGTCGAGCATCCAGTCGATGAAGAGCATCGCGGTGCCCGGGCTGCGCGAGGTGACCGGGATGCACATCAGGTCGGTTCCGACCGGCACCCCCTCCTTGCAGGTCTGGTACCTGAAGACCTCCGGGTTGTCCACCTGGTTCCTGACGTTCACGATGTCGCCGTTCCATGCCTGATGGATCGCCGCGGTGCCGTTGACCAGGTTCTGCGTCGAGTTCGTCGAGATTCCGCGGGCGAACTCCTTTTGCTCGAGCAGAGTCTCCTTGGAGATCTCGAGCTCGTTCGGGTCGGGCGTGTTGAGCTCCCAGCCGTTGATCAGGTTCGCTTCGCCGATCGCCTCCTGGTAGTCGTCGAGGATGAACATGCGTCCCTCGCCGTCCGGGTTGGTGAGGTCGTTCCACGAGCCCGTCATGCCGGACACCTCGTCCTCGCGCCAGCAGATTCCGGTCGTGTAGTACGCGTAGGGCACCGAGAGCTCCGAGTTCGGGTCCCACCAGCCGGAGTCGTAGAACGATGAGATGCCGTCGGCGTTCTTCAGGTCCGAGCGGTCGAAGTGGGCCAGGAGGCCTTCCTTGTTCAGGCGGTACGCGTACTCGGGCGTGGGCCAGATCAGGTCGTACCGGCCCCCCGCGCGCAGCTTGGTCACCATCGCCTCGAGGTTGTCGAAGTTGACCTCGTTGACCTCGACGTCGTAGCGCTCCGAGAAGGTCTTCTTCAGCGCCGGATCCATGTACTGGGCCCAGTTGAAGATCAGCAGGTCTCCGTCGATCCCGGGCTTCACCGAGACGCCGCCCTCGGGAACGTCGAGCTCCCTGGACACGGTGCACCCCGACAGGCCGTACGCGCCCATAGCCCCGACCGCTGCCGCCTGCAACGCCTGCCGCCTGGTGAAAGGTGCGCCGAGATCGACGATGCCCACTCGGCGGCTCACGCTACTCCGATGCCTCGAGCGCCGCAAGCGATTTGTGAGCGGGGTCAGACCCCGTTAATGCTTTGGGGCCGGTCATGCGAGGGCCTCCGGCTCCACCCCGACGAGTGGCGCCAGCGTGCGCGCGACGAGCGCGCGAGCCGCCTCGACGTCCATCGCGGGATCGGCGACCATGGCCCGGATCCCGGCGCCGTCGAGGAGCGCCATCGCGATGTCGGCGATCTCGCCGGCGTCGCGCTGGAGCTTGAACTCGCCGCTCTCGGCCCCCGCCCGGATCATGGCCGCGAGCCAGCGGCGATAGCGGTCATAAAGCTTGGCCGCGACCTCGCGGAGCGCGGGCTCGCGGACGGCGCGAAGCCACAGCTCGACCCAGAGGACCCACTCGCGCTCCGCCTCGCCCGGGAACGGCAGGCACTCGCGGATCGCGAGCCCGAAGGTCTCCAGGGAGGAGCCCGGAGGCTGGGTCGACTCGTCGCCGAAGCGATCGTCTCCGGCACGCTCGAACGAATGCACGAGCGCCTGCTCCAGAAGCTCTTCGCGAGTGGAGAAGTAATGGTGGACCAGGCCGCTCGAGGCGCGGGCGCGGGTGGCTACGCGAGCGATCCTGACCTCGTCGATCCCTTCCTCGGCGATGATCTCGCAAGCCGCGTCGAGGATCCGCTCTGCGGTTTCGGTCGCCACGGCGCTCACCTTCTCACCTCTCGCTTAATCGAGCGCCTCCATATACCGCTCGGCAACCATCGCGTCAAAGGCGTGCACGTCGCCCTCGTGCGACGAGTAGCGCCCCGCGGTGTAGCCCCGAGCCCTCACTCCCTTCTGCGTCAACTCGCAGACGCCCCAGTCCTCGCGGTTGACCTGGTCCCAGAAATCGACGGCGTCGGAGGGGTCGAACCCTTCGGCGGCGATCGTGTCCGGCTCGAAGTACCACTCGCAGATCACATCCGTCCTGTCGACCTGGCGGGGCCACAGAGTGTGGAGCATCACGTAGTCGGGATGGAGCGAGATCAGGGCGTTCGGGAAGAGGGCGTAGTAGTAGACGGACGAGTGCTCCGCGGGATCGAGCCCGGTGATCGGCGGACGCTCCGCGTGGCCGTTGCGGCCCATCGTCTCCGCACCTTCGTTCAAGGCCATCGACCCTCCGCACCAGGCGCCCGGGCCGAACTGGGAATTGCCGGAGCGGTAGTCGGAGAGAGCGTTCAGCTCGGGATGCACACCGGGGCAGTGGAGGCATTCGTTGTAGTTCTCACCGATCGCCTTCCAGTTCGCGTTCACCTCGTAGGTGCGCGAGCCCGCGCGCGCCAGCGCCGGCAGCCTCCACTGCGCCAGGCGCTTGGCCAGGTCGCCGACGTGGGCGACAGGGTCGGGCGCCTCGCCGCTCAGGTCCGCAAGCAGCAGGCCGGCGACCACCGCGCTGCGGACTTCGATGAGCCCGAAGCAGGAACGGTCGAAGTCCTCGACCTCGTCCATGTGAGGCGCAGCGGCGAGGCCACCGTCGAGGCCGTAGGACCACGCGTGGTACGGGCACTGGATCCGCCGCCGGACGCTGCCCTCGGATTCGGAGACCAGGCGCGAGCCGCGATGGCGGCACGTGTTCAAGAAGACCCGCGGCGTCCCGCCTTCGTCGGCGAGCGCGAACACGCTGGTCTCGCCGATCTCCCGCATCAGGTAGCTGCCGGGCTCATTCACGAGCGAGCCGTGCCCGAGGCACACCCATCCTCCATAGAGATTCTCGATCTCCCAGTCGAGGACGGCCGGGTCAGCGAAGGCCGCCGGCGGAAGCATTGAGGCACGCTCGACAGGCCGAAGGGTCCGCTCTACATCGCCGGGATCAAGGGGAAGGGCGCCATTTGTTGATCTTGTAGTCAATTGCGCAAACTCATGTTAGAGTGTCGGCTCGATGAACGCAAGCACAGTCGTTGACACAGTCGAGGAAACCCCGTTCGAGCTCTCGGAAAGGGCGCGTGACATCCAGTCGCGCTCGCGCCGCTTCGTCGAGGAGGTGCTGATTCCGCTCGAGGAAGAGGCGGAGCGCCGGCTCGGGCGTCTGCCCCAGGACGTGATCGACGAAGTGAAAGCCGAGGCTGTCGCCGCGGGCCTCGTGGGAGGCCTGCATAAGCCCGAGCACGGGGGCCAGGGTTGGTCGACGCTCGAGTGGGCGCTGGTCGAGGAGCAGTTCGGCCGCTCGACGAACGCGATCCACTGGCACATCCCGAATGCCTACAACGTCTGGCACCACGCTTCCGACGCCCAGGTCGAGCGCTACCTCCTCCCCGCCCTCCGCGGCGAGATCCGCGACGCGTACGCGGTGACCGAGCGGGACGCCGGCTCGGACCCCAGCAGGATCGCCGCGACCGCGGACCGCACCGCCGACGGGTTCCGCCTGAACGGCGAGAAGTGGTTCGTGACCACCGGCGATGTGGCGGCGGTCCTCGTCGTGATGGCCAACGTCATCGACGGCGACCACAGGCTCCCCACCCTGTTTGCGGTCGACGCCGACGCAGCCGGAGTCGAGATGATCGACGACCCGGCGTTCACCCACTCCTACCCGGACGGACATCCCACATTTGTCTTCAAGGATGTCGAGCTGGCCGCCGATTCCGTCATCGGCGAGGTCGGCGAGGGCGAGGACCTCCAACGCGCCTGGTTCATGGAGGAGCGCCTGGGGATCGCCGCGCGCTGCGTCGGCGCGATGTGGCGGCTCCTGGACGAGACGGTCGCCTGGGCCGGCGGCCGCGAGCAAGGCGGAAGCCGGATCCTGGACTACCAGGGTGTTTCGTTTCCGCTGGCCGACTCCGCCGCCGACACCGCCGCCGCGAGGCTCCTGACCTTCCAGGTCGCCCTGCTCTCGGACCGGGGCGCGGACCTCAAGCTCGTCCACAACAAGGCGTCGATGGCGAAGCTGTTCGCCTCCGAGCGCGCGTGGATCTGCGCGGACCGCTGCGTGCAGGCCTTCGGCGGCCGCGGCTATCTCCGCTCGAACGTCGCGGAGCGCTTCCTTCGCGAGCTCCGCGTCGACCGGATCTGGGAAGGCACCTCGGAGATCCAGCGCCTGATCGTGACCCGCGGACTCGAGCGCCGCGGCGTCGAGCGGATGCTCCACTGAGGAGCTGAGGACCATGGAGCTCGACCGACTGCTCGAGCCCCGCTCGATCGCGGTCGTCGGCGCCACGGACCGGCCGAGCGCTTACGGGGACATCATCCTGCGGAACCTCGAGCGCATGGGGTTCGACGGGCCGGTCTGGGGCGTCAACCCCCGTCGCGACCGGATCCGCGGGATCCAGTGCTTCCCGTCGCTGGCGGAGCTTCCCGAGCCCGTCGACGCCGTCGCGGTCGCGGTGCCGGCCCCGAACGTGCCTTCGACTGTCGAGTCGGCTGCCGAGGCGGGTTGCGGCGGCGCGATCGTCATCTCCGCGGGGTTTGGGGAGATCGAGGGGGGCCGCGACCTGGAGCGGCGGCTCCGCGAGACGGCCCTCGGCCGCTCGTTCCCCGTCTGCGGGCCGAACGGCAATGGGATCATCTCGTTCGCCCACAACACCGCGATCTGGGGAGACGCGGTGGAGCCGCTGCCTCCTGGGCCGGTCGCGATGATCTCGCAGAGCGGGAACGTCGCGGTGAACGCCCTCAACTCGAGCCGCGGCATCAACTTCCACACGGTGATCTCGACCGGCAACGGCGCGGTCTGCGACCCCGCCGACTGGTTGCTCGCGCTCTGCGACCGCGATGGCGTCGGGTCCGTCGCGATGTTCCTCGAATCGGACGGGGACGGCGCCAAACTCGCCGAGGCGCTCGCATGCTGCGCCGAGCGCAACATCAGGGTCGCGATCCTCAAGTCCGGCTCCTCGGAGGCAGGCGCCGCGGCGGCCGCGGCCCACACCGGCGCCCTGGCGGGCGACGAGCGCATCTTCAGGGCGCTGATCGAAGAGGCCGGCGCCTCGTGGGCGCGAAACCCGCACGAGCTGCTCGAGCTTGCGCGCGTCCTGGCCGAGCCGCGCGCCCGCCCCCGGGGCACCGGCGGGCTCGCGGTCGTCACCTGCTCGGGCGGCGACTCCGGCATCGCGGCGGACGAGGCCGAACGCATCGGAGTAGACCTGCCGCCACTGGCCGACGGCACCAAAGCGAGGCTTCGCGAGCTCCTGCCTGACGCCGCAACGGTCGCGAACCCGCTCGACTACACACCGCTCATCTGGGCTCAGACCGCGCTGCTGGCGGAGATCGTGGAGGTCGCCGGCTCGGACCCCGGGATCGATCAGGTGCTGGTGATCCACGACACGCCCCAGAACCTCCCGGTCGACTCCGACACTTCGTGGTCCGCCCATCGCGCCGGCATCGCGGCCGGGCTCGACCGTGCTGACGCCGCGCCGCTGATGGCCTCCACCCTGCCCGAGTTGACGGACGGCGAGATCGCCCAGGAGCTCGCCGCCCACGGCATCGCATCGGTCGGGGGCGTCTCGACCGCAATCCTGTGCGCCCGTGAGCTGCGCCGGCCGGCCGTGAGCGCCTCCCGCCTGCGCGAGATCGCCGGCGTGTCCGCCCAGGGACCAGGGGGCCCGGGCGAGTGGCTGAGCGAGGGCGGCGCGAAGAGCATTCTCCAGGCAGCGGGCGTCCCGGTGCCTCTTGGACGCCGTGCCGGTACCGCGGAGGAGTGCCTGCGGGCGGCGAAGGGCCTCGGATGGCCCCTTGCCCTGAAGCTCTCAGGGCCCGCGATCCAGCACAAGTCCGACATCGGCGCGCTCGCGCTCGGGATCGAGGCCGAAGCCGAGCTCGAGCGCGAGGCAGCAAGGATGCTCGCCCTCCCGGAGGCGCTGGGCGCGGAGCTCCTGGTGGAGGAGATGGCCCCGGCGGGCGGGGTCGAGCTGATCGTTGCCGCCAGGACCGACGCCGTCGTCCCCGCCCTCGTGATCGGCCTCGGCGGGATCTGGACCGAGGCGCTGGACGATGTCGCCGTCGTCCCGCTGCCGGCAAGCCCGGGTCGGGTGGAGCGCGCGATCGGCGGCCTTCGTGGCGCCGCGCTCCTTCGCGGCGGCCGTGGAACCTCCGATGTCGACGTCGCCGCGATCGCCATCGCGGCGTCCCGCATCGGTGAGCTCCTGCTCGAAGAAGGGCTGAGCCTGATCGAGGTGAACCCGCTGATCGCGGGCCCTGGCGGCGTCATCGCCGCGGACGCCCTGGCGCGGCGCTAGGCGGCGAGCTCGGCCGGCATCCCGGCCTGCAGCTGCTCGGCGGCGTGAGTCAGCCCGTCGCGGAGGATCTCGGTGATCTCCTCGAACAGCGCGACGTCTCCGACCAGGGGCGGCGCGATCTGGACGATCGGCTCGGCGCGGTCGTCAAGCCGGCAGATCATGCCGCGCTCGAACAGGCGATCCGACAAGACGCGCTTGAGGAGCCAGTTGGCTTCGGCCTCGGTCAGGGGCTCCCTGGTTGCCTGGTCCTTGACTACCTCGATCGCGAAGAAGTGGCCCATGCCGCGCACGTCGCCGACGATGGGGATGTCCGAGAGGCCGTCGAGGAGCTCGCGCGCCTTCGGCTCGTTGTCGAGGACCTTCTGGAGGATTCCCTCGCGCTCGTAGATCTCGATCGCTCCGAGGGCGATGGCCGAGCCGACGGGATGGCCGCCGAAGGTGATTCCGTGGAGGTAGTCAGCCTTGCCGTCGAGGAAGACGTCGGCGACCTTGTCGGAGATCATCACGCCCCCCATGGCCGCGTGGGCTCCCGTGAGGCCCTTCGCGAAGGTGATGAGGTCAGGTGTGTATCCCAGGCGCTGAGCGCCGAACCACGTGCCGAGCCGGCCGAACGCGCAGATGACCTCGTCCGAGACGAGCAGGATGCCGTAGCGGTCGCAGATCTCGCGGAGCCCGTCCCAGTAGCCGGCCGGAGGCACGATGGAGCCGCCGGCATTCTGGACCGGCTCCATGATGATCATCGCGATCGTCTCCGGCCGCTCGAACTCGATCGTCTCCTCTATCTCGGCCAGGAGAGCGCGGGTGAAACCCGCCTCGTCGCCCCCGGCTGGATGCCGGTAGGCGTTAGTCGAGGAGACGTGGGACGTCGGCACGGGGAGCGGCTCGAAGGCCGTGCGGCATACGGGGATTCCGGTGAAGGAGAGGGCGCCCAGCGAGACCCCGTGGTAGGCGTCACGGCGAGCGATCGCCTTGCGCCGCGAAGGCTCGCCGTTGGCCTGGTGGAACTGCACGGCCATCTTGTAGGCGGACTCGACCGCCTCCGCCCCGCCGGATGTGAAGAAGGCGCGCTCGAAGCCGTCAGGGGCCAACTCGGCGAGCTTCGTCGCGAGCTCGATCGCCGGCGGATGCGCGACCGTCCAGTTCGACGTGTACGGCAGGGTCGACATCTGGGCCGCCGCCCGGGCGCCAAGCTCCTCGCCGTGGGAGTGGCCGAGGTTGAGGCAGTAAAGGCCCGAGAGGCCGTCGATGTAGCGGTTTCCGTCGTCGTCGTAGACGTGCGACCCCTCGCCGCGGACGATCACCGGGATGTCCTCGGGCGCGACCGTCATATCGGAGAAATGGAGCATCAGGTGCTCCTTGGCCAGTTCTTGTAGGCGCGTCACGGCGCTCATCCTATCGGCAGTTGACTTTGTAGTCAATCCAACGAATGTGCTACGGTCTTGTCCAGATGGGCACCTGGGATGCAATCGTGGTCGGTGGCGGGCACAACGGCCTCACCACCGGCGCGTACCTGGCAAAGGCCGGGCTCCGCACCCTCATCCTCGAGCGTCGCCCCATCCTCGGAGGCGCGTGCGTGACCGAGGAGGTGTGGCCCGGCGCTCGCGTCTCTCGCGCCTCCTATGTCGTCTCGATGCTGCAGCCGAAGGTCGTCGCGGACCTCGACCTGAAGCGCCACGGCTACCGGGCCCACCCGCTCGACCCCGCCTACGCGGCGATGACGCCCGAGGGGCCGATCGTCTTCCACGACGACGTGACCAAGACCTGCGAGTCCATCGCGAAGTTCTCCCGGCGCGACGCCGAGCGCTACGAGGAGTTCGAAGACCTCCTCTTCATGGCAGCCGACTTCGTGCGGCCGATGATGGTCCGCCAGCCCCCGGCCCTCGGGTCCAAGGCCCCCGTCGACATCGCCGGGATCCTCAAGGAGGCCGGCCGGATCGCGGGGATGTCCCAGCGCGACGTCCAGAAGCTGGTTCGCATCTTCACGATGTCCGTCGGCGACATGCTCGACGGCTTCTTCGAGAACGACTACCTCAAGGGCTCGATCGCCTCGACCGGCGTGGTCGGCGTGTGGGCGGGCCCCTACACGCCCGGCACCGCTTACAACCTCCTCCACCACGCCCTGGGCGAGCTTGACGGCAACGTCGGCTCCTGGGGACAGGTCATCGGCGGGATGGGCGCGATATCCGAGGCGATCGCCGCCAGCGCGCGTTCCTACGGCGCGACGATCCAGACCGACGCCGAGGTCGCCTCGATCGACTCCGCGGGCGGCAGGGTCACCGGTGTGACGCTCGCCGACGGGACCGCACATTCCGCGCCGATCGTCGCCTCTGGGGCCCATCCGAAAACCACGATCATCGACCTTGCAGGTGCCGAGAACTTCCCCGACGAGGTAGCGGAGGACATGAAGGCCTACCGCACCCGCGGCGCATCGGTGAAGGTGAACATGGTGCTCTCGGAACCGCCGGTCTACGAGGGCCTCACCGAAGAGGACTCCCGCCACCTGCTGACCGCCGGCGTGAACTACTGCCCCTCGCTGGACTACCTCGAGCGCGCATGGCAGGACGCCGTGCGGGGTGAGCCGTCGGCCAACCCGTACACGGAGCTCGAGGTGCCCAGCTCGATCGACCCGTCGCTGACCGACGACGATCGCTGGATCGCGACGATGTTCACGCAGTACGGCCCGACCACCCACGAAGAGTGGCCCGACGGCGCGCGTGAGCGCTACGGCGACACCTGCGTCGAGAACATGGCGCAGTTCGCCCCCAACCTCACGGGGGCCATCCTCGAGCGCGAGGTGCTGGCTCCGCCGGACCTCGAAGACATCTTCGGCCTGCAGGGCGGCTCGATCTTCCAGGGCGAGCAGGACCTGGCGCAGATGGCCTTCATGCGCCCCTCCCCCATGCTGGCCCAGTACGCGACGCCGCTCGACGGCCTCTACCTCTGCGGCGCAGGGACGCACCCCGGCGGAGGCGTCATGGCCGCCTCGGGCCACAACGCGGCACAGCGGATCCTCAAGGATCGCAAGCGCGCGAACGGCCTGCGCGGCCGCTTCCGCAGGCGCCGCGAAGCAGCCGTCGCCTAGCGTCGCGGCGTTCTCTGCTAGCCCTCGTAGGGCGCGTAACGGTGGTGGAGCATCAGGTCGTTCCCGTCCGGATCGCGGAGAAGCGCCATGTGGCACACCCCGGTGTCGAACGTGTCGCCCATGAACTCGATGCCCTTGGCCTCGAGGTCGGCTCGCACCGCGGCGACGTCGTCGACATGGAAGGCCGGATGCGCGTTCCGCTGCGGCTCGAACGGCATGCCGAACTTCTCGGGCTCCCAGATCCCGAAGCATGTGTCGCCTGCCCAGAAGTCGTAGTTGGCGTTCGGGTCGGGGCGCAGGCCGAGGGTGTCCACGTAGAACGCCTTTGCGCGGTCGGGGTCCTGGGTCGGGACGCCGACGAAGTCGACTTTGCTGATCAAGGGGATGCCTCCTGTGGTCGCGGTCGGGGCCTCCGAGACTACGCTCCCGGGCCGTGAACGCGACGTTCCCCCCCGCACCCGACCAGCCGAGCCGCCCGGACACCCTCTGGTCGATCTTCGTCCGCTTCCTGAGGTTCGGCTGCCTCGCCTGGGGCGGACCCGCCGCGCAGATAGCGATGATCAAGCAGGAGTGCGTGGACGAGGAGCGCTGGGTCTCCGAGCGGACCTTCACGAAGACCCTCGCCGTCTACCAGATATTGCCCGGGCCCGAGGCCAGCGAGCTCTGCATCTACTTCGGGCGGATCCGAAGCGGCAAGCTGGGCGCGTTCCTGGCCGGGCTCGGATTCGTCCTGCCGGGGTTTCTGCTCATGCTGGCCTTCTCGGTCCTCTACGTGGAGGCCGACCTCGAGGACAATCTCGACGAGATCTTCTATGGGCTCACCGCGGCGGTCGGCGCGATCGTCGCGCGCGCGGTGATCCGCCTCAGCCGGACGTTCCTGACAGACGTTCCCCTCGTCCTCATCGCCGTGGCGTCGTTCGCGCTCACCGTGTTCGCCGGAGTCGGGTTCGCGCTGGTCCTGCTGGGCTCCGGCCTGGCCTACGAGCTGTGGAGGAACGGGGCACGGCTGACTCGCCGCGTGAATTCCTTCTCACTCGCGCCCCTCCTGGCCGGCTTTGCCCTCGGCACGATTTCCCTGTCGCTCACCTCCGAGATCTTCTGGGAGGGCCTGAAGGCGGGTCTGGTCACCTTCGGCGGCGCCTTCACCGTGATCCCGTTCCTCCACGACGCCGTCGTCGGCGGCCAGGGCTGGCTGACCGAGAGCCAGTTCGTGGACGGGCTAGCCATTGGCGGCGCCCTTCCTGGCCCCCTCGTGATCTTTTCCACCTTCGCGGGCTACATCGCGGGCGGGATGACCGGAGCCATCGTCATCACCATCGGCATCTTCCTGCCGGCGTTCGTGCTGCCCATCTTCTTCCACCGGGGTCTCGTCGCGATCACGGAGAACCAGCGGATCCAGCCTTTTCTGTTCGGCGTCGCCGCGGGCGTGACCGGCCTCATCGCCGCCGTCACGATCGACATCGTCGACACCAGCGTCGTCGACGTACCGACCGCGATCCTCGCGCTGGGTGCCTTTGCGGTCCTCATGCGCTGGCACTCGAGGGCTTCCATCCTCTACGTAGTCCTCGGGTGCGGGGCGATCGGCGGCCTGCTCCAGGCGACCGGCGTCGCCTGACTCACGGCCCCCGAAGGTCAGGGGGCGATGCCGATGCCCAGCGGATTGAAGAGACCCGTCGCACCCAGGTCCGTTTGCTTTCCGGTCTTGAGGTTGACGCGAAGGATCGAGCCGCCCAAGTCAGGAAAACAGCAGTTGGAGACGTACGCGGTGTTCTTGTCCAGAAGGGCCGTGCCCGACAAGCCCCTGAGATCCCCGCCCTTGGCGAGCGCCTTCTGCTTGCCGGTCTTCAGATCGACCTCGAAGAGCGCCCCCTTGAAATCGAATGCGCCGGGATCGCCGACGAGTGCGGCGCCCTTGCTTCTCAGCTCGATGGTCCCCGGGTTGTTGAAGTCCCCCTTGCTGCTGATCTTGGTTTGCTTGCCCGTCTTGGGATTGATCTCCATCACGCCACCCTTGAAGCTGTAAGCCCCGGGGTCGGCGACAAGTGGCTTCGCAACGTTCGCAGCCTCGATGCTGAACGGATCGTTCAAATCTCCTCCCTTGCTGACGGACGACTGCCGCCCCGTGTCGATGTCGACCTTGATCACCCTGTCGGGCTTGTCGAAATCGACGATGTAGAGCGCGTTCCCCTTGCGATCGAGCCCGGCCGGATCCGAGAAGAGCTCCTTCCCTCCGGCTGCCGCCGACACAGCGTTGCTCGAAAGCGTCGTTTGCGAGGCGGTCACGCTGTCGATACGGATGACTCCCCCGTCTCCCCCGAAGGCGTCACGGTCGACCGCGAGGATGTCGCCGTCAGCGGCGAAAGTCACGTCCAGGGGAAGCTCGAACAGGCCGCCGCTCGAGACCGGGATCGTCGCGCCGGAACCCGGGTCGACGGCTTTGACGGCCTTGTTGAGCGAGTCCGCGACGATGATGTCGCCTGGTCCATAGGCAACGGGAGCGGCCTGACCGGACCCGGGTACCAGCGCGGCCATGGCAGTGATCGCGAGAGCCGCGATCGTTAGCCCGACGGTCCTCATCCGCGTCGCCGTCAACCCGCGAAGATCCCGACGAAGATGCAGTCTGCGCCCTGCACGTGGACGCCGCTTCCAATACGGCCGTTGAGGACCTTGCCGCGCTTGCCCTCCCCGTAGAAGTCCGAGTACTGATCCTCTGAGGTGAAATCTGGGGCGGTTCCGGTGCCGTCGTCACTCATGATGTCGAGCGGGCCATCCGAAGGGTTGAAGTTGACGTCGATTCCCGGGTCGCCGTCGTATGCGTAGGCAAGAAGATGCCTCCGCTTGGCGCGCAGGGTCGTGTCGGCCGTGAAATCGCCCCCGCCGTTGTTCTCGCACGAACCGATCACCTTGAAATCCTTGTTCTCGTAAAGGGTCTTGCGATCGTTCCTTTTGACCTTCATCACGTTCCGGACGCGAAATCCGCGATCGCTGTCGGGGCCGGTGAAGATCCCAGAGAATGTGCAGCTCGCCCCGTTGACATGTACCCCCACGCCGAGCCGTGCCTGCAGGACGTTGCCCTCCTTGCCCACGGCGAATAACTCGTTGTTGAAGCTCTCAGCGCGAAACTCAGGATCGGTTCCGGACGCGTCGCTCGAATTTGGCGAGATGTCTATCTCGCCGTCGCCTGGGCCGAAGTCCGTGTCGACCTGGTCGAAGTCACTCAGGTAGTAGATCCCGCCGCCCCGCCTTGCCTTGAGGAAGGTGTTGGCGCGGAAGGAGCCGCCGCCCTCGTCCTCGCACGACCCGATCACCCGGAAATCCCGGTTCGAATAGATCTCCTCTCTTTCGCCCAAACCGACCTCGGCCCGCTTGCTCGTGTGGAGCGGCCCGTTCCCCGGCATACCCGTGAAGATTCCGGAGAACCCACAATCCGCGCTCGCGTGGACGGTCGTCTCGACGCGTCCGCGCAGGGGTGGGACGCCCTTGCCCTCCGCGTAGAACTCGTAGTACTCGGCGGCCTCGATCGCTGGATCTTCCCCCGTGGCGTCGTAGTCCGTGATGTTGAGCTTCGGGTCTGCCTTGTCGAAGTCCACGTCGTAACTGTCGAAGCCCGTCTCTGGCAGATATGCCGAGTAAGCGAGGTTGTTTCGCCGGGCGGCGAGATAGGTCTCCGCCTCGAAGTCGCCGGGGCCGTTCACAACGCATTCCCCGGTGACCTTGAACTCGTCGGTCTTCAGCAGGGTCACGCGGTCGCCGCCGTCTGCCTTCTTGACGTCGACGACCTTGACTCCCTCAGCGGCCGCCCCTACCTGGGCGGGGGCCAGAAGCAAAATGGAGAAAAGCGCCGCTGCCAGCCCGCCTACTGCGCCCTTGCCTCCCATGGCCGAACGGTATCACCGGGGAAGGGCCTGTGCCGCTCAGCATGGGTGCTTCATGGAGTCGCGCGCAGGCCGTTTCACCAGGGGCGAGTGGCCCGCAAGCAGACGGGGCTCAGGGGCCCGCCTCGATTGCGGCGCGGACGTCGCGCTCGAGCGGCGACTGGTCGAACGAAGTGAGCACCCAGGTGGCGCCCGCGGCTTCCCACGGCGCCGGGTCGACACCGGGGTCTACCTCCACCACCAGGTCGAAAGGCTGGGCCGGGTCGTCGCGCATGTCGGCCAGCTCGGCCGCCAGCTCCTCCAGCGCGGCGGGCTCGGGCAGCTCGATCGGGAACAGGCCGTCCCACCTGGCCGCTCGACGCAGGGGACGCCGGTTCGGCCAGCGGCTCGCCACCCAGACCGGGATCCGCGGCTCCTGCACCGGCACGGGCTCAAACTCCCCGGCCCAGTAGCCCGCCAGCTTCTCGAGGCCGTCGTCGAGCAGGCGAGCACGCGCCTTTGGGTCCGCCTCTTCGCCGAACGGCTCCAGTTCGCCGCTGCGGTCGCTGCCGAGGCCCACGCCAAGGGTCAGGCGTCCGCCGGACAATTGGTCCAGCGTGACAGTCTCGCGGGCGAGCTTGTGAGGGCGGCGGCGTGAGATCGGCGTGACCATCGGCCCGATCCGGATGCGCTCGGTAGCCGTGGCGATCGCGCTGAGCGCCACCCATGCGTCCAACACCGAGCGGGTCGGCGCGCGATAGCGGATGTGATCCCAGAGAAAGAGCCCGTCCCATCCCAGCTTCTCTGCCCGCGATCCCAGCTCCATGAGGAGGCGCGGATCCGCGAGCTCATCGAAGGGCGCGACGAATATCCCTCGCTGGGCCGTCATCGAGAGGCGCCTGCCGGAATCGAAGCGATGGAATCTCGCATGGCTCCCTTGACTCAGGGATCGCTCGGCCGGCGCTCGAACGCGCCGGCGTCGCACTTGCTGTCATCGCTCGGACGCGACTCTCCACGCTGATCGCGCCGGGGGCAGGAGAAGGCCCCGATATTGATCGCGGGACTGCCATCCAGAAGGGCGACCGTCTTCGTCGGCCCGCCGTTCTTGGCAAGGGAGCCGATGACGGCATCGGCCACGAACGTCCCTCCGATCGTGCAGCTCGCCGTGGAGCCCTGGATCAGGCCGCCGCCGACGTAGCTGCCCGAGCACGCCGCCCCGGCGCCGGTGGACCCCACCGTGTTCGCGGCAAGCAGAAGGTCGGTTACGGTGACATCGGCACTGGTCGACTGCCACAGACCGCCGCCGGACCCGCCGCCGCTGTTGTCCGCGTCGGCGCCATTTTCCGTGACCGTCGTATTGCCGAGCCGAGCGACGGCACCTTGAATCGCGCTAACCCCGCCGCCGCTCACGGTTGCTTCGTTCTCCGCAATCGTCGAGTTGAGCGCGATCACGGTGGGCTTGAGCGGCGTACCCCCCGGATTGAACCCGTCGAGGGCGACGCCACCACCCAAGCTCGCCGAATTGCCGGAGATGGTCGAAGCCTTGACTTCCATATAAGGAGGTGCCACGAGAGCGCTCGGCGTGAAGATGCCCCCGCCATATCCGGAAGCGGTGTTGGCGGCGATCGTGCTCTTCTTGATCGTCATGTCATAGGAACGAGAGAAGATCCCCGCGCCGTTTTGGGCGGCGTTGTCGCGAACCACCACACGACTCAGGGTCACCGCCGCCTCGTTCGCGCGAATGCCGCCACCATCCGTCCCGACGCCTCGGCGAATAGTCATGCCCTTGAGGACCCGAGTTCCGTTCTGTGCGCCCAGCGCGAAAACCGTGTCGACCCCCGCCGCATCGACGGTCGTCTCTTTCGGGCCCTTGCCGATGACGCGCACGGGGCCACTGATCTGAATCGAGCCGTCCTCTTCACCGCCGCCGGGGTCGTGCGGGATCGCCAGCTTGTAGGTGCCTGACCTCAGTTTGATCGTGTCGGGCGAAGTGTCCCCGGCGTCGCGGCTAGCACGCATGGCAGCTTCGCGAAGCGAGCAGTCGCTTGGCCGACACCGCCCGGGTTCCGGATCATCGAAGCGAGTCGGCTGAAGGACTGCAGCGTCGGCGCTCCCGGAGACAAAGAGCATCAGCAGGAGAAGCGGAACGAGTCCTGAGGGCCAACGGGACAACCGGCCGATCATAGTTCTCCCACCCTGATCCTGCCAGTTTTCATCGTGCCTGCGCACCACGCGAGTAGAGGCGCCTGCCGGAATCGAACCGGCGTAAACGGCTTTGCAGGCCGCTGCGTAACCACTCCGCCAAGGCGCCGAGACGCCGCGGAGCTTAGCCCGCTTCGTGACTTGCCTAGACGAACTCCGGCTGCTCGAGCATGAACCCGACGCGCTCCGCCATCGCCCGCGCAAACCCCTCCGAAGCGCTGATCCAGCCGGTGCCGGGGCTGAACGTTCCGGTCAGGAGGAGCAAGGCTTCGCCGGACCGGGAGAACGTCCAGCTGGTCTCCAGGCCGGGCGTCCCGTTCTCTGCCAGAGCGACGAACCGCGACTTCAACTCTACGTCCCAAGTCTCACTTTCGAGGAGTTTCGCTTCAGTGCTCAAGTTGAGCTTGGGCTCGCTGTGCAATTCCGCCTCCGGCCGCGCGATCGAGAGCTTTACGGTGAAGAGGCAATCGGTTCCGAGCAGGTGGACGAGGCCCTTCCCCTCGTTGCTTCCCTCGACGTACGTCAACTCGCAGTAGGGCAGGATCTCGATGCAGGCCGCCGAGTAGCGCTCAACGTGGGCCTGAGCGTCGGCCATGGACTCCCTGAGCGACACTCCGGTGAGGTCGGCCGCGATCTCGTTGGCTTCCTCCCTGCGCATGACCTAGGGCATGACGCCGGCCCTGGAAGGGCGATCCCGCTTGGCCTTGGCTTTGCAACGAGGCATTCCGAACCTCCGTCGGTGCTTCCCGCACACCGAAAACTCTATCTAGTTTTCACCCTCATGACAGGTCGCCCCGAAGACACTCGCCGTGCGGCTCGCCGCGTAGCCGAGGCGGAGCCGGCCTCCTGACCCACCATCGCGACACCCGTCCGGACGGTGGTGAGTCCGGGGACGCCGTCCTTCTGATCCACGGCTTTCCCGAGTCCTCCCGGATGTGGGTTCCCCTCATGGATGCCCTGACCGCCCAAGGCAGGCGTTGCGTCGCACCCGACCTCTACTGCCTGGGCGATTCCGACGACCCTGGCCCCGCGACCTTCGAGCGCAACCTCGAGGCGCTTCGCGAGCTCCACGCCGAGCTCGACCTCGGGAGGGTCGCGCTGGTCGTCCACGACTGGGGCGCGTTCGTCGGGCTCGCGTGGGCGTGCGAGAACCCCGAACTGGTCTCAGCTCTGGTCATCGCCGACTCGGGGTTCTTCTCCGACGGCAAGTGGCACGGAATGGCGGAGATCCTCCGCTCGCCGCAGGGCGAGGAGGTCATGGCCGCAATTGATCGCGAAGGGTTCGCAGGCCTGATCCGTGCCGACGGCGCGGACTTCACCGAGGAGGACGTGGACGCCTACTGGCACCCGTTCGCCAACGGCCGTGGACGCGAGGCGACGCTGGAGTTCTACCGCTCGATGGACTTCGGGAAGCTGGCGCCTTATGACGGCAAGCTGGCCGCGCTGGGCGTCCCGACGCTCCTTCTCTGGGGAGCCGAAGACGGGTTTGCCCCGATCGCGGGAGCCCACAGGTTCGAGCGGGAGATCCCGGAAGCAACGCTCGTCGCCATCGAGGGCGCCGGGCACTTCGTCTTCGACCAGGAGCCTGAGCGGACCGTTCGCGAGGTCTGCGCCTTCCTCACTTAGCCGGCTATCCGCCCCGGCCGAGGCAGGCACGGGCTGCCGGATTCTCGTTTACCCACGTCCGGACAGGGAACCCGAGTCCGGCTCCATGGAACGGCATCGGACAGGACAGCGCAGGGTGCGGGACCAGGTGGGCAACACCCCGCTGGTGCCCCTTGCCCGCTTCTCCGACCGCTCGGACATAGACCTCTGGGCGAAGCTCGAGATGCGGAACCCGGGCGGAAGCTCGAAGGATCGCTCCGCGGCCCGGATGATCGACGACGCGCTCGCCGAAGGTCGCATCGCCCGTGGCTCGACAATCATCGAGTCGACATCCGGCAACCTCGGCATCGGCCTGGCACGCGCGTGCCGGCAGCACGGCCTGGGGCTCGTCTGCGTCGTCGACAGCCGGACGGATGCCGGCAAGATCGAGAAGATCCGAGACCTCGGGGGGGTCGTCCGGGTCGTCTCGGAGCCCGACCTTCGCACGGGAGACCTCCTCGCCGCACGGCTCGCGTTGGTCAAGCGCCTCGTCGAGCTGACGCCCGGCGCATGGTGGCCGAACCAGTACGCGAACGAGTCCAACCCGGCCGCGCACCGCGAGACGATGGCCGAGATCGACGCCGCGCTGGACGGCAAGCTCGACCTTCTCTTCGTCGCGACGAGCACCACCGGGACCCTGCGGGGATGCTGCGACTTCCTCGTCGACGCCGGGCGCCATACGGAGGTGGTCGCCGTCGACGCGCTGGGAAGCGTCCTGTTCGGCGGAGAGAGAGCGCCGCGGCGCCTTCCCGGCATGGGCGCCGGCGTCACGACGGCACTCTCCAAGGGCGCCTGGTTCGACCGGCTGATCAGGGTCTCCGACCTCGAGAGCGTCATCGGCTGCAGGCGCCTGCTGGCCAGAGAGGGCATCTTCGCGGGGGCGTCCTCGGGCGGAGTCGCGATGGCGATGGAGTCGATCGCCCCCCTCTTGGAACCGGGAACGAGTTGCGCGATGATCTTCCCCGACGGCGGCGAGGGCTACCTGCGTACTGCCTACGATGACGCGTGGGTCGCGCGCGAGCTGAAGGTGTCGCCGGACGAGCTGGAGCTCCTGGCAGGACTCGACCTTCAGTCTCTCCGGGCCGCTTGAACCGCCCTTCCGCGGGACTGAGGGTCGCAATCGTGGGTTGCGGGCCGAAGGGCCTCTACGCGCTCGAACGGCTGGCCGCCAGCTCCGAGGGACTCGAAAGACGCATCAGCGTCCATGTCTACGAGCCCCACCCCACCCCGGGCGCCGGGCCTGTGTATGACCCCGGGCAGCCCGAGTACCTGCGCATGAACTTCTCCGCGGACCTGGTCGACATGTGGACCGCGAGGGAACATGACCCGGCCCGCCCCGGATTCTCGGAATGGCGCTTGGGCATCCAAGGCGCGAGCGACGAGGCCTATCCGCCCCGGGCGCTGGTCGGCCGCTACCTCGCTGACGGCTTTCGCCGCGTAGTGGACCGAGCGCCAGAGGGGCTCGAGATCGTGCATCTGGCGGAGCGGGCAACCGAGGTAACCCGAGCGGCCGGCGGGTGGAAGGTCAGTGCAGGCGGAGACCGTGAGTACGACGAGGTCCTGATCGCGACCGGGCACGCCGGCTACGCGATCTACCCGGTCGAGCGGAGCCTTTCACAGTCGGAAGTCCCGCCCGGCTCCGTGGTCGCGGTCCGCGGCTTCGCGCTGACGATGATCGACGCGGCCCTCGCACTCACCGAAGGACGCGGCGGAAGCTTCCACCAAGGGCGTCGGGCCGGCCTGATGCGATACGAGCGCGGTGCGGATGAGGTAGCGAGCATCCTCCCCTGGTCGCGGACCGGGCGCCCGATGCTCGCGAAGCCCGATCCGGCCAAGGCGATCTCGTCGCCGAGCCTGGACGAGATCGCCTCCGAAGGCCGCGCAGAACTTGCGTCGTTGCCTCGTCGCAGCTCTGTCGCGGCGGCTACGCAGGTGGTCGCCGAGGTCGCTGCGAAGAGCCTGCTGAGCATCGGTGGCTGCGAGGAGGAGCTGAAGGCCATCGCTGCGCGCATAGAAGACGCCACCCAGGGGCGCACGACGCCCTCGGATTCGTCACCCACCGACGACTTGGAGAGGTCCATCTCCGTCGGGCTGGGGATCGGCGAGCCCGGGGCCGACTGGGCTCTGGGCCACGCATGGCGCTCCGTCTACCCGGCGATCGTCGAACGGCTGGGCGCTCACGGGCTGGCCGACGCCGAGTGGCCGGGGTTCCGGCATCTGGCCGCCGAGATGGAGCGAATCGCGTTCGGCCCGCCGCCCGTCAACGCCGCGAAGCTGCTCGCCCTGATCGAAGACGGAAAGGTGGACCTTTCGCGACTGACGTCGGGCCCCGCGCGGGAGGCCGACCTTGTGCTGGACGCGGTCATTCCGCCGCCTGGGGCCCTCGCCACGGAGGGCTCGCTCGTGGCGCAGCTGGTGCGAGACGGACACGCGAGGATCCCGCCCGCGCGGCGGGGCATCGAGCTGGCGCCGGACGTAACCTGCGTCGGGGCCGGCGGCCGGCCGAGCAGGGGCCTCGCCGCCATCGGCAGGCCGACGGAGGATTGGGTCATCGGTAACGACACGCTGAATAGGGCTCTCCACCCACACGCAGAGATCTGGGCGCGGCGCGTGGTCGCGCGAGCGGTGACCGCGTGAGCGGGATCCGCTCGATGTGCGCCGGCGCGGTGCCACTGCGCGCCCGCCTGGAGCCGTGGCACGAAGGCCTCGCCGCCCGGCCCGAGCGGATCGCCGACTGGATGGCTGCGCACGGCTCGCCATTGAACCTGATCGAGCCGGCGCCGATGGGCCGGAACGCCGCGGAGCTGAGCCAGGCGGCGTCGGCGCGCGGCCTTGATCTACGAATCTTCTTCGCCCGCAAAGCGAACAAGGCGCTGGCGCTCGTCGACGAGGCGATGAGCCTCGGGCTAGGCGTCGATGTGGCGAGCGAGCAGGAGCTGCGGCAAGCCCTAGAGCGTGGTGTGCCCGCCGAGGACATCGTTGTGACCGCGGCGATCAAGCCCAGGGCCCTGCTCGAGCTCTGCGCCAAGAGCGGATCCGTAGTGGTGGTCGACAACGTCGACGAGCTTCGGCTGCTGAGCGAAGTCGCGTCGCCCCTCCCCGAGCCGGCCCCCATCGCGCTTCGCTTGGCGCCGACACCGCACTCGGGCGCCGCTCCGACCCGCTTCGGGATGACGGCCAGGGAGCTGGCCGCGCTGGACGAGTTGTCCTCCGGCGAGCTCTCGGTCACCGGAGTCCACTTCCACCTGGACGGGTACTCCGCCGAGCAGCGGGTAGCGGCCATCGGCGAGTCGCTGGGCGTCGCCGACTTCCTTCGCGATCGTGGCCACGCGGTCGCCTTCCTGGACATGGGCGGCGGGATCCCCATGAGCTACCTCGAGTCCGCCGCGGAGTGGGAAGGCTTCTGGGCCGAGCACGAGCGCGCGGCGCGCGGCGACCGGGCGGAGGTCACATTCGACGGGCATGCGCTCGGCAAGACCTACCCTTACCACCAGGCACCGATCAGGGGAGACTGGCTCGGGCAGATCCTGGACGCGAGGCTGGCACCCGGGACCGTCGCCGAGGCGCTCCGGGCCCGCGAGCTCGAGCTGCGCATGGAGCCCGGTCGCGCGCTTTTGGACGGCTGCGGCATGACCGTCGCCCGCGTCGAGTTCAGGAAGCAGCGGGCCGACGGGACCTGGCTGATCGGCCTCGCCATGAACCGCACACAGATGCGCTCGACCTCTGACGACTTCCTGGTCGACCCGCTGCTGCTCCGCCCGCCCGCGCACGGCAAACCGACCGCTGGGATCGAGGGCTATCTGGTGGGCGCGTACTGCGTCGAGCGCGAGCTGATCAGCTGGCGCAGGTTCCGCTTTCCGGCTGGCGTCGCCGTGGGCGACCTCGTGGCCTTTCCCAACACCGCCGGCTACCTGATGCACATCCTGGAAAGCGCCTCGCATCAGATTCCACTCGCACGCAACCTCGTGGTGCGCGACGGCGAGGCGAACCTGGATCCGATCGACTCCTGAAGCTTTCAGACCTGGCCGGCGTAGAAGCCATGCTTGGAGAGCGGCTCGACGAGCTGCTCCTCCTCATACGAGAAGTGCGTCAGGAGTGCGTTGCTGAGCTCTTCGACGGCGGCTTCGATGCCTTCGAAATCGGTTGGCTCGTTCATGTGCCGGACGAGCGCTGTATCGACAGCCTCGATCGCGTCGTGGATCTCGAGGTGCTCTGCCCCGAGCCGGTCGAGCACGGGCCCGAGCGACTCATCGCTCTTTCGGAGGTGCGGGAAGATGCCCTCGTCCTCCAGGTGATGGTGGTTCGTGACGCCGCTGCAATAACGGGAGCACACAGCACCCAGCGTCCAGTCGTTCTGCCGCATCGCCATCGCGTTCAGGCCCGCCCTGGCATCTCCCGCACTCGTCGCGCCGTCCCGCACCCGTGTGAGCAGCTCCCGGAGCTCGGTGAGCTCGCGGCGAAACATGTCGTGGACCTCGACGAGGTGTTGTCCGGGATCGGTCATGAAGCCTGGAGTTTGCCGGACTCAGGTATTCACGACTATTGCCTCCTGGCGGTAGGGGCGGCGTGCGCCTTCTGCTCGTGTCGGTTGCTCTGCGACTGCTGGGCAAATGGGCCTGGTGGCTGCCAAAGCCCCTTGACCGGGTGCTTCCGGACGTGCGCTTTGGCCATATGTAAAGACGGCTGATGTGAGCGATATGCCCGAAAAACCGATCAGGTATGGAAACTCGGCGCGCGTCGCTACCACCCCTGCTACCAATTACGATCGCACGGAGCAGCGTGGCCGCAACGAAACCGATCACCGAGTTTCGCCTTCTCGGGCATGTCGAGGCAGTCGCTGACGGCGATCAGGTTCAGCTGGGAGGACCTAAGCCCCGCGCCCTGATTGCGCTGCTCCTAGTCGAACACGGCCGCACAGTGACCGCAGATCGGCTCGCCGACGAGCTGTGGGCCGGAAATCCCCCAGGAGCGGCCGAGACGACAGTTCGGTCCTACGTCTCCCGGCTTCGAAAGGCACTGGGTGCAGACATGATTCTCGCGAGCCATGCCGGTTACGCGCTCGATACACCTGCTGATTCGATCGACGCTATCGCGTTCGAGGAACTGGCCAGACAAGGGGAAGATGCGCTGCGGCGCGGCGCACCTGGCGCCGCTGCCGAGCGACTTCACGCTGCCCTGTCCCTTTGGCGAGGGCCAGCCCTGTCAGGCACATACGACGTGCCATCGCTCCTACTCGAGGCGAGGCGGCTCGAGGAGTTGCGCCTCGTCTGCCTGGAACAGCGAATGGAGGCCGACCTCGAGCTCGGCCGGCACACCGCGATCGTCTCTGAACTTCAGACACTGGTTCTAGAAGAGCCACTCCGTGAGCGCCTGAGACGACACCTCGTGCTCGCGCTCTACAGGTGCGATCGGCAGGCGGATGCTCTCGACGCGTATCGACAAGCGAGAGATCGGCTGGTGGAGGGGCTTGGCTTGGAGCCGAGTGAGGAGCTGAGAGAGCTCGAGCGCGCCATCCTGAATCACGAGCTGCCGTTCGTCCCCGCTGACCTCGACCGCCACAATCTGCCCGCCCCGTCGACGAGCTTCATCGGGCGCGAGCAGGAGGCCGCGGAGATCGCCGGCCTCCTCCGCAATCACCGCTTGCTCACATTGACCGGAATCGGTGGGGCCGGCAAGACGCGGCTCGCGATCGAGGTTGCGCAGCGCCAGGTCGGATCATGGGGAGACGGTGTCTGGCTCGTGGATCTCGCGCCGCTCACGGATCCACAGCTCGTCCCGGACGCCGTTGCAAGAGCAGTCGGCGCCGAACGGGGCGATGACCCACTGGCCAACCTGATCGACAAGACGGGCAGATCGGAGCTCTTGGTCGTTCTCGACAACTGCGAGCACCTCGTGGACGCGTGCGCCGAGATCACAGTGGCCATGATGCGCAAATGCCCGCATCTTCGGGTGCTCGCCACCAGCCGGGTGCCGTTGCGCGTGGAGGGAGAAGCCCGCTTCGAGGTAGATCCACTATCCACGCCAATTGAAAGTGCGTCGCCAGAGGAGATCGCCGATGCTGCCTCCGTGCGCTTGTTCCTCGAGCGCGCGAGCGCCATCGGAGGCGATCTCGGGCGGACGTCGGACCATCTCGAGACTGTGGGCCGCATCTGCCGCGAGCTCGACGGGCTTCCGCTCTCCATCGAGCTGACCGCGGCGCGCGCCAAGGCTCTATCGCCTGACCAGATCGCAACCCACCTTGGCGATCGATTTCGCTTTCTCAGCTCACAAATGCGCATCGTCGAACCGCGCCATCGCACCCTTAGGGCCGCGCTGGACTGGAGCTATGAGCTGCTTACGGCCGACGAGCAGAACCTGTTCTGCGGACTGTCGGTCTTCGCGGGACGGTTCACGATCGCGGGCGCCGCGGGTGTGTGCCTCCAGGGCGACGAGTCACAGTGTCTCGAGCTCATCACCAGCTTGGTCGACGCCTCGCTTGTCGGCGTCGAGAATGACCCTGGCTCCACGGGAGGGATGCGGTACAGGCTGCTCGAAACCTTGCGCGAGTACGGAGCCGATCGCCTCGCCGAGGCGGGAAAGAGGCCTGAACTGAGGCGCACGCACGCCGAGTACTACCTGCGCCATGCTGAGGCCGCCCAACTATCGACCGAGGCCGTCGGCGAGCAGCGGTTCGAGACCGTCTTGACCGAGCAGGAGAACCTCCGCGCGGCGTTCGATTGGGCGCTTGAGAGCGACGTGGTTCTCGGTGCGAATCTCGCGATCTCGCTCGAGCAGCTGTGGGTAGCTAATGATCCCTTTGAGGGCATGCGATGGTTCCAGGCGTTGCGCGAGCGTGCGACTGATCTACCCCCGGAGCTCAATGCACGAGCGCTGCTCGCTCACGGGGGCGTGACGTTCATCGCCGGCGAGTTCGAGCGAGGCGAGCAACTCTATGAGTCCGCCCTCGCGGAGTTTCGCCGCCTGGGCGAGGAGGCGCGAGCCGCCGAGGTGCTCCACCGACTCGCCTCTGCTCGCCTGCGCACGGGCGAACATGACGAAGCTCGCGCGTTGACGATGGAGGCGCTCGGCATCCAACACGGTCTCGGCGATCGGCGTGGCGAGGCGGTAGCTCTCCGCACGCTGGGAAACATCGCACAAGAAGAGGGCGAGACAGACCAGGCGGTCGAGCTGCTCGAGCAAAGCGCCACGCTGGCAGGCGAAACCGGCTTCTTTTGGTGGCAAGCGGGCGTGCTCTTGGACCTTGGTGAGATCGCTGTCGAGGTCAGCGACTTCGAGCTCGCCGAGGAACACCTACTAGGGACACTCGAAGTGGCGGAGCGGATCGGCGAGCGGCAGTGGACCATCTACGCCCTCGCGTTACTAGCCCGGACCGCGGTCGAGCACGACGCCCTCGAGCATGCCGGCCTCCTCTGGGGCGCCATCGAGGCCGAGGAGCAGCGCCAACCGATCGGACAATGGGAAGCCGAACGCGACGATTATGCTGCGCCGATTCTCGTTAAGGAAGGGCCCGAGTTCGCCCGGGGCCGCGATGAAGGCCATCGCCTCACGCTGGAAGAGGCTGTGGAGGCCGCGCTGCGACGGTCCTGATCGCTGGAGCTATTCCAAGCCATTGCAACGTTTTTGCAATGGCCATGGGAGAGCGTGGCGAGCGTAATGACGCTCCCCACGAAAGGAACCTCAATGTCCAGGACATACAGGAAGGCGGGTGGGTTCGCGGTCGCCATCATCTGCTCCCTTTTCATCGCTCCTAACGCATCTGCAAGCACCTGCAGCGCGATGTGCTCGGCAACGGACGAGGCAATCGTCGCACCCGGTTCGATCGCCGAGTCCCCCGACGATTCACCGGACGCATCACGCTCGCGGGTCACGGATGACAGCTCCCTAGCCCCGATCCGCCGGCCCGGCGACGCGCGCGGCCCGGGCTTCTGGACCAACTGACGTGGGGAAGCACGGCGGCGGGCTGCCCCCAAAAAAGGGGTGGCCCGCCGTCGCGGTAGTGGGAGTACGGCCCACCTCTCGCGATCTGACGGAGCTACTGAAAAGAGCGGCTGATCGGATTCGAACCGACGACCTTCTGCATGGCAAGCAGACGCTCTAGCCAACTGAGCTACAGCCGCGCGAGCGGACGAGTCTAGCCCGTCGTCGACGGTTCCCCTGTTTGGGCTTTTTGGGGCGGGGGTATGGCCGAAGGGATCCGAGCCGGGACTCTGAACCCGGCCGCTTTTCGAAAAGGGGTAAGACAGAAGATGAGATTGCACACGCGAGCAGCGCTGCTCGCAACCACGGCTGTGGCCGCCCTTGCACCGGCACAGGCCTCCGCGGACTCCAACGGCGTGATCGTCGAGTTCCGCTCCGGCGCCACCGCCGACAAGATTGCCTCGCTGACCCAGCGGGTCGGCGCAGGCCAGGTGACCGACAAGATCCGTGGGACCGACGCCGTCGTCCTGAGCACGGACAGGCCCGCCCAGGTCGCGGCTGCGCTCGAGCGCTCTGGACTCGTGTCCTATGCGGAGAGGAACGTGACCCTGCGCACGCAGGCGACGCCTAACGATTCGCAGTTCGGCGGCCTGTACGGCCTGAACAACACCGGCCAGACCGGCGGCACGCCGGACGCGGACATCGACGCCCCCGAAGGCTGGGACGCAGCCGGCATCGGCGCCTTCCCCGCCGCGGGCGGAGTGAAGGTGGGCATCGTGGACACCGGCATCCAGACCAGTCATCCGGACCTGAGCGGCAAGGTCGCCAACTGCGCGCGGTCGCAGGGCATCCTGCCGATCTTCTCCGGAACGATCCAGGAGGGGTCCTGCGCCGACGACAACGGCCACGGCACCCACGTTGCAGGCACGATCTCGGCGAACGCGAACAACGGCGCCGGCGTCACGGGAGTGTCGTTCAACTCGCCGCTCTCGATCTGCAAGGCGCTGGGCGGGCCTCTGGGCACCGGCTCCACCGCGGATGTCGCGAACTGCATCCGCTGGGCGCACGACAAGGGCGCCAAGGTGATCTCGATGAGCCTCGGTGGAGGCGACTCGACGACGCTCAAGAACGCGGTCGACTACGCGTGGAAGAGCGGCGGCGCCAACGGCTCGGTCCTGATCGCGGCCGCCGGAAACGACGGCGACGCGACGCTCAACTATCCGGCCGCCTACCCGAACGTCGTCTCGGTCGCGGCCACCGACGACACGGACTCGCGCGCGAGCTTCTCGAACGCGAACGCCGACGTCGAGATCGCCGCTCCCGGGGTCGACATCCTGTCGACGTGGAACAACGGCGGCTACAACACCATCTCGGGGACCTCGATGGCGACTCCGCACGTTGCCGGCGTCGCCGCCGTGATCAAGGCCCGCAACTCGGGCTTCACGGCCGCTCAGGTGGTCTCGAAGCTGGACTCGTCGGTCGACGACCTCGGCGCTGCCGGGCGCGACCAGAGCTTTGGCTTCGGCCGCGTGAACTTGGCAAAGGCCGCGACCCCGTAAGTACCAGGTCGGTTCGCCCGCGTCCCTGTCAGGGGGCGCGGGCGCGAGCCGTCCGCTAGCTCCAGGGGCCGACGCCGCCGACCTTTTCGACCGTGATGCGCACGCGCACTCCGGGCGGCGGGTCGTCCATCGGCGGAAACTTGACGTCCGGGCCCAGGTACACCTTCGCGAGCTCCTGAAGCAGTTCAGGCGCGCCCCCCTCCTCGATCACGGCGGTGCCACGGACCACCAGATACTCGCGCAGGCCGGGGTCATGGATTTCCGTCCCCTCGAAAGTGACTGCCACGCGTGGATCGCGGCCGACGTTCTTGAGCTTCTGCTGATCCGGGTTGAGATGCGCCGTGACGAGGTCGTCGCCCTCGACCGCAACCCAGACGCAAGTGACTTGAGGGGCACCGTCCTTGCCGATCGTGACGAGATGCCCAAGGGCGCCTGAGCGGATCAGCTCCTTGGCCGGGTCGATCAGCATCACAGCGTCGTGTGGGCGTCGAGCGCCTGATTTACGAGCGCGTCGGCTTCGGCGTTCTGCTCGCGCCGCACATGGTCGAACTTCCAAGCGCTGAAGGCCGACAGCTTCGAGCGCGCCTCCGCGTGGAGCGGCTTCAGGCCTGCGTCTTTTACGCGGTACTCGCCACGGATCTGCTTCACGACCAGTTCCGAGTCGCCTCGAAGCTCCAGCTCGGTCGCTCCGTGCTCGGCCGCCATCTCGATCCCCCGGATGAGCGCTCGGTACTCGGCGACGTTGTTCGTGGCGGTGCCGATCGGCTCTGCAGCGTCCGCGATCACCTCGCCGTCATCGCCGCGCAAGACGACGCCGATCGCTGCCGGCCCCGGATTGCCCCTGGCGCCGCCGTCGACGTTGACGATCAGCTTCACTCGCCGTCGGCCGGTGCGGGGCCGCTCGAGGAGCGGTCGATTCCGAGTGTGCTCGCGATCTGGTCCAACACCATGTTCTCCGACTCGGAGATCCGCTTACCGCCGATCCCGAGAAAGCTCCCGGACTTCGTTGCCTCGGCAGCGTGCTCGGCGACGTCGAGGCAGAAGCGCTTGAAGCCCTCGGCCTCTTCCGGGGTGCCCCGGCTCTCGAGCAGGGACACTGCCTGCGAGATGACCTGTGGGCCCCGTACGGGAAGCTCCTCACGGGTCCCGAGGTCCTCCCGCTCGATCTTCGGCGGATCGGACGCGATCTCGGAGAGCAGGCTGCCCGGCTCCGCCTGGGCGGCCTGGGTGTACTCCTTGCCGACCGCGATGCTTTCGCGCACGGTCCCGCCCCGGTCGGCGGCGATCACCATCACGGCGGCCGCGGCGGGGCCTTGCCGCAGCTGATCCCATTCCTCGGCGTTGAAGTCGGCCTTCTCGGTCACCCCGCGAACTTAGCGAGGTCGGCGCATTGTGAGCGTTCCGTTAGGTACCTGGTACCAGGCGTCAGGCCGCTTGGGCCTCGGCCTGGCTCTTGGCGATGATCTTCTGCGCGATCTGCCCCGGGACCTCCTGATAGCGGAGGAACTCGATCGTGTAGTCGCCGCGGCCGCCGGTGATGGCACGGAGGTCCGGCGCGTAGTCGAGCACCTCGGCCATCGGCACCTCTGCCTTGATCTCGGTCGCCGACCCCTTCGGCTCCATGCCGAGCGGGTGCCCGCGGCGGGAGTTCAGGTCCCCGATCACGTCGCCGACGGCGTCCTCCGGGGTCGAGATCGTCATCTCGACGATGGGCTCCAGCAGGTATGCCTCCGCCTTCGACGCGGCTTCGCGAAAGGCCATCGAGCCGGCGATCTTGAACGCCATCTCGGACGAGTCGACGGTGTGGTACTGCCCGTCGTAGAGCCGCACGCGCACGTCCTTGACGGGATACCCGGCCAGGACGCCCTTCGCCATCTGCTCCGAGATCCCCTTCTCGACCGCCGGGATGAAGCCGCCGGGGATCGAACCGCCCTTGATCGCGTTCACGAACTCGAGGCCCGTTCCGGGCTCCCCGGGCTCGACCTCGATGTGGCAGTCGCCGAACTGCCCACGACCGCCCGTCTGCTTCTTGTAGCGGCCGTGCGCCTTGGCCGGCTTGCGAATCGTCTCGAGATAAGGGACCTGCGGCGGATGGAGCTCGATTTCGGCTCCGAACCGGCGCTTCATCCGCTCGACGATGACCTCGACGTGGATCTGCGTCAGTCCGGCGATGATCTGCTCGCCGGTCTCCGAGTCGCGGTGGACGTCCAGCGTCGGGTCCTCCTCCTCGAGGCGATGGATCGCGGTCGCCGCCTTCTCCTCGTCGCCCTTCGACTTCGGCTCGTACGCGAAGGCCATGACCGGCGCAGGAAGGTCCAGCGGCGGGAAATGGATGTCGGTGGGCTTCTCGGCCAGGACGTCGCCTGCCCGCGTGTCCTTCAGCTTCGGGACGGCGCCGATGTCGCCCGGGCCCAGTTCGTCCACCGGGTCCATGTCCTTGCCCCACGGTGACGCCAGCTGGCCGATCCTCTCCTTCGAGCCGCGCGTGGCGTTCAAGAGGTGCGAGTCCGAGCGCAGCACGCCCGCCTCGACGCGCAGGAGATTGATCCGCCCCGTGTAGGGATCGGCGGTCGTCTTGAAGACATACGCAAGAGTCGCCGCATCCTCGTCCGGCGCGATGTCAGCGTCGGCATCGTCCGCTCCCAGCGCGTGAATCGCCCCGCGCATCGCGGGAGACGGCAGATCCTCCAGCAGCGCCTCGAGCAGGCGGTCCGAGCCGAGGTTCTTGGTCGCAACCCCGCAGGTCACCGGGAACAGGTGGCCCTCCGTGACGCCCTTCTTGAGCGCAGTGACGATCTCCGAGTGCGAGATCTCCTCGCCCTCCAGGTAGCGCTCCATCAACTCGTCCGAGTTCTCGGCGACCTCGTCCATCAGCTTCTCCCGATACTCCTGAGCCAGGTCCTGGAGTTCCTCCGGGATCTCCGCCTCCGACGAGTTGCCGCGACCCTCTCCTTCGTAGACGAACGCCTTCATGTCGATCAGGTCGATCACGCCCTTGACGTCGTGCTCGGACCCGATCGGGATCTCTGTCGCGACAACGTGGACGCCGAACGCCGCCTTGAGCGAATCGAGCGTCTTGAAGAAGTCGGCGCGCTCGCGATCGAGCATGTTCACGAAGATGAGACGCGAAAGCCCCTCTGCCGCGGCGCGCCTCCACAGGCGCTCCGTGTGGACTTCGACGCCCGAGACGGCGTTTACCACCACTACGGCCGAGTCGACCACCCGCATCGCCGCCAGGGCGTCGGCGACGAAGCTGGGATCGCCGGGAGTGTCGATCAGGTTGATCTTGCGGTCGTGGAAGTCGATCGAGGCGACGGCGGCGTCGATCGACATCTGGCGCTCCTGCTCGTCGGGCTCGTGATCGCACACCGTCGTGCCCTCGGTCACGGAGCCCAGCCTGTTCGTCTTCCCGGCCTCGAACAGGATCGCCTCCGCCAGGCTCGTCTTGCCGCTCCCGCGGTGCCCGATCAGGGCGACGTTTCGGATCCGGTCTGGTGCCCGATGGCCCATCCCCGGGGAATCTAATACTTGGGGGCTCTCAGAGCGGCGCGGCCTGGAAGCGCGAGCGGAGCGCGAGCACGGCCTTGGTGTGAAGCTGCGATACGCGGGACTCGGTGACGCCCAGGACCTCACCGATCTCGCGGAGCGTGAGGCTCTCGTAGTAGTAGAGGGCGATCACGAGGCGCTCCCGCTCGGGCAGCGACTCGATCGCGTCGGCAAGGCGGTCCTTGAGCTCGGCGGTGTTCGCCTCCTGCTCGGGATCCAGGGCATTCGGGTCCTGGATGGTGTCCAGTACGGAGATCTGGCCGCCGCCGCCCTCGGGGTCGGCGAACGTCCACAGGTCGTCCAGGGCGAGAACCGACGAGTTCGCGATCTCCAGCAGGACGTCTCGGAAGTCGTCCACCGACATCTCGAGCTTCACCGCCATCTCCTCGTCGGAGGGGGCGCGGCCGAGCGTGCTCTCGAGGGCGGCGTGGGCACGCTCGACATCGCGGGCCCTGGAGCGGACGCTGCGGGGAACCCAGTCGAGCGAGCGGAGCTCGTCGATGATCGCGCCCTTGATGCGCGCAACCGCGAAGGTCTCGAACTTGATCTCGCGCTCCAGGTCAAAGCGCTCGATCGCTCCGATCAGACCCAAGCAGCCCGTAAGAGACCAGATCCGACTCCTCGACGTGCGACGGAAGCCCTGACGCCATGCGGCCGGCGATGAACTTGACCAGGGGCGAATAGGCGACGACGAGGCGCTCACGCGCTCGCTCATCGCCGTCGACCTTGTAGCTCCGCCATAGCTCGCGAAGTTCGACTGCCTTTACGTTGATCTCCATAGCGCTCCTCTAGGCCCCTTAAACCTACGCGTTCAGGCGCGGGGATGGCTTCGCTGGTAGGCATCTCGCAAGGTCTGTGGCTCCACCCGGGTGTAGATCTGAGTGGTCGAAACGGTCGAGTGGCCCAGCAGCTCCTGGATGGATCGCAGGTCCGCCCCGCCCTCCAGCAGATGGGTCGCAAAGGAATGGCGCAGCGAGTGCGGCGACACCCGGCCGTGCCTGGAGAGCTCGCGCACCCAGATCTGGAGCCGTCTGCGGATGTCCGACGTGGAGAGGCGCAGCCCGTTCCGCGAGAGGAACAGGGCATCGGTGTGCGGACCGGTCAGCGCGTGGCGCGCCGTCTCCAGATAGCGGCGAAGCGACTTCTGCGCCGGCTCGCCGATGGGCACGAGCCGCGTCTTCGAGCCCTTGCCCACCACACGCAGGCTCTCGGACTCGAAATCCACCGAGCCGACGTCCAGCCCCACGATCTCCTCGGCCCGCAGACCGCAGGAGTACGCGAGCTCGAACATCGCGCGGTCGCGCGCCTCGAGCGGAGTCTTCACCGGGATGCGGTCCAGGAGCTCGGCTACGTCGTCTCGCCCGAGCGTTCGCGGCAGCCGTTGCTCCTTCTTCGGGGTCGGCAGCAGCTCGGCCGGGTTGGAATCAGCGTGCCCCGTATCCACGAGGTGCCCGTGGAACGTCCTCACTGCCGCGAGCTTGCGGCCGACGCTCGACTTGGCAAGGCCGCGGTTCGAGAGCCGCGCCGCAAATCCGCGCAGGTCCCGGTACCGAAGGCCGCCGGGCTCGATGCCCTGTGCGCTCGCCCACTCGCCCAGCTCGGCAAGGTCCGACGCGTACGCCCGCTTCGTCGAAGCGGCCGCGCCGCGGCGGTCCTGTTCTCGCGCGAACTCGAGGAGGGCGGCCTCCCAGCGGGGGCTCAACTCAGTCCCCTCCACGCCTTCACTCGCAGTCGCGCTTCCCATACTGGCGACAGAGTTTCCGGCCCGGCGGCGCGTTACCTACCCACGCAACGAAACTGCCGCGAGAAGGGTCGCTAGCCGATGTAGATCGGAGTGCCCACCGGGACTTCGTCGTAGAGCTCGATCACGTCGGGGACGGCCATGCGCACGCAGCCGTGCGACGCGGCGCTTCCGAGCGAAGCAGTGTCGTCGGTGCCGTGGATGCCGGCGCCGTCATAGATGCCCATCCACCGGGCCTTGAGCGGGTTGTTGGCGGCACCGCCGGGAATCACCTTGCCGGCGAGATTGCCGGCCCAATCGGAGTCGGGCACGCTCCACGTCGGGTCGACCGCCTTGTTCTGGATCGCGTACTCCCCCGTGGGCGTATCGAAGCCTGCCGCGCCGATCGCGACCGTGTAGGTCTTCGAGAGCTCGAGGTTCTCCCAGAGCTTGAGTTCGTAGGTCGAGCGGTTGACCGTGAGATAGACCGGATACTGGTCGGCCAGGTCCTGTGTCGTCACCTCGGGCTGGGTCTCCTGGACCAGGGCCTTGATCTTGTCCTCAGCGGGGGACTTGACGGCGGCCATGACCTTCTCGCGCAGGTCCTCCTGGCGCAGGGCGTAGCCGACCTGCTCGTTGACGGGCTCGATCGAGGCAGCGGTGGGCTCGACCGAGGCGTTGACCGGCGCCTGATGGACGTCTGCCGCGATCGTCTCGATGAACTTGTCGATCTCCTCCTGGTTGAACTCGACCGAGGGCTCGATGTCCTCGTCAAGCTCGCCGCCCGTTGCATAGCGCCATACCCTGGTGGGCAGACCGCCCTCCTGGCTCTCGTTGAGCGCGCGCTGGACGCTCGACGCGACGTCCGCGCGGACCGCCAGTTTCTGGGCGCTCAGGACGTACTTCGTCCCGTCCTGGGTGACCGTGACGTCCTCGTCGAGCGGTTCCACCAGAGCCTTCGAGACGGCTTGCTCCGCCTCGGTCTCGGTCATGCCGCCGACGTCGACGCCTCCGACCGTGATTCCCTCGGCGATCTCGTCCGAGCGCGACGCGTCCCACGCGTACGCGCCAACGGCGCCTGCCAGGAGCAGCACGACGCCCAGTACGACTGCGATGTAAAGCTTGCGACCCACCAGGACTCCAGACGAAGGGTAGGGATTAGTTCCTTGAAAACGCCTCCCTTCCTCTACGGCGCAAACGTCCGTTCAGATCCGCGGATTCAGGGCCTGCAGGCGAAGTTTCAGATTCCCAGGAGGTCGCCGTCGGCCTCGACGCCTGACTTGGCGCCTGCGCGGTCGCGCTGGACATGCGGGCTCCAGCGGAGGAACTCCTCGACCTCGCGCTCGTACTTATAGCCACCCTCGACCCCGCGCATCACGGGGTTGAGGCGCTGATACTCGCCCAGCTTGGCAACGCTCTCGCGCGAGGTGTGCCCGTACTCGAAGCCGGTGGTCTTGAAGAGCCGGTTGTCCAAGCCCCGCCCGAAGCGCATCAGGTTCAACATCTCACTGGGGACCTTGAAGCCGAGGCTTCTCAGCGGGCCGGCGACCAGGCCGGTCCCCCAGGGCGGCAGGACAGGGGCCGTCCGCTTGCCCAGGACGGACGCCGCCTCGCTGAGGGCGAGCACGCCGTCGGCCGCCAAGTTGAAGACCCCCGGAGTGTCGTTGAACACGCAGTGCTCCAGGGCGTGGACCACGTCGTCCTCATGGACGAACTGGATCCTCGGGTCGAAGCCGAGCACCATGGGCACGGCGGGCAGGTCGAACATCCGGGTGAAGGCGGTGTCCACGTCCGGGCCCAGGACGTTCGCACAGCGAAGGATCGTGACCTCTACCTCGGGCCGCTTCTCGGCGAACTCCGCGACGGCCGTCTCAGCTTCCACGATGTCCCGCTCGAGCGGGGTGCGCGGCGGATGCGGCCGCAGCATCCCTTCGCGAAAGAAGGCGGGGTCGTCCTGCTCGGAGCCGTAGTAATGAGCGGAGCTCTTGTAGATGAACTGGCGCACCGGTGAGTCCGCGCCGGCGCACGCGGTCAGGATGTTCATGGTCCCGATCACGTTGTTCTCGTGTGCGTCACGGGGCTTGGCCGAGACCGAGTTCACCGTCAGGCGCGTGTCGATGACCGTGTCGATCTCGGCGGCCCGAACGATGCGAGCCAACAGGTTGTGCTGGTTCGAGACCTTCACGTACTCCGTGCGCTCCAGCTCGACCCTCGGCTCCACGGAGTCGACGCCGATGATCGTCTCGACGTCCTCGAAGGCCTCGAGCGCCTGCGCGAGCCGTCCGCCCCAGTACGTGGATAGGCCTGTCAGAAGCACACGGGTCATCCGAACCACACGCTCTTTCGCTTGCCGAGCATCTCGTGGAGGTTCTCCTGGATCCGCGCCCTGACCTCCTGGGCGACCGTCTGGACGAGCGCCTTGTCCTGGGCGGCATCGCGGCCACCCAGCTCGGCCATGTCGATCGGCTCGAGGAAGCGGATCTTGAACTTGGCCGGCAGGTACCCCATCATCCCCAGCGGGCCGAGCCACGGGAAGGTCGGCGTGATCGGGAAGTAGATGAGGCCGGTCAGCTTCTGGAGCAAAGGCACCTGCGCGAACGCGGGCATCGCCTCCTCGGCGCCGACGACGCAAAGGGGAACGAGCTTCGCCTCGGCGCGCATCGCCGCCTCCACGAAGCCTCCGCGCCCGAACCGGCGCAACCGATAGCGGTCCTTGTAGAGCTTCTCGGTGCCCTTGCGGCCCTCAGGGAAGACCAGAACGAGCTGCTCCTCGTCGTGGAGCAGCCGATGCACGTTCGCGGGGTGCGCCGCGACGCCGCCGATCTTCGGCACCAGCATCGAAAAACCCGGATACCCCTTGAAGAAGTGCTCGACGGTCAGGTAGAGCGGTCGCGGTCGCGGATGCTCCTCCTTGATCGCCTTGGCGATCATGGCGGCGTCGGGCGGCAGGGCGCCGGCATGGTTCGAAACCAGCAGGGCGCCGCCGTCGGACGGGACGTTCTCGATCCCTTCCACCTCGACCCTGAACCAGTAGCGGTAGAAGAACTCGAACAGGGTCTGGTCCATGAGGCCTTCGACACGCTCGGAGCGGCCCCAGTCATTCAGGGTGCGCTCCGGCTCGATCGGCGACATCAAGTCGGCGTTCCGCTCCGCCGGCACGAGCTCCTTCGAGTCGGCGAGATCCGCGAGTGGGCTGCGGGATCGGGCCACGGCTCAGCCCGTGGTCGCTCCGGCCGATGCGCTCGCGACCGTGGCGGCGTACTTGGCCATCACGCCGGTCTTGAACGGCGGCTCGGGCGGCTCGTATGCGGTGATGCGCTCGGCGATCTCCTCGGCGGTGAGGTCTACGTCGATCGTGCGCGCCTCGACGTCGATCGTGATCTGATCGCCCTCGCGGATCGCGGCGATCGGGCCGCCCTTGACCGCCTCGGGCGCGACGTGGCCGATCATCAGGCCGCGGGTCGCGCCGGAAAAGCGACCGTCGGTGATCATCGCGACGTCGTTTCCGTGCCCGGCGCCGACGATCGCGGCCGTGACCGCGAGCATCTCCCGCATTCCCGGACCGCCCGTCGGCCCCTCGTTGCGGATCACGACGATGTCGCCGGCCTGGATGCGGTCCTCCTTGACGGCCTTGAAGGCGTCTTCTTCGCGCTCGAACACACGGGCTGGCCCAGTCTGCCCCATCCGCTCGGTTCCGGCGACCTTCACCACGGCGCCTTCAGGGGCGAGGTTTCCGCGCAGGATCGCGAGGCCTCCCTGCGCCTTGAGCGGATCGCCGACGGGCCGAACGACATCCTGCCCGGGAGTCTCCGAAACCGCGTCGGCCTCCTCCCCCACCGTCCTCCCGCTCACCGTGAGCTGGTCACGGTGAAGGAGGCCCGCCTCGGAAAGCCGGCTGAGGATGAGAGGGACGCCACCAGCGGCAAAGAGGTCGGTGGCGACGTAGCGGCCGCCCGGCTTGAGGTCGGCATAGAGCGGAGTCCGGCGCGAGATCCGCTCGAAGTCGTCCATCTCGAGCTCGACTCCCGCCTCTCGGGCGACCGCGAGCAAATGGAGCACCGCGTTGGTCGAGCCGCCCGACGCGCACACGCAGGCGATCGCGTTCTCGAGCGACTCCTTGGTGATGATCTGGCTCGGCCGCAGGTCGGCCGCCAGGACACTCATCACGAGCTCGCCGATCTTCTCGGCAACCGTTGACTTCGAGTCTTCCTCGGCCGGCACCATCGCCGAACCGCCCGGCGAGATCCCCAGCGCTTCGAACGCGCAGGCCATCGTGTTGGCCGTGAACTGCGCGCCACAGGCTCCGGCTCCCGGGCTTGCGACGTCTTCGAGCTCCGTCAGCTCCTCCTCGGTCATCGTCCCGGCGTTATGGGCGCCAATCGCCTCGAACACGTCGAGGATCGTCACGTCGCGCCCCTTGTAGCGGCCTGGCGCAATCGATCCTCCGTAGAGCATCACCGAGGGGATATCGAGCCGTGCCAGCGCCATCACGCAGCCGGGAATCGTCTTGTCGCACGCGGAGAGCGCGACGATCGCGTCGAACTGATAGCCGCGAGCAGTCAGCTCGATCGAGTCGGCGATCACCTCACGGCTGACGAGCGAGCTCTTCATCCCAGCGGTCCCCATCGTGATGCCGTCCGAGATCGCGATCGTGTTGAACTCCATGGGCGTGCCGCCGGCCGCGCGGACGCCGGCCTTGATGTGCTCGGCGAGGCCACGAAGGTGGAAGTTGCACGGCATCGCCTCGATCCAGGTGTTGGCGATCCCGATGGTCGGCCGCTTGAGGGCGTCGTCGTCGAAACCGATGCCCTTCATGTAGGCGCGCGCGGCGGCGCGATCGGGGCCGTCGAAGACGGCTGCCGAGCGCGGGCGCGGAAGGTCTGTGGCTGTCTTGCCGTTCGACTCGCTCATTGCGGGTGAGTCTATGAAGAGTGCTTGCGCCCGCGGTTAAGAAGCGTCGTCCAGGTGCGGCGGGTCGATCTCGCGACGTCTAACGCGCAGCACGTCAACCGGCCCAGGGCCCTCACCGATCTCGCGCAGTCCGTGGCCGACCGCCTCGGCCGCGATCTCGCGCGCCCAGCGGGCTGCCTCGCCAAGCTCCATCCCCCGCGCGAGGAGCGCCGCGAGCGCCGACGAGTGGGTGCAGCCCGAGCCATGCGCCGCCCCGTCGGCAAAGCGCGGCCCTTCGATCTCCAGGTGGCCGTTCTCGTCGACCAGGACGTCCGCGCCCGTATCGGTGTGGCCGCCCGTGACGATCACGGCGCTAGGCCCGAGGCCAAGGATCGCCTCGCCCAGCTCGCGCTGGGTGCCGCCCTGGCGGCGGCCAGCCAGCTCGCGGGCCTCCGGGAGGTTCGGGGTCACCACGCTGACCAGCGGCAGCAGGCGCTCGATCAGGGCGGCCTTCGCCTCGGGGTCGAGCAGGGTCGCCCCGCTCTCGGCGACCATCACGGGGTCGAGGACCACCGGGACCCCGCGGCGGTACTTCTCGATCACCGCGAGCGACTCGACGACGGCGTTGATGGTGGCCTCGTCTCCCAGCATCCCGATCTTCACGGCGTCGATGCCGATATCGCTCGCGACGGCGCGGACCTGCGCGATGATCATCTCGGGGGGCGTGGGCACCACCGCTTCGACCCCGACCGTGTTCTGCGCCGTGAGCGCGGTGATAGCCGTGGTGCCGTGGACGCCGCACCGCGCGAAGGCCTTGAGGTCGGCCTGGATCCCGGCCCCGCCGCCGGAGTCCGAGCCGGCGATCGTGATCACGGTCGGAACGCGTGGCTCAGGCGGCATCGCGGGTCAGGGTAACGGCGGGCCGAGCTGCGTTCGCGAGTAGCGCCCGAGAGCGTCGCCGGCGACGTAGCCCATCAGCTCGAGGCGCGCGAGCGCGACTGCGGCGACGCCGCCGTCCACGCCGAGATGGATCGCCACGGCATCGCATGTGCAGGCGCCGCCTTCCACCGCAAGAAGGGCGGCGTGAAGGTCCGCGTCGAGCTCCGGCCCGGTGCTGCGCACATGCGTCCGCCCCGGCCCCAGGACGTGGTCCAGGAGGTCCTGCGCGTCGCGAATGAGGGGTGCGCCTTCCGAGATGAGCTCGTTCGGGAGCTCGGATAGCGATGAGTTGACCGGGCCAGGCACGGCCAGTACCTCTCGCCCGAGCCTGGCCGCCTGCTTCACGGTGTGCTGGGTTCCCGACCGGTGGGCACCCTCGACGATCACGACGAATCCCGCCAGGGCCGCCATGATGCGGTTGCGGGCGGGGAACATGGCCGGATAGACCTCCGTGCCCGAAGGTTGCTCCGAGATGACCGCGCCGCCAGAGGCCAGGATGCGCCGGTAGAGAGGCTCCTTCGAGCGCGGGTACGGCGAGTCGGCGGGGCCGCCCAGGACCGCGACGGTCGCTCCGTTCGCGTCCAGCGCCCCCTCATGCGCCGCCGAGTCGCATCCCAGGGCCATGCCGCTCACCACCAACAGGCCCGCCGACGCGGCGCCGAAGCCCAGCTCGCGGGCCGCCTCGCGCCCATAGGAGCCCGAGCGCCGGGAGCCGACGATCGTTACCGTCCGGGCGGGATCTGCCTCGGTTACGAGCTCGCGAGCGCCGAGCCCGTAGATCGCCCCGGGCTCGTCCTCGTCGACCGCGGGCAGCTCCGCCAGGCACTCGGGCCAATCCGGGCTGCCGCGCTCGAGGCGCCATCCGCCGGGCGGCGCACTCATTCCGAGCTCCTCCGCCTGAAGGCGAGCGCGCCGTGGACGTCTTCTGCGGCCACCCGCTCGCGTCCCGCGAGGTCGGCGAGCGTGCGTGCGACCCGGCGAACGCGGTCGTGTCCGCGCCCGGAGAGCCCGAGCGAGCGATGTCCTGAAGTAAGCGCCTCGTGGGCTTCCTGCGAGAGCGCGACGTGCTTCCGAAGCGCCTGGGGCCCGAGCTCGGCGTTTGCGCACCCTTGCCTCTCAAGCGCGGTCCGGCGGGCCTTCGCGACACGCTCGCGCACCGCGGCGGAGGGCTCCCCCGCCTCACCCGTGAGCGCCTCGGCGGTCGGCTGCTCGATCGAGAGCGAGATGTCGATGCGATCCGCGAGGGCGCCGGAGATGCGATTGCGGTAGCGCTGCGCCTGAGCCGGGCTGCAGTTGCACCTGGGCGAGCCCTCGCCGTGGCCGCACGGGCACGGGTTCGAGGCCGCGACCAGGACGAAGCGGCTGGGCATGCGCACCGAGTGCCGCAGGCGTGCGATCGTCACCTCGCCGTCTTCGAGCGGCTGGCGGAGGGCCTCGAGGGAGCCGCGCGAGAACTCCCCGAGCTCGTCCAAAAACAGGACGCCGCGGTGCGCCAGAGTGACCTCGCCCGCGCGAGGCGGCGTGCCGCCGCCGACCAGGCCGGCGGGCGAGATGGTGTGGTGCGGAGCCCTGAATGGGCGCGCGTAGCAGCGGGCATCGCCGTCGTGTGGGTTGATCCGACGGCCGCAGGCGCTCGCGATCCGAAGCACCTCCATCGCCTCGCGATCGGCGAGCGGCGGCATGATCGTCGGCAGCCGCCGCGCGGCCAGGCTCTTGCCTGCCCCGGGCGGGCCGAGGATCAGCATCCCGTGAGCACCTGCCGCCACCGCCTCGAGCGCGCGCCGAAGAACTGGCTGGCCGCGAAGTTCGTCCAGATCCACACCAGACGGATCGGACGCGGTACCCGGCTCGCGCTCCCGTGGCGTGTACGACGGCTCCTCGATGGTGCCGACCAGCGCGAGGTCGCTCAGGTTGCCGATCGGTACGACACGCGAGGCACGCCCGCTGAAGAGACCCGGCATCGCAGCCTCGGCTGCGCCATCGCGGGCGACAACGATCTTCTCGAGCCCCAGTTCGCCGGCGCGCTCGGCCATGGCTATGCCTCCGGGCACCGCACGGACGGATCCGTCGAGGGCCAGCTCGGCGGCCATCGCGCAGCTCGCGAGCGCTTCGTGCGGAAGCTGCCCGAGCGAAACGAGGATCCCCGCCGCGATGGCGAGGTCGAAGCCCGGCCCAGCCTTGCGCAGGTCAGCCGGGGCGAGGCTGGCGACGATCCGGGAGTCCGGGAACTCGAAGCCGGAGTTCCTGACTGCCGAGCGCACCCTTTCGCGCGACTCCCGCACGGCGGCGTCAGGTAGCCCGACGATCGAGAACGAGGGCAACCCCCGCGAGACGTCGACTTCGACCGTGACATCGCAGGCCTCGACGCCGAGCAGGGTGAAGGTGTGGACGCGCGAGATCACAGCCGGCGACGCTAGGTCGCGCAAGCGCGCGCGTGGCGCGACAGATGTGGCGGAATCGTTCCGATGTGCGGACCATCCGCGTGCCGAGCCCGCCTACGGTCGGCGCATGACCCATGCCAGACAGATTCTCGGGCGCGAAGGCGAGCGGATCGTCGCGCGCGAGCTCGAACGTCGAGGCTGGCGCATCGTCGCGCGGAACGCCCGCGTCAAGGGAGTCCGCGGCGAGATGGACGTGATCGCGATCGACGGCGGCACCCTGGTGATCGTCGAGGTGAAGACCGGCCGGGCATGCGCCCGCTCGGGCCCCGTCTCGATGCTCGAGATGGTCGGCCCCCAGAAGCAGCGGAAGCTCAGGGAGCTCGGCGCCGCATGGGTCCGGGCGAACCGCACGAAGCTCCCGCCCGTCCGGGGCCTCAGGATCGACGTGATCGGCCTGAGGATCGACCGGGCCGGCCGCGTCGCCTCATGGGACCACGTGAGGGCCGCTTGCTAGAGAGCCAGCTGCGTGTATGCGACCGACTGGAACGAGCGGCGGTGGAGCGCGCTCGGGCCGAGGGAGATGATCGCGTCGCGGTGCTCGGGGGTCGAATATCCCGCGTTGAGAGCAAACCCGAAGCCCGGGTAGTCGGCGTCGCAGCGCTCCATGAAGCGGTCGCGCGTGACCTTCGCGATCACCGACGCGGCAGCGATCGAGGCGGAGCGGGCGTCCCCGTCGATGACCTGGCGATGCTCGACCCGGCACAGGGGCAGGCGGAAGCCGTCGACGAGGCAGACACCCTCGGGGTGGGCGACCCGCTCGAGGCTCCGGGCGAGCGCCTCGCAGTTGGTCACGTGGAGCCCTCGCGAATCGATCCCCGCCACACAGCGGATCGTCACCGACACGCGGCTCGCTGCGCGGATCACCGCGGGGTAGAGCGCCTCTCGCTCCTCGGGCGATCGCTTCTTGGAGTCGTCGAGCTCGGACAACGCGCGCCTGTCGGTCATGGACAGCGAGCCGTAGTCGATGAGGACCGCGGCCGCGACGAGCGGACCGGCAAGCGACCCTCTGCCCGCCTCATCGCAGCCGGCGACGAAGCGCGAGCCGAGCTCGCGGTCGAACTTGAAGAGCTTCGCGGCCTGCCGGCGGCGGCGCTTCAGCGCCTTGGTGGGCTTAGAAGGGGCCGATTTCAGACGGGGGCCAGTAGGAGAAGAAGGCCTTGCCGATGATCCAGTCCTGTGGGACGGGTCCCCAGAAGCGGCTGTCGTCGGATGATCCACGGTTGTCGCCCATCATGAAGTACTGGTCGGCCGGGATGGTGATGGGATCCTCCAAATTGCAGGAGCTTCCTCCGCCGCAATCGCGGATGAAGTCTTCTTCCGCCTTCTCGCCGTTGACGACTGGATGGCCGTCCTCGATGTAGAGCTCATCCCCGGGGCCCGCGACGATGCGCTTGATGAAGTTCTGCTCGGATGGCTCGGACGTCCCCTCGGGGCACGGCTGGGTCGGCTCGTGCTCGACTCCGCAGTCCTTGGGGGTGTCGCCGTCGGCTCCGTCAGGCGGATGGAAGACCACGACGTCGCCAACGGAAGGGTCGCCGCCGATCGAGTAGCTCAAGCGGTTCACGAGCACCCTCTCCCCCTTGACCAAGAGCGGTTTCATCGATTCAGACGGGATCTGAAACGGCTTGACCACGAGAGCCTGGATTCCAAGGGCGAGCCCGATGGCCATCGCGACGATGACCACGAGTTCGAGAACCGCCCCGAGCGGAGTGTCCGGCTTCGGAATCAGAGACCGGCTGTGCTCGGCCTCGTCGTTGGCCGGTCCGTTAGCCGGTCCGTTAGCCGGTTCGTTAGCCGGTTCGTTGGTGTCGCTCACGTGCTCAATCGAATCTGTAGAAGGAGGTCGGCAGGGTAGCCACGCTCGATAAAAGCTGCGTCAAGCGGGAGGCGATTCCCGTCAACGCCGGAGGGCGGGTTGAAGACGACCACGGCGCTGAACTCTGGATCGCCGCTCAACCGGCTTTAGGGAGGTCAGGACTTTTCTGAGTCGGCGTCCGCGTCTTCTTCGGACGCGGCATCGGATCCCTCGTCGGCGCCGGCGTCTGCCGTTGGCTCCGCATCGGACTCGCCGCTGCTGTCGGCAGGTGCTTCAGGCTCTGCTTCTGGGGCCTCTTCGGCCTCCTTGAGCTCGGCATCGGTCGCCTCCTGGGCGCCCTCGGCGTCGGCCGGGACCACGGCCGCCCCCTCGTTGATCGGCTCGGCCTCCGGGGCCTCGTACTCGACCGGCGCCGCCTCCTCCGGCGGCTCCTCGTACTCGACCTCGGCTGGCGCGACCTCGGTCGCTTCAACTGCTTCCTCGGGCATCGCGGCATCCTCGACCTGGCCGGACCACGCACGCTCTGCGACCCGGGCACGCTTGCCGACGCGGCCGCGCAGGTAGTAGAGCTTGGCTCGGCGGACGTCGCCCCTGGCGACAACCTCGAGCTGGTCGATCTTGGGCGAGTGCAGCGGGAACGTACGCTCCACGCCGACGCCGAAGGACTGCTTGCGAACGGTGAAGGTTTCTCGCGCGCCAGAGCCCTGGCGCCCGATCACGATGCCCTCGAAGACCTGGGTGCGGCGGCGGGTTCCCTCGATTACCTGAAAGTGGACACGGACACGGTCGCCCGCGTCAAACCGGGGAACTCGGCGCAGCTGTCGCCGCTCGATGCTGTCGATGATCGTGCTCATGGTGCAAGAGAGTCGTGCGAAGTGTTTCGGGGGGAGGCCTCAGGGCTGAGGCCGGTGCGGGCGCGAATGGTAGCGATCACGGCTCTGGGCCAAGCGCCATTCGCGCACCCTGGCGTGGTCCCCGGACAGAAGCACCTCGGGCACCCCCCAGCCGCGATGCTCTGCAGGGCGCGTGTAGTGGGGGTACTCGGGCGCGCCATCCAGGGCGGGTGAAAACGACTCCTCGACGGCCGACTCCGAGTGGCCGAGCGCCCCGGGGAGCCTTCGCGTGACCGCATCGGCGACGACCATGGCCGCCAACTCCCCCCCTGCGATCACGTAAGGCCCGATCGAGACCACGTCCGTTGCCAGATGATCATGCACCCGCTCGTCGAAGCCTTCGTAGCGCCCACAAAGAAGGGCGATGTGCTCCTCGGTAGCGAGCTCGGCCGCCAACGCGTCATCGAACTGACGTCCGGTCGGAGCCAACACGATCGTGCGAGCAGGCCGCTTTCCCCCGGTATAGGCGGCCTCGAGCGCGGCGTCCACCACGTCAACGCGGAGGACCATCCCCGCCCCGCCGCCGTAGGGCGAGTCGTCGACCTGTCCGCCCGTTAGGGGCGTCGTCTCGCGCCAGTGGAACGTCTCGAGCTCAGTGCCGGTGGCCAGCACGTTCGCCATGTGCCGCTGGCCGCGGAACCACTCGAACCACTCCGGAAACAGGGTGAAGACGTCAATACGCATCAGTCGCGACGTTACCGGCGGCGCGGGCCGCCGCGTCGGCGGTAGTCCCTCCGACGGGGCGTCGCGTCCATGCGACCGCCCGCACGGGCATCCATGCCCTGGCTGATACCCCGCTGGAGGGACCACCGCCGCCACGGCGGCCATCCATCAGCGTGGACACGACCACTGGGCGGTGGGCGTTCCGGGCGCCCCCTCCAGGAGGCTAAGGAAGAACCGGAACCAATATCCGGCGCGCGAGTCCGAAACGCACGGCCTCCTGGAGGGGGTGCCCGGGACGGCCGGCGCCCTAGGTTGGGCGGCCCCAAGGGGCCTCCTGGAGGAGGAGGCGGTAGGCCGGCGTCAGAAGTGAGCGCTAGTCCTCGACGATGTCGACCGAGATGCGGCGCTCCTCGCGAGCGCCCGCGGCGCGTGCGATGGTGCGGATCGACTTTGCTACCCGGCCCTCACGGCCGATCACGCGGCCGAGGTCCTCGTCGGCGACCTTGATCTCGAGGATCAACTCATCGCCCTCGTCGAACTCCTCGACCTCGACGGAATCAGGCTCTTCGACGATCGCGCGGACGAGGTACTCGACAAGCTCGGTCGCGGGCGAGGCCACTGGGTCTTCGCTCGCTGCTCGCTAAGAGCCGGAGGCGCCGATGCCCTTGGTGCGGAGCAGCTGTGCGACCGTCGGGCTCGGCTGAGCTCCGTGGTCGAGCCAATGCTGGGCCCGCTCCTCGTCAAGGACGATGGTCGACGGCTCGGTCTGCGGGTTGTAGTGGCCGATCGTCTCGATCGTGCGGCCATCACGGGGAGAGCGCTTGTCGGCAACGACAACGCGCCAGATCGGGTTCTTGCGTGAACCCACCCTTCTGAGTCTGATTCGGACAGCCATAAGCGACGGCGGAGGTTAGCGGGCCGCTGGTCAGAGCCAGCGCCGGACGCGCCGCTTGTACTCGACATAGTCCGAGCCGAACTTCCGCTCGAGGTAAGGCTCCTCGCGGGCTATCACGACGCGGTCTACGATGACGATCACGACCGGCAGGAACACGAGCGCGACGAGCATCCCAAGCGCGAACGCAAGGCCGACGAAGAGGAAGGCCATGCCCAGGTACATCGGGTTCCGCGTGACCTTGTAGGCGCCTCCGACGACGAGTGCGCTCGACGGATGCCAGGGGATCGGGGACGTGCCCGCCCTCCGAAAGCGAGTCATGGCGTTGGCGTTCAAGAGGATGAATGCGCCCACGCCCGCCGCTCCTCCGACGATTCGCACCGCCGGCGGGGGCTCGCCCAGGTCGAGCAAGAAATGGAGGCCGACTCCGGCCAGGAGCCCCGCCAGGTAGATGAGCGGGGGCGGAAACGGAACTGCGGCATGGTCGCCGTCGGGCGGTGCGCTCACCGCCCGCCTCGCATCAGCGAGGCCATGTCGGGCATCTTGCCCTTCGCCAGCGAGGCCATCATCTTCTTCATCTGGCCGAACTGCTTGACGAGCTGGTTCACCGCCTGCACGGTCGTGCCGGATCCTCGCGCGATCCTCTTCCTGCGAGAGCCGTTGATCAGGTCCGGATTGGCCCGCTCGGCGGGCGTCATCGACAGGATGATCGCTTCGACGCGGTCCAGTTCGCCCTCGTCCATGTCCGCCTGGCGCATCTGCTTCATCGCCTTGCCCATCCCCGGCATCATCCCGAGCACGCTCGTCATCGGGCCCATCTTCCGGACCTGGCGCATCTGCGTGAGGAAGTCCTCGAGCGTGAACTCCTGCTTTCGGATCTTCCGCTCCAGCTCCGCGGCCGAGTCGGCATCGTGCACCTCCTCGGCCTTCTCGATGAGCGTCATCACGTCGCCCATGCCGAGGATGCGGGTCGCCATCCGGTCCGGGTGGAAGCGCTCGAGCTGCTCGATCCGCTCGCCTACGGACGCGTACATGATCGGCTTCCCGGTCACCGCCCGGATCGACAGCGCAGCGCCGCCGCGGGCGTCGCCGTCGAGCTTGGTCATGACGACGCCGTCGAACTCGGCGCTCTGGCCGAAGGCCTCGGCGACGTTCACCGCGTCCTGACCCGTCATGGCGTCGACGACCAGGAGGACGTTGTGCGGCTTCACGCGCTTGCGGATCGCCACCAGCTCCTCCATCAGCCCCTCGTCCACGTGAAGGCGGCCCGCGGTGTCCACGATCAGGACGTCGCGCGCCTCCTTCTTGGCCTGGCCGAGCGCCCACTCGGCGATGTCCACGGGGCTCCGCTCGGTGCCCTGCTGATAGACGTGCGCGTTAGCGCGCTTGCCCATCGTCACGAGCTGCTCGACGGCCGCGGGACGCTGGGTGTCGCAGGCGGCGAGCGCGACGTTCTTGCCCTGTTCGCCAAGCAGCCGGGCGAGCTTCGCGCACGCCGTCGTCTTGCCCGAGCCCTGGAGGCCGGCCATCAGGATCACGGTGGTCCCGGAGGAGGCGAACGCCAGGTCGCGGCTGGCTCCGCCCATGAGCGATGCCAGCTCCTCGTTGACGATCTTGATGACCTGCTGCCCCGGGTCGAGGGCGTCGAGGACGTCCGCGCCCAGGCAGCGCTCCTTGACCGTGGTCGTGAAGCCCTTCACGACCTTGAAGTTCACGTCCGCCTCGAGCAGGGCGAGGCGGATCTCCCGCATCGCCTTGTCCACGTCGGCCTCGGTCAGCTTGCCCCGGCCGCGGACGTCCGAGAGGGTTGATTGGAGACGATCGCTCAGCGCGTCAAACACGCGCTGAGCTTACGCCTACCGTGTCGTTCTGAGCTCGAGCACGGTGTCGCGGACATGTGGAGGCCTACTCACCTATCAGCGCCTCGCAGAACTCGCGAGCGTCGAATGGGCGCAGGTCCTCCAGACCCTCTCCTACTCCGATCATCTTGACCGGGGTTCCCATCTCGGAAGCGATGGCCAGGGCAATGCCGCCCTTCGCGGTGCCGTCGAGCTTGGTGAGGACGACTCCCGTCACGCCCGCCGCGTCGGCGAACGCGCGCGCTTGGCGCAGCCCGTTCTGTCCGGTGGTCGCGTCGATCACGATCAAGGTCTCGTGCGGCGCGCCTTCGAGCCGCTTGCTTGCGACGCGCCGGACCTTTGAAAGCTCCTCCATCAGGTTGCCGTGAGTGTGCAGGCGGCCAGCCGTGTCAACGATCACGACGTCCGCATCTCGCGCCTCGGCGGCCGCCACGGAGTCGAAGACGACCGCGCCCGGGTCGCCGCCCGGCTGGCCCTTGACGATCTCCGTGCCTGAGCGCTCGGCCCAGGTCTCCAGCTGCTCGATGGCTGCCGCGCGATAGGTGTCCGCGGCCGCGACGATCGTCTTCAGCCCCAGCTCCGCGGACATGAGCTGAGCCAGCTTCCCGATCGTGGTCGTCTTGCCCGTGCCGTTCACCCCGACCACCATGATCACCGTGGGGCCGTGGGTCAGGTCGATTCGCGGAGAGCCGTTCGGCTGCGCGACTTCCGCCAGGAGCTCGACCAGGCGGGTGCGGGCGGCGTCGCCTTGCCCCACGGCGCCGGAAGAGACTTCGCTCTCCAGGCGTCCCACGACGTCGGCCGTGACCGGAGCGCCGACGTCCGACAGGATCAGCGCTTCCTCCAGGCGCTCGAACGCCTCGGCGTCGAGGCGGTCGAAGAAGCTCGCCGAGACCTCGGCCGTGAGCGCCTGGCGGCTGCGCGAGAGGTTGTCGCGGAGGCGGCTGAAGAAGCGGCCGCGCCCGGGCTCATCGGTTGCGGGCTCCCCGGCCGGGGCCGCCTGCCCGCCGTCGGGCAGGATGAACACGTCGCTCCAGCCGGTCGCCATGGGGCCAATATATGTAGCGCGCCGCCGAACGGCGAAGCGAAGGCGGCTATTGCTATGCGACGTCTTCGAGGGTCTCTGCCACGGCGTCCGGCATCCGCCGCGAGACGACCTTGGTGATGCCACCCTGCGCCATGGAGACGCCGTAGAGGACATCCGCCGCGTCCATCGTGCGCTTCTGATGGGTGACGACGATGAACTGCGCGCGGCTGGAGAAGCGCCGGACGAGCTGGAGGAAACGGTCGATGTTGGCGTCGTCCAGTGCGGCCTCGACCTCATCGAGGATGTAGAACGGCGACGGACGTGCCATGAAGACCGAGAAGACGAACGCAAGGGCGACCAGCGACTTCTCGCCGCCGGAGAGCAGCTGCAGCTTGCGCATCGCCTTGCCGGCGGGGGTCACCTCGATCTCGACGCCGTGCCCCTCGAAGTCAGCCTGGGCCTCTTCATCCGGATCGTCGTCGGGCGCTTCGCCCTCCGCGGCCGGGGCCTCGCCACCTCCGAGCACGGGCTTCGGCGTGCGTTCAGTGACCAGGCGGAGCCGGCCGCGGCCGCCCGGGAAGAGGTGCTCGATCAGCTCCTCGAAGTTCTTGCGGGCAGCCTCGAAAGTCTCTTCGAAGTCAGCCGTGATCTTGCGGTCCGTCTCCGCGATCAGGCCCTGGAGCTCCTTCATCGCCGCCTCCAGATCCGTGCGCTGCTCCTCGAGCTCCGAAACGTAGGTGCGGGCCTCCTCGTATTCGCGCTCGGCGAGCGGATTGACGGGGCCGAGCGCCTCGCGGCGGCGCGCCAGGCGCTCGAGCTTTGCGTCTATCTCCGTGCGCCCGGCCTCGGACAGGGGCTCCCCGGCAGGCTCGATCTCGCGGCCCAGCGCCTCAGAGATCCGCTTGAGCTCGCCGGCCGCCTCGTCGCTGCGGTCACGCAAATGAGCGGCGCGGACCTCCGCCTGGGTCACGGCTTCCGCAGCGGACCGGAGTCGTGCCTGGATCTCGGCGTCCTGCCGCGAGCACTCGCGAAGTGCCGCGGTCGTCTCGTCGGACTCGGACTGGCTGAGCGTGCGCGCCTCGAGCGCGTCGGCCCTCTGCCCGGTTGCGTCCCTGGCCGTGGCGGCGGCCTCGCATAGGGCCTCGACGTCGCGCAGCAGGTCGCCCTCGATCGTTATCCGCCGCTCGATCGAGTCCTGACGGCGGCGGCCAAGGAGGTCCTCGACGCGCCGCGCGGTCCGAGCGGCCAGGTCGAGCGAGTCGCGGGCGCGGCTGACCTCCGTCGCCCGCTCGCCCTCGGCGTCCGCTTGCTGCGCGCGGCCAAGGGCTTCGAAGGCTTCGCGAGTCGCCGTGACCGCCCGCTCCAGCCCGACGTCGATGGGATCGCCGCCGGCACGCTCGGCCTCGGCCGCGAGCTCCGCGGCAAGGGCGCCCAGAGCCGAGCGCCGCCGCTCGAGCTCGTGGCGAAGATGGTCGCGGCGGGCGGCCAGCGCGTCGGCGCGCGCAGAGAGGCGCTCGCCGGCTGCACGCAGGCCCGTAAGGCGGCCCCATGCCTCGGTTCGCTCCCGGTCGCGGTCTGCCAGGCGGGCTTCGATCTCGGCGCGCTTCTTCGTCACCACGGCGAGATCGGCCTCGACCGCCTCGCGCTCCTTCCGGGCGGCGGCTGCGCGCTTCTCCGCGAGGGCCAGCTCGCCGGCGCCGGCACCGGCCTCAGCGGCCAGGAGCTGCGCGCGGAGCTCGTTCGACTCGCGCTCGAGACGGGAGTGGATGTCCGCTGCCTGCGCCTGCTGCTTGAGGGGCCGCAGGCGGCGGCGAGCCTCACGCTCGACGTCCAGCGCGCGATCGAGGTTGTCCTGCGTGCGCTCGAGCCGAAGCTGCGCGCGGCGCCGCCGCTTGCGGTGCTTCGAGAGCCCGGCGGCTTCCTCGACCAGGATGCGGCGGTGACGCGGCTTCGAGTTCACGATCTCCTCGACGCGGCCCTGGCTGATGACCGAGTGCATCTCGCCGCCGAGGTTCATGTCGGAGAGCACGTCGACGACATCTGCCAGCCGGCAGCGGGCGCCGTTCAGGCGGTACTCGCCCTCTCCCGACCGGTCCAGGCGCCGGCGAATCGAGACCTCCGAGAACCCCAGCGGCTCAGGATCGCCCTCGTCGGCCTCCAGCACGACCTCGACCTCCGCGAAGCGGCTCGGGCCGACGCCCTGGCCACCCGTGTAGACCATGTCCTGCATCGACTGGCCCCGCACGGACAGCGGGCTCTGCTCGCCAAGGGCCCACAGCACGGCGTCCGTCACGTTGGACTTGCCGCAGCCGTTCGGGCCGACGATCACGCTCACGCCTGGAGCGAACTCCAGGTCGGTCCGTTCGGGGAACGACTTGAACCCCTTGATTGAGATCGAACTCAGATGCATGCGTGAGCGGTAGAGAGTGACAAGCGTCCCTTTTCAACCGGACGGAACCCGCCGCCTCAAACGCCCAGGCGGGCGTCCGGACGCTCCGGATGCCCACTCCAGGGGGCTAATGAAGGACCGGCACCATCAACCAGACGGGCGAGCGCGAAATGCACGGCCCCCTGGAGGGGGCGTCCGGGGCGTCCGGCCGGCCGCGGCGGGGTGGCCGGCGCGCTAGCCGCCGAGCCGGTCGAGCGCTTCGGCCGCGGCTGCCTGCTCCGCAGCCTTCTTGGAACGCCCGGAGCCGGTGCCGATGACATCGCCCTCGACGCTCGCCGCGACTTCGAAGCAACGCTCGTGAGGCGGCCCCTGCTCGTCGGTCACCTCGTAGCGAACCCGGCCGCCGTCGCGGGCCAGGCGCTCCTGGAGCGCCGACTTGAAGTCGAGGATGGTCTCCGACGCCAGGTCGACCTGCTCGACGAAGGCGGCGACGACCGCGGGTGCCGTCTCTTCGAAGCCATGGTGGAGATAGCAGGCGCCGATCACCGACTCGCAGACAGAGGCCATCGCCCGCTCGGAGGCTAGTAGGGACGGGATGTCGATTCCACCGTCGAGCGTCTCGGGCTGAAGCTCGGACATCATGTCGGGAAGGCCCAACTCGACGGCCACTGTGGCGCAGGCCCTGCCCGAGACGGCTTGCCCATGCACCTTTGTCAGGTGCCCGATGTCCGAGCGCGGGTGGCGGACGAAGAGGTGCTCCGCGATCGCGAGCCCCAGGACGCTGTCGCCAAGGAACGCCAGGCGCCCATAGGAGTCGGCGCGGTGGTCGACCCAGGACGAGTGAGTGAGGGCCGGCACGCGCGCCTCAGCCGGAAGGGCGTCGATCAGGCCTCTCAGGGCAGCCGGGCCCGGAGGCTGCTTCGTGCGCCCCTCGATCCCCCCGCGACCAGTCGCGCGGATGCCTTCTGCCATCAGCTTGGAGCTTCTGCCCTCGCCGCCACGAAGTCCACGGCCTGTCCGACGGTCTCGATGCCTTCTGCCTCCTGCTCGGACATCTTCACCCCGTAGGTGTCCTCGAGCTCCATCACCAGCTCGTACAGGTCGAGTGAGTCGGCCTCGAGGTCGTCGCGAAAATGCGTCCCGTCGTCGATCGCGCCCGCGTCGACGCCCAGCTCCTCCGCGAGGTGGGACCGAACCTTGTCCAGGACGATGTCGCGATCCATGCTCATCCCCGTCTTCCTATCACTTGAGGCTCGCTCGGGTGGCACCGGCCGATGCCAAGAGCTCACCCGTCCGCTCGGTCGCTTCCTCGCGGACCGCGCGCGCGGCCAGGCGAATGGCGTTCGCGATTCCCTCGGGCCCTGAGCTGCCGTGCCCGACCACCGCGACACCCCGGACGCCCAGGAGGATCGCGCCTCCGGTCATGTCCGGGTCCATCTGCCGGCGCAGGCCTCCCAGCGCGGGGCGCAGCATCAGCCCGCCGACAGCGGACAACGGGTTGGAGCGAGCAGCGTCCCCGACGGCAGAGCCGACCGTCTTCGCGGTTCCCTCGAGCGTCTTCAGCGCCACGTTGCCGGTGAAGCCATCAGTCGCGATCACCTCCGCCTTTCCGGCCAGGAGATCGCGACCCTCGATGTTGCCGATGAAGCGGATGCCGTCGAGGCCAGCGAGCTCCGCGTGCGCCTCAACAACGTCGGCACTCCCCTTCTTCGACTCCTCGCCAACCGAGAGGAGCGCGACGCGGGGTTCGGAGACCCCGAGGACCGCGCGCGAGAAGGCGGCGCCCATCACGGCAGACTGGACCAGGTCCTGCGAGCGGGCGTCGGAATTGGCGCCCGCGTCGAGGAAGAGCGTGGGCGGACCGTCATGACCGATCGTCGGCAGCTGCACGGCCAGCGAGGGGCGCCGAACTCCGCTCAGGCGCCTGAGCGCGAAGAGCGCCGCGGTCATGGTCGCGCCGGTCGGGCCCGCGCTGACGAGCGCGTCCGAGCGCCCATCGGCCACGTCTGCGGCAGCCATCACGATGGACGCGTTCTCGCGCGAGCGGACGCTCTTTACCGGGTCGTCGTCGTTCGAGATCTCGCCCGGCGCATCAACGACCTCGGCGCCCAGATCAGCGAGTGGAGCGAGTTCGCCAGGGTCCCCGAATACGCGCAGCCGGATTCCGTCGCCGAGCGCGAGCTTCGCGCCTGCGATCAGTACCTCTGTGCCCTGCTCGACGCCGCGGCCGTCTAACGCGACGGTGACCACGGATTAAGCCTGTTCTGGCTCGCCGAGCTCCTCGCCGATGTCCGGGCGGATCACCTCGCGACCCGCGTACGTGCCGCAGGTCGGGCACACGCGGTGCGGGAGGCGCGGACTGTGGCAGCGCGGGCAGCGATTCGTGCGCGGCTTGGCGGCGGTGTGCGTCGCGCGCCGCTTGTCGCGCCTGGTGCGGGAAGTTCTCTTCTTGGGGACGGCCATGTGAGCCGAGGATGGTAGCTGGGAATGCCTATTCCATCAGCTCGCGGAGCTTCGCCCAGCGGGGGTCCGGCTCGGAGTCGTGGACGTGCTCGCCCTCGGGAATGTCGTTCAGCGGGATCCCGCATTCGGGGCAGAGGCCCTTGCAGTCCGGCCGGCAGAGGAGCGCCACGGGAAGTGCTAGCGCGATGGCGTCGTGCGCCCATGAGCCGATGTCGAGCTCGTCAAGCTCGACGTAGGGGCTTGCAAGCTCCTCGTCGCCTGAGCCGGGCTGGTCCACCTCGCGCGACTCGACCTCCACTTCGAACTGCGAGTGCGTCAGGCAGCGCATGCAGCGCCCGTGCAGCGTCGCGGTAAGTCGCAGGCGCATCGCATGGCCCGTCGAGGTGCGCGAGACGTCCAGCCGCCCCGGCACCGGCTGGTCGCCGAAGTCGTACGACTCGCCGCCCAGCTCGAGCTTCTCCGGGACGAGCTCCAGGTCGAGGCGCCTGCCCTCCCCCGGCTTGAGTGCCAGCGTGGCGAGATTGATCGTGTTGAATGGCGCGGGCACGAATAGATAGATACCTAACAACACCTGCTGCTTTCGCATCTGAAGATGCTCATCAACCTTTGTGACCCCGCTACCCAACCGAGACCCCGATAGCTACCTGGAGCGCATCCTCGAACAGGTCCCGCGCTACGAGGACCTGCAAGTCGCTGCGCTGGACGCGATCCCCTTCGACCCCGCCGTGGTCCTCGAGCTCGGTTTCGGAACGGCCGAGACGACCCAGCGTCTGCTCGACCGCTTCCCCGAGGTCCGCATCACCGGATACGACTCCAGCTCGGAGATGGTCTTCAAGGCAAGGGAGCTTGGCTGGGAGGATCTCAGGCTCGGGCGCATCGAAGATCCGTTGCCCGACGGCCCGTGGGACCTCGTGATAGCGGTCCTCACAGCTTCAGAGCTGGACCCCGACGGCGTGCACCAGCTCTTCCGGCGCGTTCGGGACCATTCGCGAGCGGTAGTCATCGGCGATGTCCTCGAACCCGAGCAGGCAGCCGAGTGGGCCGAGTGGGCGGGCGGCGAGGTCACATGGGCCGAGGACGGCCTGGCCGTGATCCGCGCCGTCTACGGCGACTAGCGCCGCTACTGGACGTCGAGGGGCTCGTCGTCGCGGCCGGCCAGCCGGTCGCGGCCGCGCTGAACCGCTGCGAGGAACTTCTGGAGGTTGACCTCGAGGGTCGAAAGGATCTCGTCGGCGTAGTCCTCGGCGCCAAGGCGGATCTGGCGCTCGGTCTCTCGAGCGTCCTCGATGATCTCCTCGGCGGCGCGCTCGGCCTGCTTGTAGACCTCCTCGTCGGAGATCAGACGTGACTGCTGGTCGCGTGCCTCCTTGACGACGCGCTCGGCTTCGCGCTTGGCCTCGGCAAGCATCTCCTGGCGCTCCTTGACGATCCAGCGCGCCTGCTTGATCTCCTCGGGGATCGTGGCACGCATCTGGTCGAGGAGGTCGTAGATCTCCTCGCGATCGACACGCACCTGATCCGTGAGCGGCACAGGCCGCGCGTTGTGGATCAGGTCGTCGAGCTTGTCTATGAGTACAAGGACGTCCATTTGCAGGGGGTTAGCTTACGTGGGAAGGGGGGTTGCAGGAGTGACGGGGGCCTTTTCGCCGCGCGCCTGCAAGCTCCTGCCCATCCGAGAGCAATCGGAAACCCCACATTTGCTCAGCGCTTGACGCGGTTGACGAGGGCCTTGGCGACTTCGCCCGGCACGAGATCGGACACGTCGCCGCCGAACGTCGCCATCTCCTTGACGCCGGTCGAGGACAGGAAGCTGAACTCGGACGAGGCGAAGATGTAGACGGACTCGATGTCCGGTGCAAGCTTGCGGTTGAGTTGGTTCATCTCGAACTCGTACTCGAAGTCGGAGATCGCGCGCAAGCCCTTCACGATCGCGGTGCCGTTCTGCTCGCGCACGAACTCGACGAGGAGGTTGGAGAAGATCTTCACCTCGACGTTCTCGATGCCGGCGTCCGCCAGCGCCCGCTCGAGGAACGCCTTCCGCTCCTCTGCCGTGAAGAGGCTCGACGACTTGCGGATCGACTGCCCCACGACTCCGACGACGACCCTGTCGAAGACCCGAGACGTCCGGCGCAGGATGTCGATGTGACCGTTCGTGACGGGGTCGTAGCTGCCGGGGCAGACCGCGACCCTCTCCTTGCCCTCCGAATTCACGGCGCGCTCCAGATGCGGATCGAGGCCTCGCCGTAGATGCGGTCGTCTTCGAGTGTGAGGTTGAGCTCCATGGGCGTGTGTGACGGGCTTTCGGTGACCAGACGGCCACCCTCACGTAGGCGAGCGGGCACCAGCTTTTCGAGGTCTCGGGCCACGCGCGCGGCGAGTGTATATGGCGGATCGCTGAGGATCAGGTCAAAGGTGGCGGTCGCCGAGCTCAGGAACTCGAACGCGTCGCGGCGCACCAACTGCACCCGATCCGAAATGCCAAGCGCATCCACGTTGGCCTGCGCCGGCGAAGTGTTGTCGTCGACCAGCACGACGCTGCGGGCGCCGCGGGAAAGCGCCTCGATGCCGAGCGCGCCGGTGCCGCAGAAGAGATCACAGACGTCGGCGCCGGAGACGTCGCCGAGAATGGAGAAGAGCGCCTCGCGTGCCCGGTCCGACGTCGGCCTGACAGCGGTCCCGCCAGGCGCTTTCAGGCGCCGTCCTCCGAGCTCTCCCGCGATCACGCGCATTAGGCCGAAATGCCCTCGACCCGCTCGTCACCGAAGCGAAGGCGCGCGGCGTCGAGCAGCGGCCCGAGCGCCGGGTCGTCGAGGGAGCCGTAGAGCTTCTGGAGGGCGATGGCGTCGCGGCGTGCGTCCACCAGGAGCGGTGCGTCGTCCGGCAGCCGGGCGGCCCGAAAACGCGGAAGCCCGCTCTGGAGCGTTCCGAGGATCTCCCCCTCGCCGCGGAGCGACAGGTCGACCTCGGCGAGCTTGAACCCGTCGCGCTCGGTCGCGATCGCCTCCAGCCTGCGCCGCGCTGTGTCCGACGCGGGATCGCCGAAGAGGATGCAATAGGACTCGTGCTCGCCGCGACCCACGCGGCCGCGGAGCTGATGGAGCTGCGAGAGCCCGTAGCGCTCCGCGCCCTCTACGACCATCACGGTCGCATTCGGGACGTCGATGCCTACCTCGATCACGCTGGTGGCAACCAGGACGTCCGCCTCGCCCGCGGCGAATGCCTCCATCGCCGCCGCCTTCTCGCGCGAATGCATCTGCCCGTGGAGGAGCGCGACGCGGAAGTCGCGCATCTCCCCCTTCGCCAGCCGCTCGGCCTCCTCGGACGCCGCCTTGGCTTCGAGCTTCTCCGAGCCTTCGACCAGCGGGCACACGAAGAACGCCTGGCGGCCCTCGCGCAGGCGCTGCCGGACGAACTCGTAGGCTCCCTCCCGCTTCTCCTCTCCCACGGCCCACGTCTTCACGGGCCGGCGCCCGGCGGGCAGCTCGCGGAGCGTCGTCGCGTCCAGGTCGCCATAGGCGGTGAGCGAGAGCGTCCTGGGGATCGGCGTCGCGGTCATGTGAAGGACGTGCGGCGCCGCGTGCGACCCGTCGCCCAGCTCTGGGCCCTTCGCGTCGAGCGCGGCGCGCTGCTTGACGCCGAAGCGGTGCTGCTCGTCGACGATGCAGACGGCCAGCCGCGCAAACCGGACATCGGGCTCGATCAGGGCGTGGGTGCCGACGATCAGGCTGAGCTCTCCGCTCTCCAGCTGCCCGAGGGCATCGCGCCTCGCGGCCGCCTTCGTCGCACCCGTGAGGAGGGTGAACGGGATGTGAGTCGAGGCGAGAAGGCTTGACAGAGTGTGGGCGTGCTGCTCTGCGAGGGTCTCGGTGGGAGCCATCAGGGCGGCCTGGTGGCCGGACTCGACGGCTCGCAGCATCGCGTAGAGGGCGACCGCGGTCTTTCCCGATCCCACCTCGCCCATGAGCAGGCGCTGCATGGGCCGGCCCGAGGCAAGGTCCTCGTCGATCTCGGCGAACGCCTGCCGCTGCCCCTCCGTGGGCTCGAACGGCAGGGAGGCGAGCCAGTCGCGCGTCAGCTGGGCCGGCGGGTCCAGAGGGATGCCCGGCCGCTTGTCCTCGCGGCCCTTCCTCCGCGCCGCGAGCGCGACCTGGTGGAGAAAGAGCTCTTCGAACGCCAGGCGGCTGCGTGCCGCCTCGGCCGCCTCGGCGCTCCACGGGAAGTGTGCGGCGCCCAGCGAGTCGGCCGCACCGGCAAGCCCGTGCTCGGCGCGAAGCTTCGCCGGGAGCGGCTCGATCGAGTCGCGGCCCATCCCGGCACAGCTCCAGATCCATTCGCGGACCCGATCGGCGCTGAGACCGTCGGTGACCGAATGGACCGGGACGAGCCCGACTGTGTGGATGCCGCGCTCGCGCACCCCGTCCGCGCCGATGATCTCGTGCGCCGAGACCTTGAATGCGGAGCGGTCCAGCTTTCCCGACAGGAGCAGGCGCGTGCCCGGCCGGAGGCGCTCCAGGAGCCACGCCTGGTTGAACCAGATTGCCTTGGTCGCACCCGAGGCGTCGGCGACGTCAGCCTCGACGATGCGCAGGCGCCGATTGCGCGTCGGCCGAACGCGCGCCTTGCGCACCTCGACCATCACCGTGGCCTCCTCGCCGATCCGAAGGTCGCCGATCCTGAGGACGTTGGAGCGATCGCGATACCCGTGCGGGAGATGCCACAGGAGGTCTCCGAGCGTCTCCAGTCCGATCCCCGCGGCACGGGCCGACAGCTTCGGGCCCGCGCCCTTCAAGCTGCTGACGGGCGCCTCGAGCCGGCTCGGGCGCGGCCTGAACCGCAGCGGCGCCCCGCGCAACACGTCGCGTCCCTGCGGCTCGCCCGACCCCAGAGCGCGCGGCGGCTCCACGGTCGCTTCAAGAGTTGCAGTGGCGTCGACAGGCACTGGACGTCAGGCTACGGCTGACCTCCGATGGCAAGCGGAGCGCGGCGCGTCGAACGGCGGCAATAAAGGGAGACCGCTCTGGCGGTGTGGCGACTCGGGGAAGCAAAGCCACATTCCACGGAGGGTTGAACGTCACATGGACGTCGAACGCTCCGCGGAACCCAAGAAAGCAATCAACGGTGGACTTGCGCCGCTCATAGCGGCAGAACCCTTCCGTCGATCCAGGAATTGCCCCGGGAAGCACCCGGCGGCCCAACCCGATCCCCATTAGTGCGCCGTTAGTCCCGCCGCGCCGCCTCGAAGCTGCATCCAAGCCAACCCCCGCCACCTCGAAGCTGCGTCCAAGCCACCCCCGCCACCTCGAAGCTGTCACCCAAGCCGCCGCGCGACGTACGCGGCGTATCGAACCCGCTAAGCCGTCGCCCGCTCGCGAACCGGCTTGCGGTACTTCGCGTACGTCCGCTCGACCCAGGCGTGGGAAGGGCGAGCTCGAAGCTCCTCGTCAAACGGCTTCGCTGTCTCCGGCACGCCGGAGATCGCGCTCGGGCCCTCGGGCGGGAGGACCATCGGGTACATCAGCGCCGCCGCGGTCAGGTCCGCGACCGAGAAGGAATCGCCGACCAGGTGCTCGCCGCCATCGAGCTCTCGCTCGAGCCTGTCGAGGCACTCCATGATCACGCGGCGCGCCTCCTCCTCCGCCTCGGGCGCGGCGACCTTGAAGCGGACGTTGGCGAAGGTCGAGGCGAACGCCGTGATTCCCGCTCGCGCCGGGCCGAAGTTGCGGACGGGCCCTGGAAGGTTCTTCTCGGTCACCTTGCCGAGGAGATCGGAGTCGCGCCGCAGGTGATGCCAGCCGAACAGGCGCACCGCCGGGCCCAGGCTCTCGTCGAAGAAGTCCTCGAGGTCGAGGGCACGACGCCGATCGGCCGGGTCCTCGGGATAGAGGGGCGGCTCGGGCCAACGGGCTTCGAGCGCGCCGATGATCGCGGTCGAGTCGAGGATGCGCTCGCCGTCGAGCTCGAGCACCGGGAAGGTCTTGGTCTCGCCACGGCTCCACCACAGCGCCAGGCCCATGTGCACGGGCGGCGGCGGCTCTCGGCGCTCGTGCTCGACGTCCTTCCAGTCAAGCGCCCAGCGCACCTTCTCCGAGTAGTGCGAGACGCCGATATGCCAAAGGACGGGCTTCATTGCGCCGCGATGAGCCAATACCAGCTGGGCTGGCCGCCGCGGTGGAACTCCAGCTCGACGCCGTCCGGCAGATCCAGGTTCAGGTCGCCGAGAGCGATCGGCGGCATCTCGCCCTCGATCACAGTCACGATTTCCGCGCCATCGGCCAACCGGGCAACCGTAGAGGCGAGCGTCGAGCCCGACCCGCCCCACGCGATGACTTCCTCTCCCTCGAAGCCGACCGTGTCCCCCCGGACGAACCGGCCGTCCACATCGTCCTTCGCCGCGGGAGCGACGCCTCCCGTGCGCACGTAGCTGAGCGCCTCGGCCAGGCGCGCGGCGTTGTCCTCGGCGGTAGCCGACGGGTCATGCTCGACCAGCGCAGCCAAGGCGGCCTGCTGGGAGACCGACGGGACGACCCTCACCTCGCGCTCGGACAGCCGGGCGGCCTCCTCGGCGGCCATGATCACGTTCTTCGAGTTCGGCAGGACGACCACCTCGTCGGTGCCCGCCGCCTCGATGCCCTTGAGGAGATCGTTGGTCGAGGGATTCATCGTCGGGCCGCCGTCGATCACGTGGGCTCCCAGCTCGGAGAAGAGCCGCAGCATTCCCGCGCCGGAGACGACCGCGACGACCCCCGTATGCGTCTCGCGAAGGCGCGACTCGCGCTCCGCGATCTGCTCACGCATGTCGGCGATGTCCTCACGCTCGATCGACCCGATGCCGTCGAAGATCGCCCGCGCCTCCTGGGGCTCGTCTGCGTGGACGTGGACCTTCAGAGTCGCCTCGTCGCCAACGACCAGGACGGAGTCGCCGATCTCCTCCAGCGCCGACACCTGCGCGGTCGTCGAAAGGCCCTCGCCCAGGACGATGAAGTTGATGCAGTAGCGGTACTGCGATTCGGCGTGGTGCACGTCGGACAGGCGCGCCGGCGCGTAGTGCTCGATCTCCGGCAGGCTCACGGACTCGCCCGCAAGCGCAGCCAGGGCGCCCCGGACGATCACAACCAGCCCAAGCGCACCCGCGTCCACGACTCCCGCCTCGGCGAGGACCTCGAGCTGCTCGGGGGTGTGGCGCACCGCCTCCTCGCCGGCGAAGAGGGCAGCGGCCAGCATCTCGGCAAGAAGCGCGTTCTGCTCCTCCGAAGTCGCGTCGGTGTCGAGCTGATGGCTGTTCCAGCTCGCGCGACGCTCTCGCACTGCCTCCGCCATCGCCCTTGCGACCGTCAGCATCGTGCCCTCGGCGGGCTCGCGGACCGATGCCCACGCGGCGTCCGACGCGTTGAGCAGCGCGGCCTCGATCATCTCCGGGTCGATCAGGCGGCCCGGAGGAGTCGCGAGCTTCTCGGCCGCGCCACGGACGATCTGGCTCAGGATCACACCCGAGTTCCCGCGAGCGCCCATGAGCGCGGCGCGAGCGACCGCCCGCACGATCTCGGGCCGCTTCGGGTCGCCGTCCACGGATGCCTGCTCCAAGCGGTCCAGCTCGTCGATCACATGGCGAAGGGTCAGCGCCATGTTGTCGCCGGTGTCACCGTCGGCGACCGGGAACACGTTCAGGTCGTTGATCTCCTGACGCCTCTCCTCGAGGTGGGAATAGGCGACGGAAATGACCGTGCGGAAACGCTCGATGGATGGATCTGCCATGGGCGGGCATGAGCATATTCCGCTCACTCAGACCTGCGTTCGCCACGCGTGGACGCTTGAGCAGGGCCCGGATATCTGCGTGAGGGCGGGTGTCCGAACCCATCAGGGCGCCGGGACATGAGGCCGTGGGTCCGGGATGCCCGTCAACGGGGGCTCCGAACGGGCATGGATGCCCGGCCGGTGAGGGAGGACTGGATGTCCGTACCCCGGGGATGGGCGTCCCGGACACGCGGCCTGCGCCCTAGCCAAGCCAGACGTGGCGGAAGGTGAAGGAGCTGCCTACCTCGGCCATCCCGAAGGAGTGCCTGGGAGCGCGGCGCCGCTCGGTCGGGCTGCCGGGGTTGAAGATCTGGAAGCCGTCCTCTTCCTCATGGAGGGGCTGGTGCGAGTGGCCGAAGATCAAGGCGCCCGCGTCCGGGAAGCGGCGGCGCATGCGTGCGAGCCGGCCCTTGGCTGCGCCCGCGTCGTGGGTCACGGCGATCCTGTGTCCCTCCGCGGTGAACTCGAGCGACTCGGGCAGGCGTTCGCGGACCGCGGCCGAGTCGACGTTGCCGTGGACCGCGTGGAGCGGCGGCCCGAGCGACTCGAGCCAATCGAGAACCGCGGCGGAGCTCAGGTCGCCCGCATGCACGATGGCGTCGGCCGAGCGCATCGCGGCAACGCATTCGGCGGGCACTGTGCGATCCCCACGCGGCATGTGGGTGTCGGAGACGATCGCGATGCGCACGGGGCGCTTACGCGTGCTTGGTGACCTGGCCGGACTTGAGGCAGCGGGTGCAGACGTAGACGCGCTTGGGGCGGCCGTCCTCGTCGATTCGGACCTTCTGGAGGTTCGGGTTGAAGCGGCGCCGCGTGGCGACCATCGAGTGGCTTCGGTTATTCCCGAACGACGGGCCCTTTCCGCAGGTGTGACAGACCTTGGCCATAGGACGCGGAAGGGTAGCGAGGCGCCGGGTTCTAGCCCAGGACCTGGCGCCGGTTGAGCGCGGAGCGCATAACCGCAAAAGCCGCGTGGCGGCCCTGGTCGCGCTTGCCGCCCCCGGCGCGCGCCTCGGCCTGCTCGCGCGTGTCGCAGGTGATCACGCCGAACGCGCAGGGAACGCCCGAGGTGAGCTGGACGTCCATGATCCCCCGTGCCGCCTCCGAGCAGACATAGTCGTAGTGGTCGGTCTCGCCGCGGATGACCACGCCAAGGCAGGCAATGCCCGAGAAGACGCCCGCGCCCGCGCAGACCTTCGCGGCGTAGGGAAGCTCAAACGCGCCCGGGACCTCGTAGGTCTGGATCGAGGCGAGGGTCACGCCCCCCTCGGCGAACCCTTCGACTGCGCCGCCGACCAGCCGCTCCGCGAGGTCGTCGTAGAAGGTGGCGACGCAGATCGACCATTCCTTGCGACCGAGAAACTCCTTCTCCTCGTCAGAGACCTTGAAGCCCACGGGATCCTCCGCCGGCGCCTCCTCCGCGCTCAAGCCGATCCCTCCTCGTCGCGACGGTGCTCTTCGGCGATCATCTGCTCGTCGAATGGGAGCCCCTGGTGGTGAAGCACATGACCCATCTTGTCGCGCTTCGCGTCCAGGTAGGACTGGTTATGGGGGTTCGGCGTCGCCTGGATCGGGACCTGCTCGGTCACCGAGAGGCCGTAACCCTCCAGGCCGATGATCTTTTTCGGATTGTTGGTGAGGATGCGGATCGAGGTGAGCCCGAGGTCACCCAGGATCTGAGCGCCGATCCCATAGTCGCGAAGGTCGGCGGGCAACCCGAGCTTCAGGTTCGCGTCGACCGTGTCGAGGCCTTCCTCCTGGAGCTTGTAGGCGCGCAGCTTGTTCAAGAGGCCGATGCCGCGACCCTCCTGGGACAGGTAGAGAAGAACGCCCCTCCCCTCCTGCTCGATCATCGCCAGCGCCGAGGCGAGCTGGTCGCCACAGTCGCAGCGGAGCGAATGGAACACGTCGCCGGTGAGGCACTCAGAGTGAACCCGGACGAGGACGTCATCGGCGCCGTCGACATCGCCCTTGACCATGGCGACGTGGTGCTTTTCGTCCACCAGCGAGCGATACCCAACCGCGGCGAACTCGCCGAACGCCGTCGGCAGGCTGGTCGAGACGACTCGTTCGACGAGGCGGTCGTGCTTGCGACGGTAAGCGATCAGGTCGGCGACCGTGATCATCTTGAGCCCGTGCCGCTCGCAGTACGGGACCAGGTCGTCGACTCGGGCCATGGTCCCGTCCTCGTTCATGATCTCGCAGATCACGCCGGAGGGATTGAGGCCGGCCAGGCGTGAGAGGTCGACGGCGGCCTCGGTCTGGCCCGTCCGCTCCAGAACCCCTCCGGGCTTGGATTTCAGCGGGAACACGTGCCCCGGCTGGACGAGGTCCCGCGGCGTGGAATCCGGATCGATGGCGACCTGGATCGTCCGGGCGCGGTCGGCGGCCGAGATTCCCGTGGTCACGCCCTCGGCGGCCTCGACCGAGACGGTGAACGGGGTTTCGAAGGGCGACTCGTTCTTCGCCGCCATCAGGTCGAGCCCGAGCTCGTCGCAACGCTCCGGGGTGAGCGAAAGGCAGATCAGCCCGCGACCGTGCGTCGCCATGAAGTTGATTGCCTCCGGCGTCACGAACTGGGCGGCCATCGTCAGATCGCCTTCGTTCTCGCGATCCTCGTCATCGCAGACCACGACCATGCGGCCGCGGCGGATGTCCTCGAGGGCCTCCTCGACGGTCGAAAAGACGCTGGTTTCGGTCTGGGCTTCACTCATGGCGGGTGCCTTTCTCTTCGAAGCGTAGGAGGCGCTCGACGTAGCGTGCGATCACGTCGAACTCCAGGTTCACGGTGTCCCCCTTCTCGGCCCTGCCAAGCGTCGTCCTCTCGAGCGTCTCCGGAATCAGCGAGACCTCGAAGCCCTTCTCGGTGAGGAGGGCGACGGTGAGGCTCACCCCGTCCACGGTCACCGATCCATGCTCGACGAAGTAGCGCCGGAAGCGCTCGGGCACGTCGATCGCGATCCGGGTCGCGATGCCGTCGGGCGTCAGCGCGACGACGTCGCCGGTGCAGTCCACATGCCCCTGGACGATGTGGCCGCCGAGCGCGTCGCCGGCCTTGAGCGCCGGCTCGAGATTCACGCGATCGCCGCCTTCCAGGGCGCCCAGGCCCGTCAAGCCCAGCGATTGGTTCATGACGTCCGCGCTGAAGCTCCCGTCGCGGAGGCCGGTGACCGTCAGGCAGACGCCGTTGACCGCTACGGAGTCGCCCGGTTCCAGCTCGCCGGCGAAGGTCGTTCTGATCTCGAATCGCGCGCCCCCGTCGGAGCGCTCGACTCCCGCGACGGTCCCAAGCTCCTTGACGATCCCGGTGAACACCCTCTCACCACTCCTTCATGCGGGCGGTGATCAGCAGATCGTCGCCGATCGCCTCATGTGCGACGTGAAGCGCACGCTCCGCGTCGGCGATGGTGGCCTTGCCCTCGCCACCCGCGAGCGGGCGGGCGCCAGAGCCGCCAAGAAGGATCGGCGCGACGAAGAGGCGAAGCTCGTCGACCTCTCCCGCGTCGACGAACGAACCGGCGAGGCCGGCTCCACCCTCGACCAGAAGCGAGGTGACGTCCCTCCTCCCGAGCTCCGCCAGGGCGGCCGCGACCCGGGTGACGGGGTCACCGTCGACGACGAGGACGTCGGCGCCGGCCGCGCGGAGCGGCTCGACGCGCTCGGCGGGCGCGTCCGGCGACGCGATCACCAGCACCGGCGCCTCGGACACGCTTGTGACCATCGCGGAGCGGGCGGGCAGGCGGGCGGCCGAGTCGAAGACCACGCGAACCGGCTGCCGCGCGGGCGGCGGGTCGAGATCGCGCGCGGTGAGCAAGGCATCGTCGGCCAGAGCCGTGCCGATTCCGATCGCGACGGCGTCGCATTCCGCGCGCCAGCGGTGGACGAGGGCGCGACTCTCGGGCCCAGAGATCCATTTCGAGTCGCCCTCCGCCGTTGCGGTCCGGCCGTCGAGCGTGAGTGCCGACTTGAGCGTGACGAGCGGGCGGCCGGTCCGCGCGTGCTTTCGGAAGGGCTGGATGAGAAGTCGGGCGGCCGCGGCCTCCGGCCCCTGGGCGAGCTCCACCTCGACGCCCGCATCGCGCAGGATGCCGGGACCCCGGCCACTCGCCTTTTCCGAGGGGTCATCGGAGAGGTAGACGACTCGAGCGACGCCGGCGTCGACGAGCGCGTCCGCGCACGGAGGCTGGCGGCCTTCATGCGCGCAGGGCTCGAGCGTGACGTAGGCGGTGGCGCCTGCCGGGTCGTTGCCGCGCTCGGCACAGTCGGCGAGAGCGGCCCGCTCGGCGTGAAGGCCACCTAGCTGGGCGTGCCACCCCACGCCGATCTCGTGCCCGTCACGCGCCAGAACGCATCCGACCATCGGGTTGGGAGAGACGAAGCCACGCCCGTGTTCGGCCACCTCGAGCGCCTTGGCGAGGTGCGTACGGTCGTCGTGTGAGACCGCCGTTTCCATGTGGGATGGATAGTACATACGTAGTTGACTGACGAGTCAGTCAACTGATCTGACCCCGGTCGCGGATACCGTGAGGCGATGAGCGAAATGCGCCCCGGCGCGGAGACTAGGCGCTTCGGGCGCACGGCAAGCCTTCTGTCGGCGGGCGTGGGCGCCGCGGGCGTTCTCACGTACCTGTTCTTCGCTCTCGCCTCGCACAACCTGGATGCCACGGAGTACGGGGAGATCGTGGTCTTGTGGTCGGCCGTCTTCGTGACGATCTCGGTCGCCTACCGGCCCGTCGAGCAGCTGCTCTCCCGCACGCTCGCCGACCGCATCGCACGCGGCGAGGACACCCGGCCGGCGATCCGGGCGGCGGCACGGATCCAGTTCACCGTCTCCGTCGTCCTCGCGGTGTTGATCCTCGCCCTCAAGGAGCCGCTCCAGGACGGGCTCCTCTCCGGATCGGAGACCCTCTACTGGGTCCTGTTCGCCTCCGTGGTGTCCTTCGGCGCGTCGTTCTTCGCCCGGGGCTACCTGGGCGGCACGCGCCGGTTCACGCTCCTCGCCGCCCTCCTGGTCTCCGAGTCGGCCGCGCGGATGGTGTTCGCGCTGGCCCTCGCGCTCGGAATCGCCGAGGGGCAGACGGCCGTCGCCCTGGGCGTCGCCGCGGCCCCGATGGTGAGCCTCATGCTCATCCCGGCCCTCGTCCTGATGCAGGGAGAGCGCCATACGAGCGATGGCGAGCACACCCGGCCGGTATCGCTTGCCGCCGGCGGAGGCTTCGCCGGCGCCGTGCTGGTGATCATGGTCGGCGAGCAGGTGTTCCTCAACGCGGGGCCGCTCCTGGTGCGGGCGTTCGAGGACGCCGCCGCGGCGGGCTTCATCTTCAACGTGCTCATGGTTGCCCGCGCCCCGGTGCTGATCTTCCAGGGAGTCTCCGCCAGCCTCCTCCCCCACCTCACGCGCATGCGGGCGCGCGGTGGCGAGGCGGCGTTCCGCAACTCGATCAGCGCGACGCTGACGGCCGTAGCGGGGTTCGCGGGCGTGACCCTGATCGTCGTGCTCGTCGCCGGCCCCGCGCTGATGCAGATCGCCTTTGGCGACCGCTTCGAGTACGACCGTGCCGGCCTCGCGATCATGGCCGTCGGGATGGGCTTCTACCTGGCCGCGACGACTCTCTCCCAAGCCGCGCTCGCGCGCGGGGCCGCGGCGTCGGCGGCGCGATCGTGGGCGCTCGCGGCCGCGGCGTTCCTGGGCTGGTGCCTCCTGCCGCTGATCGACGACGAGGCGCGGCGGATCGAAGTCGGGTTCGCGGCCGGCGCCCTGCTCCTCGCACTCCTTCTGGCGCGGGTGTACAGGCAGGCGGCCGGCGATGGCATCCTGCCCGACTCGCCCGATGAAATCGAGGCTCAGCTCGCGGCCATGGACGAGGGAGCCTGATGTCCGACGGCCAACTGATCCTCGTCGCCGGGCTGCTGATGGCAGCCGGGCTCGCCGCGGCAAAGGTGGCCGACAGAGTGCGCGTTCCGGGCCTCCTGCTGTTCCTCGGGCTCGGGATGCTCGTCGGCTCGGAGGGCGTGGTGGGTGTGGAGTTCGACGATGCCGAGCTGACCCGGACGCTTGGAACCATCGGCCTGGTCCTGATCCTGTTCGAGGGCGGGCTGACCGCGGGCTGGCGCGAGATCAGGCCCGTGCTCGGCTCCGCGGTCTCGCTGGCGTCGCTCGGCACCGTCGCTACCGCGGTGATCGCCGGGGTGTTCGCGACGTGGGTGTTCGACGTGGACCTCCTGGGAGGCCTGATCATCGGCTCGGCGATCGCCGCCTCGGACTCGGCGGCGATCTTCGCCGTCTTGCGCGGATCGAGCCTGCGTCGGCGCCTGGCGCGCACGCTCGAGGGCGAGTCCGGCCTGAACGACCCGATCGCGGTCCTCCTGGTGGTCGGGTTCATCGACTGGATCCAGATTCCGGACTACGGGGTCGCCGACATGGCCCTCGAGCTCGCGATCAAGCTCTCGATCGGCCTCGCCGCGGGGATCGTGATCGGGATCGGCGCCCGCGCGGCGTTCCGCCGGCTCGACCTGCCCTCGCCCGGCCTGTACCCGGTCGCCTCGCTCGCAACGGCGGCGCTCGCTTTCGGCGTCGCGGAGGTCGCGCACGGATCGGGCTTCCTGTCCGTATACATCGCCGCGCTCACGCTCGGCACCGGCCCCATCCCCGCTCGCGGCTCCACGATCGCCTTCCACCAGGGCATGAGCTGGACGGCTCAGATCTCGCTCTTCTTCCTCCTCGGCCTCCTGGTCTTTCCAAGCGGCCTCGGGGACATCGCGGCAGAGGGACTGGCTCTGTCAGCGGTGCTCATCTTCGTCGCGCGTCCCCTGGCCGCCGTGGTCGCCACGGCCTTCTCGCCCTTTGACATGAAGGAGCGGCTGATGCTCGGGTGGGCCGGGCTTCGCGGAGCCATCCCGATCTGGCTGGCGACCTTCCCGGTCATCGCCGAGGTGCAATCGGCGGAGCTGATCTTCAACGCGATCTTTTTCGTCGTCGTCACTTCGACCCTCATCCAGGGAGCCACGTTCAACCCGCTCGCGACCAGGCTCGGCCTGACCACCAACGAGCCGGCCGTACCGCCCACCGTGGTCGAGACGGGCACCGTGCGAAGGCTCGGCGGCGATGCATTCACCTACGTCGTCCAGCCCGGTGACGCGGCCGCGGGCGCGCTGGTTCGCGACCTCGGCTTGCCGCGTGAAGCGCTGGTCAACCTGATCGTGCGCGACGCCGCAGCCGTTCCGCCGCGCGGCTCGACCGAGATCCAGGCCGGCGACGAGCTCCACGTCCTCGCCCGCCGCGAGGTGATCCCAGCGGTCATCGCCCTCACCGAGCGGTGGGCCACCGGGCCGCTCGGAGAGCCGGCGCCACCCCCGCTTCCGCTCCGTGCCGCTCCGCAGGTCTTCACCGTCCGTCGCCGGACGGCCGACGACGGCGACCCGGGCCGGCCCGAGGCGATCGAGGGCGCGCCCGTCGCCGCACGTCTGCGCGTCCGCCGCGACGAGACCGGGTCGCTGGTCGCCCTGGCCGACGGGCGCTACGCCGTCATCGACGCGACGATGCTCGCCGTCGGCGGCCGCGGCCGCATGGCCGAGTGGGTCGCTCGCCGAGTCAAGCGCCCGGGCCTCAGCCCCGCCGAGCGAGCCTGGTGGGAGGAAGTGGCCGGCGCCCTGAACACGCCCGTTCCGAGACAGGGCGGTCCAGAGATTCGAGGACCGGTCGAACCGCCATCGAAGCGCGGCGACGCCGGCGCCTGAGGGCTACGCGGCGCCCGCGGCTTCGGCGATGCGCCGGTAGGCAGCTGCCGGGTCCGGGTCGCCGAAGACGGCGGAACCGGCCACCAGGAGGCCGGCGCCGGACTCGACGACCTGAGGTGCTGTGTTCACGTCGACCCCACCGTCGACCTCGACGGCGCAGTCATCGGGGGCCAGCTCGCTCAGGCGCGCGAGCTTTGCGAGGGAAGACGGGATGAAGCTCTGACCGCCCCAGCCGGGATTGACGCTCATCGCCAGAAGCAGATCGCACTCGGCCGCGAGATCCGACACCACGTCAGCCGGGGTTCCCGGATTGATCGCCAGGCCGGCGAGACAGCCGGCGTCGCGAATCGCGGCGAGAGTCCGGTGCGCGTGCGGATCGGCCTCGATGTGGATCGTTATGCAGTCCGCTCCGGCGCCCGCGAAGAAGTCGATCTGCTCGGCGGGACGCTCGATCATGAGGTGCACGTCCAAGACGCCCCCCGCGGAGTGGACATCGTCCGCGATCGACGACGCGATCAACGGGCCGATCGTGATGGGCGGAACGAAGTGCCCGTCCATCACGTCCACGTGGATCACGCGCGCGCCGGCGTCCATCACCTCGGCGACCTGCGCGCCCAGCCTGGAGAAGTCGGCCGACAGAATCGACGGGGCGATCCGGCGCGAACCGAAGAGCTCTCGGGCGGTGGAAGTCACACGGGCCTCAGCATCGAGTGGCGGCAATGCTGGCAGACCATGTCCTCGGAACGGCTGAGCCTCACGATCGTCTGATGCTCGCCGCAGTTCTCGCACGCCGACGTGATCTCGTAGCGCTGCAGGCAGAAGACGCACCGGAAGCGCCCCGGCAGGTTGGTCGGCCGAAGCCAAGGCTCTCCGCAGCCGGGGCAGTCGGGCCGCTCGGGGAGCCTGGGAGCGGCGTCAGCCATCGGCGTCGCTCTTCCTGAGCTCGGCGATGAAGAAGCCGTCGGTCCCGTCGCGATCCGGGCGGGTGGCGAGGCGCCGCGCCACCGCGACGCGCGTGTCGCCCTCGAGCGCGGCGGCAACGACCGCCTCGTTCTCCCGCGCCGAAATCGTGCAGGTCGAATAGACGAGCGTGCCGCCGGGGCGAAGCGCGGCGACGCCGGCGTTCAGAATCTCGCCCTGGATAACCGCCAGGCGCTCGATGGCCTCCGGGTCCTTCCGCCAGCGCGCGTCCGGGCGCGAGGCGAGGGTTCCAAGGTCGGAGCACGGCGGGTCCACGAGGACGCGATCGTAACCCTGGTCCTCGCGGGCGCGTTCCCTCGCATCGGCGCAGAGCACGCGAACGTTCGCTGCACCCGCCCGTTCGGCCAGCTCCTGGATCTGCCTTGCCCGGCCCGGGTCCTGCTCGACCGCGGTCACCTCGCCCTCGCTACCGAGACGCGCCGCCATCGCCATCGTCTTGACGCCCGGCCCGGCGCAGAGGTCGAGCACCGTCTCCCCCGGCTTCGGGCCGAGCATCTCAACGACGGCCTGCGCTCCACGGCTCTGAGCGAACATCCGCCCATCGCCGAGAGCCTCCAGCGCAGCGGCGCCGAGTGGTCCAGACCAAACGAGCGCCTCCGCGGGCCAAAGAACCGCATTGTGAGCGTCGTGTGAGGTACCTGGTACCGCGAGGGGTTCGCCTGCGGCTTCGAGCTCCGCGCGGAGGGTCGCCGGTGTCGGTCTTGAGCGTGTTCGCGCGCATCGCCGTCTCCGGGGGGTCGTTGACGGCGCGAAGGAGCGATCGGGCGTCGCCCGCGCCAAGCTCCGACCACCACATCCCGGCCAGCCACGCGGGCACCGAGTGCGCGATCGCAGCGGCGTCCGGCGTTTCGTCGGTGAGGGCCTCCAGAAGCTTGTCGCGCTCGCGGACAGCTCGCCGGAGAACAGCGTTCACCAAGCCGCCGGCGCCCGCGGCACGCCGCGGCCCGCCGCGCTTCATCCCTCCTTTCGCCAACTCGACCGCGCCGTCAACCGCAGCGTGATCGGCGCCTTCGGAGAAGAGGACCTCGAAGAGCCCCAGCCGCAGGGCCGCCACCACCGGAGCGTCCAGCCTGCCGGACCTGCGGCCCGCAAGCTCGCTCGCCAGATGATCGCTCGTCCCCCGCCGCTGCACGGCCCCGTAAGCGAGGCTCTGGGCCTGAGCGCGCTCGCGCCCCTCCAGGGCGTGCCGCCGGGCCGCGGCCGGAAACGCCCGGTCGGCCCACGCGTCGTGCTCGAACACCCGCCTCAGGACCTCGAAGGCAGCCCTGCGCGCCGGCGTCGCCGCCGAGCTCAAGAGGCCAATCGCGGTGAGGGGTTGCCGCGGAGGTAGTCCGCGGCAACCATCTCGCGCTTGCCCGCGGGCTTCACGACGTCGATGCGAAGGGCACCTTCGGCCGTGCCCATGAGCAGGGCCTGCCCTTCCGTGCCGAGGACTCCCTGAGCGGGCCCGCCCGCCTCGGCTACGGCCTTGACCACGCCCAGCCGGTCGTCGCCTTCGAGCTGCGCGTACGTGCCGACGTGGGGGTTGAGGGCCCGCACCGCCCGCTCGAGCTCCAGGGCGGGGCGGGCCGGGTCGAGCCGGCGCTCTGATGCGTCGATCTTCTCCGCGTAGGTGACGCCTTCCTCAGGCTGGTCGGTGAACGTCAATCGGCCAGTGTCGTACAGCTCGAGCGCCCGGACCGCGAGCTCGCCGCCCATCCCGGCGAGACGCGCCGCGAGGGATCCGTAATCGTCGTCCCCGGAGATGCCAACGCGCTCGAGGAGCGCGACCGGGCCGGAGTCAAGGCCCTCCGTGAGGCGCATGATCGCAACGCCGGTCTCCGTGTCTCCGGCCATGATCGCCCGCTCGATCGGCGCCGCGCCGCGCCAGCGGGGCAGTAGCGAGGGGTGCACGTTCAGCATGTCGACCGTCTCCAGGAGCGGCGGCTTGATCAGCTGCCCGAAGGCGCAGACCATCCCCACGCCGATCTCCGCGCCGGTGATCGCGCGAAGGGAGTTCGGCTCGTTCACGCTGGGAGTCTGGTGAAGCTGGAGGCCAAGGTCGGCGGCGGCGATCGCGACCGGCGGCGGCGAGAGCTTTCTGCCCCGGCCCTGCTTGCGGTCGGGCGGGGTGACCACAAGCGCCGGGCGGTACGGGCTTGCGGCGAGACGCCTCAGGACCGTTGCCGCGAAGTCGGACGTCCCGAGATAGGCGAGGCGCAACGGCTCTCAGCCGGCCTCGTGGGCGGGCTCGGGCTCCTGGTCCTCTTCGGAGTCCGGCTCGAACGGCGTAAAGCTCGTGCCCTCGCGAAGCGCCCGCATCGCGCCCTTTCGCTGATCCCGCTCGGTGCGGTCCAGGATGAGGACGCCGTCCAGATGGTCAATCTCGTGCTGGAGGACGCGCGCCTCGAGGCCGGACGCCTCGATCAGGATGGGCTTGCCCTGGATGTCGGCTCCTGTGACGCGAACGTGCAACGGCCTCTCCACGTCCACAACGACCCTGGGCAGCGACAGGCACCCTTCGGCGGCCGTCGCCAGCTCACCCGAGCTCCACTCGATGACCGGGTTCGCCAGCGCGGTAGGCGTCGCGTCCGGGCCGGCCTGAAAGACGAGGAGGCGCCTCAACGCGCCGAGCTGGGTCGCCGCCAGTCCCACTCCCATCGCGTCGCGCATGATCTCGATCATGTGATCCGCTTCATGACGGAGCTCGGCGCCGAACTCCCGGACCTCAGAAGCCTTCGAACGAAGCACGGGGTTTCCGAAGACGACCACCTCGGCCAGCGCCGCGTCGCGCCTGCGGAGCTCCTCCTCGGTGGGCTCGTCGGGCGCGGCATCTCCCGCGACGGGACCCTCGATCGGCTCGTCCGGCTGGATTTCCGAGTGCTCGCTCATCCTGCAGCGAGTCTAAAAGGGGACGCTGCCGAAAAGCGTTCGGCTCATTGCGGGTCGACGTCCACGGAGAGCTGGACATTGCGCATGACCTTCGATGCGATCGCACCGTCGACGGCCGCGCGGACCGCGTCCACCGTCGCCGCGCGGTCGGCGGCCTTCACGAGGACCTGGCGCCGCTCGCGGTCGCGCAGGCGGAACCGGGGTGCCGGGCCCAGGAGGGTTGCGTCGCGCGGCAGGAGCGGCCGCAGCCGGGCGGCGGTCTGCCGGGCTGCGTTCTCGGCAGCCTGTGCTTCCTTCGCCGCCATCTCGACCCGGACGAGGGTCGCGAACGGCGGATACGAGAGCTCGCGACGGCGCTCGAGCTCGCCGGCCAGGAAGCCACTCGCGTCGTGAAGCGCCGCCCGTGTGATCGCCTCGGCGCCGGGCGCCAGGGTCTGGACGAGGACGCGGCCGGCGCCGCCGCGCCCACTCCGCCCAGCCAGCTGCGAGACGAGCGCGAAGGTCCGCTCCTCGGCCCGGAAGTCGGGGAAGCGCAGGCTGGAGTCGGCGTCGACCACGACGGAAAGGACGACGTCTGGGAAGTCGTGACCCTTCGCGACCATCTGGGTGCCGATCAGCACGCCGGCCTCGGCCCGGTCGAACTCGCCGAGGATCGCTGCGTGGGCGCCCTTGCGGGCGGCGGAGTCCGAGTCCAGCCTGAGCACTGGAAGCGGCGCCACCAGCTCGGAGACGACCTCGGCAAGGCGCTCCGACCCCGCGCCGTGGCGCGCGATCGAGACCGAAGAGCACTCGGGGCAGCTCTCGGGGACTCTCTCCGAATGCCCGCAGTGGTGGCACCTCATGATGTCGCCGGCGCGGTGCAGGACGAGCGACACGTCGCAGTTGGGGCAGTACCAGGCATGCCCGCAGACGCGGCAGTCGAGGAACGGCGACCAGCCGCGCCTTGGAACCATCACGATCGCCTTGCCGCCGGTCTCGGCGAGACGCGCGAGAGCCTCGCGCGTGCGGGCGTGAAGCGGCCCCTCCCTGCCGTCGCGCTCACGCATGTCGAGCACCTCGATGCCGGGCATCGGCGATCCGTCGGCTCGCTCTGAGAGCTCGACCCGCTCCAAGCGCTCCCAGCTCTCCGGTCGCGGAGTAGCGGTGCCGGCGACCAGCATCGCCTGTTCCGCGTGCGCCCGATGGGCGGCGACGTCGCGAGCGTCATAGCGCGGGTCCGACTCCTGCTTGTAAGACGAGTCGTGCTCCTCGTCCACGACGATCAGGCCGAGGCCCTCCACCGGCGCGAACACCGCCGACCTGGGGCCGACGCACACCCTGGCCTCTCCGCGCCGCACCCGGAGCCACTCGTCGCGGCGCTCGCCTGCGCTGAGCGCGGAGTGGAGCACCGCGACGCGGTCGCCGAAGCGCGCCTCGAACCGGGAAACGGTCTGGGGCGTGAGGCCGATCTCGGGCACGAGGACGATCGCGCCGCGCCCACGCTCGAGCGCCGCTTCGGTGGCGGTCAGATAGACCTCGGTCTTCCCCGAGCCCGTCACACCGTGAAGGAGAAGCTCGCCTCCCGAGCCGTCGAGGCCGTACGTGATCCGCGCGAGCGCTGCGCTTTGCGCCTGAGTCAGGACTGGCCTCTCCCCGCGAGCCCCAACCGCCACCGAGACCGGCCGGCGCGACACCTCGTCCTCGCTCAGTTCGACCAGGCCGCGCGCCTCGAGCCGCTTCAGCGAGTCTCTCTCCGCACCGGCACCCGCCGCCCCGCCGGCGGCGGCGAGGCGCTCGAGGGCCGAGCGCTGCTTGGGCCCGAGTCGCTCCGAGCCGTCGAGCGCGGCTCGCCCCGCGTCCGTCAGCGAGGCGTTCAGCTCCGTGCGGGCGCCGGGCCCCTTGCCGGCCCCCGGCGGCAGGACCAGCTCCAGGCCCCTCGACGGGGTTGAGCAGTACTCGTGGGCGACCCAGAGGCCGAGGTCGACCAACCCGGTGGGAAGCGGCCCGCCGAGCGCCGCGATCGGCTCCGCGAGGCGCTCGGGCGCGAGCTCCGAGGTCTCCGCGAGCCCGACGACCACGCCGCGAAGCCTCTGGCGCCCGAACGGAACCAGAAGAAGGCTGCCGATCCCAACGTCCCCGAACCGCTCGCCGAGCTTGTAGTCGAACGGCCCGCGCAGGGCACGCGCTGTGGTCAGTGGTTCGACCTTGGCGATCACACCATCAAGCTATTGGGACGGTCGTAGATGTAATCTCCGAGCCGTGGCGCCCAAGCTCGGACCTGGAGAGAGAGTGCTGTTCGAGGGTCACCCCTCCTGGCGCTCGATCGTCGACTTCTACATCAAGGGCCTTCTCGCTACGGCGGTGATCTGCTTCCTGGTCGCCATCGGCACCGAGATCGCCGATGACCGCAACGACAGCCTGGTCGTGATCCTCGCGATCGTGGGCGTCGGCGTCACCGTGCTCGCCGGCTTCATCAAGCGAGTGGCGACGAGCTACACGATCACCAACCGGCGCCTCCACATCAAGAAGGGCATCGTCTCGCGGACGATCCAGGAGACCCGCCTCGAGCGGGTGCAGAACGTGAACGTCTCCCAGGGCGTGATCCAGCGGATCTTCCAGATCGGCGACGTGGACTTCGACACCGCCGCCGGCGACGACTACAACTTCATCTTCGCCGGAGTGGCGGAGCCGCAGGAGGTCGTCGAGAAGGTCGACGAGGCAACGCGCTCACTTCAGAGCTCGCGGGGCGCGGGCGGCCTGGGCGACGAGCAGCACGGCTACCAGCCGCCGCCTGCCCAGACCTAGGCGACGGCCTCGGCTCCGGCGGCCTCGCGCAGCGCGCCGGCCTTGTCCGTCACTTCCCAGGTGAAGTCGCCGTCCTCGCGGCCGAAGTGGCCGTATGCCGCGGTCGGCTTGTAGATCGGACGATGGAGCTGGAGCGCCTCCCGGAAAGCGCCCGGGCGCAGGTCGAAGTGCTCGAGGACCAGGTCGTTGAGGCGCGCTCGAGGGATCTTGCCGGTCCCGAAGTCCTCGACCATGACCGAGACGGGGTGGGCGACGCCGATCGCGTAGGCGACCTGGACCTCGCAGCGGTCGGCGAGTTCAGCGGCAACGATGTTCTTGGCCACGTGGCGGGCGGCGTACGCCGCGGAGCGGTCGACCTTGGATGGGTCCTTGCCGGAGAAGGCACCGCCGCCGTGGCGGGCCATGCCTCCGTATGTGTCGACGATGATCTTGCGGCCGGTGAGCCCGGCGTCACCCACAGGACCGCCGATCACGAACCTGCCGGTCGGGTTGACGAGAAGGTTGTCGTGGCTGTTGAGCTCGGCCTCGTCGTACATGTGACTCGGGAGCACCGGCTTGATCACGCTCTCCCACAGGTCGGCGCGGATCTGATCGAGTTCGACGCCCTCATCGTGCTGAGTCGAGATCAGGACCTTTTCGATGCCAACCGGGCGGCCGTCCTGATAGCGGACCGTGACCTGCGTCTTGCCGTCCGGGCGCAGATAGGCGACGTCGCCGTCATGGCGGACCCTCGCGAGGCGGCGGGCGAGCTGATGCGCGAGCGAGATCGGCATGGGCATGAGCTCGGGCGTCTCGTTCGACGCATAACCGAACATCATCCCCTGGTCCCCAGCCCCGGCAACGTCCAGCTCGTCGTCGTCATCGGCGTCCTCGCGCACCTCCAGCGCCGCGTCCACGCCCTGAGCGATGTCCGGCGACTGCTTGTCGATCGCGTTGATGACGGCGCAGGAGTCCGCCGAGAATCCAAGCCCGGCGTCCGTGTAGCCGATGCTGCGGATCGTCTCGCGAGCGATGTCCTGGATGTCGACGTAGATCTCGGTTGAGATCTCGCCGGAGACCACGACAAGTCCCGTGTTCACCAGCGTCTCGCACGCGACGCGGCCGTATGGATCCTCCGCGAGGACGGCGTCGAGGACGCCGTCGGAGATCTGGTCGGCGACCTTGTCCGGGTGGCCTTCGGTGACCGACTCGGACGTGAAAAGGAACTCGTTGTCTTGCAGGCTCTCGCTCATTGGGCGGGGAACGTTACAGATCGAAAACGGAACGAACCGCACCTGGTTTCGGCGTTGCGGCCCGAAACGCGTCGCTCACTTAGGGGCGATGCGCAGCCGGGAGTCGCTGGACAGCACGTCCTCCTGGGTCCCGATCGTGATCGCGAAGGTCTGAAGGCGGCGCAGATCCTCGGCGAACGCTGAGAACGGGCCCTCGGCGGCCGCGCCCAGCCTCTCGGCCGCGGCGACCAGACCGCCCAGATCGAGGTAGGCGATCAGCGACGGCTCCTGCGCGAGCCCCTCCGTGGCGGCCTCGTACGGCTCTGCGCCCGCGAGGCCAGTGTCGGGATCGCCGTCGAGGCGCTCGATGGGCGCGGTGTCATCCGCGATAACCAGCTTCTGTTCGAAGATCGCGTAGGCCAGGATGTCCTCGGGCGAGCGCTGCAGGACCTGCGCCTCCACGTCGCCGAAGGTCTGCTCCTGGAAGACCGGGTTGGAGATGCTCGGATCGACCGACCCTGCCAGCTCGCCCTGAAGCCTGGCGAGCGCATCCGCCGCGGCCTCCTCGTCGACGTCGTCGGCCAGGAACTCCAGGTAGGGGATGTCGGACTGCCCTCCGGAGATCGTCTCGGCCGCGCTCGGCGCCTGGAGGCCATCGGGCACCTCGTCCTCGGAAGGCTCGGCCGCCGATGCGGCGGTCACGTCGGGCCGCGGCGCCACCGCCAGGGCGCCCTCGCCGTTGAGCGCGGGCAACAGCTCCTCGGCGAGATCAACACCGGCGTCCTTGCGCAGCCGGTCGATCAGCTCGGTCACACCGCTCGCGATGCCGGGAGCGCGAATCGTCGCCTGGTCCAGGAGACCGCTGACGGTCGCGTCGGCATCGCCGAACCCGACGAAGGCGAGCGTGTCCGGAGCCAGCTCGTCCGGGAGCTGCGGTGAGAACGGCGCGAAGGCCGCGAAGAAGCCTCCCGTGTCGGGATTTCGCTCGGGATCGAGGATGCTGCGGCTGGCGAACCGGAGCCCGCTCTCGTCGGCGCTCGCCGAAAACGCGGCGCCCTCCGAGTCGCCGGAGTCGACCAGCGGCTCGAACGGGGCGATGGCGCCTTCGGAGAGGGCCAGGAAGCTGTCGATTCCCTCCGCCGACAGGTAGGCCTGGGCGAAGCTCTCTTCGGGGAGCTCACCGAAGGCCTCCGAGGCGGTTGAGTCGTCGGCGAGCGACTTCGCGCCATCGCCATCGGCTGCGACGTCGATGATCGACCGCACCCCGCCCGCGGACCCGACGGCGAGGAAATCGCCGACGATGGCCGTCGCAAGCCCGCGATCGTCCTCGCGCAACTCGATGCCCTGGTAGTCCTCGGGCTCGGGCTCCCCCGCCCCGATCGTCGACTCGTACTCACGCGCGCCCGCGCTGTCTTCAACCTCGAGCAGCTGAACCTGCTGGGTCCCGGACTCACCCGGCACAACCGCGATTGCGATCTCACCGCCGAACCACGGCTCGATGTCCTTGGCGAAGTCGGGCGCCTCCCCCGCTCCGCCAAGGAGGAAGGGGGCGGCGCGGGCGAGCAGCTGCTCGGTGAGCAGAGGCGTCCTCTCGGCGACCGTCGCGGCGTCCTCGGCCTGGTCGCTCTCCGCGTCGATGTTCACGTGCACGTAGGCGAGGGCGTCGGCGGGGATGAGTGCCAGAGCGTCGTCGTCGGGGGCGCAATCGTCGCCGCCCGGGGCCCCGCACGGCAGATTGGGCACCACCACGAACGCCGCCAATGCGATCAACGCGATCGCGCCGCCGGCGACAGCTCCCCGCAGACGCCACCTCGGCGGGATGGAGTGCCAGGCTGAGGCGACGCTCTCGCCGACTCCGCGAAAGGGACGCGTAAGCAGGAAGAACAGGTCTCTCAGGAAGTAACGCGCGCTGCGAAGGCCCGCGGCGATCGCCTCGAAGAAACGCGAGGTCACTCGGCGCTCTCGTGTTCGATCGCCGGTGGGCGGCGGGACGCGCGCGAGCGGCCCTCCGAGGCTTTCGGCACGAAGTCGATTATCAGCGGCACGCCTTCGAGGGCGTAGTGCTCGCGCATCCTGTTCTCCAGGTAGTAGGCCCAGTCCTGGGTGATGAGGCGCCGGTCGTTCACCTGGATCGCTATTCGCGGCGGCGACGTGCCCACCTGTGCCGCGTAGTAGAGGCGAAGGCGCTTGCCCCGCTTGGCCGGAGGCTGCCGGCGCGCGACGACCTCGGAGACGAACCGGTTCAGCTTCGGGGTCGGGATGCGCTGAGCCCGCCTGTCCGCAAGCTCGATGGCTGCCGCGAGGAGCTTTTCCACGTTCCGGCCACTCAGGGCGGACGTGGTGATCGCCTGCGGGCGCTGGCGCACTCGCTGCGCTATCCGCGCCTTGACGTCCTCGAGGTCCATCACTACCTCGTCCCACTTGTTGAGGGCGAAGATCGTGGCGCAGCCGGTCTTCATCGCGAGGTCGGCGACGCGGAGATCCTCGGACGTCAGCCCCTCGGATGCGTCGACGACGACGATGGCGACGTCAGCCCGCTCCGCGGCGCGCTCCGAGCGGATCTGCGCGTAGAACTCGACCGAGCCGGAGACGCGCGAGCGCTTGCGAAGGCCGGCCGTGTCGATCAGGAGCACCGAGCGATCGCCCACCTTGAGCTCTGTGTCGATCGCGTCGCGCGTCGTCCCGGCGATCTCGGAAACGATCACACGGTCCGAGCCCAGGAAGCGATTGACCAGCGACGACTTGCCGACGTTCGGCCGGCCGATCAGCGCGAGGCGGGGGCGATCGGCCTCTTCCTCGGCATCGGGGTCGGGCGCGGGGAGCGCAGCGACCAGCCTGTCCAGGAGGTCCCCTGTCGAGCGGCCCTGGGCGGCGGACACTCCCACCGGGTCGCCGAGCCCGAGGCTGAAGAGGTCGGCGACCTGCGGTTCGTCGGATGGGCCGTCAACCTTGTTCGCGACGATCACCACGGGAACGTCCGCCCGGCGCAGGATCTCGGCGACCTCGGAGTCGCCCTGGCGCAGGCCGGCCTTCGCGTCCAGAACCAGGGCGACGACGTCCGCGTCTGCGATCGCGGCGCGCGCCTGCTCCTGGATCGCTCGAGAGATCTGATCGCCGGCCTCGAAATCGAGCCCGCCCGTATCGATCAGGATGAAGTCACGGCCGTTCCAGGAGCAGGGAAGCTCCTTGCGGTCACGGGTAACGCCGGCCTCCGAATGGACCACGGCCTCCCTGCCGCCGGAGAGGCGGTTGACCAGCGTGGACTTGCCGACGTTCGGAAACCCGACCACGGCGACTCTCGGCGTTCGGCTCATACGAGGTCACGCTCCCGGGCGAGCGCGGCGATCCGCGCGATGACCTCGTCCGCGGTCAGCGACGTCGTGTCCACCTCGATGGAGTCGCCGGCCGCGCGCATCGCGCCGTGCTCTCGCTCGGCGTCCCTGCGGTCGCGGTCCGCGATGTCCGCGAGGACCTCGTCGACCGGGCGATCGCTCTCCGCAGCACGACGGCGCGCGCGCTCCTCGTCGTCGGCCACCAGGAAGACCTTCAGGGGCGCCTCGGGGCTGACGACGGTCCCGATGTCCCGGCCCTCCGCGACGTAGGGGCCGCGTGAGATCAGATCGCGCTGGCGCATGACCATTGCCTCGCGGACCCCTGGGTGAACCGACACCCGCGAGGCGAGCGCCGAGATCTCGGGCGAGCGAATGGCGTCCGAGACGTCCTCCCGGTCGAGCAACACCCGCCCGGACTCGAAGGCAACCTCCAGATCGCCCGCGACACCCGCGGCCGCCGACGCGTCGTCCGGGTCGACGCCCGCGCGGCTGACCGCCAGAGCCACACAGCGATACATGGCCCCGGAGTCGAGGTACGTGATGCCGAGCTCACCGGCGAGCCCCCGGGCCACCGTGGACTTGCCGGCACCGGCGGGGCCGTCGATCGCGATCACCATGGCGACAAACCTAGAACGGCGCGTGCTTCTTTCGGGGAAACTCCTCACCCAATCCCCGATAGATTGGCTCCCATGAAGGCGTGGAGCGTCGCCGAAATGGAGGTCGAGCCGCATCACCCACTCGTCCTGGACTCCGCCGACGAGGGCAGGCTCATCGCTATCGAGCTGCCCGCCGGCGAGGAGCTACAAGAACACCGCGTCCACGAGCGCGCCTGGCTGGTCGTCGCCAGAGGCGCGATCGAGATCGACGACGCCGACGGCGAGACCGTGGGCGGAGGGCCTGGGCTCGTCGCCGAGTTCAGCCCGAACGAAGCGCGCACGGTCCGCGCCACCGAAGACTCGCGCATCCTCCTCCTGCTCTCACCCTGGCCGGGCGACGGACACCCGAGCCGCGGCTAGCCCAAAAGGTTCCGCACGTCGTCCTCGAAGCCGGGGTAGCTGACCCCCGCCGCGTCCATGCCCTCGACCGCGACCCCGTCGCGCGAGGCGAGCCCGGCGAGCGCGCCGACCATCGCAAGCCGATGGTCGCCGTGGGACGAGATCCGGCCCCCGCGGAGCCCACCGGTCCCACGCACGGCAAAGCCGTCCTCGAACGCCTCGGCATCGCCGCCCGCGGCATTGATCACGTCGACCACGGTCGCGACCCGATCGGACTCCTTGTGGCGCAACTCCTCAGCGCCCCGGACCACCGTCTGACCCTCCGCGAAGGCCGCGGCCAGGGCCACGAGCGGAAGTTCGTCAATCGCCAGCGGGACCTCGCCGGGAGCGACCTGCGTCGCATGGAGCGGTGAATGCCGCGCCTCAATCGTGCCGCGCTGCTCACCGTTCAGAGGCGGCCCCTCCTCGACCTCGATCCGGGCGCCCATCCGGTTGAGGATCCCCAGGAGCCCGACCCTGGTCGGGTTGATGCCCACGCTGCGAATCCGAAGCCGGCTTCCCGGCACGATGAGCGCCGCAACCACGAAGAACGCGGCCGACGAGAAGTCCCCGGGCACGGAGATGCCGGCCGGAACTAGCGCCTGGGCCGCCGTTACCGTCACGCGCTTGCCGGGAAGCCTCCCGCCCAGGGTGAGCCCCGAGCCGTCGGGCTCGACCCGAACCTTCGCGCCGGCGGCCCGGAGCATCCGCTCCGTGTGGTCGCGCGACGGATCGCGCTCGACCACCGTCGTCTCGCCGTCGGCCATGAGGCCCGCGAGGAGCAGGCATGACTTCACCTGCGCGCTCGCGACCGGCAACGTGTACTCGATGCCGCCGAGCGCGGATCCGCGTACCTCGAGCGGAGGCAGGCGGCCCTCGCGCGCCGCGCAGTCGGCCCCCATGAGCCGCAGGGGATCTGCGATCCGATCTACGGGCCTGCGCCGGATGGACTCGTCGCCGTCCAGCACCCAGGTGCCGCCCGGCTGGCCGGCGAGCCACCCTGGAAGAAGCCGCATCAGCGTGCCGGCGTTCCCGACGTCGATCGAAACGGGGGCCGATCCGGCGTTTTGCGCCGGGCCACGAAGCCCGATGCCTGTGACGCTCACGTCGATGGAGTCGTGAGGCCCGGGTGAGGACACGACGTCAGCGCCCAGCGCCTCGATCGCGGCAAGCGTCGAACGGGTGTCCGCCGAGTCCAGGTAGCCCGAGATCCGGGACGTTCCGTCCGCCATGGCCGCCAGAAGGGCCGCCCGGTGGGAGACCGACTTGTCCGGCGGCGGAGTCAGCGAGCCCTTGAGCGGGCCGGAAGGCTCGAATGTCCGCGAGGTCACGCGCTGGACCCGGCGGCGCTCGCGGTATGCCCCATCTCCCGCATCACCTCGACCGCCCGAGCCGCGTCGCCATCTCCGGCCACCCAGAGGGAAATGGCGCCCGTCCGCATGTCCGCGGCCGGCTGAAGGGCCATGTCCTCGATGTTCACGCCGGCGCGGCCGAGCGCGAGCGCGATCTCCGCCACCACTCCCGGCTTGTTCTCGACGGTCACGCGGAGCTCTGTGAGCGTGCCTCCGGAAGCGCCCGCCTCGAGCAGGCGGTCCCGCGCGCCGCGGGCGCGCGCCTGCCATTCCTCGACGGCATGGGCGTCACCCGCCCGGATGAGCTCGGCGGCTTCGCGCAGGCGCTCCGCCGCCCGCTCGATCTCGGCGGCGAGCGCGTCGGCGTTGCTGGTGAAGATGTCCTTCCAGATCGCCGGATTGGCGCCGGCAACGCGAGTCGTGTCGCGAAAGCTACGGCCCACCTCGGGCAACCGCTCTCCCTCGTCCGAGATCGCCACCTCGGCCTGCGAGACCATCACGTTCGCGATCACGTGGGGAAGATGGCTGACCGTCGCCATGAGGCGGTCGTGAAGCTCGGCATCGATGGCCTGTGGCCGAGCGCCCATCTCGGCCACCGCGCGCTGCAGACGGTCGTAGTCGACCCCACCTGCCTGTCCGGAGGGCGTCAGATACCAGCGCGCGCCCTCGAACAGCTCAGCTCTTGCGTTCTCGACCCCGGCCGTCTCGGCCCCCGCGATCGGATGGCCGCCGATGAAGCGGCCGGCCGCCGGGTGCCGGCCGATCCCATCGACGAGGTCCCGCTTTGTCGAGCCCACATCGGACACGATGGTCCCGTCGGCGCTTGCCTCGAGCGCCGCCTCAACCAGCTCGGGCAACGGCCCGACCGGTGCGGCGCAGAAGACGATGTCCGCCCCGGAGACGGCCTCTCCGACGGTCTCCGCGCCTTCGGTGAGCGCCCCGAGCTCGAGCCCTGAGCGGATCGCGGCCGGGGACGGGTCGAACCCGGCCACCTCGGCCCCGAGGCGTCGCTGCGCTGCCAGTCCGATCGAGCCACCGATCAGGCCCACGCCGAGAACAGCTATACGCATGCGTGCAGCCTAGGCCTCTGGTGAGCGCCTTATGAGGGGTCTGGCCCCGCGGGGGTCTCGCGACGCGCGCGAACGGCCTCGGCGAGCTCGTCGAGCGCGCCGGCGGTCGTCTCCCAGTCCATGCACGCGTCGGTGATCGACTGCCCGTACTCGAGCTCGCCCGAGCCGAGGTCCTGACGGCCGGCGACGATGAACGACTCGAGCATCACGCCCACGACTGCGCCGTTGCCGGCCGCTACCTGGCCCGCGATGTCGGAGGCGACCTCGCGCTGGCGATCCGGATCCTTGTCCGAGTTGTCGTGTGATGCGTCAATGACAACTCGCGTTGCGAGCCCGGCGCGCTCGAACTGGGCCAGCGCCTCCGCGACCTCGGGTGCACGGTAGTTGTACGAGTCGCGACCACCGCGGAGGATCACGTGCCCGTCGCGGTTGCCGGCGGTCCTCAGAATCGCGGGGGTGCCGGAAGGGTCGATGCCAGTGAACGAGTGGCTCGCGGCGGCAGCGCGCACGGCGTCGACCGCGATCTGGACGTTGCCGTCAGTGCCGTTCTTGAAGCCGATCGGCATCGAGAGCCCCGACCCGAGCTGCCGATGGATCTGGCTCTCGGTCGTCCGGGCCCCGATCGCGCCCCAGGAGACTGCGTCGGAGATGTACTGCGGAGTGATGGGATCCAGGAACTCGCAGCCGACGGGAAGTCCGAGGTCGATCACCGCGAGGAGCAGCCCGCGAGCCCAGCGAAGCCCCGTGTTCACGTCGCCCGAGTCGTCCAGGTGCGGGTCGTTGATCATCCCCTTCCACCCCGTCGTGGTTCGCGGCTTCTCGAAGTAGACGCGCATCACGACCAACAGGTCATCGTTCAGCTCGGCGGCCTTTGCCGCCAGGCGCGCCGCGTAATCGCGCGCGGCCTCCGTGTCGTGAACGCTGCACGGCCCAACGACCACGAGGAGCCTGTCGTCCGCGCGCTCGAGGATCGCGGTCACCTCTTCACGACTGCGCATGACGAGCTCCGCCCCAGCGGGCGGAAGGGGCAGCTCGGTCAGGAGATCGGTCGGCGGCGCGAGCGCTTCGATCTGATCGATCCGGCGATCGCGGATCCCGTCCCGCTCGGCTGATTTCGGCACTTCCATTCGGTTCCCCTCGTCCCCGTCCGCCTAGAGGGCGACCGAGACCTCGTTTCCGGCAATTTCGGCGACGCGCCTGACCTGTTCCGCGTACTCGCCGAACGAGTCAAGGGCCAGTGACTGCGGACCGTCGCAGAGCGCCTTCTCGGGCTCGGGATGGACCTCGACGATGATGCCGTCGGCACCGGCCGCGGCGGCGGCGAGCGACATCGAGGTCACCCAATCCCGGCGGCCCGGGGCGTGTGACGGGTCGACGATCACGGGAAGGTCGGTCATCGCCTTCAGGGCAGGCACCGCCATCAGGTCGAGCGTGAACCGGTAGGCGCCCTCGAAGGTCCGGATCCCGCGCTCGCAGAGGACGACGTTGGGGTTGTCCTCCTTCAGCACATATTCAGCAGCCAGCAGAAGCTCCTCGAGGGTCGCCGAGAGCCCGCGCTTGATCAGGATGGGAACGCCGGTTCGCCCCGCCTCGGCGAGGAGCGCGTAGTTCTGCATGTTCCGCGCTCCGATCTGGATGACGTCCGCGACTTCTGCGACGTGCTCAGCGTCCCGCACGTCGAGGAGCTCGGTGACTATCGGGAGGCCCGTTTCCTCCTTCGCTTCCTGAAGGAAGCGAAGGCCTTCCACTCCGAGGCCTTGGAAGGAGTACGGCGACGTGCGTGGCTTGTAGGCCCCTCCGCGGAGCATCGTCGCGCCTCCGCGGGCGACCCCACGAGCCGTCTCGAGGATCATGTCGCGGCTCTCCACGGTGCAGGGGCCGGCGATGATGCCGAAGTGTCCCCCTCCGAGTCTGTTGTCCAAAACGGTTGTCATCTATTCGGGTGCCTTTCAAAGTCTGGCGAGTTCGAGGGTACGTGGCTGAGTAGGGCGCCCGATCCTGGATGCTGTTCATGCGCTGGGTCTTTCAGAGACCCGAGGGGCGGGCGCCTAGATAAATCGCCAGCTAAACCACGAATACACGTACGCGGACGCACCCATGCGGGCGGTCGAGGTGGCGTACGTAGAACCGTGGCTCACGCAGGGGTTTGTAGCAGGGTGAGCCGGAAAGGGCAAGGATCAGTCGATGCAGATGGCGTAGCCGGCCAGCTTTTCCGAGTCCGGGTTCGAGCCGTCGTTGCCCATGTTCACGAGCACCTCGTCGCCCGGTACCGAGCCGGCGTCGTCGTCGTCGCGCGGGCGCATCGAGTTCAGGCTGCCGTACTGGATCGGCCCCGACAGATGCGCGCCGACCGATGCCAGATTCGTGCCGGCCCTGCACTTGGGAATGACAGCGCTTGAGACGGACGGCGACAGGGTGACCGTCTCCTTCGAGTACTTGGGCTCGACCTTCGAGCAGGCCGCGGTCACCTCTACGGTGGCCGTCTGGAGGCCCGAGGTGGTGGCCTTCCAGCCGTCGTCGGGCTTCTTGCCCTTGTCCCTGGAGTCGAAGGGATACGTGCTCTGGATAAACCTCTGACCTGCCTCGACTCCGCCGCCGACGACGTGCTTGGTGTTCGGGCACCTGACCTTCAACTTGCCTGTCGTCACCCCGTCGTGAGTCTTGTCGGCGGTCACGTATCTGACCTTGGCACTCGTGCACATCACGTAGGCGGTGAGGTTGTCGTTCCCGGAAGCCTCCACCCGAATCCGCGCAGCGTTCGCGGCGTACATCGTCAGGGCCTGCGGGTCGAGGTTCAGGAAGTCCGTTCCGAGGCCGACACCGGTGATCTTCTTGGCGGCCGAGCAAGCAGTCTGAATCTCGAGGTCCTCGTTGTTCATCAGGCTCGAGCTCTCGGACGTGTAGGTGATGCTCCCAGCCGTGCCGATGACGGCGGCAAGCGCGGGACCTGCGGCGACCGCCAGCGCGGCGATGGTTGCGACGAGAATCCGCTTCGCCCTCACTCCGGCCAGTTTGACACCCTGAGAGGGTGAAAGTCGTGCGGGTCCTGATCGCGTTCGTGGCCGCCTCCTGCGCCGTGAGCCTTGGCGGAGGATCCGGCTCCGCCTCGGACGCCCAGGGCCGCGACAACGTCAAGGGGTTCGAATACCAGGTGCGCGAGATCAAGGGCAAGACGCGGGAACGCATGACGGGCGTCTCGTGGCGGCAGGGCTGTCCCGTGCACATTGACAACCTGCGTCTCATCCGGACGACGTTCTGGGCCTTCGACGGCAAGCGCGAGACGGGGTCGATCGTCGTGCACAAGAGCGAGGCCGGCGAGATCGTCCGTGTCTTCCGGAGCCTCTATCGACACAAGTTCAAGATCCGCCGGATGCAGCTGATCGACCGCTACGACGGCTCCGACCACGCATCCATGAACGCCGACAACACCTCCGGCTTCAACTGCCGCTACATCAACGGAACCTCGACGTGGTCTCAGCACGCCTATGGCAAGGCCATCGACGTCAACCCGATCGAGAACCCGTACGTCACCCAGTCAGGTCACGTGAGCCCGCCGGCCGGCGCCGCGTACGCGGACCGCTCCCAGGACAAGAAGGGCATGATCCACCGCGGCGATCACGCCTACCGGGCCTTCGCCCAGGAGGACTGGAAATGGGGCGGCGACTGGTCCGGGACCAAGGACTACCAGCACTTCTCTCGGAACGGGCGATGACCGAGGATTCGCGCTCCCCGCGAGTCGTGATCGTCGGGGCCGGCATGTCCGGCATCGCGATGGGCGTCGCGCTCAAGCGCCACGGCTTCGAGGATTTCGTCATCCTCGAGAAGGGCTCGGACGTCGGCGGCACCTGGTACTGGAACCACTATCCGGGCCTCAGCTGCGACGTGCCCTCGCAGCTCTACCAGTACTCCTTCCACCTCAAGCCGGATTGGAAGCGCGTGTTCGCGACGGGTGAGGAGATCCTCGACTATCACCGCGAGGTCGTGGAGCGCTTCGGCCTCAGACAGCACCTGCGCCTCGATGCGGAGGTGACGCGCTCGGAGTGGACAGGTGAGGACTGGGAGGTCGAGGTGGACGGAGAGGTCGAGCACGCCGACTTCGTCGTCATGGCGACGGGCGTGCTCCACCATCCGAACGTGCCGGACATCCCGGGCCTTGCCGGCTTCGCCGGCACGACTCTGCACAGCGCGCGATGGGACGACGACGTGGACTACGCGGGCAAGCGCGTGGCGGTGATCGGGACCGGATCGACCGGCGTTCAGCTCGTGTCCGCGATGCAGCCCACCGCGGAGCAGGTGACCCTGTTCTCGCGCAGCCCTCAGTGGGTGCTCTGGGGGCCGACCGAGATGCGCCAGCCGGCGCTGGTAAGCGATCTCATGCGCCGCGTGCCCTTCCTCAACCGCCTCGTCTTCGAGGGCCTGCTCCAGACCTCCTGGCTCTTCACGGACATCGTGACCCGGCCGTCATGGCGCAGGCGGCTGCTCCAGGAGTCCGCCCGGCGCCGGCTCGCCTCGGTCAAGGACGCCGGATTGCGCGAGAGAATCACCCCCGACTACGAGCCGCTGTGCAAGCGCCAGGTCGTCTCGGGATCGTTTCTCGCGGCTATCCAGCAGGAGAACGTGGAAGTCGTGACCGAGCGCATCGATCACGTCCGTGCCGAAGGCGTCGTGACCGAGGATGCGAAGGCGCGCGACTTCGACGTGATCGCGCTCGCGACGGGATTCAAGGCTCACAACTACATGCGACCGCTTGACCTCGTCGGCAGGGACGGGCTTTCGATCGACGAGGCCTGGGCAGACGGCCCACGCGCCTACCGGATGACGGCGATCCCAGGCTTTCCGAATCTGTTCACGATCCTCGGCCCGAATTCGCCGGTCGGGTCCCTCCCTCTCCACCACGCCGCTGAGCTGAGCTCTGCCTACATCGTCCGCTGGCTGGAGCGCTTTGCCCGCGGGGAGCTGGCCACGGTCGAGCCGACCGAGGAGGCGACGGCGGAGTTCAACTCCCAGGTCGCGATGGCTCTGGGGCCGACGGTCTGGAACACGGGCTGCAACTCCTGGTACCAGAAAGAAGACGGCTCGATCGACCTGTGGCCGTTCAACCGCGCGGACATGAAGAGCATGCTCGGAGAGCCCGACGACTCGCACTTCCGGATCGCGCAGCCCTTGCCTTCAGCCGCGCCTGGCCTTAGGATCGAGTCGTAACCTCGAACGAAGGGGAGCTGGGATGCAGGGGCGGTTGGCGGGAACGACGTTGCTAGTCCTTGCCGGCCTCATAGTTCCGGCGGGCGCTCTGGGTGCGGAGAAGCCGAATCTGAAGGTGACCCAGGTGACCAACTCGCCGGAGGTGATCGAGGGCAGCAGCTTCGAGGTCTCAGACACGACGTCCAACCGGGGCAGCAAGCGGTCCAATCGCTCGACGACGCGCTACTACCTCTCGGCAAACACCTCGAAAGACAACATCGACCTGCTCTTGGACGGCAGCCACCGGGTTCCGAGGCTGAAGCCGAAGAAGAGTCACGAGGCCTCGGGCAACCCTCTCATTCCGGCCGAGGCCGTCCCGGCGACCTACTACTTGATCGCATGCGCTGACGACAACCGCGTCGTCAGCGAAAAGAAGGAGAACGACAACTGCCGGACTTCCGCAGAGCAGGTCGAGGTGGTCCCGGTGCCCGATACGGACGCCGACGGCGTGCCAGATGAAGACGACAACTGCGTCGAGGTCGCGAACCCGGGTCAGTCCGACGCCGACGCCGACTCAAAGGGCGACTCGTGCGACCCCTGCCCGAGCGACTCGAACCCGGGCTCGCAGGGATGCCCCACGACCGTATATCTGATCAACATGGGAACCACCCCGAGCGGGAGCACCGTCCGCCTCTCGAACATGGTCGTCCAGGGAGTCGACACGACAGGCGCACAGCACACCTGGATCGCGGAGCCGCAGGGAAGTCCTAACTTCACGGGCTATCTGAATTCCGGACTCGAGATGACGCGCCCGGCAGTGCCCACTCCGCCCACTGTCGGCGACAACATCACGGTGGACGGCACGCTCGCGACTGTCAGCGGCCGGCCTCTCCTGACTCCGACCGCCATAACGGTGAACTCCACCGGCAACGCGCCAAATCCCCCGTATGCCGTTACCGCGGATGAGGTCGCCGCGGCGACCACCAACCTGCACGGAGTTCTCGTCCAGGTCTCCGACGTCACGGTCGCGAGCGTGACCGACGGAGATTGGACGATCAACGGTGGTGCGATCGTCGACGACGAGATCTTCGCCCTTCCGGAGACGACGAACGGAGCGGGCTATTCCACCATCACCGGCATCGCCCGCTCGAGCTCCGCCGGGACGCTGGCGCCACGCTTTTCAGCTGACATCGTGCCCGCCAACTAGGACTCAGGCCAGCGCGGCGGCCAGGCCGTCCACGAAGCGCTGGTTCTGCTCGCGGGTGCCATATGAGACGCGGATGTGCCCGGGGCCGCCAAGCGGCGTGCCCGGCCTGACGACGACTCCCGCGTCGCCCAGGGCCGTAACGACCTCGCCTTCGTCGGCGTCGCCCAGGTCGATCCAGGAGAAGTTCGCGTGGGAGTCCGGCGTAGTCAGCCCGAGGTCGCGCACGCTCTCCTCCACGAAGACTCGCTCGACGATGGTCCTCTCGACGCGTTGCGCGACGTCATCCTGGTGGCGGATCGCCTCCGCGCCCGCCGCCTGGGCCAGGGCGTTGACGCTGAACGGCTGGCGCACCGCGTCGAACGCCGAGCGGACGCGCGCGGAAGTCAGCGCGTAGCCCACGCGGAGGCCGGCTAGCCCGTAGCACTTGGAGAAGGTGCGAAGGACGACCAGGTTCTCCGAGCGCCGCCAGAGGTCGACTGACTCCTCGGGGTCGTCGTGAAGCTGATACTCGGCATATGCCTCGTCGAGGATCACGCAGACGTGGTCCGGGACCGCGTCGACGAACTCGGCGATCCGGGCGACCGGAATGTGCGTAGAGGTCGGGTTGTTCGGGTTGCAGACCACGACGACCTGGGTTGCGGCCGTGATCTCGGAGAGCATCGCGTCGAGGTCGTGCTCGTAAGTGTCCGTGAGCGGGACGCGGACCTCGCGGGCGCCGGAGAGGGGCGCCATGTACGGATAGATCGAGAAGGACGGCCACGCGAACAGGACCTCGTCTCCCTCCTCGCATAGCGCGGAAGCCGCCGCGAGGAGCAGCTCGCAGCTCCCGTTCGAGACGGCGATGGCGGCGGGATCCGCGTCGTGGCGCTCGGCGATGCGCCGGCGCAGGAGCGTCGCGCCGGGGTCTGGATATCGGTTCATGGCTCCTGCCGCGCGCTCGATCGCTTGCACGACCTCGGGGTGCGGTCCCCAGGGCGACTCGTTCGAGGCGAGCTGCGCGATGTCAGAGGCAGCGATCGCCTCGGGCGCTTTGCCCGCCGGGACGCCCGGCCTTGTAACCGGGAATCTCATCCAGGCGCTTGGAGAACCGGATGCTCATTGCGCCGAATGGAGGTCGGCCCGAAGCTTCTTGGTCTCGCCGAGGTAGACGTGCTGCGGCGTATGGCCCTCCGGCGCGTAGTAGTGCGCCAGCAGGCGGATCACCCGCTCCATCGCCCCCGGGACGTCCATCTCGCGGTTGCATAGGAGCGGCACCTGCCCGAAGCCGAGCTCGCGCGCGGCGACCGCCGGGAACTGGGCATCGAGGTCGTCGGTGGCGGTGAAAATGACCGAGATGAAGTTCCCGGGCTCGACGTCGTTTCGCGCCATCAGCTCCGAGACGAGCTCACGCGTAGCCGCGAGGATCGACTCCTCGTCGTTGGCGTCGGCCTGCGCCGCGCCCCTGATTGCCCACAGGCGCTCACCCATCGTGGCCTGAATCCTTCCAGAGCGCCTCCACCTGGGGAGCCGCGAGCCTTCGCGCGTCGCCCTCCGGCAGGCGATCGAGCGCGATGGAGCCAAAGCCGACCCGCTTCAGCGAGACGACCTCGTTGCCCACCGCCTCGGCCATCCGCCGGATCTGCCGGTTGCGCCCCTCACGCAAGGTGATCTCGATCCCGCGCTTGCCGGAACGGCGGACCCTCGCCTTCCGCGTCGGTCCGTCATCCAGCTCGACCCCGCTCCGCAGCCGGGCCAGCTGCGCATCGGTCGGGGGCTTCCTGAGCGTCGCGCGATAGGTCCGCTCGACCCCGTAGCGGGGGTGCGTCAGCCGGTTCGCGAGCTCGCCGTCGTTGGTCAACAAGATCAGACCCGTCGAGTCGGCATCGAGCCTTCCGACCGGATAGAGCCGCCGGCGCGACGGAACCAGGTCGGTCACGGCCTGACGCTTGCCGGGCTCGCGCGCAGTTGAGACGACGTCGAGCGGCTTGTTGAGAATCCAGACCTCGCGCGGCTCGGGCCTGATCGGCTCCCCCTCCACCGCGACGCCGCTCGACTCGTCGACGTCGCGCGCCGGGTCGGTCACCACCTCGCCGCCCACGGTCACGACTCCCGAGGCGATCAACGTCTCGGAGCGGCGGCGGGAAGCGACACCCGCGTGGGCAAGGAACTTGGCAAGGCGCATCGGAAGCCCTCAACGTACGCAAACGTCCCAATACGTCCCCTATGGGGTACGGCGTGGGACGTTTCGGGTTGGTGGGTGGGCAGACTTGCCCCGTGATCGTCGGCCTTCTCCTCATTGGTGCGCTGCTCGTGGACAGGTTCGTGCTGCTCCCCGAGTTCGACGAGGGCGACGGCTCGTCCGGCGTGGCCCTGATCGCCTGGCTCGGTGTGAACCTCCTCCCCGCCCTTGCATGGCTCGCGCTCAACGCCCGAAACTCGGAGCGGACAAGGGGCCAGCTCGCCGCCGGGACGCTGGCGGTGATCGCGACAACCGCGATCCTGATCGTGCCCGTCCTGATCTGGTGGACGGCGCGCTGAGGTCCTAGCCCGGCTGGCCGGCGCGGGACTCGCCGGCCTTGAGGAGGCGATCGCGCAACTCGCCCTCGACCTCGGGCGTCGGGTCGAATCCGGCCGGGTCCGGCAGGTCGTCGAGACCCGCTAGCCCGAAGACCCGCTCGAAGAGCTCAGTGGTGCGATAGATGGAGGCGCCGAAGCGGGAGCGGCCCGATTCCTCGATCAGGCCGCGCTCGGTGAGGGTGATGACGGCGGACTCCCCGGCGACGCCGCGGATGCGGCTGATCTCCGGCCGTGAGACCGGCTGGAGGTAGGCGACGATCGCGAGCGTCTCCGCTTGGGCCTGGGTGAGCGGCGGCGTCTTCGGCTTCGAGAGCAGCTTGCGCGCGGCGTCAGCTGCGACGGGATCCGTGGCAAGGGTCCAGCCACCGGCCACGTTCCGGAGCACCAGGCCGCGGTTGCCTTCCGCGAACGACCCCGAGAGGCCGTCGAGCGCCCGCTCGACCTGCGCCTCGGTGGCGTCCGTCGCCTCGACGAGCTCCGTGACGGAGACGGGCGTCGGCGACAGGTAGAGCAGCGCCTCGATCACGCGCTCGAGCTGCGGTGCGTCTTTCATGCGACCTCCTGTGAGGCGGTGTCAAGCGGCGTGACCCTGATGGGCCCGAAGGTCTCGGACTGGTCCCATGTCGCCTCGCCGCGCTTGTGCATCTCGAGCAGGGCGAAGATGGTGACGGCCTGGGTCAGCCTGTCCTCCCGGCCGAATGCTTCGTCGAAGTCGAATGCCGATCGGCGCTTCAGGAGCTCGCGCACCACGGAGAGACGCCGTTCGAGCGAAACCGTCGGCCTGATGTGCGACGTGTCGGGAGCCTCGGGCATCCTCAAAAGGCCTCCGATGGCCTGCGCGAGCCGGTCGCCCGCGTAGACCGGACGTGCGGCGTCGAGCGACACCCGGCGGAATTCCGAAGGAAGCGGCGCGGTGCGGTAGTGGTGGTCGCGTCCGGCCTCGAAGAGCGTCTGCAGATAGCCGGCGGCGTCGTGGTAGCGGCGGTACTCGAGCATGCGCGCGAGGAGCTCTTCTGCGGCCTCTTCGGGGGCGGGCATCTCCTCGGCCTCCTCGTCGACGGGCAGAAGCAGCCTCGACTTGAGCTCCAGTAGCGCGGCGATGAGGACCAGGAACTCCGTCGCGGACTCGAGGTCGAGCTCCCCGGACTCGTCGAGATGCTCGACATAGGCGACCACGACCTCTCCCAGCTCGACTTCGGCGAGGTTCACGCCCTCGCGAAGCACGACCGCCATGAGGAGGTCGAAGGGGCCCGCGAAGACGTCGAGCTCGAGGTCCAGGTCGGCTACCGGCACGGGGGGCAGAGTAGCCCCGGCGCAGGACGTGGCCACGGCGTCCGGCCGCAAACGGGTCTATCGTGCGTCCCGTGGCTGAGAGGGAGAGACGCGGAGACGGTGAATCCTCACGGCCACACGCCCTCGACATCTACGAGCGGATCTGCGACGACACGGCCGAGGAGCTGAGCCGCCCCGAGGGAAGCCTCTTCTACTCGGCGCTCTTCGCCGGGTTCACGATCGGCCTTTCCGCGCTGGCCGTCGCGCTCGCGACCGTCTCGCTGACGCCCGAGGTCCAATCCACCGCGTTCATCGCCGCGCTCCTCTACCCCATCGGCTACGTGGCTGTGATCGTCGGCCGTTCGCAGTTCTTCACGGAGAACACGCTTTACCCCGTGATGCTCTCCATGAGGCGCAGGGAGTTCCTCAACAAGACCGGCCGCCTCTGGGGAATCGTCTTCACGATGAATCTGGTCGGCGCGTTCATCTTCGCGATGCTCGCCGTGCTGACCGGTGCGCTCGCCGAGCCGGTGCAATCGGAGCTCGTGTCCAACGGCGTCAAGTACACGGAGGGCTCGTTCATCGACACCTTCTGGAGCGCCGTCCTGGTGGGATTCCTGCTGGCGACCGTCGCCTGGCTCGTCGAGGGCTGTGACACGGTCACCGGCCGCGTCGCCGTCATCTGGTCGTTGACCTTCTTCGTCTCGCTCGCGAGCCTCGACCACTGCATCGCCACGACCGTCACGGCCTTCGCCGCCCTCCTCGACGGCGAGCTGGCGCTGGGTGACACCGCAGCGTGGCTGGCGCCCGCGGTCCTCGGCAACGTCGCGGGCGGCGTCGTGATCGTGGCCGCGATCAACTACGGCCAGGTGCGCGAAGAGGACTAGCGGCCGGTCGGCCCGACGCCCATGACCTCGCGCACGTCGGCGAGGGTTCCGGATGCGATCTCACGAGCCTTGCCCGCGCCGGCCGCGAGCAATCGCTCCAGTTCGGCTTCGTCCGAGCGGAGCTCTGCGTAGCGCTCTCGGACGGGCGTGAGGTACTCGACCACAGCATCCGCGACGGCGCCCTTGAAGTCTCCGTATCCCGAGCCTTCGAACTCCGACTCGACGGCGTCGGGCGTGGAGCCCCTGACCGCGGCGAGGATGTCGATCAGGTTCGCGACCCCCTCCTTGCCCTCCCCTCGATGGACGCCGGAGCCGGAGTCCGTGACGGCGCTCTTGATCTTCTTCGTGATGCGGTTCGGCTCGTCGAGCACGAGGACGGTCCCAGCCTCGGTGCCGCCCGTGGTGGACATCTTCGAGGTCGGGTCCTGGAGGTCCATGATGCGCGCCCCGACCTCGGGAATCCGGTGCTCGGGCTCGACGAGAACGCCCTCCCCGAAGCGCTCGTTGAAGCGCCGGGCGATCTCGCGCATGAGCTCGATGTGCTGGCGCTGGTCCTCACCGACCGGCACCTCGTGGGCCCGGTAGGCGAGCACGTCCGCCGCTTGGAGCACCGGGTAGAAGAACAGCGCGGCCGAAGCCAGCTCGCGCTGCTTTTGCACCTTGTCCTTGAACTGGGTCATGCGGTTCAGGTCTCCGTGGGACGTCACCGCGGAGAGCAGCCAGCAGAGCTCGGAGTGCTCGCGCACGTCGGACTGGCGGAAGAGGATGCACCGCTCGGGGTCGAGCCCGGCGGCGAGCAGGATCGCCGTGGTGTCGTAGAGCCGCTCGCGGAGCTCGGCCGGCTCGTAGGCGACCGAGATCGCGTGCAGATCCACGAGGCAGAAGATCCCCTCCCCCCGCTCCTGGCTCTCGACGTACTGGGAGATCGCCCCGATGTAGTTGCCGAGGTGCTTGCGCCCGGTGGGCTGGATACCGCTGAAGATGCGCACGGACCGGAATGTATTGGGACCTCAGGCGTGAGCGGTCCCGTACTTCCCGTGTCAGCAGCCCGAAGGGAGCCCGAATGAGAAGCCGCGCATGCCCCATCCTGATCGCCGCCGCCGTCCTCCTCAGCGCCACGGCGCCCGCCGCGGCGGCCGATGGTCTGCCGGTGCCGGTCGACCAGGCCTTCGGCGAGGGCGTCGTCTCCGCGGACGGATCGAGCAGGTTCGCCGCTCTCCCCGCCGGCGAGCGGACGCTGGTCATGCGGATCTCGACAAGTGACGGCGAGGTGCTCGACTCCACCCCGGCCGCTGGGGATTTCACCGTGCCGGCGATCGCCGTGGACGGCACCGCCAGCGGCATCTCGGCGGACGGCGAGACGCTCGCCCTCATAGCGCCAAGGCAGACGTTCCCGAGGAAGACCACGGCGTTCCGGATCTACGACGCCGAGAAACTGCGTCGCGATCCGGCCGAGATCGAGCTCAACGGCGATTTCAGCTTCGACGCCCTGTCCCCCGACGGGAAGACGATGTACCTCGTCGAGTATCCGGATCCGCGGGACCCAGGCTCGTACCTCGTGCGTTCCTTCGACCTGGCCACGGGCGAGCTCGATCCCGACCCCCTCCTCGACTCAGAGGAATCACCCGACGACATGCGCGGCTTTCCGATGACCCGCGCGACGAGCCCCGACGGCGGCTGGGAGTACACGCTTTATGACGGCGGTGGTGCGCACCCGTTCATCCACGCGCTCGACGTCGTCGAGGGAGCGACCGTCTGCATCGACCTGGAGATGCTGAAGCCCAAGGACACGTACGGCGCGACCCTCCAGGTGTCCGGCGACGGCTCCGCGATCGAGCTCACGGACGGCAAAGGCGCGCTCCGGGCGATCGTCGACACGGACACGTTCAAGGCAGCGGAGCCGGGTGCGGAGGCCGAGCCCGCGAGCGCGCCCGCCGAGGAAAGTGAGCCCGGCATCGCGCCGGCGGGAATCGCCTTTGGCGCGCTGATCGTGATGGCGATCGCGGGACTGGGGATCCGCCGGATGCGGAAGTGACGGCAGAATGCGTTCTCCGTATGGAGGCGCTCCCTCGCCTGTTCGGCACCGCCGGCCCCGACGAGCGCTCGCTCGAGCGCTCGTCGGAGCACGCCGTCGTCAAGGCGGCGCAACGCGGCTCGAACGAAGCGCTCGAAGAGCTCTTCCGCCGTCATTGGCGCGGAGCGCATCGTGCGGCCTACCTGGTCGTCCACGACGGGGCGGCCGCGGAGGACATCGCCCAGGAGGCCTTCATCTCGGCGATCCGCTCTTTGGACCGGTTCGACCGCCGGCGACCCTTCGCGCCTTGGCTTCACCGGATCGTCGTCAACCGCGCGATCGATTGGACGCGGGCGAGAAAGGCGCGGCGCGAGGTCTCGGGCGAGACGACCGAGATGTGGGACGCCGAGTCTCCGGAGGTCGACCTGGACGCGCTGGCCGACTCAGGCCGGATTCTCGAAGTGCTCCGTTCGCTTGGGCCGGAGCAGCGCGCGGTCGTGGTCCTGCGCTACATCCTCGAGTACACCCCGGGGGAGATCGCGGAGCTACTCGGCATGCCGCGGGGAACCGTGAACTCGCGGCTCCGCCGAGGCCTGGACGCCCTTGCCGAGGCCATCCCGAGGGAGGCCGACGGTGACTGAGCGCAAGCGCACCGAGGAGCAGGTTCGCAGCGCCCTCCGCGAGCTGGAGGCACCCGACGAGCACCTCGCCGAGGAGCGGGGCCGGCAGGTAGTCGAAGCGGCCTTCCGGAGCCGTGCCCCCCATGTCCAACGATCGCGCGCGCTCTTCAGAGCAGGCATGGCGCTCCTCGCCGGAGCGGCGATCGCGGGCCTTGCTCTGACGCCCGCGGGGGCGGACGTGCGGGAGTGGATCGCAGACACGATCGAGTCTGGCGAAAAGGACGCCGAGCCGAAGCTCACGTCTCTACCAGCGCCGGGCAGCGTTCTCGTCGAGGCCCCGAGCGGCGCGTGGGTGATCCGCGAGGACGGCTCGAAGCGACGCCTGGGCGCCTACGACGTGGCGACCTGGTCGCCCAACGCAAGGTTCGTCGGAGTCGCCGAGGGATCCGAGCTCCGCGCGATCGATCCCGCCGGCAACTTCCGCTGGTCGATCGAGGCGGGTGCGCCGGTGAGAGCGATCGACTGGTCCAGCGACGAGGGCTTTCGCGTCGCCTACCTCGCCGGCGGCGAGGTCCGCGTCGTGACAGGGGACGGCGTGACCGACCGGGCGATAGGCCCTGCCGCGGAGGTGGCGCCCGCGTGGCAGCCGGAGTCAGACCCGGCGGCCGCCATCCACCGCCTCACCTACGTCGACCGCCGCAACCGCGTCGTGACCGTCGCGCCGGACTCCGGCAGGATCCAGTGGCGAACCCAGCCATACACGGAGCGCGTCCGCTCCCTCGAGTGGTCCGCGGACGGAGAGCGGCTCCTGGTGGTCGCAGGCGACTTTGCGACCATCCAGGACGACGCGGGCGGGACCTTCCTGAAGGGCCCGATCGCGACGGACGTCGAGCACGCCTCGATCTCCCCCGACGGGCACGAGGTCGCGATCGTCTCCTCCGGACCTCGCGGCACGCAGCTCAGCCTGTTCAGCGACGCTGCTCCGGTCGAGCGCCTCTACTCGAGCGGAAGGGGTAGTCCCCAAGCGAGGTTCGGGGCGCCGGTCTTCTCTCCCGACGGCGAGTGGATCCTGCTTCCGTGGCCCGATGCCGATCAGTGGCTGTTCGTCAACGCCCGCGACAAACGCGTCACGGCGGTAGCCGACATCGCCCGGCAGTTCGACGCCGACGGCAAGGGCCGGGCCGGCTTCCCGGGCGTCGCGGGCTGGTGCTGCTGATGGCCCGATAATGAGGGCGTGGCCGACCCCCTGCCTCGCAACCTCCAGCCGATGCTTGCGACCCCCGCGACGGTCCCTCCCGAGGGCGACGACTGGGCGTTCGAGATCAAGTGGGACGGCGTTCGCGCACTGGCCCACTGCGAGGGGGGCGCGCTGAGAATCTCTTCGCGCCGCGGAGAGGACGCGAGCCATCGCTACCCGGAGCTGGCGGGCCTGCCCGATGCGCTCGGCGGGCGTGCGGCGATCATGGACGGCGAGGTAGTCGCCTTCGACGCTCAGGGCCGTCCGAGCTTTCAGACGCTCCAGCGCCGGATGGGCCTGTCCCGCCCCGAGACCATCCGCCGGCGCTCCGTGGAGGTGCCCGTGACATTCGTCGCCTTCGACCTCCTGCATCTGGATTCGGCTTCGCTCATCGCCAAGCCGTACGAGCGCAGGCGTGAGCTCTTGGCCGGTCTCGAGCTCGACGGCGACTGTTGGCGTGCACCTGCGCACCGGATCGGCGACGGCGCCGCTTTCCTGGACGCGGCTCGCGCCCAGGGCCTGGAGGGGATCGTCTGCAAGAGGCTCGGCTCGCCGTACCGGCCCGGCAGACGGAGCGCGGACTGGCTCAAGATCCGCGCCCGCCTTGGCCAGGAGCTCGTGATCGGCGGCTACATGCCCGGCGAGGGCGGGCGGGCGGGGTCGGTCGGCTCCCTCCTCGTCGGCTACTGGGATCGCACGCCGGAGGAGGCCAGCACGACGAACAGCCCGCAAAGGCTCGTTTACGCCGGCGGGGTCGGGACCGGCTTCACCGACGAGATGCTGAAGCGCCTCCGCGAGCTGCTCGAGCCGCTCCGCATCGGGGAGATGGCCTTCGAGCTGGGCGAGGACCCTGGCGAGAAGTACAAGGGCAGGGCGCGGGCCCGCGGCGCCGGGCCCGTGTGGGTCGAGCCCCTGCTGATCTGCGAGGTCGAGTTCACCGAGTGGACGTGGGAGGGCACCCTGCGCCAGCCGTCCTTCAAGGGCCTCCGCGACGACAAGGCGGCCCGCGACGTGGTGCGCGAGACATAGCTGAAACGCCACACGTCCCAATTGCAGATACTGTGTGTCGATGATCGCCACGGTGGCCGTTGGAACCGACGGATCGGGTACGGCAGACGAGGCCGTCACGGAGGCGGCCGAAATCGCGCGGCGCTTCGGGGCCAAGCTCGTCCTTCTGAGCGCCTTCTCGAAGGGCTCGTCCACAGCCAAGCCTCACAACGTCGAGCTGCAATGGGCCACGAACTCGTCGGCCAGAGTGAGGTCGATCCTCGAGGGCATCGAGGAGGGCCTTCGCAAAGAGGGAATCGATTGCGAGACCCGAGCGGACGAGGGCGAGGCGGGCGAGGTAATCGTGCGACTGGCCGAGGAATGCGGGGCCGACCTTCTGGTGATCGGCAACAAGGGAATGAAGCGCCGCGTGCTTGGCAGCGTCCCGAACACGGTCACGCACACCGCCAGCTGCTCGGTCCTGGTCGTCAAGACCACATAGGGCGCTCGCCCTCCCAGCTCGACGGCTGGAGGGCGCCCTCGGCTTCGCGGTTCGAGCTAGGACTCGGTCTCGCCGGCAGGCTCTGCCGCCTGCGGCCGACCCTGGAGTCCCGCATCCTGGAAGATCGGCGGCATGTCGGGGTCGGACATCAGGCGCCCATACGCCTCCTGGTCCATGTCGAAGACCACCCAGACCCGGCTGTCGTCATTGGGATCGCGAAATACGCGCGCGCCCTGGGACCCGTGCTCCTTTCGCTTCTCGGCGCCCTTCGTCGAGAAGGTGTTCCAGAAACGGTCGAAATCCTCGACCTTCACCGTGGACAGGATCAACGCTCTCCTCCTCCTTCGGTCGGTCTCATCGCCTGCGGGGGCGACGGTCAACCGAACCCTACCGCTGCGAGAGTGGGCACGCAAGATCGCGTTCTTGGCCCCGTGTTCGGGCGGACTCCGCGGGGTAACCTCGAAACACTGCTTCCGATGATTCCGACCACTACAAGTACGGCACCTGCCTGATGGCACGCGCAATCTGGACAGGCTCGATTTCCTTCGGCCTTCTCAACGTGCCCGTGAAGCTCTACAGCGCGGTGTCGAAGAAGAACGTGTCGTTCCGCGAGCTCCGCGAGTCCGATTCGTCGCGCATCCGCCACAAGCGCGTCGCCGAGTCGGACGGCAAGGAAGTCCCCTACGAGGACATCGTCAAGGGCTACGAGATCTCGCCCGAGCAGTACGTCGTGATCACGAAGGAAGACTTCGAGGAGATCGACCCGAAGAAGACGCGCTCGATCGAGATCCAGGACTTCGTCGACCTCGACGAGATCGACCCCATCTACTTCGATCACCCGTACTACCTCGGCCCCGACAAGGGCGCCGAGCGCGCATACGCCCTGCTGACGAAGGCGATGAACGAGCAGAACAAGGTGGCCGTTGCCCGCTTCGTCCTTCGCAACAAGGAGAACCTTGCCGCCATCCGCCCCATGGGCGACGTGCTGACGATGGCGACGATGCGCTTCGCCGACGAGGTCGTCGCGCCCGACGAGATCTCCGAGATCCTTGGCGAGGAGACGGAATCACCGCGCAAGGCCGAGGTGGACATGGCCAAGCAGCTGATCGAGTCGCTCTCGAACGACTTCGATCCCTCCGCCTACAAGGACGAGTACCGCGAAGAGCTGCTCGCGCTCATCGAGCGCAAGGCGAAGGGCGAGGGCGCCGTCGAGGTCGAGTCGGAGGCGCCGAAGCCCACCAAGGCTCCGGACCTGATGGCCGCGCTCGAGGAGAGCCTCGCGGCGGTCAAGTCCGAGCCCCTTGGCGAAGGCAGCGACTCCGGCAAGAAGAAGGCGTCCGCGAAGAAGAAGGCGCCTGCGAAGAAGAGCTCCGCAAAGGCCAAGTCTCAAGCGAAGTGAGCGGGACCGAGCCGGCCCCGGACGCGAAGCAGAGGAGCTGGCCCCGTGTCTGAGCGCACCGAGGTTGAGGTCGACGGTCGCACCCTGTCGCTTTCGAACCTCGACAAGGTCATGTGGCCCAAGTCGAAGACGACGAAGGGGCAGGCCATCGACTACTACGCGCGCGTCGCGGAAACCCTGGTTCCGCACCTGGCCGACCGACCGCTCACGCGTGTTCGATTCCCAGACGGCGTCGACGGCCAGCGCTTCTACGAGAAGCGCATCCCGAAGGGGGCGCCGGATTGGATCCGCTCCGAGCCGGTCGGCATGGACCGCGTAGGCGAGATCGACTTCGTCGTCTGCGACGACAAACCGTCTCTCGTCTGGCTCGCCCAGATGGGGGCCCTCGAGCTCCACCCCTCGCTCTCGAAGGTGGACGCGATGGAATGCCCGACGGTCCTCGCCTTCGACCTCGACCCGGGTCCGCCCGCCGCGATGCGCGAGTGCTGCACGGTCGCGCTGCGGGTGCGCGAGCTCTTCCGGGGAATCGGCATGGAGAGCTTCGCCAAGACCTCCGGCTCGAAGGGAATGCAGGTGTACGTGCCCTTGAACGGCTCGGCGACGTACGAACGCACCAAGCCGTTCGCCCACGCGGTCGCCCAGGCGCTCGAGAAGGCCGAGCCGGCGCTGGTCGTCTCGCGGATGACGAAGTCGCTTCGCATCGGCAAGGTCCTCGTGGACTGGAGCCAGAACACGCGGTCGAAGACAACGGTCTCGGTCTATTCGCTGCGGGCCCGCGAGCGGCCCACGATCTCGACCCCCGTCACCTGGGACGAGGTCGAGGCGGGCGCGAAGGGCGAAGACGAGCTGGCCTTCGAGGCGGAGGACGTGCTCGGCCGCATCGAGACGCATGGCGACCTCTTCGAGCCCGTTCTGTCGCTCGAACAGCCGTTGCCAGACGAGGCCTGAGGCGGGTCCGGCTTAGCCGTGCTCGTGCTCTTCGGGCACGGGGGCCGCCAGGTTCTGGAGCGCCGTGTCGCGGCTACTCGTGTCGCGGCCGCTGATGCCGCCGCCGTCACCGCCGCCGCCACCGTCGCGGTTGCCGCCTCCGGGGCAGTTGCGGGTGAGGACCCACCTGGCCGGCTCACCTGGCGTCGTGCGGTCGTTGTGGCCCCAGGAAAGGTGGAGATGGTTGCCGCGGCCATGGCCCGCGTCGCCGTCGTAGCCGACCCAGCGCCAAGGAAGCTTGGGCCGGTCCTGCCGCGGCTCCGCGAGCTCTGCCAGCTTGTCGACCTTGTTCCACGTGCTGCCGCCGGGATAGATGTCGACGGCAAGCCCGAGCGGGTGCTCGCCGTTCATGGTGTGGCCGCTCATCGCGTAGCCGTCGCCGAACTTCAGGTTGAACTTCCTCTTCATCCAGCGGATGTCGGGGACGAGCCGCCTGTCGATCTTGATCCCGCCCGTGCCCTTCGCGCGCACGAACTTGCCACCGCCCGTCGTCTTGCACAGGTTCTTGGACAGCTTCTCGCTCTTCATCGCCGCGTGGGCAGGCTGCGCGGCGAGAAGCCCGAGGCCGACGAGCGCAAGCACGCAAGCGAGCATGCAGGCGCGAAGCTTCGGAAGGAATTGCGCGGCGGGACCCGACGACATCGCGCGGCATGTTAGCGAACTGTGAGCAAACTATGCGCAGTACGCAACGGAACGGCAACTTCCACGCCTGGTGCCAGGCACCGTGCCTGGCACCGATGCGCCGCGGTTTGAGCTTTCGCTGCGGGTGGCGAGATCAGACGGGCGCGGCTGCGCGCCTGGCCGGCCGGGCGCTGAGCGACTCCAGCGCCGATGCGAGGCGCTTGACGCCCTCGTCCATCTCGTCCGGCTCGAGGTAGCAGTAGGAAAGCCTCAGGCACAGGTCCTGCGTACGGGCGACGCTCATGGCTCCGCCGGGCGCGTATGCCACGCCCTGGCGCCACGCTTCGTCGACGAGGTCGCGCTCGGAAACCGGGCTGTCAAGGCTGACCCAGATGTGACCGCCTCCGAGCGGCTCCAGGTAGTGCGCGACACCGCCCAGGTGCCGCTCGATCGACTCCTCCATGGCCTCGCGCCCACGCCGGTAGTGGCTTCGGGCGCGCTCTAGCTGCGCCGGGTAGTGGCCCTGCGCGAGGTACTCGGCGGCGACGAGCTGGTTCAGGACCGGCGTATGGATGTCGTCGGAGCGCTTCTCGGCGATGATCCGGTCGAGCACCGGGCCCGAGGCGATGACCCAGCCGGCGCGGAGCCCGCCCCCCACCGTCTTCGACAGCGAATCGGTGTAGATCGCGTGTGCGGGCGCGTCGGCGCGAAGTGACGGACGCTCGTCGCCCTCCATCCGGAGCTCGCCGTAGATCCCGTCCTCCACGATGAAGAAGCCGTGCCGGCGCACCAGCTCGAGCAGGCGCTCGCGGCGCTCGGGCGAAAGGTCGCGGCCCGTCGGGTTGTGAAGACGAGGCTGAATCGCCAGAGCGCGGATCTCGGTACGGGCAAGGAGCGCCTCCAGCGCATCCACGTCGAGGCCATCGGCGTCGACCGGGACGGGCTGGACCTTCGCGCCGGCCGCGCGGATGGCGCGGATCACTGACATGAAGGACGGGTCCTCGCACGCGACCACGTCGCCCGGCCGCAGAATGGCGCGCATCGCAAGCGAAAGGCCCTGGGTGGCGCCGCTGGTGATCACGATGTCCTCGGTGTCCTCCTCCTCTCCCCGCGCGGCGGAGAGGGCGGCTACCTGCTCGGCAAGCTCGGAGGTGCCTCGGACGTCTGAGTATTGGAGCGCGCGCTCGGGCTGGGTGTCCATGACCTGCGTCGTCGCCGCCCGCATCTCCTCGATCGGGAAGATCCGCTCGGAGGGATAGCCGACCGAGAGCGGGATGAGGCCTTCGGTCTGGACATGCGAATGCATCTCGGCGAGCACGCGGTCTCCGTAGGTCTCCTCGAACTCGGGCAGGACGTAGCGCTGCCACGCGATCGAGTTCTTGACACGCGCCGAGCCGGGAATGGCGGCGGCGGCGGCACGGACGAATGTGCCCGAGCCGACCTTCGAGCTGACCAGCCCGCGCTCGGCCAGCTGACGGTAGGCCCTGGCCGCGGTCAGGTGGTTCACCCCGGTGAGCTCGGCGAGCTGACGGGTCGGCGGAAGCTTCGCGCCCGGACCCAGCTCGCCCGTCGTAATCGCCTGCTCGAAGATCTTGACCATGGCCTGCGTCACGCCTGAGCGGTTGTCCCGGGCCTCCCCGGCCTCCTCGCTTCGTAGCTCGATCAATTGGGTCTTGTAGGACATTGTGTTACCGAGTGTATGCGCTAATGTCGCCTTTGTCAAGCATACAAAGGCCGAACGAAGGTCTTTGAACCACACCAAGAGTAGGAGCTGGCATGTCGCACGTCACACATATCGATTCGCCTGAGATCACGATCCGCGCCGCCCGCGCCGAGGACATGAGCGAGGTCGCTCGCGTCGCCGGTCGCGACACGGGGGATCTGCCCACGGGCCCCGTGCTGGTCGCGAAGGTCGGACCAAACGTGCGTGCCGCCATCTCCCTTACGGACGGCGCGGTCATCGCCGATCCCTTCCACCGCACGGCCGAGCTGGTCCAGATGCTGAGGATCCGCGCCGGCGCGGTCGCCCAGTCCCGCAACGGCCACGTCGCTCCCCTCCGACGCTCTCGTCACGCCCCGCTGACGGCCGGCCGCGCCGCCTAGAGCGGCTGGCGGACGACAGGTTTGCGGCTGGCCGCGGCCTCGTCGAGGCGGCGGACAGGAGTCGTGAACGGAGCCTCGGTGAGGATCGCGGGGTCTTCCTCGGCCTCGGCGAGGATCGATTCGAGCGCCTCGGCCAGCTCGTCGAGCGACTCGCGCGTCTCGGTCTCCGTCGGCTCGAACATGAGCGCTTCGTCGACCAGCAGCGGGAAGTAGATCGTGGGTGGGTGGAAGCCGTAGTCCAGGAGCCGCTTCGCGATGTCGAGCGTCTTCACCTTCAGCTCGCGTTTGGCGGGATCCCCGGTCAGGACGAACTCGTGCATGCAGCGCTCGCCGAACGCGAGCGGCAGGTGCTTGCCGGCGCGTCCGGACTTGAGCTTGGCCAAGAGGTAATTGGCGTTGAGGACAGCCGTCTCTGACGCCTCCTTGAGGCCGTCGCCGCCGAGCGAGCGGATGTAGGCATAGGACCGGACGAAGACGCCGAAGTTGCCCTGGAACCCGCGCATGCGCCCGATCGTCTTCTCCGACGAGTGCTCGAGGTCGAAGCTCGGGCCGGCGCCGTTCGAGCTCTCGTGGCGGACGATCCGGGGAACCGGAAGGAACGGGGCGATGCGATCCGAGACTGCGATCGGGCCTGCGCCAGGCCCCCCTCCCCCGTGCGGCTGCGAGAACGACTTGTGAAGGTTCAGGTGGACGATGTCGAAGCCCATGTCGCCGGGGCGCGACCACCCCATGACCGCGTTCAGGTTGGCGCCGTCGTAATAGAGCGTCCCGCCCACGCCGTGGACGATCTCGGCGATCTCGCGGATGTTCCGGTCGAACAGGCCGAGCGTGTTCGGGTTCGTGAGCATGAGGCACGCGACGTCCTCGTCGGCCTTCGAGCGGAGGTCATCGATGTCCACCCCGCCGTCTGGATTCGTCGCGACCTTCACGACCTCATATCCGGCCATGGTCACCGTCGCGGGGTTGGTGCCGTGGGCCGTGTCGGGCGTGAGGACCTTGGTCCGCTGCTGGCCGCGATCGGCGTGATACGCGCGGGTCAGGAGAAGGCCGGCCAGCTCGCCGTGCGATCCCGCAGAGGGCTGAAGCGAGACATGCGGAAGCCCCGTGAGCTCGGAAAGCGAGCGCTCGAGGTTCCACATCAGCTCGAGCGCGCCTTGCGCCCGCTTCGGGTCCTGAGCGGGGTGAAGGCGCGCGTGCCCGGGAAGGGCAGCGACCTTCTCGTTCAGGCGCGGGTTGTGCTTCATCGTGCAGGAGCCGAGCGGATACGGCCCGGTGTCGAGGTCGAAGTTCCGGCGCGAGATCCTGTTGTAGTGACGGACGATCTCGGGCTCGGAGACCTCGGGCAGCTCGGCCGCCTTCTGGCGGAGGCGGGACTCGGGGATCAGCTCGGACAGTGGCGCCTCGGGCACGTCGCATTCCGGCACGACGGCCGCACGCCTGCCCTCCACGGACCGCTCGAAGATCGTCCGCGCATGGTCGCGCTGCATGGGCGTCGGCACCTCGGCCGTTCGCGAGGGGGGTGTCACGACGCCACCTCGGCCTTTTCGCGGCCTCCGGCAGAACCCGCGACGGCCGCCTCGAGCGAGCGCGCTAGCCGGTCAATGTCCGCCTTGGTCCTGCGCTCCGTGATCGCAACGAGGAGCCCGTTCTCGTACTCCGGGTAGTCGCGTCCAAGCGGGTAGCCGGCGGCGATGCCATCGCCGGCGCAGTGGTCGAGGACCTCCTGCACGGGCGCGTCGACCGTCACCGCGAACTCCCGCGCAACCGGCGCGTCGTGGAGGAGCTCCACTCCCGCGATCCCGCCGAGGGCCTCCCGCGCGTACGCCGTGCGCCGCACCATGAGCTCGCCGAGCTCGACCAGGCCGTGCTTCCCCAGCCAGACCAGGTGGAGCACGCCGCCGAGCGCGATCAGCGCCTGAGAAGTGCAGATGTTGTGGGTCGCCTTCTCCCGGCGGATGTGCTGCTCGCGCGTCTGCAGAGCCAGGACGAAGCCGCGCCGTCCGTCGACGTCGGTCGTCTCGCCCGCGATGCGGCCGGGCATGCGCCTGATGTGCTCGTCGGTGGCGCAGAAGAAGCCGAACGACGGCCCGCCGTAGTCGAGGCGGCCGCCGAGTGGCTGCCCCTCCCCCACGGCGACGTCGATGCCGCAGTCGCCGGGTGGCCTGAGCACGCCCAGCGTCATCGGGTCGACAGAGGCGATCGCCATCGCGCCCGCGTCGTGGGCCGCCGACGAGAGCGCCGCGAGGTCCTCGACGCCGCCAAGGAAGTTCGGGTTCTGCACGAAGACGGCGGCGGTCTGGTCGTCGAGCGCGGAGGCGAGCTCGGATGCGCTCGTCAACCCGTTGTCGATGCCGACCTCGACGACCTCGGCGTCGTAGCCGCGTGCGTACGTCTCGAGCGTCGCGCGGCTGTGGGGATGGAGGCCGCGGGAGACCACGAGCTTCCGCCGCCCCTTCTTCGCGCCCAGGGCCAGATAGGCGGCGCTCGCGACCGACGACGGCCCCTCGTACATCGACGCGTTCGAGACGGGGAGCGCCGTCAGCTCCGACATGCAGGTCTGGAACTCGAACATCGCCTGAAGACCGCCCTGGGACACCTCGGGCTGATAGGGCGTGTACGGCGTCAGGAACTCCGAGCGCGAAAGGATCGCGTCGACGATCGAAGGCACGTAGTGGTCGTACATGCCCGCACCCAGGAAGCAGACCTCGGAATCGGCGTCGGCGTTCCGCGCAGCCAGCGAGCGCAGGTGCTCGAAGACGTCCTGCTCGGACATCCCGTCGGGCAGATCGAGCAGGCGGTCGAGCCGGACCTCCGCAGGGATCTGCTCGAAGAGCTCCTCGGCGGATTCAGCACCGATCTCCGCGAGCATCGCCGCCCGGTCGGAATCGGTCGCTGAGGTGTAGCGAGACATCGCCCCGAGGTTAGAGGCCGCAACGGTTGACACCCACCGTGACGTCGCCTACCATCGCGGGCGCCTCACGGAAGAGGCCAGAGATTGTCAGCGGGGGGAGCTACAGGAGGACGGGATGGCGGCAAGAAGGTCGATGATCGCGCTCGCGACGGGAGCGGTGATGCTCCTCGGCGGCTTCATGAGCTCGGAAGCGCTCGCCCATACGCAGAAGGTCCCGACAGAGGTCACCATCTCGTGGGACGGTGCCGAGTTCGACGGAGAGGTCAACTCCGAAAAGCTGAGCTGCGTGGACAATCGAAAGGTTCGCCTTTTCCGCCGCGGAGAATCGTCGGCTCTCGCCTCGACAAGGGCGGACGAGGAAGGCAGTTGGACGATCGGCATCACGCGCCAGAACGGCGACTACTACGCGAAGGTCTCAAAGCTCGTCCTCAAGAAGAACGACAGGCACAAGCACTTCTGCAAGGCCGACAAGTCCAACCGAAGCCAGGACGCGCTGGTCCGCGACTGCGACCAAGTCACCCTGTTCGACGGCAGTGGCGGTGACGGGTCCCAGGAGGTCGACGTCGATGACGACCTGGTGGTCTCTGTCGAGGGCAGGGAGGTCTTCGTCGATAACGACGACTTTGCGGGCCCGATCCCGCCGATGGCCCTCGGGCCAGTGAGCTTCGGCGAGGACATCCGCATCATCGCCACCAACTCGAGCTCCTTCGGGTTCGGGCCGGTCTCGATCGACCCGCTGAGCGTGCAGTGCTCGTCCTCGGGTGGTAGCGGGTCAGCCGTCCTGGATGGCACCGGCTATTCGGGCGAGGCCGAAGCGGGCGTGGTCTTCTACGACGAGACGTACGCGATGCCCGTGATCACGCTTACCCGCTAGAGCGAATCGCGGTAGGTCGCGGCGTCCATCAGGTCGTCGACCTCCGAGGGGTCCGAGAGCTTGACCTTGGCGAGCCAGCCCTCGCCGTACGGATCCTCGTTCAAGACCTCGGGGCTGTCCCCAGCGCCGTCGTTCACCTCGACGACCTCGCCGGACAGGGGCGCGTAGACGTCGGAGACCGCCTTGACCGATTCCACTTCCGCGTAGACCTCGTCCTTCGACACCGTGGCGCCGATCTCGGGCGGCTCGTAGAACACGACTTCGCCGAGCGAGTTCTGCGCGTACCAGGTGATTCCGAAAGTTGCGACGTCGCCGTCGATGCGGGCCCAGTCGTGCTCCGGGTGATACTTGAGGTCCTCGGGATAGCTCTCTTCGGCGGCCATCGGATTCGGATGTCTCCTTACTTCGGGTTGGCGGGGTCGTACAGAGGCCGTGACTCTATGCGCGCGGCGCGATACTTGCCCCTTACGTCGATCTTCAGCGCGGTCCCGGGCTCGGTCAGGTCCGCCCGCACGTAGGCCATCCCGATGCCGTAGCCGAGCGACGGCGAGTGGGTGCCGCTGGTGACGACCCCGACCGTTTCGCCCTCGATGCCGATCACGGGGTTGTCCTGGCGCGCGATGCCGCGCTCGGGCAGGATGAAGGGCGCCAGCTTCTCGGCGGTGCCCGATGCGCGCGCCTCTGCGATCGGGCCCGAGCCGATGAACCCCGTCTCCTCCTTGCAGCACCAGCCGAGACCCGCCTCGATCGGGTTGCGGTCCTCCGAGAGGTCGTTGCCGTACAGGTGGAAGCAGACCTCCATGCGAAGGGTGTCGCGAGCGCCGAGGCCGGCGGGCGTAGCGCCCGCGTCGACGAGCGCGTTCCACAGGGCGTTCGCATGCTCGGGCGGGCACAGGATCTCGACCCCGTCCTCCCCCGTATAGCCCGTGCCGCAGACAAGGCACTCAGCGCCGGCGACGTCGATCGAGGCGGTGAGAAAGCGCCTGGGAAGCTCTCCCCCTGCAAGCCCCTCCACGATGCCGCGGGCGTCGGGGCCCTGGACCGCGAGCATCGCCCAGTCGCCCAGGCGGTCCTCGACCTCGCAATCGAAGCCCGCGGCGTGCTCGCGGAACCACTCGAGATCCTTCTGATGGTTGGAGGCGTTGGTGACCGTCAGGTAGCGGTCGTCGGAGAGCCGATAGGTGAAGAGGTCGTCGAGGACTCCACCGTCATCGCGGCATAGAACCGAGTACTGCGCGCCGCCGACGTCGATCTTCGAAACGTCGTTTGAAAGAAGCCGCTGAAGGAGGCCCGCGGCGCCGGGCCCCGAGGTCTCGACCTCGCCCATGTGGGAGACGTCGAAGACGCCGCAGCCCGAGCGCACGGCGAGATGCTCCGGGCCAACGCCCTCGTACTGGACCGGCATCTCCCACCCGGCGAACGGAACGAGCCGCGCGCCTGCGGCGACATGCGCGTCGAACAGGGGCGTGCGTCGCAGTTCCGTCACGGGAGAGCAGGCTAGTGCGGGGTGGCCGGGAATGCCCCCTCCAGGGGCTCATGAAGAATCGAAGCTTCGCAGTCAGACGCGGGAGAGCGAAATGCACGGCCCCCTGGAGGGGGCGTCCCGACCACCCGCGGAAGCGCTCGTCAGTCGCGCAGGAAGTCGGGAACGTCGATGTCCGAGTCGCCCACGGTCAGGTCGCGGCGCTCGCGGTCGCCCAGCGAGTTCACCGAGCGGCGGACGCCGCGCTCGCGGACCCGGCGCGGCTCGCGCGCCCGCGTCTCGAGGCCTTCGAAGCCGGTGGCGATGACGGTCACGCGGACCTCGTCGCCCATCGAAGGATCGATCACGGTGCCGAAGATGACGTTCGCCGCGGAGTCGGCCTGCTCGACGGCGATGTTCGCCGCCTCGTTGACCTCATGGAGGTTGAGCTCCTCGCCGCCGGTGATGTTCAGGAGCATTCCGGTCGCGCCCGCGATCGGCTGCTCCATGAGCGGCGACGAGATCGCCTGGGTGGCAGCTTCGGTCGCCCGGTTTTCGCCGGTCGAGACGCCGATGCCCATCATCGCCGAGCCGGCGTTGGACATGATCGTCCGCACGTCGGCGAAGTCGAGGTTGATCTGGCCCGGGGTCGTGATCAGGTCCGTGATGCCCTGGACTCCCTGGCGGAGGATGTCGTCCGCCATGCGGAACGCCTCCTGGACGGTCGTCCGGCGCTCGACGATCTCGAGCAGCTTCTGGTTCGGGACGATGATCAGCGTGTCCACGTTGGCGCGAAGCTCGTCGATGCCCTCCATCGCCTGCTGCATTCGCTTGCTTCCCTCGAACTCGAAGGGCTTGGTGACGACGCCGACGGTGAGGGCGCCGATCTCCTCCTTGGCGATCTCAGCGATCACGGGAGCGGAGCCGGTGCCGGTGCCGCCGCCTTCGCCGGCGGTGACGAAGACCATGTCCGCGCCCTTGAGCGCCTCCTTGACCTCGTCGCGCGACTCGGCGGCTGCGCCCGCGCCCACGTCGGGGTTGGCGCCTGCGCCAAGCCCCTTCGTGAGGTTGTGGCCGATCGAAAGCTTGATGTCGGCGTCGCAGGACTGGAGGGCCTGGACGTCGGTGTTGATGGCGATGAACTCGACGCCCTTGAGGCCGGCGTCCACCATGCGCGATACGGCGTTCGTGCCGCCGCCGCCGGCGCCCACGACCTTGATCACTGCCAGGTAAGAGGACTCAACCATGGTGTTTTCGCTGTCTCCCGGTGCTCAGTCTTGGTTCGTTGTGGCTGCTTGGTGCTTTTCGTTCCGTCCGAGGCTGAACCAATACTAGAGCGTTTTGCTGAAAGGGATGCCTCGACTTGTGAGCGACGGTACGACATGGAGTATCGCCTGTCAACGCGCGAGAACAGAATCGGCACGGAATCGTGCAATCCGTCAACCCTCGAGAAGGAGTAGAGGGTTCGCACCGGTCACTCAACCCTCAATAGGTGATCGAGGGTTGAGCATAACCCTCTGAATCCGCAACGAAGCGGGGCGTCCGGCGCCTACTCGGTCTTTTCGGCTGGGGCCGCGCCGCCGATGGAAGGACGCCCGGGAACCCGAACGTCGAGGTGGGTGAAGGTCTTCACCTGCGGGCTCGCGAGGATCGCCGATACAGCGGTCCACTTCTTCCCCGCGGCATCCGGGTCGCCGAACTTCACCGGTATCCCCCCCTTGAGGGTCACCTCGATTCCTTCTCCCGCATCGACGGTCAGATCCTGGATCAATGGGCGCAGAGGCTCGGGCGCCGTGCCGGCGACTTTCGCCAGGGCGAGCGGCTCGCCTTCGAGCTTGCCTTGCGCGGGAAGCGACTCGAGCTCGATAGCGGGAAGTCCAGCGTCCGACGTGTCGACGCCGTGAAGCAGGGTGCCGTCGGCCGCCACCGGAACGGCCGGGCCGCCGTCGGACACATTGAGGACGGGCGGGCGCCCTGTCACCTCCACGGTCAGCCCGTGGGGGAAGTCGGTTTCCGTCTGGATCGCCACGACTGTCGGGAATCCGGACACCGCGGCGGCCAGCTCGCCCTCATCGACGTTGAGGGTCGACATCTTCTCGCCGGAGCGGGTCAGCGCCTCGGCGACCGCGGCTGCCTCAGGGCCCTCGATCCCCTCCACGGTCACCTTCTCCACAGCAACGAACGACGAGTCCTTGAACCAGAACCAGTACGCCGCCGCGAGTCCGGCCGCAATGGTCCCGACGACGATGGCGACCGTGAACATTCGCGACGCGCCGTAGCCCGGCGTCGCCGCCGACGCCTTGGGGCGCTGAGACGCGGACTTTGCCCCGGGCTTGGGCCTCGATGGCGGCTTCTTCGCGACCGGCTTCTTGGCGGCCTTCTTCGCGGGCGGCTTCTTGGCGGCGGAAGGCCTGTGGGAGGAGGCCGCGGTCCGCTTCCTCGGCGCCTTCCCGGATGGGGCGCGCTTGGCCGTTCGGCGCCTGCCGGCTGGGGTCGAGGCTCGTGAGGAGGCCATTCGCCCTCCTTTCGCGGGCGAGCGTGCCTCTCCTGCCCTTCAGGAACTCAGATCCCAGCCCTCGGGCCACTCAGCGGAACCCAGGACCTGAACCTCCGGCTCGAGCACCAGGCCGTAGCGCTCGTGCACCAGCCGCCGGCCTTCGGCCATCAGGGCAAGGATGTCCGCGGTGGTGGCCTCCCCGGTGTTCTCGACGAAGTTCGCGTGCTTGGGCGAGAACCGCGCCCCGCCGACCTGGAGGCCCCGGGCGCCGACAGCATCGAGGAGCATGCCGGCGCTGAGGCCCTCTGCCCGCGGATCGTCGGGATTCTTGAAGGTCGAGCCGAACGTCTTGATTCCGGACGGCTGCGCCTCGCGGCGCATGCCCCTCATCTCGGCAAGCGTTGCCTTGACGGCTTCCGGTTCGGCGTCGGACAGGATGAAGGATCCGCGCGAGACGACCTCGCCCGGCACCCAGGTTGGAGCGGCGGTATTCGAACCCGAGCTCATCCGGCGTCCTGCGAATCGACGCCATCGGGGGTACAGATCCTGACCCATTCGAGGACCGCGGCCAACTCGCCGCCGTATGCGTTCGCGTTCATCCTCACCGCTCCCCCGACGGTGCCCGGGATGTTGACGCCGAACTCCAGGCCGGTCAGCCCCCAGCGAGCGACCTTGGCGGCGGCCGACGGCAGCCGGACGCCGCCGCCGCAGACGACACGCGTCCCGTCCCGCTCGATCTCGGTCAGGTCGCCGTCGAGCTTCAGGACTAGCCCGCGGACGCCGGAGTCGGCGACGAGCAGATTGGAGCCGGATCCGACGACCTCGACGGGATGCCCCTCCCCCGCCGCCCACGCGAGCAGCTCTACCAGGTCGCCCTCGGACGCGGGCCGCGCGAAGAGATCGGCGTTGCCGCCCGCGCGGACCGTCGTCAGGCGGGCGAGCGGGAAGTCCTGTTCCACATTCATCCTCGCGACCAGTTCCTCCGCGAGCTTGAAGATGTCCCCTGCGCCGATCGTCACCAGGAGGTCGCCCCGCGCGAAGGCGCGGTGCGAGGACGCGCGCGGCCGTCTGCCGGTCGCCGAGCCACATCACGCGCTTGCCGCCGGCTGAGTCGGCGGCCGCGCGAGCGACCATCAGCCCGCTCACGCCATCCAGCGGCCCGACGGGTTCCTCGCGCGCCGCGTAGACATCCAGGACGCCGACTTCGTCGGCGTCCGCAAGGGCCGCTCCGAATTCGCTCGCGAGAGCCTTGGTGCGCGAGTAGAGATGCGGCTGGAAGACGGCGATCAGGCGCTCCGGGCGCAGCTCCCGCAGGGCTGACAGCGTCGCGCGCACCTCGGTCGGGTGGTGCGCGTAGTCGTCGTAGACGAGGGCGCCATCGCGCTCGCCCTTGAGCTCCTGGCGGCGAAGCATCCCGGGGAACGTCTGACAGCGCGCCGGCGGCCGCATCGGCGTCCGCGCCCGCCAGCCCGATCGCCGCCAGCGCCGCACGGGCGTTCAAGACGTTGTGGCGACCGGGAACGCGCAGCTCGAGGGCCTTTGGTCCGGGTTCGGCCTCGGTGAAGCGTCACGGCAGCGGCGCCGGCGGGCGCGATCGAGTCGAGCGCCGGGTCCGCGCCTCGGACCACACCCGGCGCCGGAGAGCAGAACTCTGCGAAGGCGCGGAAGAGCTCGGCCCGCGAGCTCCACCGGGCGTGGTGGTCGAGCTCGACGTTGGTGACGACCGCCACCTCCGGCCGAAGCGAAAGGAAGCTGGCGTCGGACTCGTCTGCTTCCGCTACCACCAGGTCGCCGGACCCGAGCCCCGCGTTCGCGGGCCCTCCGCCCTCGCCGGCGCCCGGCAGCTCACCCCCGATGAAGAAGGTCGGGTCCGCCCCGATCGCTCGAAGCGCATGCACGATCATCCCGGTCGTCGTCGTCTTGCCGTGGGTGCCGGCGACGGCGATCAGCCGCCCCTCCGCGCAAAGCTCGGCCAGGAGCTGCCCCCGGTGAAGCTCCTTCTGGCCCCGCTCCCGGGCGCGGGCCAGCTCCGGGTTGTCAGCACCGATGGCCGTCGAGACGACGACCTCGGCGTCCGGCGGGAACCAGCTCCGCGTCATGGCCGACTGCCGGATCGAGCCCGGCGGCGCGGAGGCGCTCCAGATACGCCGGACTCGGCGCGATCCGAGCCGGTGACCGCTGCGCCCAGCCGGTGCGCGACGAGCGCGAGCCCGCTCATGCCCGCGCCGCCGATCGCGATGAAGTGGAGCTTGCGCCCGGCCCAGGTCCGGCTCGCTCATCCGGCCTCCCCGATCGCGGCGAGGACCTCGCCGGCGATGCGCTCCGCCGCGTCGGGCACGGCGAGCCCCACCGAGGCCGCCGCCATCGCGGCTCAGGCGCTCGTCGATCGCCGAGCAGCTCACCGGTCAGCTCCCGGACCCGCTCGCCGTGAGGTCCGCGTCCTCGACGACCACCGCCGCGCCCGCGCCCGCCATCCACTCGGCGTTTGCGTGCTGATGGCGGCCGGTCGCGTACGGATACGGAACGAGGATCGCGGGCCGCCCCGCGGCGGCAAGCTCGAACACCGAGGCGCCGGAGCGTGCCAGGACCAGATCGCGAGGCGGCCAGGGCGTCGCCCAGGTCCGGCACGTACTCGAGGACGGTGAAGTGGCCGTTCGCGCCGGCGTGCCGCCACCCGCTCGGCGACCATCGCGTGGTCGCGGCGTGCCGGCCACCTGGATGACGTGGAATCCGGGGTCCGGCTCCAAGAGCCCGTCGAGGACCGCCGTGTTGATGGACAGGGCTCCCTGGCTGCCGCCGAACACGAGCAGGCAGCGCGCGTCGGACGGAAGCCCGAACCGCCGGCGCGCTGAGTCGCGCTCGGCCTGGATGACGGCGCGCGGAACCGGCCTGCCCGTCACGAGGTAGCGATCGCCTTCGAGGCCCGGGATCGGGAACGCCAGGCAGACGCGGCGCGCGCGGCGGGCCAACAGGCGGTTGGCCAGTCCCAGGTGGCGATCGGCCTCGGTGACGACGAGTGGCAGGCGAAGGCTTGCCGCGGCGATCCCGACCGGAGCGGCGACATACCCGCCGCCGCCGAGAACTGCCTGGGCCCCGCGAGCGCGCAGGATGCCGCGAGCGGCCGGCACCGCCCGTGCCGCCAGCGCGAGGGCGCCGGCCGCCCGCAGCGGGATTCGACCGATCGATGCCCCTGACGCGCAGGTGGTCGATCTCGTACCCGGCCTGCGGGCACGAGCGTCGCCTCAGCCCGCTCCGCCGTGCCGACGAAGCTGACGAGGGCGCCTTTATCCCGTAGCGCGTCGGCGACCGCCAGCGCGGGCACCACGTGCCCGGCTGTTCCGCCCGCCGCTACTACGACTCTGGGTTGTGCTTGATCGGTCGCCACTGACGACGCGCAGTCTCGCACCGGGAGAGCGCGCAATGTTCAGAAGCACCCCCACGGCGGCCAGCATCGTGAGGAGGCTCGAGTTTCCATAGGACACGAATGGGAGCGGAACGCCGGTGAGCGGCGCGAGCCCGAGCACGGCGAAGAGGTTGATCACGGCCTGGATCACGACGAGCGAGGTGAGGCCGGCCGCGAGCAGCTTCGCGTAGGGGTCGCGCGCCTTGCGAGCCGTCTGCAGACCCCGCATATCCGAACAACCCGAAGAGGCCGACGATCATCGCGATTCCGACCAGGCCGAGCTCCTCGCCGATGACGGCAGCGATCATGTCCGTGTGGGCCTCGGGCAGATAGAAGGCCTTCTGGAGGCTCTCCCCGAGCCCGACGCCGAAGAGCCCGCCGGAGCCGAGCGCGATCTGCGCCTGATTCGCCTGGAACCCCGATCCCGACGGGTCGGAGCCGGGGTTCAGGAAGCCGGTCAGGCGCTCCATCCGGTACGGCTCGATCATGATCGCGAGCACGATCACGACGCCGATGGCGCCCGCAAGGATGGCGAGGTCGCGCATGCGCGCACCGGCCGCCACGAGCATCGCCGCGGCGGCGAAGCAGGCAACCATCGCCGTGCCGAGGTCGGGCTCGAGGACGACCAGGATCGAGATCAGGCCGACGGCTAGGAGGAACGGGCCCATGTCGCCGATCGAGCGGGTCATCTTCGGGCGGGTGGCCAGGAGGTGCGCTCCGTAGAGGATCAGGGCGACCTTGGCGATCTCGGAAGGCTGGATCTGAAAGAGCCCAGCCCCGAGCCAGCGCTTCGCGCCGTTGACCTCGATGCCGACTCCCGGAATCATCACGGCGACCAGGAGGACGAGCGAGAGGCCCATCAGAGGGACCGTCATCGGCCGCAGCACCTTGACGCCGCCCGAGGCGAGGAACTTCAGCGCGAGGAGCCCGAAGATCCCGTAGAGAGCCGTGCGCTTGAGGTAGAACGCGCCATCCCCCGCGTCCCCGAGCAGCGAGGTCGTGGAGCTGGCGGAGAAGACCATGACGACGCCCAGCGCCAGGAGGCACAGCGTCGTCGTGAGGAGCATCGAGTACTCGATCGGCGGGGACTTCTTGGTCTTCGCCGTCGCCTTTGCGGCCGGAGCCTTCTTGGCCGGCGCCTTGCGCCGCGACGCCGGCTTGCGGCTGCTTGCGCTCACGTGCTGGCCTCGATCACCCTGACGAGCTCGCGAAAGTGGTCGCCGCGTGCTTCGTAGTCGCGGTAGGCGTCGAAGCTCGCGCACGCGGGGGCGAGCAGGACCGTCGAGCCCGGCTTAGCGGCCAGCGCGGCCTCCGAGACGGCGACGCGAAGGTCGGCGCAACGGCTGACCGGAACCCCCGTCGGCTCCACGGCGGCGGCGATCGGCTCCGTGGCCGGGCCCGTCAGGTAGACCGCGACGCAGTGCGTTGCGACCGGGGCGGCGAGGGAGACGAACTCTCCGCCCTTCAGCGAGCCGCCCATGATCGCGTGGACTCCCCCCTCGAAGGACTCCAGAGCCGCGACCGCCGCCGCGACGTTCGTCGCCTTCGAGTCATTCACGTACGCCACGCCGCCGATCTCGGCGACGCGCTCCAGCCGGTGCGGCACCCCGGGGAATGACTCGATCGCGCTCGCGATCGTCGCTGCGTCGATTCCCATCGCCAATGCGGCGGCGGCTGCGAAACGGGCATTCGCGAGATTGTGCGGCCCCGTCATCCACGCCCCTCGGGGCTCGAAGCCGAGGTCTGCCTGTGAGATGTCGATCTCGCTGGCCTCGCCCGGCAGTTCGAGGGGGGCGACGACGGGGTCGGAGCGATCCACGATCGCGGTGTCGTCCCCGTGCTGGCAGGCGAAGATGCGCAGCTTGGACGCCAGGTAATGATCGAACGATCCGTGCCGGTCGAGGTGGTCCGGCGTGACGTTGAGGAGCATCGCGACCTCGGCCGCGAAGCCGGCCGAGTCCTCGAGCTGGAAGCTCGACGCCTCGCTGATCACCGTGGCCTCGGGATCCAGCTCCTCGACCACGGCGGCAAGCGGGGTGCCGACGTTCCCGGCGACGGCGACCGGCTGGCCGGCGGTGCGCCAGATATGACCAAGGAGCTCAGTGACCGTGGTCTTCCCGTTGGTTCCCGTCACAGCCACGAACCTGTTCGGGACGAGCCGCCAAGCAAGCTCGAGCTCGCCGATGACCGGAATGCCGAGGGTGAGGGCGCGACGGATGGGCCCCGCCTCGCGCGGGACTCCGGGGCTCTTGACGACGCACCCCGTGCCTTCGACCCATCCATCCAGATCACCATCCAGATGGACTTCGACGCCGGCGTCCCGCAACCTCTCGGCCCCATCGGGCGCGCCGGAATCCACTCCCGCGACCCTTTCGCCGCGCCCCGCCAGAAGCCGCGCCGCAGCCTGCCCGGAACGGGCCAGCCCCACCACCAGATAAGGCCCGGCGGGCAGGGGCGGTCGATCCCTCGAAGAGGCCATGGAGCCTCATTCGCCGGGAGCGCCCAGCACCCTGCCGGCGGCGCTAGGCGAAGGAGTTCTGAAAGAGCGTGTAGCCGATGCCGGCGCAGACTGCGGCGACGATCCAGAAGCGCAGCATGATCTTCGTCTCGGACCAGGCCAGGAGCTCGAAGTGGTGGTGGACCGGCGCCATGAGAAAGACCCGGCGCCGGGTCAGCTTGAACGAGACGACCTGGATCGCGACCGAGAGCGCCTCGATCACGAAGATTCCGCCCAGGATGATCAGGAGGAGCTCCGTCTGAGTCATCACGGCAAGCGCCCCGATGGCGCCCCCCAGGCCGAGCGAGCCCGTGTCACCCATGAAGATCGACGCCGGGAAGGCGTTGAACCAGAGGAACCCGACCGACGCGCCGACGAAGCAGGCCGACAGGATCGCGAGCCCCTCCTGGCCCGACGTGATCGTGATCGCGGTGAACGCCAGGAAGACGATCGCGCACGAGCCGGCCGCAAGGCCATCCAGGCCGTCGGTCAGGTTGACCGCGTTCGAGGCTCCCGCGATCACCAGGAAGATGAAGACGACGTAGAGCGCGGCGGGGACGTCGATCTCGCCGCCGAATACGCGTGACTGGATCGTCGTCTCGAGCCCGATCTCCTCGGTACCCACATAGAACAGGGCCAGCGCGAGGATGATCTGCGCGAGCAGCTTGTAGCGGGCGGACAAGCCGAGCGAACGTGCCTTCGAGATCTTGATGACGTCGTCCGCGAGGCCGATCCCGGCACAGCCGAGCGCGACGGCGAACACGGCCATGCTCTCCGTGTCGCGGTCGGAGAGCACGAGGAAGGGCACCGATATCCCGACGAAGATGATGAGCCCGCCCATGGTCGGCGTGCCGGCCTTCGCATGGTGCTCCTGCGGCCCCTCCTCGCGGATGTGCTGGCCGAACTCCTTGACGCGCAGGTAGTCGATGAACTGGGGGCCCAGGAAGATCGTGATCAGCATCGCGGCCATTCCGGCAATCAGGACCTCGCCCCGGTCGATCAGGTCCGCTGCCTGGAGGGCCGCCTCAAGCACGCCCGCGCCTGCCGATCAACTCGTCCGTGAAGTGCTCGAGGCCGACCGAGCGCGAACCCTTGACGAGCACCACGTCGCCCTCGCCAAGCACGCCATCGGCAACCTCGACCGCCGCCGAGGGGTCCGGAGCCCACTCGTCGGGCGCGTAGTCGCGCGCCATCTCGCCCACCCCGATCACCGGCTCGATCCCAAGCCCCCTGGCCAGCGAGCCGATCTCGCGGTGGTAGGTGGCCGCGTCGGGCCCCAGCTCGGCCATCCCGCCGAGCACCGCGACCTTTCGCCCGCCGGGCATCTCCGCCAGGCTTTCGAGCGCCGCGTGCATCGAGATCGGGTTTGCGTTGTAGCAGTCGTTCACGAGGGTGACGCCTCCGCCGAGCTCGTGATGCTCACCGCGCAGGCGAGAGAAGGTTATGTCGGCCGCCCGACGGGCCATCGCGGCGAGGTCGGCGCCCAGCGAGACGCCAATCGCGACGGCGGCCAGCGTGTTCAGGATGTTGTAGCTCTCGGCGAACGGCAGGACGAAGCGCTGCTCGCCCACGGGAGTGGCAACCACCACATCCGCCGAGCGCCCGGACAGTGACGTCTCCAGGGCGTGGACGTCCCCGCCGGGGCCGAACGTCAGGACCTCGAGCTCGTCGGCAAGATGAGGCTCCAGGGCCTCGGCATCGACCGGCACGACCGCACGCCCCTCTTCCCCGAGGCCGCCCAGGATCTCGGCCTTTGCCTCGGCGATCGCCTCCAGGGTCCCGAGCAGCTCGAGATGCACCGGCCCCACGTTCGTGATCGCGCCGACGTCCGGCTCGGCTATCTCGCACAGCTCCGCGATCTGGCCGACGCCCCGCATTGCCATCTCCAGCACCAGAACCTCTGTCCCCGGCGGAGCGGCCAGGATCGCAAGCGGCAGGCCGATCTCGGTGTTGTAGTTCTCCGGGCTGGCGTGGACGCGGAACGGAAGCAGCGTCTTCGTGATGTCCTTGACCGAGGTCTTGCCCGTGGAGCCCGTGATCCCGACGACCTTCGGCTCGAGCTCCCGGCGCCACTCGCGAGCCAGCGCCTGGAGCGCGCGCAACGGGTTGGACGTGGAGTAGACCCAGGCGAATCGCCCCTCCCGCGCCGCTGCCCGTGCGTGCTGCGGGAGGCACACCACACCCCACGCTCCGTCGGCCATGGCGCCGGGAGCGAACTCGCCACCGTCGGCGCTCTCGCCGGGAAGCCCGAAGAAGAGGTCGCCCTGGGAGATTTCGCGCGAGTCGATCACGGCGCGCTCGGGCCGCCCCGCGGGACCCTCAGCCAGGACCTCGAGCCCGGCCGCTTCGGCAATGCGCTCGGGCGACAGGTCGATCATGCGGACCGTCCGGCGCCGAGCGCCTCGAGCTCTGCCCGCGCGACGTCGCGGTCGTCGAATGGAATCTTCCGGCCCCCTTCGAACTCCTGGCCCTGCTCGTGGCCTTTCCCCGCGATCACGACGGTGTCTCCCGCCGTCGCGATCTCCAGAGCGCCGCGGATCGCGGCGCGGCGGTCGACCTCTACCCACACGTCGTCCAGTTCGCTCATCCCGGCCCTGATCTGGGCGACGATCGAATCCGGATCCTCGGAGCGCGGGTTGTCGGAAGTCACCACGGGCACGTCGGAAAGGCGCGCCGCGATCTCGCCCATGAGCGGTCGCTTTTCGCGATCGCGGTCACCCCCGCACCCGAATACGCAGATGACGCGGCCCGGCGCCGGCGTGAGGCGGCTGGCGGCCATGAGGACGTTCTCGAGCGAGTCGGGAGTGTGCGCGTAGTCCACGAGGACCGCGAACGGCTGGCCGGCATCCACCGGCTCCATCCTGCCCGGAACCTGATCCGCGTTCCCAAGCGCGTGAGCGGCCTCGGCTGCGTCCGCCCCCAGCGCCGTGGCCGCGCCGAGGGCGGCGAGCGCATTGGCGACGTTGAAGTCGCCCGGCAGCGGCATCTCGACTGCCGCCTCGCCGAACGGCCCCTGGACCACGAAACGCGATCCGCCGGGGTCGAACTCGACGTCCGTTGCCCGCAGCACCGCGTCGAAGCCCGAGGCCGAGAAGGTGACCAAGCCGTCGCCGTAGTCGCCCGCAAGGTCGGCGGCGAGCCTTGCGCCGAAGTCGTCATCCACGTTCAAGACGGCGACTAAAGGACGGCCCTCGCCCTCGAACAACATCCGCTTCGCGGCGAAGTAGTCCTCCATGTCCTCGTGGAAGTCGAGATGGTCCTGAGTGAGGTTGGTGAACACGCCGACCCCGAACTCGATGCCGGCGGCGCGGCCGAGCCTCAGCGCGTGGGAGGAGACCTCCATGGCGCAAGCGAGGTCCCCCGCGTCGAGCATGGCGCGGAACGTCGCCTGCAGGTCGATTGCTTCGGGAGTTGTCCTCTCGACCTCGGCCTCGACCCCTCCGACCACGCTCTTCACCGTTCCCAGCAGGCCGGTCTGGGTGCCCGTCCTCTCCAGGATATGCCGCAGCAGGAACGCCGTCGTGGTCTTCCCGTTCGTGCCCGTTATGCCCGCGACCTGAAGCTCACGGGTCGGATCACCGTTGAACCGGGCCGCGGCGGGCGCCATGGCCGCCCTCGCGTCGGCCACCAGCGCCTCGGCGACTCCGAGGCCGAGGGGCCGCTCGACCACCAGCGCCGAAGCACCCGCCTCGACGGCGGCCGGGGCGAAATCGTGCCCGTCGGCCGTTGCGCCGGGAACGCAGAAGAACAGGGTTCCCGGCCCCGCCTGGCGGTTGTCGTACGCGAGGTCGGAGACCTGGGTGGTCTCGTCGCCCTCGATCCGGGCATGCGTGCCTTCAAGCACCTCGCGGAGCTCCATCGCGGGCGATTCTAAGAGCCCGAGGGGTCAGACCCCTCGGCTCAGCGGTCGCGCGGGACGCCCAGGTACGGAAGGGCGAAGTTGGCGATCTCGCCGAACGCGGGCGCGGCGACGTCGCCGCCGTAGTAGCTGCCGATGGTCGGCGAGTCCACGACGACGGTCACCAGGAGGCGCGGGTCCTCGGCAGGCGCGAAGCCGACGAAGGAGCCGACGTACTCCGACTCCGAGTACTCCCCGTCGACGACCTTCTGCGCGGTTCCGGTCTTGCCTGCGAGGACGTACCCCGGCACCTCGACCGCCGAGGCCGTGCCTCCCGCCTCCAGCACGCCTTCGAGCATCTCGCGCAGGCGGGCGGCGTTCTGCTTCGACATCACGCGGACGCCTTCGGCCGACTCCACCGGCTCGCCGTTCTCCGAGATGACGAGCTTGGGCGTGCGCAGGATTCCGCCGTTCGCGATCGCCGCGTAGCCGTTCGCGATCTGGATCGGCGTCACCGAGAGGCCCTGGCCCAGCGGAAGGTTTCCCATCGACGAGCCCGAGTACTCCTCCGGGGTCAAGACGATGCCCTGCTCCTCGCCAGGGAAGTCGATTCCCGTCGGTGTCCCGAAGCCGAACTTCCGGATCCACCCGTCAAAGGTGTCATTCCCGCGCTCCTCGTTGAGCTGGAGGCCGATCTTCACCGCGCCGACGTTCGAGGACTGGGCGAGGATGTCGGCGACCGACATGGTCGCGTAGCCGCGCGGGTGCGACTCCTCGATCGTGCGGTCGGCCACCTGCAGCACGGGCGGCAGGTCGAAGGCCGTCTTCGGCGTGATCACTCCTTCCTCGAGCGACGCGCCGACCGTGAATGCCTTGAACGTGGAGCCCGGCTCGTACGTGAAGCTCGTGGCCATGTTCGTCAGATCCTCGGGTTCCGCTTCGTCGAGGTTGTACGGATCGACGCTGGGCCAGTTCGCCATTGCCAGGACCTCGGACGTCTGCGGATCCATGACGATCGCTGTGGCGGCCCGGGGCTGCGACGTCTCGCCGATCTCCTGGATGACGCGCTCCGTCGTCGCCTGGATGGACGCGTCGATCGTGAGCCTGAGATCGGCACCCGCCGCGGACGGGTCCGTCGTCGAGCGCTCGAGCTCCTCGCCGAGCGCATCGCGGGTGACGATCCGCTCGCCGTCGTCGCCGCCCAGGACGTCGTCCTCGGCGGCCTCCAGGCCGGTGAGCCCCTGATTGTCGATCCCGACGGTGCCGATCACCTGAGAGGCGAGCTCGCCTTCGGGATAGACGCGCCGGGAGTCCGGAAGCAGCCCGATACCGGGCAGTTCGAGCTTTTCGATCTCGTCGGCCGTCGGCAGGTCCACCTTTCGGGCGACGTACTCGAATCCGGACTCGTCGTTCGCGATCAGCTCCAGTACGTCGGATTCGTCCTCACCGAGGACCGCGGCAAGCTTCGATGCCGTGCGCGGCGCATTCTCGATCTGGTACGGCGTGGCGAAGACGCTCACGGCATCCTCGGAGAGCGCCAACTGGTGGGTCCCCGTGCGGTCGTAGATCGTGCCGCGGACGCCGGGGATCGTGACGGTCTCCGTCTGCTGGCTCTGCGCATCCGCACGCAGGTCCCCTCCCTGTACAGCCTGTAGCCATGCCGCCCTGACGAGGGCGATTGTGAAGAGGAGGAGGAAGCAGGCGAAAAGCAGGCCGAGTCGTCGATCGACCAGGCTCACGGCGTGACTCCGCCCCCGGCCTCAGGGGCGGCCGGCGTCGCGGTCGGAGTCGTGACGCCTGCCGCGGGAACGGCCGGGGCGGTCGCTGTCGCCGTCGCAGCCGGATCGGTTACCGGAGCGATCGCCGTGGGATCGGTTACGGGCATGAGCGCGGGGTCTAAGACGGGAGCCTCCACCACTTCGGGCGCGGGCGGCGCGTAGGTCGAGCCGATCGTGAACTCGCCGCGCCGAAGCCGGCGGGCCGCCTCCTCGGCATCTCCCGCCGTGGGCTGCAGCATCAGCGCCGAGGCCGCCTGGGGCATGACCAGTCCGATGCGGATCGCCGCGCTCTGGAGGCGCTCGTTCGAAAGGCCGTCGGCGATGTCGGCGCGAAGGGCCGAGTTCTGCTCGCGAAGCTCGTCGGAGAGCCCTGCCGTCTCCGAGGAGGCGGCGTTGAAGGAGAGAGCCATGACGTTGAGGGCGACGATGCCGACGAGCAGGGTCCCGAGGAGGCCGATCCACAGCCGGCTCCGGGTCAGTCCGAGCACCAGGCCCGAGTCCGCGATGCCGGACACGGTGCCCACTGCCGCCGCTGCGAACCCGCCCCTGGTCGCGGCGCGCTGCGGGACCGCCACCGGCCGGCGAGGAGGCGACGTGGAACGGCGCTTCGGCGCTCCCGTCCGAGCGGGTGCTCTGCGCGCAGGGGCTGTAGCTGCCTGGGCCATCCCGGTTCAGTTCGGCGTGCTCCCCGCACGTTCCTTTTCGGGATTTCCAGGGGAAAGCTTGGTCGCCGCGCGCAGGTGCGCCGAGCGCGAGCGCGGATTCGCCTCGGCCTCGGCCTCCGAGGGCGCCACCGCGCGGCGCGTGAGGAGCTCGGCCTCGGGCTCGTGCCCGCACACGCAGACCGGCAGCTCGGGCGGGCAGATGCAGCCCTTCGCCAGCCCGGCGAGGAAGCGCTTCACCCTCCGGTCCTCGAGCGAGTGAAACGAGACGGCGGCAAAGCGCCCACCCGTGCGGAGAAGCTCCCATGCGGCCGGCAAAGCGCGCTCAACCGCTTCGAGCTCGGCGTTCACGGCGATCCGGATTGCCTGGAAGGTGCGCTTGGCGGGGTGGCCACGGCCGAAGCGATAGGCGGCGGGCACGGCATCGCGGATCGCCTCGACCAGCTCAGACGTGGTATCGAAAGGCCGGCGGGCGACGATCTCCCGGGCGATCGAGCGCGCGTGGCGCTCTTCCCCGAGCTCCTTGAGCGTCGCCGCCAACCGGTCTTCGGGCCAGTCGTTCACCACGTCTCGAGCCGAGAAGTCCTGCGAGGGGTCCATCCGCATGTCGAGCGGAGCGTCGTAGGAGTACGAGAAGCCGCGCTCCCACGTGTCGAGCTGCATGGAGGAGACGCCCAGGTCCATATACACGACGTCCGCGACGACGCCGTCGGCGCTCAGGCCGGGAAGCACGTCGGCGAAGTCCCCGCTCATGAAGGTCGCCGGGCACCCCAGCTCGGGCTCGAGCTCCTTGAACCGCTCCCGCGCCGACGGGTCACGGTCGATGCACACGAGCGAGCCGGTCGGGCCGAGCCGGTCGGCGACAAGCCGCGCGTGCCCTCCGCCGCCGAACGTGCAGTCGACGGCAAGCTCGCCCGGCTGCGGGTCGGTGACTGCAACCAATTCGGCTGCGAGGACTGGGACGTGCTCTGAAGGCATGTAGGTGAGTGTGTCCATCCGACTAACGGGCGGGCCAATCGGAAGCGGCCAGCTCCTCGGCGACGGCGACGACCTCGGCGTCCATGGCAGCGGCCTGCTCGGCCCAGCGCTCGGGGCTCCACACCTCCAGGTGCGTGTCGGCGCCGACGATCATGCATGTGCCCGAGAGGTCGCCGTGGGCGATCAGGTGCTTCGGGATCTTGACTCGGCCCGCGGTGTCCAGCTGCTCGTCCTGTGCGCCGGAGTGGATCCGCCGGCGGATCATCCGGGCCTTGCCGCCAAGGGGGTTGAGGCCGCTCTCGACGCGCGCGGCGTAGGCGGCGAAGCCGGAGGCCGGGTGGATCTCGACGCACGGGTCGAACGACGCGGAGATGACAACGCCCTCCGCGAGCTGGGCGCGGAGCTTCGACGGGATCGTGAGCCGATCCTTGGCGTCGAGGCTGTGCTCGTGCTGACCGCGGAAGGCCATTTAGATGGTGAGTGGCTTTAGCCGCGAAAGCAGCATGTGCCGGTAGGTGACGCGAGTGAGTGGCTTTAGCCGCGAAAGCAGCATGTGCCGGTAGGTGACGCGAGTGGGTGGCTTGTGCGGCGAGGAGGGCATGTGCCGGTAGGTGGTCGAGGTCTCTCGTCGAAAGGTGTTCGCTTGGAAGTGGATCCCTCAAGCGACTTCGGGCCGGAGCGGTGAGGTGGGAGGAGCCTCAGCGCCCCGGCCTTTCGGTCAACTTGAAGCGCCACAGTAACCCACAACGCCCCACTTCGCAACACTTTTGCGATGGCGGCATTTGACTCGGTCCGTCGGACGGAATTGCTACCTGGGTCGCCCTGCAGTCGTTTATGGCTTCGGAATGGGAGATTCCTGCCCGGGGAAGGACTCGTCACGCTGACGGCATAGGGCCCTCGATCTGCAACCCCGATTGCAGGGGGAAGGACTCCGCCGACTCCTCGCGGCGGTAATCTGGCGCTCGCGATGAGCGAAGCGACCCCGACATCGGAGCCACCTCCCGGCGCTGAGGAGCTCTCCGAGGCGGGCGTCCCGGAAGGTGGCCTGGTCGCCGGAGCCCCCGAGCCTGACCTTCCCCCAGTATCCGCGACGGCGACGCGCGGCAGGCGCTTCGGAGCCTTGTTCAAGAACGTCTGGGTGCTGAGTCTCACCTGGGTCGTCGCGATCGCCGCCCTGATCGCTGGCGCGACGGCCGGCGGCAGCATCGCGATCGGCGGCGGCGCTGCCGTCGCAGTGCTCCTCCTGGCCCTGCTCATCGTCTTCCTGATTGCGTCGAGCCAGGCTGCGAACGACTTCTTCGCTGCCTACGCCGACAGTCGCGGGCTGACGCGGATCCCGGGCAAGGCGAGCCTGCCCCCCGTCACCCCGCTCCTGCGCCGCGGCGACCGCCGCTACACGGACGAGATCTTCAACGGCCTCCTGCCGGGCGGGCTCTCGGGCTCCCTGGCGCACTACACCTACGAGGACACCTCGACCGACTCGGACGGGAACCGGGACACCACCTACTTCCACTTCACGGTGGCGGTCTCACAGTTGCCCGAGACCGCCCCCTTCCTCTCTGAGCTGGCGCTTCAGCGCCGTTCGGGATTTCGCTTCCTCGACGGTGCCGAGGACGTCTTCCGGTCGCGACAAAGGGTCGAGCTCGAGTCGGAGCTGGCAGACAAGAAGTTCGAGATCTTCACCGGCAAGGAGGACGAGATGGTGAAGGCCCGCCGCGTCTTCCCCCCACCTTCATCGTCTGGCTGGGCGAAGAGGCGCACAAGGGCATCGCCTTCGAGCTCGTGGCCGGCGCATACGTCGCGAACATCAAGGGTCACCTGAAGACGGCCGAGGAGCTGGACGCCTTCTGCAAGGACGCGGCGGTGATCGCTAGGCGCCTTGACGAGGAGGCGTGCGAGTAGGCACGCCTGCCGGAGCGCCGCCGAGCGGCTCCATCCACATCGCGCAGAGCCAGTCGTCAGTGTCGTGGTCGACGGGCCGTCGGGGCTCGCGGAAGTCGAAGATCGAAAGGCCGCAGTTCACGGTGCGCAGCTGCCAGAGGCGCGCAGCGTCCGCCGGCCCGAACCGATCGCCCATGACGATGTCGACGAGGATGAACCGCAGCAGGATCCCGTGCGTCACGACGAGCGGCATCCCCTGCTCCGGCTCCAGCCGCTTCAGGAGGCTGCGCGACCGGTCGCGCATCACCTGAAAGGAGTCGGCGCCCGGAGGCGCGTAGGTGGGGTCGCCGGCGTGCTCGACCATCCACTCCGACCAGCGCCTGACCTTCTGCTCCTCGGGGGGCAAGGCGCCATAGCCCTCCTCCTCCCGGAGCTCATAGATCTCGGGGTCCGTCTCGATCTCCAGGCCCAGCGCCTCTGCGATCGGCTCCGCCGTCTCCTGCGCGCGGCGCATCGGGCTTGAGATCAGCCGCGTGAACCCACGCCCCTGGAGAGCACGGGCGGCGTTCCGGGCCTGCTCGTGGCCGCGATCGGTGAGCCGGTCGCCCTCGGAGTCCGGAAGGGACGCCGAGTGCTTCTGCGCGTTCGATACGGACTGCGCGTGGCGGAGCATGTGGACTCGCATTGCCCTGGAACCTAGAAGGCTCGGAAGAGCGACCCTGAATACGCGACCAGCGCCGCCGCGATGGCGAGCAGCGCCGAGGGCACCAGGACCATCGCGACGACGAGTTGGATCTTGGGAGCGGCCTTTGCTGCCCGCTCGGCAATCCGCCGCTGCTCCTGGATTCGGAGAGTTGCTGCCTGCGCGTGGAGCTGCTCGGCGAGAGGCGACCCGAAGCGCCGGGAGCGCTCCAGCGCCGCGGCCACCGCCCCCAGCTCGGGCGCGCCGGTCCTTTCGCGCAGGGCCCTGATCGCGTCAGACTGGCCGGCACCGGCCTCGATCTCCGCGACGGCCAGCGAGAGCTCCGCGGCAAGGGGCCCCGCCGTCCCGGTCGAGATCTCCGAGAACAGCGCCACCGGCGTGCGGCCGGTCGCGGTCCCCACCGCGACGAGGTCCAATGCGTCCGGCAGCGAGGCGACCATCGCGTTCCGGCGGCGCCGTGCGATCCGCTCCGCCCAGGCGTCCGGGCCCACGAAACCAGACGCGACAAGCGCGAGCCCAAGAACCGGCGCCAGCTTGGCGGGAGCGATCGGAGTAAGCCCAACGGCGGCAAGGACGCCCACTCCCGCCCCTGCCAGCTTCGCGCCGGCAAAGCCGCGTGGCGTGATCCTGGTCGCAAGACCCGCGCGGTCGAGCCTGCGGCGTATGTCGAGGCGCTCGGCGATCGAATCTCGAAAGGAATCGAGCTTCCCGCCGTCCCCGACCAGGTCCAGGCGCCTCGCGGATGGAGCGCCTCGCATCCCGGCGAGCTCCCACGCGGCGGCGAACAGGAGCAATCCGGCCAGGGCGGCCAACCCCGGGCTCACGGGGCCGCCACCCGGCCGAGCCGGGAGATCGCGGCGAACCCGGCCACCTGGAGCGCGGCCGCAGCGGCCACGAGTGCGAGAGACACACCGTTCCCGAGGAGCCGGGCGACGAAGCCGGGCTCGAGGAGCTCGGCCAGGAGCGCTGCTCCGGCCGGCATTGCGGCGACCAGGATGCCCGTGAAGCGGGCCTGTGCCGTGGCGGAGCGGGCGTCCGCCTCGATCCGTTCCCGCCCGGACGCTGCCTCGGCATAGCGCCGCAGCAGGCTTACGAGATCGCCGCCCGTGATGCGCTGCGAGAGGAGCGCCGCGCAGAACGAGTCGACGCGCGCCGACCGGTTTCGTGATCGCAGCCCGCTCAGGGCGGCCTCGAGCGGCAGCCCCAGGTCGAGATCGGCGCGGACTCGCGCCATCTCAGAGGCCGCTGCACCCTCGAGCGATCCCGCCGAGGCCTCGAGCGCAGCCCGAACCGACCGGCCCGCCGCCAGCGCGTCGGCCGTCGCGATCGCGACCCTGGGCAGTGACCGCTCGACCGAACGCCGGTAGCGGTTCGCGCGGGCGCCCACCGCCCAGCTGGCCGCCGCGGGGCCTGCCGCCGCAAGCACGGCAGCCGGCGCCGGGCCGAAAAGCCATGCGCCTCCACCGAGCAGCGCGGCCGCGATCACGAGGCTCAGCCGGCGGCGCTCGGCCACGCTGGGCGCGTAGCCCTCCCTGCCGGCGCGGCCGAGAGGCTCGAGCGCGCTCGCTAGCCATGCCGCGGCGACGGGGGTGGATCTGATCGCGTCCCTGACCGCCACCGCCGCAAGCCCGCCCCCCAGGGCTGCCAGCAGGATCGCCGGGCTCACCCGCGCCAGAGCTCCCGCACGCCCCTGTCCCTTCCGTCCCCGATCACCTCGCCGACCTGAGCCAGCTTTCGCCCGCCGTCCGGGCCTCGCGTGACATGAGCGATCAGGCCGATGCCGCGTCCGACCTGTTCGCGGACCGCCTCGTGCGGGAGGCCGACACCCGCCATCAACGCCAGCGTGTCGAGCCGGCCAAGGGCGTCCTCCGGCGAGTTGGCGTGGAGGGTCGACAGCGCCCCGTCGTGACCCGTGTTCAGCGCGGTGAGGAGATCGAGGGCCTCGGCGCCCCGCACCTCCCCGATGACGATGCGGTCCGGGCGCATCCGCAGCGCGTTCCGGAGCAGGTCCCGGATCGTCACCTCGCCTCTGCCTTCGACCGACGCGGGACGGGACTCGAGCCTTACGACGTGGGGCTGGCGGAGTTGCAGCTCCGCGGCATCCTCGATCGTGATCACCCGCTCCGCGGGACCGATCCAGGCGGACATCGCGTTCAGGAGCGTCGTCTTCCCGGACCCGGTGCCGCCGGTCACCAGGACCGTCCGGCGCCCGCTCACAGCAGCCTGCAGGATCTCCGCGGCTTCAGGAGGGAGCGATCCCGAGGCGATGAGCTCGTCGGGGCCGGGCCGGTGCACGCCGAACCGGCGGATCGAGATCGCCGGCCCGTCAACCGCCAGGGGCGGCACCACGACGTTCACGCGGGACCCATCAGCGAGCCGCGCATCCGCCATGGGCGACAGCTCGTCGACGCGGCGCCCCGTCGGCGCCAGGATGCGCTCGATGGTCTCGCGGACCGCGTCGTCCGAAGAGAACTCCACCGACGTCTCCTCGATCCGGCCGCGCCTCTCCACATACACGCTGCCTCGCCCGTTGACCATGACCTCCTCCACCGCAGGGTCGGCGAGGAGGTCTTCCAGGGGCCCGAGCCCGATCGTCTCTCGCGTCACGAGCCTGACCAGGTCGGCTCGGCGGGCCTGGGGCAGAACCGCGGCCTCCCGCTCGACGAGCTCGGCTATAGCTGACGCGACGTCTCCGCCGAGGCGCCCCGCCGCGGCGTCCGAGCGGCGCTCGCCGGCAAGCCGACGGCGAAGCTCGGCGACGAGAGCATCGGTGTGCCGCCCTTTAGCGTCCATCACCTCGAAGAGGCGCGTTGGGCTACCGATTCGCCCCCTGGAAGCTCAGACCCGGCGGGCCTGTACCTCGCCCATGCTCAGGCGCTGCGATCGCCGGCGGCGGACCGTAGTGATCGCCGCCAGGCCCGGCGGCACCCCGCCGCCCGTCGAGATCCATGAGCCGGCGAGGATCAGCAGCAGGCCGGCGACCGCTCCCGGGCCAAGGCTCTCGCCCAGGAGCGTGACTCCGAGGAGCACGGCGACCGCCGGGTTCACGTAGGTGATGACGCTCGCCCGCGTCGGCCCGACCTCTGCAATGAGGCTGAAGAACAGAATCAGCGCGAGCGCCGAGCAGAACGCGCCCAGGACCGCGATCGAGCCGACGGCGCCGGCGGAGATCTCCGCGCCGGGGATCGACGCGATGCCCGCGGGAGCGAGCATGACCGTGCTGAGGCCGAGCGCCACGGCGACGGCTCCGATCGGGTTCACGTCGGCGAAGGAGCGCTTGACGATGAACACCCCGATCGCGTAGCAGCCCGTGGCGATCAGGATCGCGATCGAGCCGAGGATCTCGCCGGGGCGCCCGGCGACGTCGATCCCGAGGAGCAGCACGACGCCCGTGATGCCGATGAGGAGCCCGACCAGGCGAAAGCCTGAGACCCGCTCGGCAGGATCGATCCGGAACGCGATGATCGCCGTGAGGATCGGGAGCGAGGCGATCAGGATTGCGGCCAGCGACGAGGAGACCTCGCGCTGGCCCAGCGGAATCAGCCACCACGGCAGGGCGCATTCGACGATCGCGAACGCCACCAAGGGCTTGGCCTTGGAGCGCAGGCCGTCGAGATAGCCAAGCTTCCAGGCGATCGGCATCAGGATCGCCGCCCCGATAGCCACCCGCCCCCAGCCCACCAGCAGCGGTGAGGCTCCTCCCTCCACGGCGATCTCGATGAAGAGGTACGGAACGCCCCAGAGCACCGCCACGCTCGCGAAGAAGATGGAGGCTCGACGGTTCATCTATCCAAGGTACTTTGGGGCGACATGAGCGAGTCGTCCAACATTTCCGTATTGATCTGCCGGGTTCTGCTGCCCGCCGGCAAGGACCTCCTCGCCTCCGAGGGCTATGAATTGCGCGAGGGCGGGCTCGACGTCTCGCCGGAGCGCTTGCGCGAGCTGGCGCCCGGGTGCGCGGCGATCGTGGCCGACCCCACCGTCCCGGTCGGCCCGGATCTGCTCGATGCCGCCGGGGACGAGCTTCGCGTGGTCGCGAACTTCGCGGTGGGGTACGACAACGTCGACCTGGACGCGTGCCGCGACCGTGGCGTCGCCGTCACCAACACCCCGGGCGTCCTCACCAACGCGACCGCCGAGATCGCGCTGGGCCTGACGGTCGCGGCAGCCCGCCGCGCGCGCGAGGCCGAGGCCGTGCTTCGCGAGGGCCGATGGAGCGGGTGGGATCCCGGCGCGCTGCTTGGCCTGGAGCTGAGTGGCGCGACGTTCGGAGTGGTCGGGCTCGGGCGGATCGGCCGCCGATACGCGGAGCTGGTGCGACCCCTCGCCGGCGAGGTCCTGTACGCCGCGCGCTCGGCCAAGCCGGATGCGGAGGGTGAGCTCGGCGCCATCCGCGTGGAGCTCGGCGAGCTCCTGGAGCGCTCCGACGTCGTAAGCCTCCACGCGCCGGGCGGCGAAGCGACCAGACACCTGATCGGCGCCGGCGAGCTTGCCCGCATGCGCGCTCACGCCATCCTCGTGAACACCGCGCGGGGAACGCTCGTGGACTCCATCGCGCTCGCGGAGGCGCTGCGTCACGGCTCGATCGGGGCCGCTGGGCTCGACGTCGTCGAGAACGAGCCGGCCGTTCCACAGGCTCTGCTTGACGCCCCGCGTTGCGTCCTCTATCCGCACATCGGATCCGCAACCCACACCTCCCGCGATGGCATGGCAACCCTCGCCGCGCGCAACGCCATCGCCGTGATCCGGGGCGACGAGCCGCTCAACCCGGTCACGTAGCCTCGCCAGATGCACCTCGAGGTGGCGCTGACCGTGGTCCTGGCGATGATGATCGCACTGCTGGTCGCTGCGCAGTTCCTGCGCATCCCGTATCCGATCCTGCTGGCGGTGGGGGGCGCCGCCCTGGCGCTCATGCCCGGCACTCCGGAGGTTGCCCTCGAACCCGACCTCGTCCTGCTCATCCTCCTGCCGCCGATCCTGTACGCGGCGGCGTTCTTCACGCCGCTGCGCGAGCTTCGCCGGAATGTCCGGGCGATCTCCCTGCTGGCGGTCGGCCTAGTCCTGGCGACGATGGTCGGCGTCGCGGCGGTGGCGCACTTCGCCTTGGGATTCGACTGGGCGCCCGCGTTCGTGCTGGGCGCGATCGTCTCCCCGACCGACCCGGTCGCCGCGACAGCCATCGGGCGCCAGCTCGGTGTCCCGCACCGGATCATCTCGATCGTCGAGGGCGAGAGCCTCATCAACGACGGCACGGCGCTGGTCGCGTACAAGTTCGCGGTCGCCGCCGTCGTGACCGGGAGCTTCAGCCTGCTCGAGGCAAGCGGCGAGTTCGTGGTCAGCGCCGTGGGTGGCGTGGCGGTCGGCATCGGGGTCGGCGCGATCGTCGCGGCGATCCGGCGCAGGCTGGACAATCCGCCCGTCGAGATCACGATTGCCCTGGCCACCTCCTACTTCGCGTACCTCCCGGCGGAGGCGATCGGCGTGTCGGGAGTGCTCGCAGCGGTGACCGTCGGCATCTACATGGGCCGCCTGACTTCCGAGCTGACGACCCCGACCACCCGCATCCAGGGAAACGCCGTCTGGGAGATCCTGGTCTTCCTCCTCAACTCGGCGCTCTTCGTGCTCATCGGCCTCCAGCTTCCGCTCATCGTCGAGGGCCTCGACGACGGTGCGCTCGGCGAACTGGTCGCGCAGGGCGCGCTGATCGCCGGCGTCGTCATGCTGATCCGCCTTCTCTGGGTCTTCCCGTTTACCTACGGCCCGCGCTACCTGTTCCGGCGCGTCCGCGAGGAGGGCTCCTATCCGCCCTGGCAGAACACGCTCCTCGTCGCCTGGACCGGGATGCGCGGCGCGGTGACGCTGGCGGCGGCGCTGGCGGTGCCCCTCACCGTGGACGGAGGCGGGAGCTTTCCGGAGCGCGACGAGATCATCTTCCTCGCCTTCTCGGTGATCATGGGAACGCTTCTCGTCCAGGGGCTCACGCTGCCGCCCCTGATCCATTTTCTCGGCGTCGACGATGTGGATCCCCAGCTGGAGCGCGAGGAGAACAAGGCGCGGCTCAAGGTGGTCCAGAGCGCCATGGACAGGATCGAGGAGCTCACGGTCGAGGAATGGGTGCGCGACGAGACGGCCGATCGGATGAGACGGCTCTACGAGTACCGGCACCGGCGCTTCAAGTCGCGGTTCGACGAGGACGGATCCGAGTCCGACGGGATCGAGGAGCGCTCGGAGAACTACCAGCGCCTGGTTCGCGAGGTCCTCGACGCCCAGCGCGCGATGCTGATCGAGCTCCGCAACGACGGCGTGATCAACGACGATGTGATGAGGCGGATCGAGCGTGAGCTCGACCTCGAGGACTCGCGACTCGAGATCTGAGCCTTGAGCGAGCGCGAGCAGGAGATCCTGGACCTCGCCCGCTCGATCCCCGAGGGCTTCGTCACCACCTACGGCGACCTGTGCCCGGAGGCGCCGCGCCTGGCCGGAGCGGTGATGTCCCAATGCGACGACGCGAGCGTCCCATGGCATCGTGTTGTGCGCGCGGACGGCTCGCTCGCCGTCGGCAAACGCCAGCGAGCCCTGCTCGAGCGGGAGGGCGTGCCCTTCAGGGGCGAGCGGGTCGACCTGAGCGCGGCTTGGTTCGCGGTCGGCCGCTAGCGCCCCAGCAGCCGCACCTGGGCGCCGACGCTGTCGGCACGGATGAGACGGAGAGCCTGCTCGCGGGTGAGAGCGAGCGTCGCGATCCAGCGATCCGCATCGAGGCCGAGCTCGGCCCGAGCTTCGCCGAGACCCAGCAGCGGCACGCCGGACGCCGCGACATACGTGCGGCCGGAGCTCGGGCCCGGTGCCGCATCGCCTGACACGACAACGTCCACCCGGTCACCGGGAGCAGTCCGGGCTCCCGCAAGCGCGCCGGCGCCGGTGACGGTGATCTCGACCGGGGTGGTTCCCTGTGGCAGCCCGGCCGGGGCGCCCCCCGGCCTGGCCGTCCTGAAAGCCGAGGCCGTGAGGTAGGAACCCGCGGGCAACGCCGTCGCGAGCCTGCGGCCGAGCGCCTCCTCCGGAACCCCGAGTGCGTCCGGAGGCACGAACGACTCGGGCACCCGGCGCTCGACCAGCGACCCCTTGGCGGCCGATCGCCCGATGGGCGTGCCGCGGTCCAGGGGCGCGGATGTCACGACGACCGATCTGAGCGGCCCCAGGTCGCCTGCGGGCGCCTCCGTCGATCCCGCCACCGCAGCAGACAAGCCTGCGCAGGCGAGCGCCCCGGCGGCGAAGGCTGCGGCGCGAAGACGGCTCTTCACCTGTGGTGCGGCGAACCGAGTGGCTCGTCGGGTCGCGCGACGGGAAGGACGAGCGCCGCCGCCGTTCCGGCGCGCCCGCCGCCGCGCACCCGCAACTCGCCCCCGTTCGCCCGAGCCAGCCGCCGCGTGATGCGGAGCCCGTGGCCCCGCCGTGGATCGGTGTGCTCCGGGACGCGCTCTGTTCGGGATCCACCGGCATCTCGGACCACGAGGTCGATCCGGTCGCCGTGACGAGCTCCTTCGAGCGTGATCGGGCCTCCACCGTGCTCCAGCGCGTTCGCGATCAGGTTGTCGAGAGCCTGCGAGACCCGAAGCGGATCGACGTCTGCCAGCGCGTCGCCGCAGTTCCAGCGGACCGCGATGCGCCGTCCCGCCCCGGCGGCACGTACGCGCCACCGCTCGCATGCCGCGATCGCCAGCATGCGCGCCTCGACGGGACGGCGGCGGAACTCGGCCCCGCCGCCGTTCACCTCGCGATCGAGATCCCGAAGCGCGGCCAGCGCGAGCTCCAGCGGATCGGGGCCCTCCGGCCCCGGTGGCTTCGCGGCCAGGGCAAGCGTTTGGAGCGGGCGGCGGATCTCGTGGAGCCGTTCGTTGAGCCTTCGGCGCCTCCGTCCGTCTCGCACCAGTCCCCCAGCAACGACGGCGGCCAGCGAGAAGGCCATGGGCAGGAGGCCTCCCGCCGCGCCACCGAGCGTGGAGATGATCGGCTCGGTCACGCCGGTAGCAGGCGGTAGCCGACGCCCCAGCAGTTCACGATGAAGCGGGCGCCCTCCGGATCGAGCTTTCTGCGGAGGCGGCTCGCGTGGGAGTCCAGAGTGCGGGTGCGGCCCATGGTCCTGTATCCCCAGACATCGCGCAGGAGCTCCGACTTGGTGAACACGCGGCGGGGCTCGGAAGCGAGGGTCAGGAGAAGCTCGTACTCCTTGTTGGCCAGCACGATCTCCCTTCCGTCGACCTTGACCTCGCGGCAGGACGGGTCGATGGCGAGGTCGCCGACGCGGATCGGCCCGGAGCGGCGGCCGTCGCGGCGCCGGAGCACCGACCTCATCCGCGCGGTCAGCTCGGGCAGGTAGACCGGCTTCGGGACGTAGTCGTCCGCTCCGGCCTCCAGGCCGCGCGCGCGGTCCGTCTCGCTGCCCCTGCCGGAGAGAACGATCACCGGGAGCTGCGAGTCGTACCGGCCCGTCGTCGGCTCGGCGCGGCGGATCTCTCGCAGGACGTCCAGGCCGGACGCGTCCGGCAGCTCCAGGTCCAGCAGGAGAAGGTCGGGGCTCCGGTAGTGGCATTGGCGCAGCGCGTCGGCCGCCGAAGGAGCCGGGATCGCGTCGTAGCGATCGGCGGCGAGGTTGTCGCAGAGAAGCTCGAGGGTCGCCTCGTCGTCCTCGCAGACGACAACGACGCCGAGGGGCTCGCCGGCGGGAAGGGTCGGGGCGGGAGACTGCGTGGCGTTGCTCATGCCACCGACAACCCCGCGGTGGCCCGGCACGCCCCCTCCCGCCGAGTGGGCCTCCGGCCCTGCGAACCCTGCCCTGTTCGACGTCTCGGGTGCAAACCCTCTTTCATTAGGAGGATCGAAACGCCTCACCTCGACCGCGTGCGTAAAGATGCCCCCGCTGCATCGCACGAAGCCTGCGGCTAGGAAAGAAACGGGAGAAACGAAGCTCAGTGGAAAAGGCAACCCGCAGGGGTAATTACGAATCCGGCTCGGACTACGTGCTCGAGTACGGCGAGCTTCGCTTCGCGTTCAACGAGGAGGACTTCGCCCAGCGGGTCGAGCAGGCCGCGGTGAAGCTCGACTTCGTGGATCACGGTCTCGAGTCCGAGGAGTTGCTCGACCTGCTCGAGCTGGCCGTCAACGGCGAGATCGCGGACCCGTGCTCCACCCTGGGTGAGCACATCAACGAGAACTGGACAGAGCTGGTCGGCCCTTCGAACAGGAGCCTCGTCCACTGGCTTCGCCGGCTGGTCTTCCGGGGCGCCTGGCTCGACCAGCGCGTCAAGGAGGGCGAGCTCGACGTCGTCTTCGACGACGACACCCACACCTTCGGCTACGTACAGCCCGAGCGCGACTCCGAGCCGATCGAGCTCTCCCGCGAGCCCTCGTGGGCCCGCCTGGCCTACCGGCCCTAGGCAAGCCCCTTCAGGACATCGGTGTTCGTCGGCGCCGATTCAAGCTGCTTGCGCACGAGCGCCGCAGCCTCTGGCGCGACCAGCTCCGAGAGATTTGTGCGCAGGTGCCGGAGGCCATCCATCTCCTCTTCGGAGAGGATCTTGTCGTCGCCGACGGCGTGACATTCGCTGAAGACGAGCGCGGGAGTGATCCCCTCGGCGGCAAGAGTCGGATCGAGCGAGACGAGCGAGGTCTCGGTCGTGGTGACCGCCTCGAAGGCTTCGCCCTCGTCGCCCAGGGTCGTCGCGACGACCGTGAGCGTGCCGGCGTCCTCCTCGGCCAGCGCCCTGCCGGAGCCGAAGAGGCGCTTGACGTCGTCCACGCCCTTCGCTGCGACCGCCAAGCGGCTGAGCGAGTCGCACAGGAGAACGGCGTCGGCGCCGTCCTGAGCCTGCTTTCGCGCCCGCTCGAGCGCAGAGCGCGCGACCTTGACCTGCTCGGCCGGTGAAAGGTCGGCTGGGGCGAGCGCCAAGTCCGCGGAGGGCACGGCGTCGCTCCACGCCGGCACCTCCTCGGGGCGCTCGTCGATCAGGAGCACCGTGAGCTCGAGCCCCTCGACCCCGGAAAGTGCCTCGGCCAGCTCCCGGAGGAGCGTGGTCCGCCCCGCGCGCGGCGCCGCCTTGACCAGTACACGCTGGCCGGTGGCCAGTGGAGCAAGGAGGTCCGCCGCGCGAACCAGGGCGCTCGTGTCGGCCGGGAGCTCGATGCGCTTCGAAGGCGGGGTGGGCGTCAGCGAATCGAAGCGGTCGGCCTTGGCCACCCCTCCCCCGCCCTTCTTCTTCTGAGTCGGCGCCTCCACGGGCGGCTCGCCGTTGACCAGGTTGACCCTGACCAGGGCGCGGTGGCGCTCGCCGCGGCGCGGAGCGCGTGCGGGGCCGGTCACCTCGTCGCCCTCCTTCATCTCGCAGCGGCGGACCTGTGAGGCGGAGACGTAGACGTCGTCATCGGAGCCTTCGACAGACAGGAAGCCGTGACGCTGGCGCGTGATCTCCAGGATGCCGGTGATCTCCTCGGTCTCCTCGTTCTCGGGCGCCGGCCCGCGATCGTCGGCGCGGAGGCGCTCGCGGCCACCGCCTCCCCCGCCGCGCCCGCGACCTCCGCGGCGTCCGCGACGGCGTCCCGGCTTCGGCTCGGACGGCTCGCCGGATGAGCCCTCGTCGTCGCCTGCCGAGGCCTCGTCGCTTTCGTCTGCGTCGTCGGCGTCGTCAACGATCTTCAGCTCATCGGTCTTCGTCTCCGCGTCCACGTCGGGGGCCTTGCGGCGCGGCCACCGTGAGCGCTTGCGCTTGCCGCCCGCCTGGATCTCGGCGATCAGCTCATCGCGGCCGAGCATCCGGTAGCCATTCACGCCTGCCTCCGCCGCCATGGCGTGGAGATCGGCGATATGGAGTTGTGTCAGATCCTCTGCCTGGGCCATGGGTTCGGCAGAGTAACCGAGCGGGTCAGCCGGAGCGGACCGAGCGGGCCTCGACCAGGCCCTTGAGCCACTCTCCGAACTCGGGGCGGGTCTCCCAGTCGGCCTTGAACTTCTCGGCGCCCTGGGTGGTCAGCGGGTGGTCGAGCATCTGCCGGAGCACCTTGGCCGGGACCGTCGCGATCTCGCAGCCGAGCTTGGCCGATGTGACTACGTGCTCGGGGTGGCGGATGGATGCGGCGATGATCTGGGAGGTCACGCCGCCCGCGCGGAAGCAGTCCACGATCTCCTTGACAACGGCGGTCGAGTCGACCGAGATGTCGTCGAGGCGGCCCATGAAGCACGAGACGTAGGTGGCGCCCGCTCCCGCGGCCAACAGCGCCTGGTTGGGCGAGAAGACGAGCGTCATGTTCACCGGGATGCCGTCGGAGGTCAGCGCATGAGTCGCCTCGAGCCCCTCCTTGCAGAACGGGACCTTGACGACGACGTGCTCATGCAGCTCGGCGAGCGCGCGGCCCTCGGCGATCATGCCCGGGCCGTCCTCCGAGACGACCTCGGCGGAAGTCGGCCCGCCGGCGAGGTCGCAGATGCGCTTGACGATGTCACCCGGGTCGCCGTCTTCCTTGGCGAGCAGCGAGGGATTGGTGGTGGCGCCGGCGAGGATTCCCCACTTCGCGATCTCCTCGACCTCTGCAACCGATCCGGTGTCGATGAACAGCCTCAAACCGTCCTCCAAGCTTGGCTTCCTGGGTCGCTTATGACGATAGAGCCCTAGGCGGATGCGGCGGCATCGATCCCCTCAGCCGCCGCCTCCCCAAGCCACGCTTCCGCGGAGCTTGCGACTTCTTTTTCCGACCAGCCGAGCTCGGCGCCCAAGACCTCGGCGACCGGGCGAACCGACTCGGACGTCCGCAGCTGAGGCGCCGCCAGGATGCCGAGCCGCGTCCGTCGCAAGAGGACGTCCGCCACGGATCTGGCCTGCTCGTACCGCGCGGCGACGAGGGCCTCGACCAGGAGGTCGGGCATGCCCTCGACGATCGGCTCAGCGAGGCCGTCCTTCTCGGTCGCCATGCGCAGGACTCTTGTAGAGAACTGGCCGTAGCGGAAGCGGAGCAGGCCCGATACGCCGTCGTGATCGACGACGCCGAGGTCGCCCAGCGAAGCAAGGTCCTCGTCCGCGGCGGGCATGCCCAGAGGCAGGTCCGCGGTCCTGCACGGCGCCTGGCGGCCCTCGCGCTCGACCATCCGGTCGACGACCTGCTTCGCCATGCGCCGCCAGGTCGTGAGCTTCCCACCGGTGATGGTGAGCATCCCCGACGAGGTCTCATAGAGCTCAGCCTTGCGGGAGATGTCCACCGACTTTCGCGGGTCGCCGGTCGAGATGAGCGGGCGGACGCCCGCGTAGGAGCCGGTGATGTCGCCGCGCCCGAGGTCGGTCTTGAAGAACGAGTTCGCCGCGCTCAGGAGGTACTCGATGTCGTCTTGAGAGGGCTCGATGTGATCGAGCTCTCCCTCGTAATCGCGGTCCGTGGTGCCGATGAGCGTTCGCCCGTACCAGGGCAGGGCGAAGATGGTCCTGTCCTCGCCCGCCGGGACGATGCACGCGGCCGTGCCGATCGCGAGCTTGTCCTGCGAGACGGTGATGTGGGTGCCCCGGCTCGGCGCGATCCTCGGCACCTCGGCCTCGTTGTGAATCTCGTCAGGGCGGATGCGGTCGGCCCACACCCCGGTTGCGTTGATCACGTTCTGGGCCCTTACCTCGAAGGTCTCGCCGGTGGCCGTCTCGCGGCAGGCCACCCCCGCCGCGAGCCCGTCGGCCTCGAGCAGCTCCGTGACCTCGACCCCGTTCAGGGAGACAGCCCCGAAGCGCTCCGCCTCCCCCAGGATCGTGAGCACGAGCCTGACGTCGTCGGTCTGGCAGTCGTAGAAGAGATAGGCCTCGCGCGGGTCAAGCGGCGCCAGGGCGGGGATGCGCTCGGCCGCCTCGGCGCCGGGAATGGTGCGGTGCCGGTCAGGGGCCCAGCGCTCCGGATCCGGGGCCGCCTCCGAGCCTTCGCCGCGAAGCGCCGTCTCCCGTCTCCGCTCCCTGCGCGTGCCGACGCGCGTTGTCGCCATCACGTCGTACATGTTGAGCCCGATCCCGATCAGCCTGTTCCTCTTGCCCTCGGCCAGGCTGGGAACCAGGAACGGCGTCGGGTAAACGAGATGCGGCGCCATCTCGACCATGAGCTGCCGCTCGAGGAGAGCCTCGCGCACCAGGCCGAGGTCGAAGTTCTGCAGATACCGGAGCCCTCCGTGGACCATCTTCGAAGAGCGGCTGGAGGTCCCGGAAGCCCAGTCGGCCCGCTCGACGATCGCTACGGAGTACCCACGCGACGCGGCGTCCAGCGCGACGCCCGCACCGGTGACGCCGCCGCCGATCACGACCACGTCCCATTCCTCCGTCCGCATCGCGTCGAGGGCGTCATTTCGTGGGAGCACGGGGCTTAGTTCTAGTCGAGGTAAGTGACGGCGTGCGCCGCATCGGGGCGCTCCGGGGCGGGCTTGGGGTCGAACACCTCGCCCAGGTGGAGCAGCCCCACGAACCGCTCGTCGTCCGGAACGCCGACGGCTTCCAGCCCGGCCCTGTCCCGCAGGACGCCCGGCGTGCGCCAGTAGCCGCCCAGGCCCCGCGAATGGGCCGCCAGGAGGACGATGTAGGCGGCCACGGCCGTCGAGTGGAGGTCCTCCTCGTCCTGCACCGGGTCGCCCGTCTCGACGGACGAGACCACCACGAGCGTGGGCGCGCGGTCGAGCTTGGCCGCGGCCTCCGGCCCCGCGGCCTCCTTCAGCCTCTCGAGGGCGCGGGGGCCCACCACCCGAAATCGCCATGGCACCGTCAGGTTGTGGTTGGGCGCCCATCCGGCGAGCTCGAAGAGCTCGTCCAGGACCTCGCGCGGAACCGGGTCCTTGCGGTAGGCCTTGTGCGTTCGGCGGGTGCGTATGGCGGCTTCGACGTCGATGCGGATGAGGCTAGAGGCTGCTCTCAGGCCAGGGAACGGCGGTAGTAGAAGACGCCGCCGGCGATCAGCGCGGCCAGGACCCCACCGCCGATGCCGAGCTTTGCCGCGTCCGTGAGCCCCTCGGGCTCCTCTTTGGCCGCCTGCTCTGCCTCCACGACCCCTGGCGCATCGGCGTCGCCTGACGCAACCGTCGCGCCATCCGAAGCGCCTTCACTCGCGCCCGAGCCCTCATCCCGGGCATCGTCCTTCGCCTCTCCATCGCCCCCAGGGCCACGATCCCCGGCCTCGCCGCCACTCCGGGATCCGGCCGAGCCGTATGAGCCCTCCCCCGCCTCAGCGGGATCGTCCGACCCCGGTGGCGCGCCGTCGCTCCTGGGCGCCCGTGGCACGGTCGCGAGCGGGAACGGCCGGCGTTCCACGGCCGTCAGCGCTTGCGCCGTGACCCACACGGGCGTCTGATCGGAAGCGCTCGAGTACTCGTAATGGCCGTCGCCCGCCTGGCGCCTTGCCAAGAACGAGACGCCCTTGGAGATCGAGGATCCCGAGCCGCCCGCGGCCACCAGTCCCTGCACGGCCCACGCCGTCGACTGCGAGTTGACGGCTCCCCCGGCAAGGGTCCAGCCGCCGTCCCCCTTTTGCGTCTGCGCGAGGTAGCGCGACCCGTCGCCCAGCGCCGACGAGCTGCCCCCGGCGACGGCGAGAGCCTGCATGGCAGCGCCCGTCGAATCGGCGTCCGAGCCCCGGCCCGGCGCGAACCCCCAGCCGCCGTTGGAGTTCTGAGCGTCGCGGAGCCAATCGGCCGACTTGCCGACATCGCTCTGCCCTGCCGCTCGGAGCGCCAGGATTCCGAAGGCCGTGATGTTCACCTGGCCGTCCCACGAGCCGTCGCCCGAGCGCTTCGCGCGAAGCTGCGCCGTCAGGTCGCGGCCCTCGAACGAGCGCGCGTCGATGCCGGCGCCCTCGAGCGCGAGGATCGTCCGCTCCAGGTCGGTGGCCGATGTGATCCGGGCGTCGCGAAGGAAGTCGATCGGCGAGTTGCCGCCCCTGGCGACGTCCAGCGGGTTCACGCCGGCGGCCTCCAGGCCGAGCACGGCCCACGTCGTCATGGACGCCGACGAGGCCTGGCCGGGGGTCGCGGCAAACCCTCCGTCCGGGTTCTGCGTCCCGGCCAGCCACGCCCGGCCGTCGGCGGCGTCCGCGCGCGCGTCGGGCGTGTTCGTGAAGCCGAGTGAGACGGCGACGGCAGCGAGCACGACGGGGAGAACTCCCGCCGGGTGCCATTCGAACTGAAGTCGCTCTCGAAAACGGGAGATCATGCGCACCAGGGCTGGCCCTGCGGCGAAGGCGATGACGAAGTTGCCGACGGCGTGGGCCGCGTTGAAGGGGATCCCGCGCGCGGACAGGGCCAGGTACCGGTCAAGCGACTGCTCGCCGCCGTAGGTGACCATGACCGACAGGTCGAGGAGCGCTCCATAGAAGAGACCCATCCCCGCGCACGCGAGCGCCAGGCCCAGGCGGCCCAGGCGCCGTCCAGCGACGACGGCGAGGCCGGCACCGGCGAGTCCCGCCAGGCCCCAGCCCGCCATCTGCCAGACGGTCCACGGCCCCTGCCCGAGCCAGATGTTGGAGATCGGAGCGGCGAGCGCGCCGACCATGAAGCCCGGCGGCCCGCCGAGCGAGTAGCCGGTGAGGAGGGCGACGTCGGTCGTCCCGACGACATTGGGAATCGGGGCAAGGAGCAGGCGCGACGCGACCGCCAGCGCGGTGAGCGAAGCGACGAGCGCAACGACCCGCGAGCTGGGCCGTGAGCGCTCGTACCAGCCGATCCCCACAGCGAGCACGAGCAGGATCCCGAGTGTGATCGCGGTGCGGAAGTCCATCAGCCGCCCGCCTCTGCCCGCTCGGAGAGGAGCTCCGCCCCGCGCTCGGGGGTGATCGGGCCCCCGGAGCCGAGCGCGCGAGCCACTTCGGTCGCGAAATACCAGCCGCCCGAGAGGATGTCCTCCGCCGGCCCGTCCGCCAGGACCTCGCCCTCGCCCATCAGCACCACGCGCTGGGCGAGCGTGGCGGCGAACTCGACGTCGTGCGTAGCCACGAGCACCGCGGGGCCGCTTTCCGCGAGGTCGCGAAGCCGCGCTGCGAGCTCGTGCTTGCGTGCGGTGTCCATCCCGCGGGTCGGCTCGTCCAGGCAGATGAGCCCCGGCAACCCCTCCTCGGCGCGGCCCGCCATCGCGATCGCCAGAGCGAGCCGCTGGCGCTCGCCGCCCGATAGGTCCCGCGGGTCCGCATCCGCGGCGCCCGCCAGCCCCACCGCCGCGAGAGCCGCCTCGCCCTGGGCGCCCGGGAGCTCGTCGCCCACCCGCTCCCGGACGAGCAGGTCGCCGGGCGCCTGCGGGACCAGCGACCAGCCCGCGGGCGCCTCCGCCTTTCCCCGCCGCGGGTCCACCAGCCCCGCGACCGAGCGCAGAAGCGTCGACTTGCCGGCGCCGTTTCGCCCCATCAGGGCAACGATCTCGCCGGGCTCGACCCGGAGCGAGAGGTCGCGGATCACCTCGTGCGGACCCTCACCGTGGTCGAGCTCCACCCAGAGCCGCTTGACGCGGAGCGCCTTGCCTCCCTTCGCGCCGAAACGTCCCGATTCGTCCCCCATAGGGGACACCGTGGGACGTTTGGGTGTGCTCGAGGGAGGAACTGCGGCTTGGGCCGCCAGGCGGGATCTGGCCTCCTTCACGCTCACGGGCGCCGGGCGCATGCCCGCGCCGTCGAACAGGCGTGCGAGAGGCGTCGCGAGTGCGGCGTCGGAGTCGAGGGCCCAGTCGAGATAGGCATCGGGCTCCCCGTCGAACGCGACCCTGCCCTCGGCCATCGCCACTACGCGATCCGCGGCCGCAAGGCAGCGCTCCAGCCGGTGCTCCGCCAACACGATCGTCGTCCCCCACTCCTCGTTCAGGCGCCTGAGCAGGCCGATCAGCTCGTCGCCGGCCACGGGGTCGAGCTGAGAGGTGGGCTCGTCGAGCAGGACGACCCTGGGGCGGCCGACCAGGGCCGCGGCCAGCGCGACCCGCTGGAGCTCCCCGCCGGACAGGGTCTGGGTCGAGCGTCCGAGCAGGTGGGCGATGCCGAGCGCGAGGCTCGCCTCCTCGACGGCTCGTGCGCGCGACGCCGCGGGCTCCCCCGCGATCTCGAGCGGCAGCTCGAGCTCGCCCCGCACCGTCGCCGCCACAACCTGGGCCTCCGGGTCCTGTGCGACGAGGCCAACCGCCCCTTGCAGCTCGGCAGGCCCGTGCTCGCGCAGGTCGTTGCCGCAGACCGCCGCGAATCCGGCTGCCTCGCCGCCGTGGAAGTGGGGAACGAGCCCGCACGCAGCACGCAGGAGCGTCGACTTACCCGCGGCGGAGCGCCCGGCCAGGACGACGAACTCGCCCTCTTCGATCTTCAGATCGACGTCCCGAAGAGAAGGTGCGGCCGAGCCCGGGTAGCGGTACGAGAACCGCTCGAAGCTGACAACCGGATCGCTCATCGCCATGGAGCCCCCCTTAGGTGGGGGATGGCGGCGAGCGCGGGCAGCGACAGCACCAGCGCGAGGCCAAGCGGCTCGAGCCCGAGCTCGATGCCGGGGTATGACTCGTACGTGACAGCTCCGGTGGCGATGCACGCCGCCGCGAGCCCCCAGATCGCAGCCGCGGTCAGCCAGAAGGCGGCGTCGACCGGTGAGCGCGGGCCGCGGTGAGCGCGGCCGGGAGCCGTGCCGGCGTAGCCCCGGAGCTCGAGGGCCGCCGCTGCGTCCACCGCGCGATCGAGCGACCCGGCGACCAGGCGGCGGATCAGCGACGGCCGCGAAACGGGCGCCGCCGCGGGGCCGCGCAGGGCCGCTCCGTCGCGAATTCGCGCGTGATCCGCGGCGGCCAGGGGCACCAGGCGGACGACCAGCGTCGCGGTGAGCGCGGATCGCCGTGCGATGGGCCGAAGCAGGCGCAAGACGCGGTCGGGGTCGATCGCGGCCGTGAACACGGCGAATGCCGCGATCACGATGGCCACGCGGAGAGCCAGGATCCCGCCCTCGGCGAGGGCCTCGGCCGTGACGTCCACGGTGCCGAGCACGGGCAGGTCGGGACCTCGGACCCACACCGTGTCGCCACGCTGCGAGGCGATCGCGTTCGTCGCGACCATCAGGACGGCAAGCCAGGCTGCAAACCGCGCAGATGCGGCCAGGGCCCGCCCGGTGCCCGCGAGGAGCCCGGCGATCACGATCGCTACGGCATCGGACGCGAGTACGAGCGGATGCGAGAACCCGAAGGCGACCGCGACGAACCCTCCCAGATAGGCGCTCGCGGCCAACGCGCCCGCGCGGCCCATGGGGGTGCGCCGCGGCACGAAGGTCAAGGCGGCGATCATGGCGCCGGCTCCGGCACGGGGATCGGCACGGCCACGCCGTCGGAAATCCCGATCGCGTAGCGATCCTCGAGCTGGTCGGAGTCGAGCATGGACACGGCATCGAGGACGCCCGCAGGGCTCGTGCCGGTAGCGATCCAGGTCGGCGGCGCTTCGCCGACCCGGGTGGCCCCCAGAAGCCCTTCGCCTCCGCGCACGACCTGGCCCCGCTCGTTCAAAAGCTCGATCTCCTTGCCTGGCGCGCGAGCAAAGACGCCGCTCGCATCCGGGCCGCGCGCGATCAAGCGAGCCGCCTGGTCGGAGTTGATCTTCGGCCACTCTCCGACGATCACCCGCATGGAGGCGCCCTCCGCCTCCTTTCCGAAGTCCGTCACCACGGCGCTCACCCCGGCGTCGGCAAGGGCATCCTCGGCGGCGTCGCACGGTGCACTGGCCCCGGCGCACACGACCCGCACCGGGAGTCGATCCGAGCCCGCCGACGCCTGAAGGAACGGCTCGGGCCACGAGCCCACGACCGCGGGGACGCGCATCGCCTCGGTCCAGTCGCGGTGGTCCCACCAGATCCGGTCGCCTCCGCGCACCTCGGTCTCGGCGGCGCCGATAGCCGACTCGACACCGTTGACGAAAAAGAACCAGTCGTAGGTCCTTCCTAGATCGGTGGAGCCGGAGATCCCTTCGATCGATTGGACGAAGCCGCCTCCGTAGCGGGTCTCGATCTCCGCCTCGCGATCGAGCATCCGCATCACCGTCTCGGACTCGGGCGGGTCGGAGCGCGCAACGTCCACGAGCTCCTCTGCGCCGTAGTCGCGTGTCACCGTCAGCGTCGCCTCCCCCTCACTCGAGTCACCGGGTCCCAGCCCGCAGCCCGCGCCGAGCACCGCGGCCGCGGTGGCCGCCAGCACCGGCGCGAGCGTGCGGACCCGAGGCATGGCTAGGCGCGCCGCACCTTCTCGCAGCTGCCGGCGATCTCGTCGGACTTCTGCGCCTCGCGGACGATGTCCTTGCCCTTGCCGCAGCTGATCAGGTCCGGCCCCTTGCCGCCCTTGATCTCGTCGTCCCCGGGGGAGCCGAAGATGACGATGCCCCGCGCCTTCGGGCAATCCGAAAGGGCCTCTCCCACGCAAATGCTCGTGGAAGCCGACGGCGCGTCGTCCGACTCGCCGGTGGCGCGAAGAGTCGTCTCTCCGGGCTCGGCGATGTCGAGCTCGACCTCGCCGTTCTCGTCGGTGATGAAGCCGCTGACGTCGGCTCCCTCGGCGGGCTCCCTGGTGCCGTCGGGGAGGCGCCGCACGACCTTCGCCGTGAAGGGGTCACCTGCCAGGACCCGAGCCGGGACCTTCAGGACCAGCTCGGAAGGGAATCCGGGCTCGTCGCCCGTCGTCAGGTACCAGAGGTTCGAATCGCCGTTCTTGACGGGGATCAGGTCAGGGCCCGTCGTCGAGCCGACTCCGTTCACGGCCGAGTACCAATAGGCGAAGCCCTCGGTCTCCAGGCCGCCGATGTCGCAGACGCCGAATCCGAAGCCGTCATCGACGAAGCCGTCGGTGACCTTGAGCGGCTTCAGGTCGGAGTCGTTCTTGGACGCGTCGATCAGCGCGCCCAGGGCGTTCGGGTCCTTCAGCCTGTACGAGTCGCCCGTCGACGGGTTCGACGGGCCGAAGCAGTCGGCGTCGACCGACGTTTTTACCCTGACGTCGTCCGTGTACTGGCGGTGGTCGGCGAGGGTCTCGCCCGTGTTGGTGACCACGCGGATGTCCGTGTACTTCGACTTGGCATCGGCCGCGGGTGCGGCGAGCAAGGCGACGGTTGCGATTGCGCCGATGGCGGGCGCTACCAGGTTTCTCATGAGAGAGCCACCCCTTTCCTCGAGGGTCTGTGTTTGGCACGCCGCGCAGCAGGTCTCCTGGCTTCCGGCCTACTCGCGGCGCCTTCCCGGTCGCCCGTTGGGCTTCCAGTGGCTCGCACCCGGGGGTGCGTTGCGTTGAGCTTCGCCGGTCACAGTGGCGGGACCGCGCCGGACTCTCACCGGACTTCCCTTGACCACACGGCCGTATGTCTGGCGCATCCTACTCCTCGGATCGGGTGCTCGCGCCTGCGAAGATGCGCGCGATGCCTGACGAGAAGCTCCCCACAGGCCGAATCGCCCGCATGGCGAAGATCGGCCGGGCGACGGCAAACGTGGCCGTCAGGCAGGCCGGGACCAAGGCCGCAAACGTGGTGCGCTCGCCCGAGGGTTCGGACAAGGCGCTCGAGCGCCGCCAGGTCGAGACGGCCGAGCAGATCGTGACCGTGCTCGGCGGCATGAAGGGCGCCGCGATGAAGGTGGGCCAGGTGCTCTCGTTCGTTGACCTCGGCCTGGTGCCGGAGGAGTACCAGGAGGAGTTCCAGGCAAAGCTCGCCGCACTGCGCGACTCGGCCCCGACCGTCTCGTTCGAGCAGATGTCGAAGGTGATCGAGGAAGAGCTGGGCGAGCCCGCCTCCGACGCGTTCGCCGAGCTCGACCCCGCGCCCGTCGCCTCGGCGTCGATCGGGCAGGTCTACCGCGGCCGCCTCCACGACGGGCGTGACGTGGCGATCAAGGTGCAGTACCCGGGCGTGAACGATGCGGTCCGCGCCGACATGCAGAACCTCGGGATGCTGATGCGCCTGGCGAAGCGGATCACGCCGCAGATGGACGTGAAGGCGGTGACCGACGAGATCCGCGCCCGGATCATCGAGGAGCTCGACTACGAGCTCGAGGCGTCGAACCACCGCACGCTCGCCCGCCTCTACCGCGATCACCCGTTCATCTTCATCCCGCCCGTCGTCACCGAGATGTGCCGTGAGCGCGTGATCGTCACCGAGTTCGTCGAGGGCGACCGCTTCGAGCAGCTCACCTCGGGCACGCAGGCGGAGCGCAACCGCATCGGCGAGATCGTCTACCGCTTCTACTTCGGCTCGATGTACCGCCATCGCCGCTTCTCCGGCGACCCCCACCCCGGGAACATGATCCGGATGGCAGACGGGAGAATCGCCTTCATCGACTTCGGGCTCTTCAAGGAGCTCGGCCAGAAGGAGATGGAGGTCGAGCTCGCAACGGGGCGCGCCGCGACCGAGCGTGACGCCGTCGAGCTCCACCGCCTGTGGGCCGACAACGGCTTCCTCCCCCAGCCCGACCGCGTGGATCCCGACGAGCTGATGTCCTACGTAGAGGACGCGATCTGGTGGTACATCAACGACGAGGAAGCGCAGATCACGCGCGAGGCCGTCCAGCGGGTCGCGATCCAGGCCGGAGACCCGCGCTCGACCCACTTCCGCACCATGCGCCACCAGGACATGAACCCGGAGCACCTGATGGGCCGCCGTCTCGAGCTCCTGGTCCTGGCCGTGCTCGGCGAGCTGCGGGCCACCGCGAACTGGCACCGCATCGCCCGCGAGTGGATGTACGGCGATCCGCCCGTCACCGAGCTGGGCAAGCAGGAGGCCGAGTTCCTCGCAAGGCGGTCGTGAGCCGGCTCGCCGCGGCGCTTTTTCGTCCTAGGGCAATACTGCGGCGCAACTGCGCCGAATTAGGCGGGTCGAGTCGAAGCCGTTCAGCTGTACCTCCTGCAGGCTGGTAAGCCCGTCGCCTAGGTTGATGCAGATCGCCCGCCCCTTGCCGTCGCGCTTCTCGTAGAAAATGGCCGCGCTTCCTCGGTCGTTGATCAGCGAAGCGGCCTGGTCCGGGATCTGGTTGTCGACCTTGTTCGAGACGCCGAGCTTTGTGACGTCGACCTGCGTTCCGCCGAAGTCAGTGTCGGTGAAGACGCACAGCGTGTCGGGGCAAATGCCGCGGGCAACACGCTCTCGATCGTCGGCAGGCCCGGCGCTCGCCCCGCCGGAGATGAACCCGGCGGCGAGCAGGATCGCAGAGGCAGCTGCAACGAGCGCGGCAACCGCCAGTGATCCGCTCTGTAGCAGGACCTTGATTCGCCGAACCTACACCTGCGCGATCCAGTGGTCAAGCGATCGGAGCGTTGCTTGCCCAGTGCGAACTGAGGGTCGCCAGGCGATACTCAGTTCGCACTCGCCTGAAGCTGGGCCGGTCTGCGGAGACCCGCGATGTCCGCGGGAATGGGCAACGCCCTCGGCGTTACGAGCTTCGCTCCTCGACCTTCTTGACGAGGTCGTCGTAGGCCTCGGGCATCGCCTTCTTCATGCGCGAGAGCTCCCAGTGCTCGATCTTGATCAGGCGGATGTCCGAGGTCGAGGTGACCGTCGCGCTCCGCTCTGCGTGCTCCAGGAGGCCCTGCTCACCGAAGATGTCGCCCTCTTTGAGGTCGGCGAGGTGGTCTCCCCCGCGCTCGACCTTGGCGGTTCCCTCCTCGATCGCGTAGAAGTGGTTGGAGAACCCGCCTTCCTTGATGATCTCCTTGCCCTCGGGCCACTCCTCGGTTGTCGCGAAGGGCGCGATCTTCTGGAGCGCCTCGTCGGGCACTTCCGAGAAAAGTGGGATTCGCTTGAGCTGGCTTACGTCCAAGGGATTGCCTCCGGTCGGCTGGTCGGGTAGCGGGAACCTAACCGATCCCCGCGGACAAGGCGGGGGTTCCGAGCGCCAAACGTCCCACGACGTACCCCATAGGGGACAGCGCGGGACGTTTCGTGGGCCGGGGGCGAACTGACCGTCGAGTCAGTTACGATCCCGCCGTGTCGACGGTTCCCGCACCCAGGCGCGTCACGCACAGCTCGATCGCCCGGATCGCCGGCGACATCCGGGTGCAGCGGAGAGCGAAGGGTCAGTTCCCTCCCGGCCCTCGCGACTTCAGCCTCGCGCGCACGCGCGCCATGTCCCGCGACCCCCTCGCGATCCTGCTCCCGCTCGAGCGCGAGCATGGGCCGATCTTCTCCGCCCGCCTCCTCCACACGCAGGCCGTGTTCATGCTCGGCCCGGAGGCGAATACCTACGTCACCGTCCAGCATCCCGAGAAGTTCCACTGGCGCGAGTCGAGCTTCGGCGACCTGATCCCCCTCCTCGGCGACGGCCTGCTGACGGTCGACGGCGCTTACCACGACCGCGCCCGGCGCATCATGATGCCCGCGTTCCACCGCGAGCACATCACCGCTTCGGTCGACGTGATGTTCGAGGAGGCAGGAGCCGCGCTCGCCCGATGGCGTCCCGGGCAAGCCGTGGACGTCTACGAATGGACGCGGAACCTGGCGATGCGGATCGCGATGCGGGCTCTCCTGGGCCTCGACCCGGACGACCGCGGCAGGGGCGAAGCCGCCGCGCATCACTTCGAGCGCGCGCTCTCCTACTACGGGATCGACTACGTCTACCGGCTCCTTCGCGGACCGGGGTCGCCGTGGTCCAGGATGCATAAGTCCCGCAAGATCCTGGACGAGATCCTGTTCGACGAGATCCGCCGCCGCAGGACGTCGCCGCCCGACGAGTCGTTCGACATCCTGGGCCTCCTGCTCGAGGCGACCGACGAGGACGGCTCGAAGCTCTCTGACCAGGAGGTGCGCGATCAGGCGATCACCCTGATGTTCGCCGGGCACGACACGACGACCTCCACCGTCTCGTTCCTCCTCTACGAGCTCGCGAGGCACCCCGCCGAGCTGGAGCTGCTTGTGGCCGAGCAGGACGAGGTCCTGGGGGCCGCGGCGCCCGACGCCATGACCCTGGAGCGCTCGCTTCCCCGGCTCGAGATGGTGATGGACGAGACGCTCCGTCTCTACCCGCCCGCGTGGATTGGGCCGCGCCGCGCGGTGGAGGACTACGAGTTCGCCGGGCACACCGTCAAGGCCGGAAGCTACGTCCACTACTGCTCCTGGGCGAGCCATCGCCTGCCACAGGTCTTCCCCGACCCCGAAGCGTTCGTGCCCGAGCGGTTCACGCGCGAGCGGAAGACGGCGCTTCCCCGCGGCGCATACGTCCCCTTCGGCGGCGGGTCGCGCATCTGCATCGGCAAGCGCTTCGGCCAGACCGAGGTGAAGGCGATCGCAACGGCGATCCTCCGGCGGTTCCGCCTCGAGCTCATTCCCGGGGCCGCGATGCACGTGCGCCAGATGCCGACCCTCAGCCCGGAGGGAGGCCTGGAGATGGTCGTCAGGGAGCGCTAGCCATGGAACTCGGGCGCCCGGCGAGCGCACCGCGACCGCCGGGCGATTAGGGTGGCGGGCTAGATGGGGTTCATCCAGCCGTCACCGCCGCAGGTGGACATGGAGGAGTGGAAGCGGCTTCCACACCTCGCTCGCCTCAAGCCCCTCGTCCAGGACTGGGGCGTCAACGGGTTCGGGACGCCGTACGTCGTCTACCTCCTCTATATCGTGAAGCTGGTCGTCTTCTCGGTCGGAGCGGCGCTCGTGATCTCGACCACGTCGGGGCTGGGCGGCCTCGGCGACATCGGCGACTGGTGGACCGAGCCGATCGTCTGGCAGAAGCTCGCCGTGTGGACCCTGCTGTGGGAGATCATCGGCCTCGGGTGCGGCTCGATGCCGCTCACCTTCCGGTTCAGCCCGATGATCGGCGGCATCCTCTACTGGCTTCGGCCCGGGACGGTGCGGCTGCCCCCGTGGCCCGACAGGATGCCGTTCACGAGAGGAACGACCCGGACGCTTCTCGACGTCGGGCTCTATGTGGGGGTGCTGGTCAGCGCCCTGTACCTCCTGCTCGCCGACGGCGAGGAGGTGGCGGGCCTCGCTGCGGGCCGCCTCGACCCGGTTGCGATCGCCGTTCTCCTGGCGTTCCTCGGGTTCCTCGGCCTCCGCGACAAGGTGTCGTTCCTCGGCTCGCGGGTCGAGGTCTACGGCTTTCTACTCGTCGTGTTCCTCTTCCCGATCGAGAACCTGATCGTCGCCTCGCAGATCGTGCTCTTCTGCATCTGGTGGGGCGCCGCGTCCTCGAAGCTCAATCGCCACTTTCCGTTCGTCGTCTCGGTGATGATCTCCAACACGCCGTGGAACAAGTCGCGGACGGCGAAGAAGCGGCTCTGGAAGAGCCATCCCGAGGACATGCGGCCATCCGGTGTAGCGGCGTTCGCAGCTCACCTGGGGACGGTGATGGAGTTCACGCTTCCCCTGCTCCTCCTGGTCACGAGCGGCGGCGTGGTCGGCGCGCTCGCGTGCGTCGGGATGATCATCTTCCACGTCCACATCACGTCCACGTTCCCGCTCGCCGTTCCCCTGGAGTGGAACCTCTTCATGATCTTCGGGATCCTCTTTCTCTTCGCTGAGAACGGAGACGTGCCGTTCTCGACGCTCGACGACCCGCTGCTGATCGCGCTGCTCCTCCTGATCGGGGTGGCGATGCCGGTCCTCGGCAACTTCCGGCCCGACCTCGTCTCGTTCCTTCCCTCGATGCGCTACTACGCGGGCAACTGGGCGACCTCGCAATGGCTCTTCCGCAAGGACACCATGGCCGAGGAGAAGCTCGACGAGTCGATCACCAAGCCCGCGCCGGTGGTCGTGCGCCAGCTGTCGGAGTTCTACGACGATCGCGACCTGGCCGAGTTGATGCTCGCCTCCGGCCTCGGCTTCCGTTCCATGCATTCGCACGGACGCGCGCTCAACGGCCTGATCCATCGTGCGGTGGACGACCTCGAGGCCTACCACGTGCGTGAGGGCGAGCTTGTCTCGGGAGTGGTGAACGGCTGGAACTTCGGCGACGGGCACTTCCACTCCGAGCAGCTCCTCGAGGCCGTTCAGGAGCGCTGCCACTTCAAGCCCGGCGAGGTGCGCATCGTGGCAATCGAGTCTCAGCCCGCCCACATCCAGCGCCAGCACTACCGGATCCTCGACGCCGCAACCGGCCTCCTCGAGGAGGGCTGGGTCGAAGTCGCGGACATGGTCGAGCGCCTTCCGTGGCTCGACGGCTCGGCGCACCCGGAGTATCCGGTCGAAGTGATCGGCCGGGACGAGCGCCAAGCCGCCCCGGTATGACGAGCGCCTGGGTCGTCGGGTCCGGCCCGAACGGGTTGGCGGGCGCGGTGGAGCTTGCGCGCGCCGGCCTTCGGGTGACGGTGCTTGAGGCCGCTGAGGAGATCGGCGGCGGGACCCGCACGTCAGAGCTGACGGTTCCGGGAGTCCTGCACGACCACTGCTCGGCGTTTCACCCGATGGCGACGGCGTCGCCGTTCATGCGCTCGGTCGACCTGGCGCGCCACGGGCTCGAATGGCTCTGGCCCCAGATCGACATGGCGCATCCGCTCGACGACGGCTCTGCCGGCTTCATGTCGCGCTCGATCGAGGCGACCGCTCAGGGCCTGGGACGGGACGGAGCAGCCTGGAAGCGGCTGTTCGCCGGCCCATCTGCCCATTTCGACTCGCTCCTGTCCGACCTGATGCAGCCGATGCTCCATCTCCCCAGGCACCCCATCCGCCTGACGCGCTTCGGGATCCCCGCGCTCGCGCCCGCGACGACGATCGCCAGGGCGTTCGAGAGCGAGCAGGCGAAGGCTGTCTTCGGCGGCGTCGCAGCTCACGCGATCAGCCCGCTGACGAAACCCCTGTCGGCCTCGGTCGGGATGGCGCTCATCTGCGCGGCTCACGCATTCGGCTGGCCTGTCGCGAAGGGCGGATCGCGCTCGATCACCGACGCGCTCGCCGCCGAGCTCGTGGAGCATGGGGGCAAGGTCGAGACGGGCAGGCGGGTCGAATCGCTCGACGAGCTTCCAAGCGGTGACGTCGTGCTGCTCGACCTCTCGCCCGCCCGCGCAGCTGACGTCGCCGGGTCGCGGCTGGACTCCCGAGTTGCGAGCGCCTACCGGCGCTACCGGCACGGGCCTGGCGCCTTCAAGGTGGACTTCGCGGTCGAGGGCGGAGTGCCGTGGACCGCAGAAGCCTGCCGGAGCGCCGGAACCGTGCACGTCACCGGCACGTTCGACGAGACCGTCGGCGCCGAGGCCGCCGTCAACGCCAGGCGGATGCCGGAGCGCCCCTTCGTGCTGGTCGGGCAGCAGTACCTGGCGGACCCGAGCCGCTCGGCCGGAGACGTCCACCCTGTCTGGGCCTACGCCCACGTGCCGAACGGGTGGGAGCGCGACGAGACGGAGTCGTTGATCGGCCAGATCGAGCGGTTCGCCCCGGGCTTTCGTGAGCGGATCGTCGCGCAGGTCTCGAAGGGCCCGGCCGAGTTCGAGAGCTACAACGCAAACTTCATCGGCGGCGACATCATCGGCGGGGCCAACTCCCCGCGGCAGATCGTCGCGCGGCCGCGCCTGGGGCTCCGGCCTTACTCCACCGGCATCCCGGGCGTGTTCATGTGCTCGGCATCCACCCCGCCAGGCGCCGGGGTGCACGGCATGAACGGATCGAACGCCGCCAAGGCGGCGCTGGCCGGACTCGGCTAGCGTCGGGGCGTGGCTCCGCCGAACCAGGACTCCGCGCCTCCACCCCGTCCCGCGACCGAAGCGCAGACCGGCTTCGAGCGCCAGGGGATGGTTCCCTGGCTGTCGCCCAAGTTCCTGATCCGCGCCGGCCTGGAGGTGTTCATATCCGGTGGCTTCTCGAAGCTCCTCGACAAGCGCGAGCTCGGTGCCGGCCAGCCCGGATACGGCCACGACCTCGAGCCCGGAGAAGGACAGCCGCCCGCACCGCCGTTCACCGACGCCTCGTACCGCGACGAAGCCGGTGCGCTCTGGCTCGACTACGCGGCCGACGTCGGCGAGGGGTTCAGTCCCACGTACACCGTCGCCTGGCTCCTGAGCCGGAGGACGCTGGAGGTGGAGTCGGGCGGCGAAATGCTCGCCACCAGGCGCGGCAGGGCGCTGGTGCTGGGTGGTGATCAGGTCTATCCCAGCGCGAGCTGGGAGGCCTACCGCGACCGGTTCGCCGGCCCCTACCGTGCCGCGCTTCCGCATCTGCCCGAGGGCGAGGTGCCGCACATGTTCGCCATTCCGGGCAACCACGACTGGTACGACGGCCTGACGAGCTTCATGCGGCTTTTCGGCCAGCGCTCTTGGATCGGGGCCTGGAGGACGCGGCAACGGCGGAGCTACTTCGCGTTGCGGCTGTCGGAGAGGTGGTGGCTGTGGGCGACCGACATCCAGTTCGACACCTACCTCGACGGGCCCCAGCTGGAGTACTTCCGGAAGGCGAGCGCGGAGCTGGCCGCGGGACACCGCGTGATCCTGGCAACCGCGAAGCCGAGCTGGGTCGGCTACAGGCGCCCGGAGAACCCGGCGCTCAAGAGGGAGGGGGCATGGGAGACGCTCTCGTTCGTCGAGGAGAAGCTGATCGGCGAGAGCAAGGGCGAGCTGGCTGTGACGCTCTCCGGCGACCACCATCTCTACGCGCACTACGCGCGCAAGAGCGGAGAGGGCCCGCTGCACCGGATCACCGCCGGTGGTGGTGGCGCCCATTCGATGGGAACGGCGGGCCTGAAGGACAAGCTGAAGCTGCCCTCGCTCGACAACCCCGACGTCGCCTCGACCTACTCCCTCGGGGCAACTTCGCCGACCCCCGAGGAATCCGTTCGCCTGCGCGACGAGGAAGCGATGGGCGCGGTCATGCGGGTGAAGGGGCTCGGCGTGATGATCGGCGCCATCTACGCGCTGATCGCGCTCGCGCTCGCGGACGCGATCAAGGATGCCTCGCGGGGCCTGGAAGGCGAGCCCGGAGGCTTCAGCTTCCCTTCGATGATCGTGGACGCCGGCTCGATGTGGTCGATCGGGCTGATCGTTCTCCTCGGCGTAGGCCTGTACCGGTTCGCGAACGTCAGGGATGCCGCCGAAAGGAGGAGAGTCGCCGCCCGTCACTGGCTGGAGCACCTCCTCCCCGCTTTGGTGATTCCGTTCGCGATGTTCGTCCTCCTGGACGACACCTGGCTTGGCGAGCAGGGAATGCTGGTGGGATGGATGGCCGCGGCGGTTTCCGGGCTTGCCGGCTACTTCCTGGGCCGGTTGACCTTCGCCCGCTATCTCCTGCGGGTGAACCGGTCCGGGCCCAAGCGCCACAGCGGTGTGATCTGGGGCGCGATCGCGTCCACTGACTACAAGAACTTCCTGCGGATGAAGATCGACTCGGACGAGCGCCTGACGATCTACCCGATCGGCATCCGCAAGTCAGTCGAGTGGCGCTTCGAGCCTGATGGCGATGTGGACGATGCGTGGTACGTCCCGGTCACAGAAGCGCCGGAGCCGCGACTGATCGAGCCGCCGATCGTGATCGAGCCGTAATGCCCAAACCTCCGCCCACGCAACGCTGACTTCCGGGCTCACGCCTCGGCCGGGGCCTGTGGAGCATCTCGGCGACCTCGAGGCGCTTCAAGAGGCAAGTCGTCGTCATCGGCCACCAGCACGCGCGCGGCATGGAAAGGCACCTAGTTGCGTGGTTTGACGCCTACAGGCTCGCGCACTGGTCCTCTTTGTTGCCACCCACCGTGTTGTTGCCACCGATGGGCGGAGGAGCGTTCTCCTTGCACTGTAGGTTGCCGTCGATCGTGTTTCTGCTGATCCGGATGCCTCCGGTGTTCTGAAACGCTTGCACGTTGCCTCCGACGACACTCCCGACCACTTTGAGGTACCGGTTGTTCTCGTCGTAGAGGACGTCCGCGTTCACCTTGCTGTCGGCGACCTTCGCGGCGCCACCTTGCACGACCTGAACGCTTCCGCCGACGCGGGAGTTCTCGACGATGTTGACCCGTCGTGCGTCTTCAGCCTGAACATTGCCGATCACCCGGACCCCGTCCGCGCGCAGCGTCGCGCCCCGCTCAACCTTGACCGTGCCCTTGGCCGTGGTGCCATTCAGATTGCAGGTAGCGCCTTGGGGGACTCGGATGTTGTCTTCGGTCTTTGCACCGATCGTGCCTCGACACGTGGTCTCCTCGGCTGCTGCGGGGGCCGCCAGCGTGCCCAACGCCGCGATTGTGACGGTTATCAGCCAGGTACTCGTAGTGCGCTTCATGCTCGATCTCCTCAGATTGGGTGAGACCATCTGAGCGCGCCAGCCTGATACAGACCTGAGGGCGAGGTGAGAGTTTGCTTACCCAAATGCCCGTGGTACCAACGTCTTAGGTCGCAGCCGCTGCTCTTGCGGACTATGTCGGCTTGCTAGGTGAGGCCGGCGCTTGCTCGATCTGCAGCAGCTGCGGATGGGTGTGATCCATCTGGAGCGTGGCGTGGTCGATGCCGAAGCGCGAGTGGAGCATCTCGGCCACCTCGAGGCGCTTCAGGTGACAGTCGTCGTCTTCGGCCACCAGCACGTGCGCGGCCAGGGCTGGGAAGCCGGAGGTGATCATCCAGACGTGGAGGTCGTGCACCTCGACGACACCTGGGACCGAGGCCATCTCTCGCCCGACCTCGGAGACGTCGATCCCGGGGGGCGCGCCCTCCAGGAGGATCTGCGTCGTGTCGCGCAGGATGGTCCAGGAGCTCGCCAGGATCAGGAGCCCGATCAGGAGGCTCACGATCGGGTCGGCGTACTCCCATCCGGTCACGACGATGACGAGCGCCGCGACGATCACGCCGACCGATCCGAGGAAGTCGGCGATGACGTGCCGCATGGCGGCTTGGACGTTGAGGCTCGAATCTGCGCCGCGGTGAAGGACTGCGATCGCGGCGGCGTTCACGAAGAGGCCGACGACCGCCACCGCCAGCATCCAGCCGCCCTCGACCTCGCCGGGGTCGCCGAGGCGGTTGATGGCCTCGACGAAGATCCAGATGGAGATCGCCACCAGAGTGACGCCGTTCGCCAGCGCGGCGAGGATCTCGGCGCGGTTCAGCCCGAAGGTGCGCTGCGGTGTGGCCGGGCGCTGGGCAAGCCAGACGGCGAACAGCGCAAGGCCGAGCGACACCGAGTCGGAGAGCATGTGCGCCGCGTCGGCGAGGAGCGCGAGGCTGCCGGTGAGCAGGCCGCCGATGACCTCGGCGACGAGGAAGGCGCTCGTTAGGGCGAGGGTGAGCGCCAGCGCGCGCTTGCTGCGCTCGCGCGAGTGGTCGTGCGCATGAGCATGGCCCATGCGGCGAAGTCTAAGTAGCGGCCTGGGTCAGTACCCGACGCCCGTCTTGATCCGAGCGCGCTCCTTCTCGCTCACGCCACCCTTCTTCTCGAGGGTCTCGCAGGCCTCGGCGATGTCGTCGGCCAGCGTGTGGACCAAGGCATGGCCGAGGTTGAGCTTGACCAAAGCGCGCAGCATCTTCACGTGGTCGGCCTCCGGCGGCATCGTGTACGCCGGCAGCATCCAACCGCGCTCGGCAGCCACCTGCCAGGCAATGTCGAACTCGTCGTACGGGACGTCGTCCTTCAGGTTGAAGGCGACCAGCGGGAGCTGGTCCTTCCCATCGCCGATCAGCTGGAACGGCCCGATCCCTGCGATCTTCTCGGCCAGGAAGCCGGCGTTCGCCTGCATGATCTCCATGACGCGCGTGTATCCCGCGCGACCGAACCGGACGAGGTTGTAGTACTGGGCGAGCACCATGGCCGAGCCGGTCGAGAAGTTGAGGGTGAACGTCTCGTCGGTCTTGCCCAGGTAATTCTCCAAGAACACGAGGTCCTCCGCGAGGTCGGCCCTTTCCCGGAAGATGAGCCAGCCGACGCCGGGATAGACGAGGCCGTACTTGTGGCCGGAGACGTTGATCGAGCGGACCTGCTCGAGCCTGAAGTCCCACTCGTAGTCCGGATAGAGGAACGGCCAGACGAACCCGCCGCTCGCGCCGTCGACGTGAAGGGGCACGTCGAGCCCCTTCTCGTCGCGCAGGTCGACGAGGAACTTGTTGATCCCGACGATGTCGTCCGCGTGGCCGGTGAAAGTCGTTCCCAGGACGGCCGCGACGCCGATCGTGTTCTCGTCGATGTGCGGCTCGATGTCCTCGGGGCCGATCGTGTACTTGTCGGCCTGGAGGGGCACGATCCTTGGCTCCACGTCGAAGTAGCGGCAGAACTTCTCCCAGACGACATGAACGTCTCCGCCGAAGACCAGATTCGGCCGGTCCGAGGCCGCGCCGGCGGCCTCGCGGCGCTTTCGCCATTGCCACTTGAGTGATAGGGCGCCGAGCATGATCGCCTCGGACGACCCTTGGGTGCGGGCGCCGGTCGTCTCGCCGGGGGCGTGGAACAGATCGGCGAGCATCCTGATGCAGCGCTGCTCGATCTCCGCGGTCTGCGGGTACTCGGCATGGTCGATGAAGTTCCGGTGGAGGTTCGCGGCGATGAGCCGCTGTGCCTCCGGCTCCATCCAGGTCGTCACGAACGTGGCCAGATTCCTCTCCGGGATCCCGTCGAGGATCAGGTCCTCCCCGATGAGGCGCATCGCCTCTACGGGCTCCATGCTCCCCGCCGGGAATTCGTGATCGGGAGCATCCCCGAGAATGAATCGATGGGTATCGAGGCTCCGGTAGATCTCGGCTGATTCGTCGTTCATATCCCGCACGCTACGCCTTAGAGGGCTTTGACCTATCGCCCCTATGGGGTGATCTGGATGTCGAGCTCGGCCGCGAGCCTCGTCACTCGCTCCGCAATGTCGTCGCGGATGGCCCGCACCTCCTCGATCTCCAGACCCTTGGGGTCGGGCAGGTCCCAGTCGATGTAGCGCTTGCCCGGGATGTACGGGCACTCGTCGCCGCAACCCATCGTCACCACCACGTCGGCGCGCTCCGCGGCCTCGCGATCGAGCAATTGGGGGGTCCGGTCGGCGAGCTCGATCCCCACCTCGCGCATCACCTCGACAACCTCGGGATGGACCTGATCGGCCGGCGTCGTCCCCGCGGAGGCGGCGGTGTGGCGGCCGGCGGCCGCGCGCTCGAAGAGCGCCTGGCTCATCTGGGAGCGGCCTGCGTTGTGGAGGCAGACGAAGAGCGCGTGGGCCACGCGGGCCAGTCTAGGAAGTAGGCCCGCATGCGGCGCCCGCGGAGCGATCGGCCTCAGGCGGGGGCGGTCTCGGTTCTCGCGCCCTCAGGGAGGCGAACCGAGCGCGCCGACCTCCGCCGCTCGCGCAGTAGCCTCGAAATTGGCAGCTCGACCCAGCGCCAGCTGGCCGCCCCGAGCGCGATCCCGGCAGCGAGAGTCGCCACGATCAAGGGCAGGGTGTCGATGCCGGGAATCAGCGCGGCGATCGCCTTCTCGGCGAAATAGCCCCAGAGGAAGATCCCGTAGGACCAGCGGCCGAGGGCGCGTGCCGGCCTCGACGCGAGGGCACGTTGTGGGCCCTTGAGCTGAGACCCGTGAAGGACCGCGCCGAAGACGACGAGTGCCGCTGCCGCGAGATCGAGCTGATTCCGAACCTCACCGAGTCCGGCGGGCGCCGTCGCACTCAGGACGGTCAGGAGCAGAGCGGCGGCGAACGCCCAGCCGGGATATGTCCCTGGCAGAGAGAGCCGCCTCGGAGCCAGGCCGCGGCTTCGCGCGACGACGAGCGCAGTCAAGAGCATCCCGAGAGCGAACCAGTCGGCGCGCCCGAGCAGGCTGTACTCGGGGTCTCTGGAAATCGGGTCCGTGAGGGAGAGCGCGCGGACGAGGAGCGCGAGGCCAAACAGGGCGGCAAGCCATTTCGCCTCGCGCCTCAGGATCGAGCCGGGAGCCTCCCCGTCGCGATCGCTCCGCGCTCGCCACCAAGCCCAGACCGGGAGGAAGAGATAGAAGCTGAGGAAGAGCGAGAGCGACCACATGGGGATGAGCCCTTCGAACGGCGTATCGGTGCCGAACGTCTGCGTAAGCGTGATGACCCGCCATGTGTCGCCCGGGCCCATCGCGTGCAGTCCGACGGTGAGGGCGGCGACTCCGAGGACGAGCCAGTAGGCCGGGAATATGCGAGTGACGCGCGCCCTCATGAACGGCATGAACGCCGGAAGGCTGCGGCCATCCAGGCGGGCGCGCAGGAACTGGCTCGAGAGAAGAAAGCCGGTCAGGAGCGCAAAGATCGTGATCCCGTGGTTCTGCTCGGTCCAGGAGCCAAGGCCCCAGCTGTCGTCGATCGCATGGTCGACGACGACCAGCACGGCCGCCAGGCCGCGCAGCCCATCCACGGTCTTGATGCGGGAAGAGTTACGGGTCAAAATGCGTGAATTAGGGTACCCTAATTCACGCTGGAGGATGCCGCTTCGCCGTTGCTGCCGGCTGACGTCACGTCGGCCGGCCCGTCGATCGTCACGTGGACCCTGTCGCCCGCGTGCCACGTGGGAAAGCCCAGCTGCCGGGAGCGGACAACGCGCCCCGACCCCAGGCGTAACGCGAGGAGCTGGTCGTGGCCGAAGAAGCGCCGCGAAACCACCTCGGCGGGCACCGATCGTCTCGAAGCCTGAACCGAAACGGCGATCGACTCGGGACGGATCAGGACGTCGACGTCCCCCACGGCGTCGCCGGCTGGAACTGAGCCGAGCTCGCACTCTGCCTTGCCTTCGCGCACCTGGCCGGACAGGACCTCGATCTCCCCGATGAACTCCGCGACCCAGCGGTTGGATGGACGGGAATAGACCTCCTCCGGGCTGCCGATCTGCTCGATCCTTCCCTCGCTCATCACGGCGACCCTGTCAGCCACGCTCAATGCCTCCTCCTGGTCGTGGGTCACGAAGATCGCGGTCACGCCCGTCTTGCGAAGAATGCGGCTGACCTCCTGGCGGAGCCGGTCGCGGAGGCTTGCGTCGAGGTTGGAGAACGGCTCGTCGAGAAGGACGACGTCAGGGGAAGGGGCGAGGGCGCGAGCCAAAGCGACACGCTGCTGCTGGCCACCGGAGAGCTCGTGCACCTGGCGGTCGGTGATCCCATCCAGGCCGACCAGCCGCAGGACCTCCGCGACACGCTCCTTGTCGGCTTTCCGGCCCAGGGCGTAGGCGATGTTGCCCGCGACGTCGAGGTGCGGGAACAGCGCGTAGTCCTGGAAGACGACGCCGATGCGGCGGTGTTCCGGCGGGACGAAGGTGCCGGCGCCGACGATGACGCGGCCGTTGGCGCTGATAGTGCCGGCGTCGGGGCGCTCGAAGCCGGCCAGGAGCCTGAGAGTGGTCGTCTTGCCGCATCCGCTCGGACCGACCAGGGCAGCGATGCTTCCACGCTCGACTTCGAGGTCGAGCCCGTCGACCGCCTTGACCCGTCCGTACGACTTGGCGAGGCCTGTGCAGGTGATTGCGCTCACGCCTGAATTCTGACCTGTCGCGCTCATTCGCTGACGGTCAAGAGGTAAAGCGGCACGGCCGAGACCGCCAAGAGGATCAACGCCGGGATCGCCGCGCCCTCGAAGAACCCGCTTCCCGTGGCCGACCAGATCTCGGTCGCCAGGGTCTCGAAACCGGTCGGGCCCAGGATGAGGGTTGCCGGGAGCTCCTTGATGGCCGTCAGGAAGACCAGGGCGCAGCCGGCCAGGAGGCCGCTGGTCATCAGCGGCACGGTCACGGTTCGCATCACGTTGGAACGAGTTCGCCCGACGCTGCGCGCCGCGTCTTCGATCCTTGGTGAGACCTGGAGCAAAGAAGCGCGGACGACCCCCACGGCGAGTGGCAGGAACAGGACGACCCAGGCGAAGATCAACATTCCGAGCGTCTGATAGAGCTCGATGACGACCCGCGTGCCGAAGAAGACCAGCGCCAGCGCGACGACGATCCCGGGCAGGGCGTGGCCGATGTAGGTGAGCCGCTCGATTCCGCTCGAGAATCGACCCTTGTAGCGAACCGAGAGGACTGCAACCGGGACGGCGCATATCCCCGCCACGAGCGCGCAGATCCCCGAGGCGAGAAGGGAGTTGGCGGCGGCCGAGCCGATCTCGCCGAAGTCGACGTTCCCGGCCACGCTCTGGCCAGACCAGTACACCAGCACGGCAACTGGGAGCACGAGCGAGAAGGACGCGATCAGTCCGCAGAACGCCGTCGCGGGCACGCGCCACCTCTTGAGGGGGATCCGCAACGCCTGCCGCTGGCTTCCGGGCGTGCTCCTGTAGAGGGCCTCGGTCGAGCGCGAGCGCGACTCGAGCCAGAGGATCACGAACATCAGCGCCACCAGGAGGGCCGAAAGCGCTGCGGCGGACGTGCGGTCGAAGCTTGCCTGATAGGAGGTGTAGATCGAGGTCGTGAACGAGTCGAACCGCATGATCGAGACCGCGCCGAAGTCGCTCATGACGTACATGGCAACCAGAAGGGCGCCGGCGCCGATGGCGGGCCGAAGCTGGGGCAGGACCACGGTCCGGAAGACCTCTAGCGGCGTTCGGCCCATGCCGAGCGCAGCCTCCTCGATCTGTGGGTCGAGCCGCCTCATGCTGGCCCGCACGGGGAGCAAGACGTACGGATAGGTGAAGAGGGTCAGGGCGAGCCACGCGCCCGGAAATCCGCTGATGGACGGAAGCTCCGTCACCCCAAGGAGATCGGCGGCAAAGCCGCGAGGCCCCAGCGCCGAGATGATGGCGTAGGCACCGATGTAGCTCGGGATGACCAGAGGGAGCGCGAGCACCGCTGCCCAGGCCCGGCGAAAGGGCAGGTCGGTTCGGACTGTGAGCCAGGCGACTGGAACAGCGATCGCGATGGCGGAGAGGGTCACGGCCGCCGTGAGCCCGACGCTCCGCGCCACGAGCGCCGCCGTTCGATCGCGCCAGATGGCGTCCCACGCTTCGCTTGCCGAGCCCGCGATGACGATCACGAGGTAGGCCAGGGGCAAGATCGCCGCTCCCGCGACCAGGAGCCCGGCGATCCGCAGCCCGACCGGAGCCGTGCCCGGCAACGAGTTGCGTGCGAGAAGCGCCGCCGGCAGGCGCCCCGCGCCTCTAGAGGGCGCCAGTCTCCTCAAGGAGCTCCAAGGTTCCCGGCAGGTCGTCCAGGTCCGACAACTCGATGTCGGGCTGCTCGATCTCGGCCAGCGGAACGAGGTTCGGGTCGGTCTCGACCTTCCCGGCGAGCGGATATTCCTTGCTCGACTCGGTGAAGAACTGCTGGGCCTCAGGCTCGAGCAGGAACTCGATCAGCTGGGTGGTCTCCTTGCTCTGGTCGGACGATGCGAGCAGTCCGACGCCGGCCACGTTGATGAGGGATCCCAGGTCACCGCCAGACGGGAAGTGGGCCTCGACGGGATAGTCGTCGCCTTCCTCTGCCTTGGCCTGGGCGATGTAGTAGTGGTTGATCGGCGCGAGGTCGATCTCGCCCGCTGCGATGGCGTCACGCGCCGTCTCGTTGTCGGCGTAGGAGATGGTGTCGTTCGCGACCATGTCCTCGAGCCACTCGCGAGCCACGTCTTCCCCCTCGCTGGCGCGCATCGCAGTGACGAAGGCCTGGAAGGAGGCGTTGGTGGGCGACCAGCCGACGCGTCCCTCCCACTCCGGATCGGTGAGGTCGAAGACGGACTCGGGCAGGTCGGATTCGGACAGGACCTCCTTGTTGTAGGCGATGATCCGTGCTCGCCCAGACGTGCCGACCCATCCGCCTTCCGGCGAGCGGAACATCGGATCCACCTGGCCCAGGACGTCCTTGGGCAGGTCCGCCAGAAGCCCTTCGTTCTCCGCGGCTCCGAGCGAGCCCGCATCCTGGCTGAAATAGAGGTCGGCCGGGCTGTTCTCGCCTTCCTCGACGATCGTTGCCAGAAGCTCGGCGGACTCTCCGTAGCGCACTTCGACCGGGACGCCGGTCTCATCCGTGAACTGGTCCAGGATCGGGTCGATCAGCACCTCGGAGCGGCCCGAGTAGACGGTGATGGCGCCGTCCTCCCCTTCATCTGAATCGTCGCCGCCGCAGGCCGCGACGGCGATGCCAAGGGCTAGGGCGGTGAGTGAGGCGAAGGCGCTCCGGCGGAGCGTCGGACGGCGTGTGCGGGAAGAGAGCATGGAATCCTCGTGTTAGGTAACCCTAATTCGGCTTGGAAACTACCAAACCGCGGATCCCACACGCCCCGCAGCGGTTTCGTTCAGGCGCTAAGCCCAGGCAACGAGGCCCAGCCCCGACGGGCACGGGACGGTCATCGCGAGGCTCTCGTCGTCGTCCGTCTCCTCGGCGAGCCATGCCGCGATGACGGCGCCCACATCGTCGGCGTCGAGGTGCGGGTGGACGCTCACGGTGAGGACCGTGGCGCTCGCGGCCTCGACGCGGAGCGCCCACGAGGGGAACATCCGCTCGAGCTCGTTGACGAGGTCTGCCGCCTCGCCCACCTCCACCGCGACGAGCATGTGCCGGTGGCCGCTGGCGAGCACGACCTCGACGATCCGGCGTACACCGAAGTCGTCCTCGGGCGCCAGGCGGACGATGTCGCCGTAGTTCAGGCCATCGACCATGACCGGCACGTTGACAAGCACCGCCTGGTCGGGGTCGGAAGGGTCGGGAAGCGCGTCCATGAGCTCCGAGCAGACCGGGATGTCGGCATCGATTACAGGGGCGGCGACGCGGATTCGGTCCGCGTCCGTGTTGTTCTGTTCGCTCTTCATGCGAACGGACGTTCGTGGACGGGTCGGACGGAAAGGCGCCCCTGCAACGGCCCTTGCATCCCAGGCACGAAACGGCGTCCTGAACGGGTGAGGCCCCGTGCACGACGAGGCTTCGGAAGGCGGCGTTACGGGTTTCGGACTAGCTCGTGGATCCAGGCTGGTCGGTGTCCTCATCGTGGCGCAATGAGGCACCCGCACGCCAACCAACCCTGACGTTGCGATAGGTCACGCCGGGCTCGACCTCGTCCGGGAGGTTCTCGCGGTCGGCGCGCGATCCACCTTCCCCCTCGAGGTTCAGCTCATCGGCGAGGTCGGGGTGGACCTCGACGTGCCCGCGTGCCTTCACGTCCACTTCCGGCTTTTTGCGAAACCGCATGCGGCGCGCGCGGACAACCGCGCCGATCTCGACGTCCGGATCGTCGGGCGGCCGACCCGAGTCGGCCATCGTCACTCTTCCTCGCGCGCTGCCTTGCGCACGTCGGCCACTGTGATCCGGCCCTCGGCGCCGGTGCCGTCCACCAGGTCGATGTCGATGTCGAGCTCGTCGGCCACTTCGACCGCTGTCGGCGTTGCGTAGACCTCGTCAGCCTTGCGCTCCCGCCGGCGCTCGCCGATCTCCTTGACTTTGCGGCTGGCCGCCACTCCGAGGCCCTTTGCCTCGCTGGTGACGGCGGAGCGGAGCTGCTGGGCGGCCCTCTTCGTCGCGATCTTCGCGATGTCGCCCGAACTGACGCCAAGATCGCCGGCGCCTTTGGCGAGCTCGCCGACCGAGCCGCCGTTCTGGGCCCCTCCCGCGAGTCCGGCGACGAGCTCGTCGAGGTTGCCGACAGCTTCGCCCGCGCCCTCTCCGACATCGCCGACCGCCTCGCCCGCGCCCTCTCCGACATCGCCGACCGCCTCGCCAGCTCCTTCGCCGACGTCACCGACTGCCTCGCCCGCGCCCTCGCCGACCTGGCCCACGGCCTGGCCGGCCCCTTGGCCGATCTCGCCGACGCCCTGGCCGGCGCCTTGGCCGATGTGCTCGAGCGCCGTCTCGGCTCCTTCGCCGACGTCCTCGACGGCCTCTCCGGACTCGCCCAGCATGTCGCCGGCACCGGCTCCAATGTCTTCGATGGCCTCCCCGATGCTCTCGAGCAGCTCGGGATTGCGGTCAAGCGTGGTCATCACGCGATCGACGACCGCTGCCACGTGGTCGAGCCGGACCTTTAGGAGCGCCTGCGCCTCGACGCCCTTGATGTCGAGAGCGACGCGTCCGAGATGGACGTCGACGCCCACTGTGAGCTTCACGAGGTCGAGCACGTATGCCTTCAGGGACACGTGCGCGTCGAGGTTGTCGAGCTCGAGGTGAATGTTGTCGACCTTGACGACCGGAACGTCCAGGAGGACGTCGGGAAGGTCGTCGTCGAGCTTCCAGGGGTCCTGCTCGGCGTAGTGCTGGTACTCGCGCTCGGCCGCGGTGCCGATGCCCTCGACGTTCTGTGCGAACCGGTACTTCTCGACCTTCTGTGAGGCGGAGCGGGTGTCACCGCCATTCCGGCTGTTGCCCTTCGAGCTGCGAGAGCGCCCGTTCGAACGGCCGCCGTTGCTGTTCCCGGACCTGGTGGTCCCTGATCGCGACCTCTTCTGCGTAGCCATCAGCTGCTACCTCCGCCGGTCAGTTGCTTCGCGCCCTTGCCGACGCCCTTGACGCCGCGACCGGCGCCCTTGCCGGCACCCTCGACGCCCCTCTTGGCGCCCTTTCCGGCGCCCTCGACGCCGCGCCTGGCGCCCTTGCCGACGCCCTCGACGCCCTGGCTGGCGCCCTTGCCGATCTCGCCAACGGCCTCGCCGGTCCCTTCGCCGACATCCTCGACCGCCTGTCCGGCTCCCTCGCCTACGTGCTCGACTGCGTCGCCCGACTCGTCCACGAGATCTCCGGTGCCGGCCCCGACGTCCTCCAGGCTGCGACCGACGCTGCGAAGCAGCGCGGGGTTGCGGTCGAGGCTGAGGAGGACGCGCTCCAGAATGGCCGTGACGTTGTTCAGCTTCGCCTTCAGGAGCGCCTGCGCCTCGACGCCCTCGATCTTCAGCTCGACCTTGTCGAGATGCGCCTCCACTCCCACGCCGATCTTGACCAGCTGCCGAACCTCGGCCAGAACCGCCACCTGGGCGTGTACGTCCTCAACCTCGAGGTCGACCTCGTCGACCTTCACGACCGGCACGGCAAGCAGGACGTCTGGGCCCCCGTCGATCTTCTTCGGGTCACGAACCGAGTAGTCCTTGAAGTCCGTGCGCTGGCCGTCGCCGTCGCCGTTGTCGTTCTCATGACCTTCGCGCTCGACCACGGACCTGGTCTCGGAAGGCCGCGTGCGCGCGTGGCCCTCGTCTCCGACCTGGCCCTTGTTCTCCTGCGAAGGATTGCGGGAGTTGCCGGCGGCCGAGCCGGACCGCTTCTTCGCCTGCGTTGACTTCGAGTTGGACTTCGTTGACTTCGAGTTGGACTTCGAGTTCGAGCTCTGCTTCGAGCGACTCGAGCCGCCCCGCTTGGAGCTGCTCGAGCTACCGCTCTTCTTCGAACGCGAGCTGGTCTTCGTCGCCATCGCTCAGCCCCTCGACCGAGCCTTCGACCCACTCGAAGGAGCGGACCCGTTCCGGCTGCGACCCGAGCTGCTGCGACGTGAGCTGCTGCTCGAGGGCTTCTTCCGCTTGACCTTGCCGTCCTCGATCGTCTGCCGCCGGCCGTCCTTGTCCTCCTTTTCGAGCTCTACATAGGCTTTGAACCGATGTAGGTCGCCACGAACGGCGCGCTTGACGAACCGCATTCCTCGGCTCGCCTTGTCGATCAGGTTCTCCGGTTGCACGTCGAGCGAGATGTCGATGCGCGTCAGGTTCTTCGCCAGGGGGTGAAAAGTCACAACGCCGGTGTGCGAGTAACCGTCGGTGACGTTCCACTCGATGCGCTCCTCAGGATGCTGTTCGACTACCTCGGCCTCGAAGCGCTTGTTGATCCCCCAGATCTTTGCCTGGAAGGAAACCGTCGTGTCGTCGACCTCCTCGGCGCTCTCGATGCGATGCATGAACTCGGGCCAGTCCTCGAAGGACGTCCAATAGTTGTAAGCGCGCTTGATCGGAACCGCAACGTCGATCGACTGCTGGATCGGCATTCGCCGGCCGCTGCCGTAGCCCGGAGCGGCACGCCCCCCATCCTCATCCGAGTCGTCGTCGCTACCGCCGCCGAACATTCCCTTTAGGGGGTTCCTGCCAAGCGCCTCCGCTGGGGAGCTCGGCATCGCGTCGGAGGCGACGTCCTTGAGCTGCGCAGTCGCCTTGTTTCCGACCTCGCTCGCCTTCTCCGAGATCTTCGGCCGAGCCAGGCTGCCGAGCTTTTCGATCGCGAACGGGACGACCGCGAGCGCGGCACCCGCGGCCGCGATGCCTGCAGGTTTGCTGAGCGGTCCGTCGCTCGTCACCCGCGTCATGGTCTTCTTCGCCTCGTTGCCGATTTTTTCGATGTCTGGCATTTGGACCTCCTTGTCCCCTGCGTGTTGATTTCAGTCTCGGTCTTGGTCGTGGGTGCCGCGGAGCAGCCGGAACACGACGACGCTCGTGACGCCGCCTGCCACTGCTGCCCCGGCCGCCGCGTGCATCGCTCCGGGCCGCCCTCCCCGGAGGCGTTCACCCACCGCGCCCCCCATCACGTCGCGCGCCTTGTCCTTGACGCTCATGACTTCTTGCTGATCGCGTTGCTGGCCTTCTCGACCTCCGCAGCGACCTCGCCCACCCTGCGGCTCCGCTGGGCGACCTCGCCCGCGGCCTTGCCGATGCTCTTCAGTGCCGAGTCGGGCTTGACGTCCGGCATGCTCAGCTTCGGGAGCTTCATGCTCGGGGTCGGGAGCTTCATGCTCGGGGTCGGGAGGCGGTCTAGCACTCCGCGCTTTCGCCCGTTCTTCATCGCCATGCCGCCAGCGAGTCCGACAAGCGCCGCGCCGCCGGCGAGGGCCGGGCCCTTCGCCTTCTCAGCGACGGTTGCCATCGTCGACTTGTCGCTCGTCGTCTGGCGCTTGCGAGCTGTTGGCTTGCGAGCGGTGGTGTTCCGCTTTGAGGTGTTCTTCTTGGTGGTGTTCTTCTTGGTGGTGCTCTTCGTGGAGCTCTTCTTGGGCGCCTTTGAGGTCGACGCACTACGCGAACGACTCGTGGAAGTCGATCCGCCTTGCGAGTTGCTCTTGGAACCGCTCTTGTTCCGGCTCGAGCTACTCGACGAGCGCGAATTGCGGGTCTTTGTCTGAGCCATCTGCGAGCCCTCCTCCTTGATTGCTCGTCACCCCGATAGTCCGTTGGGGCTTCGCCTCTCGTCTACCCAAGGGGGTTCGCTTTGAGCGCCGCGTCAGGGATTTCATCCGGTCGGTTGAGGGCGCGGGGGACGATTGGACCAGCTGTGATGGATCGATTGATGGAGCCCTGGACTGCGCGGCCAACGGCGCGGCCTGAATTTTCGACGCTCGTCCAACTGCCGGATCGCTGCGGGCATGCAAACTGCCAAGCGCCAACCCCGACGAGGAGGACCGGAACATGAAGATGGTTGTGGCGTACGTCGAACGTGAGCGGGCCGACCCGATCCGCGAGGAGCTCCTCAAGCTGGGCTTCCTCTCGATGTCGATTCTGGATGCCAGCGGTTCGTTCCCCGAGGCCGAGGTAGCCGGCCGGTACCGCGGCGTGGACATCGAGCAGCACACGCGGCCGAAGGCCAGGCTCGAGTGCGTTGCCGGCGACGAGCAAGCAGCGATCGCGATCGAAGCGATCCTCGAGCACGGTGGTGAGCGCACGTTCGCGTTCGCCGTCCCGGTCGAGCAGGTGTCTCATTCCGAAACGGTCAAGGCCGACGAGGCCCCGGTGTAGGCGGGGTAGGCGCTCGACCGGCCGCCTGACGAACCTGGGGGGAAACGGAAAAAACCCGCTCTACAGAGCGGGTTTCCTCAGCACCGCTACGGGGATTCGAACCCCGGTTTCCGGACTGAGAATCCGGCGTCCTAGTCCCCTAGACGATAGCGGCAGGGTGGGGCGATGTTAGCGAAGCCCAAGCGCCGATTCGAGGCCGATTTCGGCCTTGAATCGATGCGGCTGAAGGGATTTGAACCCCCACGTCCTTGCGGACACGGCGACCTGAACGCCGCGCGTCTACCAGTTCCGCCACAGCCGCGCGAAGCAGAAAATAGCGCCCTCAAGCGGCGAGCGGAGAGTTGTGGTTGCTCAGCAACCCAAAGTCTCCGCTCGATCGGTCGCCATAAGCCGCCGTTCCGGCTCGGGGCCAGCACCTCACCACGCTCCGCCGCCGCCGCCGCCCGAGAAGCCTCCGCCACCGCCCGAGAAGCCCCCTCCCCCGCCGCCGCTCGACGATGACGGTTTGGGCGCGACCTGGCTCGCGAATCCGGAAGCGAAGCCGTCGAAGCTCGGCGTGATGCCGGACTCCATCCCGCTCATGTGCGGGTAGAGCCACACGCCGTGGGTCATCGCCTCCTCGACCACGGGCTCGGGGATCCGGCCCGAGCCGATCAGCCGGTCGGCGGTCCCGAACGCGACCGCGTAGACGATGATCCGCCGCCAGAGGAGCAGCGTCGCGGGCGGGTCGTCGGCAAGGCGCGGGAAGTCCTTCGTCCACTGGGCGAACGCGTTCCACTCGGCGCTCTTGATCCGGCTCGCCGTGTTCATCCGCTTGAGGTGGCGCTGCGGCATCACGTAGATGAAGAGCATCCCCGCGACCATCGCGAAGAGCGGGATCGAGATCAGCCGCGTGCGGTCGAAGTAGAGGAGCAGGATCCCCAGGTAGCCGAGGAACGCAACCAGCGCCACGGTCGTGCGCGCGTCCACGAAAGTCCGGTCCCACCCCAGCTTGTCCTTCTCCACGTCGTCGAGCGCCCCCGTGAGCGACTCCCAGCGGCTGCGCCAGGTGCCCGAGTGCTTCGGGATCCGGTCGCTCAGCTTTCCGAGCTCGCACGGCCCGCCGTCGTTCAGGAGGTCGTCGAAGAAGTCCATCGCCTTCGTCTCGTACTTCTCGAGGCCGGACACATCAGGCCGCTTCTCGGGCACCGATAGGACGAGGTCCATCTCCTTCCCCTCCGCCGCCTTCGAGTCGTAGTACCCACGGTCAACCAGGTCGAGCAAGGTCGCCAGGACCAGCCGGTCGTCGAACTCGCCCTCGTGGGCGTATGCGTAGGCGAGCGCCGGCGAGTCGTCCGCCGGCGGCTCAGGCAGGTACTTCGAGACGCCGTCCACCCGCCCCTCGCGCGCCCGCACGTACAGATTCGCCGCCGCGAGGAGGACGAGCAGGGTCCACACGATCTCGACCGCGATCACGTTCGCGCCCACGAACGCCGCGGCCTTCGAGATCAGCCCCTGGTCGTCGTCGATCTGGTCCTCCTCGGCCACGACCTTCTCGAGCCCATCCCCCGCCAGGGCCTTCGCCCCCTCGACCGAGCTCACCGCGCTCCGCGGAAAGACCGCGGTCATCGCCGCCTCCTCGCCCGCCGCCAATCGCTCGACATCCACCGTCGCCGTGCCCGGGCCGATCTCCGGCTCGACCCCCAGCCCGCGCGGACGAAGCCAGGCGTCCTCCGGCTCCTCGTCCCCCTCCGCCAAGGCGATCTCCGCGTGGAGGTCGTCCAGGTTGAACTGCCACTGGCTTCCCCAGACGGCCCACGGCACGTAGATCACATCGTCGTAGGCGTCCACTACGCCGGCGACGTCGTAGCTGACCTCGAACACGCGATCCTCGGACTCGGCCTCGTAGTGCCAGACGACCCGGAAGCCCTTGGTCGGGCCGCCCTCGGGCTCGGTGATCTCGAGCTGTTCGGCGCCGAAAGTGCCGGGCCGGTCGTAAGAGCCGAGGCCGGTCGCGCCACCAGGCTCGTACTCCTCGCCACCCTCGCTCACGACGACGTTCCTCGCCTTCACGCCTTCGGCAAGCGGGATGTCGCGATAGGCGCCCGAGAAATACCCGTCGAAGTCGAACGTGAGCTGCTCGGTCACGTGGAGGCTGCCATCGTCCTGGACCTCGACCCGCACGTCGGCTTGTTCGACCCTGAAGCTCCGCTCGACCTCGCTCCAGTTGACGAGGCCGATCGCATAGAGGATCCCGCCGAAGATCGCGAGGAAGACGAGGCGCCAGATGATCCGCTTCGCAAGCCCGCTCACGCGGCGCCTCCCACGTTCACGCGCGGGGCCGCCTCGGCCTCGGCCGGCGCGTCGAAGAACTCGCGCCGCCCGAAGCCGAACAGGCTCGCGACGATCACCGGCGGGAAGACCTGGATCTTCGTGTTGTAGGTCTCCACGGTGTCGTTGTAGACCCGCCGGGTGATGGAGATCTTCTCCTCGACCGAAGAGAGCTCAGTCTGAAGCTGGGTGAAGCTCTCGGTCGCCAGGAGCTCCGGGTAGTTCTCGGCAAGAAGGAGTGCCGAGCCGATCCCCGTGCCCAGTGCGGCCTCGGCCGGCCCACGCTCCGCCGGGGCCGCATCGTTCGCCGCCACCGCGCGGGTCCGGGCCGCCGCCACGTTTTCGAACGTCTGGCGCTCGTGCCGCGCGTAGCCCGCCACCGCCTCGGCCAACCGCGGCACCAGGTCGTGCCTGAGGCGGAGCGCGACGTCGATCTGGGACCACGAGCTTTCGCACGCGAGCCTGAGCTGCACGAGGCGGTTGTAGGTCACGACGACCCACAGCAAGAGCACTGCGAGAACGGCCAGAGCGATGATCACCCCCAGGGACACGAACGGCAACCTACGCCAAAGGACTGACGACCGTACCTACGGGTACGATTCCGCTCACTATGAGGGTGGGTTTGGTCCTCGGTGCAGGAGGAATTCAGGGCGGAGCCTGGCTCACGGGAGGCCTGTCCGCGCTGGCGACCGAGACGGGCTGGGACCCCATGGAGGCGACCCGCATCGTCGGCACATCCGCCGGCTCGATGATCGGCTCGATCGTCGCCGCGGGCACGCCCATCTGGTTCATGGTCGCCCACTCCGCGGGCGAGACCATTGAGGGCCTCACCGACTCCGAGGGTCGCCCCGCCTCCGATGCCGACCGCTCGGCGGGAGCCACCTTCAGGCTCGCCAAGGCGTGGCCGCCAATCGGCCCCGGCTCATGGCCGCTCGCGCTGCGCACGACTCGCGAGCCGTTCAGGTACCCGCCCGCGCAGATCGCTGCCGGGTGGCTTCCCCGGGGCTTCATCTCGACCGAGCCGCTGAAGGACATCGTCCGCCGCGCCTCCGGCGACGGCTGGAGCCCTCACCCCGGAATGCGGGTCGTCGCCTGCGACTACGCCACCGGGCGCCGCACCGTGTTCGGCCGGCCCACGTCGCCGGAGGCCGAACTCGCGGACGCGGTCGCCGCATCCTGCGCGATTCCCGGCTTCTACCACCCGGTCTCGATCAGCGGCAGGCGCTACGTGGACGGGGGCATGTACTCGACCTCGAACCTCGACATCCTTCGCGACGCCCACATGGACCTCGTCATCTGCCTCAACCCGACCTCGTCGCTCCACCCCACCCGCGCCTATAACCCGCTCGAATGGGGCGCCCGGGCGGTCCGCGGCGCATCCGGCCGGCGCCTCGGCACGGAGGCGCGCACGATGCGCGGACGGGGCACCGGCGTCGTCCTGATCCAGCCGCACAAGGAGGATCTCGCCTCCATGGGCCGCAACCTGATGAGCCGCCGTAACCAGCACCGCACGATCGAAGTCGCCATCGAGACGGTCAAGAGGCAGCTGAACGCGCCGGAGAACGTCGACCTCCTCGCCCAGCTGCCGAAGGCCGCGCGCCCCGAGAAGATCCACCGCCCCAAGGGCCCAGTGTCCGAATGGCCGTCGATGAGCCTCGCCGACCTCCGCCCGGGCTCGCCTCTTTACGAGGCAACGTCGAACGGCGGCTCGGCCGCCACGACCGCCTAGCCGGCCCGGCGAGCGTTCTCCACAACCGCGTCTCGCACCTGCTCCCACACTCCGGCCGGCAGGTCATGCCCCATGCCGGGGATCACCACGAGCTCCGCGCCCGGAATCGCTGCGGCCGTGGCCCGGCCTCCCGAAACGCCGATCAGCGGATCGTCCTCGCCGTGGATCACGACGGTCGGAACCTCGATCTCCGCGAGCCGCTCCGTCCGGTCGCCCGAGACGATGATCGCCACGGTCTGACGCACCGTCCCCTTCGGATGGAAGCCGCGATCGAAGCCGAGCTCCGCGATCCTCCTTGCTCGCTCCTCGTCGAAGGGGAATCCGGGCGAGCCGATCTTCCTGCGCGCAATCGCCAAGGCGTCGATGTAGCCGTCCCGGTCCGGCGGCGGCACGGTCGTCAGCGCCTCGATTCCCGCCTGCGAGGCATGGCCGACCGAGCGGTCGCCGGTCGTCGACATGATCGACGCAAGGGAGAGGACGCGATCCGGGTGCTCGATCGCGAGCGTCTGCGCGATCATCCCGCCGAGGGACGACCCGACGACATGCGCCGCTTCGATCCCGAGCGCGTCGAGCAGGCCGGCAGCGTCGGCCGCCATGTCGGAGAGCGAGTACGAGCCCGGCTCGATGTCACCCGCAAGGGCGCGCGGAACCGTGCCGGTCGGAGCGTCCGCGAGGACGGTCGAGCGGCCAGAGTCCCTGTTGTCGAAGCGGATGACCCGAAACCCCTGGGCGGCGATCATCTCGCACAGCTCGTCGGGCCACAGGATCATCTGGGCCCCCAGGCCCATGATCATCAGGACGGGCGGGTCCTCGTCCAGCCCGAACTGCTCCCAGCACACTTCCAGCTCGCCCACCCTGGCGAACCGCTCCCCGGAGCGCTCCACGTCGGCCGTCAATCGCCGCTCGGGCCGTCGGCGCAGTAGGCGTCGCGGGTAGGGCCGTAGCCCGGAATCCCACCCGCGGCGATCGCCTCCGCGCTGAGCGCCGCCTGGTCCTCGATCTGCTTGGCGACCTGGCGCTGCTCCCGCTTGCCTTCGGCGTTCAGGAGCTTCTCGGCATTTCGCCAGACGTTCTCGCGCCAGGAGCGGACGAGCTCGAGCCCAAGGAGGTCATCGGCCGGGAGGCCGGCGGGGTTCGTGATGCCGATGGCCGGGTCGAAGCGGACCCGCACCTCCTCGACCACGTCCTCGTAGGCGCGGTTGAGCGTGCCGTTAGCCTCGTCGTGGTCAGGCTTGCGCGAGTTGCCGTTCGGCCTCGTCAGACCGAGCGCCGCCAGCATGAACGGCATGTCGTTCTGCACGTGGGCGTTGATTCCCAGCAGCATGTCCTGCACCGCGCCCGTGTCGTCCCGCTTCGCGGTGTCGAACGCGATCTGCCACGCCTTGGCGACCTCGTCGCCCCGGTTGTACGCCCTGGCGGTCCGGAAGTAGATGTTGGCGAACAGCGCATCCTCCGTGTAGAGGTAGTCCGGGTCGGCGAACGTCCTCTCGACGAGCCCGGACTTCACGTCTGAGAACAGCTGCTTGGTGAGCGTCAGATACGTCGTCGCGAACACGGCGCGGTGATCGCAGCCCCATTCGTCTCTCGCCTCACGGAGCCGGCGGATCTGCGCTCGGATGCAACCCGGCTTTGGCTTCTGACAAGTTGCGACTGGTCCCGGCTGCGGGTTCTCCGCAGTCGGGATCGGGGGCAGAAGCGCTGTCCACTCGAGGTTCGGCACCTCAGACGAGGCAGGCACGACCGTCAGCGCGAGCCCGGAGGCCGCGAGCGCCGCTACCGCTGCGATTCGCTTGGTCCTTACCCCCAAAGCGCGGGGATCGTATCGCTCGTCTTCGCTCCTGCCAAGCTTGAACCGTGCCGAAACCGCGTCTACCGCAGTCTCTCGTGGGCCGGATCGCTGCCATCACCGGCGCGGCAGTCGTCCTCGTGCTCGTGGTCAGCCAGCTCTTCCTGCCGGACATCGGCGAAGGCGTGATCGAGGACCGGCTGACCGAGAACGGCGGCTCGGCGGACGCTTCCCTCAGCGCCACACCCGCCGCCCGGCTGCTCTGGGGGGACGGAGACCGGATCGGCATCGACGCAACCGGGCTCGACCTGGAGGTCACGGCGTCGGACGACCCCGTCGTGTTCGACGACCTCGACCGCTTCGACGATGTGGACATCATCATCCGCGACTCCTCGATGGGGCCGGTTCAGCTGGAGAACTTCGTACTCACGCGGAACGGCGACGAGCCATATTCGCTCGAAGCCACGGGCACCACGTCCGTCTCCGACCTCGCGGAGTTCGGCGCCGAGAGCTTCGACGTGCCCGGCGCCGACCTCCTGGGCGGCATCCTGAACGTCGCGACCGGCGGGACCGAGGTGGACGTCGACCTCGACATGAAGGTCGCATCCGACGACGGCCGGGTACGGGTCGTGGAAGGCGGCGGGGAAATCGCTGGCATCCCCACCGGGCCACTGGCCGCGTTCATCACGTCCGCGGTTACCGTGGAGCTTTGAGGCTCACCGCGCGCACACGAACCGGACTTGCATACGAGGCCGCGGGTAACGGGCCCGACGTCCTCCTGATGCACTCGGGCCTGTTCGACAGCCGGATGTGGGATCCGCAGTGGGCGGCGCTGTCCCGCAGCTTTCACGTCGTTCGCTTCGACGCGCGCGGCTTCGGGTCGTCGGGCGACCCGACCAGGCCCTACACGCTCCACGGGGACGCGATGGAGGTCCTCGACGCCCTTGACATCGAGCGGGCGGCTGTGGTGGGCAGCTCGATGGGCGGTTACGCGGCGCTCGACATGGCGATCGCCCTACCCCATCGCGTGAGCGCTCTCGCCGTCGCCGGCTCCACCCCATCGGGATGGGCGCACTCCGCGAACATCAGGGCGCAGTGGGAGGCCGTCGACGCCGCGTATGAGAGTCGCGGGATCGACGCTGCCAACGAGCTCGAGATGAAGATGTGGCTCGACGGGCCGTTCCGCGCGCCCGACGTCGTCGACAGGGAGGTCAGGCGTGCCGCCGCGACGGTCAACCGCGTGCTCCTGGAGCGCCAGGCAGGCTTCGAGATCGAGCCCGGAGACCTCGAGCCTCCCGCGGTCGGGCGCCTCGCGGAGGTCGCCGTTCCTACGCTCGTCATCACCGGCGAGCTCGATCAGCCCTCGATTCTGGGGGGCTCGTTCGAGATCGCCCGCGGGACCGGCGCCGAGCACGTCGAAATCGCCAACGCGGCGCACTTCCCGAACCTCGAGCACCCCCGCGAGTTCAACAACGCCTTGTGCGACTTCCTGGAGCGCTCGCTTCTCTAGATATCTGCCGGGACCTGGCCCCTTGGCAGAGCGCTCAGGCTTCCGTGGGCGCCTCGGGTTTGGTGGGTGGCGGCTCGACGGGCTCGATCGGCGGCAGCGCGTCCTCGGATTCAAGGCCAATGTTCGGGATCAGACGGTCGAGCCAACCCGGTAGCCACCAGTTGGACTTGCCGAGGATGACCATGGCGGCGGGCACAAGGAGACAGCGCACGATCGTCGCGTCCACCGCGATCGCAACGGCGAGCCCCACACCGAACTGCTTCACGGTGGGATCGCCGTTCAGGATGAAGCTCGAGAAGACCGCGACCATGATCAGGGCGGCCGAGGTGATCACGCGTGCGCTGGAAGCGAGCCCGTGCACAACGGCAAGGCGATTGTCGCCGGTCTCACGCCAGACCTCGCCGATCCGCGAGACCAGGAACACCTGGTAGTCCATCGAGAGCCCGAACAGCACCGCGAACATCAACAGCGGCACGAAGGACACGATGGGAATCGTCGCGTCGAGCCCGATCAGAGACTCGCCCCATCCCTTCTCGAAGACCGCCACGAGGACGCCGTAGGCGGCGGCGACGGAGAGCAGGTTCATGATCGCGGCCGTGATCGGCACCACGATCGAGCGGAAGGCGAGCATCAGGAGCAGGAAGCTGAGCCCGACCACCACCAGGATCACGAGCACCAGGCGCTCCGAGATCCGGTCGGCGAGGTCCACGTAGGCCGCGGTGCTTCCGCCGACGTCGGCGGTGGCTCCGCCGGTCTCAGCCTGCGGGATCACGTCGTCGCGGAGGCGCTGGATCGTGTTTTCGGTCTTCGCCGACGAGGGCGATGAAGTCGGGATGGCTGACATCACGGCGCCCTTCCCCGAGTTGGAGACGGAGGGGAACGACACGCTGTCTATGCCGGGGTCCTTGCCGATCTGCTTGCGGAGCTTCGTCAGGCGCGGGTCGGAAGCGGTCGACTTCAGGAACCGTTCCTGCTGGTTGAGCTTCTTCTGCTTCTTCGCCGACGGCGCCTCTGATTTCACCTGCTGCGTCGCCTGCTGCTGAGCCTCCTCTTCGGCCTGCTCCTGCGCCTCGTCCGGTGGCACCCCCTCCTCCTCCAGCTGCTCGGTCAGCTCGGGCACCTGCGCCTCCGCCTGCTGCTGAGCCTTGTTCTGGGCCTGCTGCTGCTCTTGAGCCTGCTGCTGCTTGAGCTTGTCGAGCTTCTTCTTGTCCGCCTTGGCCGGCGGATCCAGCTTGACCGCGATCAGGAGGGGTCCGTTCGTCCCGGCGCCGAACGAGTTCGTCATGAGGTCATAGGCCTGGCGCGACGTGGTCGACTCGGGCAGCTGGCCGACGTCTTCCTGGCCGAGTGTCATGTCCTTGAGCGGCAGGGCGAGAACGACGAGCAGCACCACCGCCAGGATCAAAGCCGGCCAGGGGCGCTTCGCAACCCCTTCGGCCCAGCGGGCCCAGCCATGGGGATGATCGTCCTCGTGGCCGTGGCCCCCGACCGGGACCTTCAGCGAGTGGATCTTCGGGCCCAGGATCCCCAGCAGGGCCGGCAGGAGCGTCAGCGCGCCGATGACTGCGATCGCCACCACGATCGCCGCGGAATATCCGAGAGCGCTGACGATCGGAATGTTCGCGAGCGCGAGCGAGCAGAGCGCGATTACCACCGTGCCGCCGGCGAACGCGACCGCGCTCCCCGATGTAGCGCAGGATCTCGCGACCGCTTCCTCCGTCGACAGTCCGTCGGCGAGGCGGGACTTGTATCTGGTGACGATGAAGAGCGCGTAGTCGATGCCCACGCCCAACCCGATCATCGTGCCGAGTGTCGGCGCGATCGACGGGATCTCGATCGCGTGCCCGAGGAGGCCGATCACGCTCAGGCCGGCGAGCAAGCCGATGATCGCCGTCGAGATCGGAAGCATCATCGCCACCGCGGTGCCGAAGGCGAGGGTCAGGATCACGATCGCGACGCCGATGCCGATCGCCTCGCTCACGTGCGTCGACGGCTTGGAGACCTCCTGGCCCAGGTAGCCCCCGGCCTCGACCTGGATTCCCGCCTTCACGGCGGGATCGGCGGCGGCGATGATCCTGTTCGCCTCGTCAACGTCCAGCTCCCCCGACGAGATGCCGAGGGTCACAGCGATGTACGCCGTCCGCTTGTCCTTGGAGAGGTTGTCCGAAGCCTTGGAGGAGAATGGGCTGAGGACGGAGTTGACGCCGTTCGTGTTCTTGAGCGACTTGACCGTGGCGTCGACGGCCTGCTTGTTCGCGCCGGTCTCGAGGCTGCCGCTGCTTACGTGAAGGACGATCGGAACGCTGCCGTTTGCGCGATCGGGCAGATCCGACTCCAGGAGGTTGGTCGCTTTGGTCGAGTCCGTGCCCGGCAGAGTCAGGTCGTTGCTCGTCTTGTCGCCCGCGATCCTGAAGACGGCGACGATCGCGATCAGGGCGATCAGCCAGATGACCATCACGGTCTTTGGCCTGCGCGCGCACGCATGGCCGAGCCTGTAGAGAAGCCCGCTCATGTCGTTGCCCGATTAGGCATGCGTACGTGCACGAATCTCCCCCGAGTCGATTGCCGGCGGGATGCTACCGCCGCAAAGCGCATCGACGTACCTACGCTTCGGCCGCTGAGAGCCAGCTCGCGATACGGGTGCCGATCTCCTCACCCGCGTCCTCCTGGAGGAAGTGCGAGGCGTTCGCGATCACCTCGGGCGGTTCGGCGTTGATGCGCTCGGCGAACCTCGCCCCCACCTTGGGCGGGATGATCGGGTCCGCGTCTGCCCAGAGGAGGAGCTTGGGGCGCCCGTCCGCGGCCAGGTCCTCGAGCACGCGCTGCCCCTCGGCGGCGCCGGGCATCTCCGGTGAGGTCGGGATCAGGAGCGGGAACGCCCTGGCGCCGGCCTTCGCCTCGGGCACGGGGAACGGCGCGTCGTATCCGGCCACGACCTCGTCCTCCATCCCGCGCGCGGTGCCACCCGAGACCAGCATCGAGATCGGGAGGTCCTCGGTGCGCTCGACGAAGTCGCGGAACACCTTCCAGGCGTCCGACATCTCCTGGTGGCCGGTGAACACGCCGGTGTCCATGACCACGATCGCGGAGAACCGGTCGGCATGCTCGGTCGCGAGGCGCAGTCCTATCGGCCCGCCCCAGTCGTGGACGACCGCAACCGCATCGTGCAGGTCGAGCTCTTCCACCAGCGCGGCGCACGCCTCGACGTGGCGGTCGTACGTGTACCAGCCGAGATCTGTCGGCTTGTCGGACCGCCCGAAGCCCGGCATATCGGGGGCGATACAGCGAAAGCCCGCCTCGAGCACCGGCGGGATCACCTTGCGCCACAGGTACGACCAGGTCGGCTCGCCGTGAAAAAAGACGACGGGGCGGCCGTCGCCCTCGTCGATGTGGGCGAGCCGGAGGCCTTCCCACTCGCGGTAGTGAGGCTCGTACGGGAATCCGGGGAGGCCCTCGAAGCGCTCCTCCGGCGTGCGGAAATGTGAGCGTTCCACCAGGTACCTGGTACCTAGGCGGCGGCGATCGCGTGGGCCGTGCGGCGTGAGAGCGCCATGATCGTGGCCATCGGGTTGGTGCCGGACGCCGTCGGGAACGCCGACGCGTCGCCGATCCAGACGCCGGGTGTGTCGTGGAGCTCGCCCCAGGGGTTCGCCACCGACGTCTCGGGATCGCGGCCCATGCGGCAGGTGCCCATCTGGTGCGCCGAAAAGGTCACGTACTCGCGCGGCTTGATCTCGAGCGCGTTCAACGCTGCGATGAACTCCTCGATGTCCTCGCCGCGCTTCCAGTCGGGGGCCCACAGGCCCGACCCCACGATCTCGGTCGCGCCTGCCGCTTCGTGCATGCGCACGAGCTCCTCGACGCCCTTCTTCAGATGCTCGCGGTCGAGCTCGTCGTCGATGGGATAGTGCGCCACGGCGTTCCCGTCCTCGTCGATGGTGACCCGCCCATGGCCGCGCTCGCGGACTATTGCGACCAGCGGCGCGGCGTGCGACCACTCGCGCATCCGGCGCTTGTGATCGGCGCCCGAGCGCCATGGGATCGCGCCCCCGAACAGCCCGGTCGTCGCCTGTGCGCTCTCGACCAGGAACCCGTAGCCGTCGCCGAGGTCCGCGAACTGGTGGGACAGCGCGCTCTGCGGTGGCCCCCACATCCAGTTCTGGGGCTCCTCGTAGTACCCGGTGACCGCGACCGTCGGATGGAGGCGCAGGTAATCGCCGACGGCGGGGCCGCCGATCCCCGAGCGCAGGAGAAGCGCGGGCGACTCGATCGAGCCGGCCGCGACGACCACGACGGGGGCGCGGACGGTGAGCTTGGTGGGAGGCGTGCCGTTGGGCGGGGCCAGGGGCTCCGACCAGAGCGCCTCGACGCCCGCTGCGCGCCCGTCCTCGACGAGCACGCGCTGCGCTCGCGCTCCGACCAGGATCTGCGCCTCGCGCTCCTGCGCGTCAACCAGATAGGTCTTGGCCGTCGACTGCTTGGACCCCGACGGGTCGCCGAAGCCGATGTAGGCCGCCGACGCGGGGTCGTACTTCTCGGGGTCGGTATTCCGGGTGATGATCTGGAAGTCGTGGCCGAGCTTCTCGCAGGCCTCCTTCAGCCGCAGGTGGGGGCCGCTCAGGTCCGAGCAGTCGCCGTTCACCTGGATGCGCTCGAACACGGAGTCGAGGTGCTGGTCATAGCTCGACTCGGCGAGGTCGGAGAGCCCGTGCTCGGAAGACCATTCGGAGCGGACGTGCTCAGAGGTGCGGAGGCAGTTGGTCCAGTTGATGACGGTGCCCCCGCCGACGCCCGCACCCGCGACGATCGAGACCTGCCCCTCCGCCGTGGGGAACGGGCCGCCGTTCAGGTAGGACCGCTGGTAGGCGGATAGCTCGAGCCCGTCGAAATCGGCGTCGTCCGAGTACTCGCCCGCTTCCAGGATCACGACCGATCGTCCCGCCTGAGCCAGCTCGCCGGCGATCACGCCACCGCCCGCTCCCGAACCGACGATCACGACGTCTGCCTCGATGACCTCCTGGTCCTCCCCGGTCGGTCGCCGCACGTCGAGCGCCCGTGGGCGATCGACCGGCGGCGGAGCGGCCGGCCCCGGGTATCCGATCGTGTCCCAGTTCGCGTTTCGGCCGGTGCCCAGGTCGGGCAGGCCGTAGAAGATCGATCCGGCGATGCCGAGGAGCGTCGCCAGGCCGGCCAAGGGCTCGGGGCCCGCGGCTTGGAAGGCGTGGACGATCTGCTCGCGCGCCTCGAGGGGAGTCGACGGCATCATCCCGTTCTCGGCGAGCGCATCCAGGAGCGAGCGGATGCCCTCGACCTGTTCCGGCTTGAGCTGTGCGCCCAGGAGCGCCACCTCGACCCCCTCGGGAACCGTGAGGTCGGACGCGGAGCGCCGCCAGAAGGTCGCGTTCTCCCGATCGTCCTCCGGGGGCTCGAGCGAGGGGACGAAGGTGTCGCAGAGGGCGCGGAGCGTCATCCGCTGGGCATCGTCGAAGAGGTCCGATGTGGCGAGGGCCGCGAACGTCATCCCGATCATCTCGGTCACCTGCGCGGAGTACGGGAAGTGGTGAGCGTCGCGGAAGCCCGCGGTTCCCGGCGTGACCATCAGTGACTGGCGCTTCGTGTACTTGCGGATGCCGTCCGGCCCGTGGCGCGATCCCAGGCCCGAGTCCTTCCAGCCTCCCATCGGCAGCTCGAGCGCGCCGTAGTTCACCTGCGCGTCGTTCACGCAGGCAACTCCGGCCTGGATCCGGCGCGCGAGCTCCTCGCCCCGCGCCTCGTCGCGCGTCCAGACGGACGCCTGGAGCCCGTAAGGGCCGTCGTTCGCCAGCTCGATCGCCTCTTCGGCGTCGCGGACGCGCATGACGGGAAGGGTCGGGCCGAAAGTCTCCTCGGTCATGCAGAGCATCGAGTGGTCGACGTCGGCCAGCACCGTCGGCTGGAAGAACCGGCCCGGGCCGTCCCCCCGCTTGCCGCCGGTCACGATCCGCGCGCCCTTCTCGACCGCGTCGGCGATGTGCGCCTCGACGGTGTCCATCTGCGGCGGGAAGATCATCGCGCCGACGTCCACCGTGCCTGCCGGACCCGGCGCGCCTTGGCGAAGGCCCTCGACCTTCTGCGTAATGCGCTCGAGGAGCTCGTCGTGGATCGCGTCCTCCGCGTAGATCCGCTCGACCGAGATGCATACCTGCCCTGAGTTGTTCATCCCGTAGCTCACGGCGGCGTTCGCGGCACGCTCCAGATCGGCGTCGGAGAGCACGATCATCGGGTCCTTGCCGCCCAGCTCGAGCGCGACCGGAGTGAGCGTCTGCGCGGCCTGCGCCATCACCCTCTTGCCCGTCTTGACCGAGCCTGTGAACATCACGAAGTCCGCCTCGTCGACCAGCGCGGACCCGGTCTCGCCCCGGCCCGTCGCGACCTGGAAGACACCGTCGGGCAGCCCGCATTCGGCGAGCATCTGCGCCATCAGGAGTGACGTCAGCGGCGTCAGCTCGGACGGCTTGAGAATTACTGCGTTGCCGGCGGCAAGCGCCGGAATGCAATCACCGAAGGAGTTGTTGAGGGGGAAGTTCCATGGTCCGATCACGCCGACGAGCCCGACCGGCTCGTAGCGCACGACTAGCCGCTTGCCGCGGACGAAGGGGCTCGCTGACTCGATCTCTTCGTCGGCGAGGTAGACGGGTGCCTTCTTCGCCCAGAACTCGAGCGCCGAGAGTCCGTAGCCGAACTCGGCGAACTGCGTCTCGTCGGCCGGGCGGCCCGTCTCGGCGCAGATCGTGCCGACCACCTGCTCGGCGTTCTGGACCAGCCAGCCGCGCGCCGCAAGCAGCACTTCGGCACGGGCGTCGAAGCCGGCTTCCCACCAGCCGGGCTGCGCGGCTCGTGCCTTGGCCGCCAATGCGGCGATCTCGGTGGCGCCCAGTTCCGGCACGGTCGCAAGGGTCTCGCCCGTGGCGGGATTCTCGACCGCGATCCCGTCCACCCCAGGCGCCTCCGCGTGCGCGTCCAGCGTCTCGCTCATCGGCTCGGACTCTACATCTCCACCGCTACATGCTCCTTTCGCGACGTTCGTCGCTCAGTTCATACCTGGAAGGATGGTCGCCGCATGCGGACAGCGATCGTCTCAGACCTCCACCTCGGCGCGGCCTCGGAAGCCGACCTCCTGTCGCGGCCCGAGGCCTTCTCCGCACTTGCCGACGCAATCGAGGGAGTCGACCGTCTCGTGCTCCTTGGCGACGTGCTTGAGTTCCGCGACCGGCCCTTCACCGAGGCGATGGACCTGGCGAAGCCAACGCTCGGAAAGCTCGCCGGCCTGAGCGCGGGAGAGGTGATCGTCGTGCCGGGCAACCACGACTACCGCCTGATCTCGAGCTGGCTCGAGGCGCGCGCCCTCAAGGGGGCTCGGCCGCTTCGTCTCTCCGAGAGGGCTCGCCTCGACCTCTGGCCGGCGTCGGAGCTCCGGGCGGCGATGCCCGGCGCCAAACTCCGGATCAACTACCCGGGCATCTGGCTGCGCAAGGACGTCTACGCGACGCATGGCCACTACCTGGACCGCCACCTCACGATCCCGACCTTCGAGCGCCTCGGCCTGGCGCTGGTCGAGCGCACGCTCGGGCTCACGCCGAGCGGCCCCGACCCCCTCGCCCCGCCCGACGTGGAGTCATCCGACGAGCCCGAGGAATACGAGCGCGTCGCCGCGCCTGTCTTCGCGTTCCTGTATGCCCTCGCCCAGGCGGGCGCCAGGGCGAATCACCCCGGCGGCACGCCTACGAAGCGCATCTGGGACTCGCTGACGGGAGGCGCCAGCCGCTCGGCGAAGGTGCGCGGATGGCTGCTCGGCTCGGTGGCCCTCCCCGGCGCGGTCGGCGTCGCGAACCGGCTGGGCCTCGGCCCGGTGCGCGCCGACCTCTCCCCCAACGCCATCACCCGGGCGGGCGTCGATGCCATGAGCGAGGTGGTCGAGAGGCTGAAGATCGACGCGAAGTGGGTCCTCTTCGGCCATACGCACCGCCGTGGGCCACTCGCCGAGGAGGATCCGTGGGTGACGGAGAACGGCGCGACCCTTCTCAACACCGGCAGCTGGGTCCACAGCCCCAGCCTCCTCCGCTCCTCCTCCAGCGGGAGCGCCTACTGGCCCGGCACCATCGCGATGATCGAAGACGACGGTGAGCCGGAGCTGATCCACCTCCTCGACGAATGGACCCGCGAGGATCTGGCGGGATGAATCCCGCCCTGAGGCAGATCGCCTCGATCCTTCTCATCGCCCTCGGCGGGATCGCGCTGGTCGGAGGGATCCTGGTCCGCTACGCCGATCAGAACCTGCTCGATCCGGAGACGTTCGCGGAGCGCGCCGTCGAAGTCCTCGACGACGAGGGCGCTCAGGACGAGATCGGCGACGTGATCGTGAACGAGCTCGAGAAGTCGGGGGCGGAGCGCAAGCCGACCCAGCGCGCCGTAAACAAGAGCATCGGGGCGATCACCGGCGATCCGCGCTTCCGCGATGCGCTCGGTGCCGCCCTCGTCCGTGCGAACGAGCAGGCGCTCGGCGACGGCGATGACGGCGTGGTCGTCGAGGTGAATGACGTCGGCGGCGTGGTGAGGGTCCACATAGCCAAGGCGGACAAGAAGGTTGCGCGCGACGTCCCGCGCAACCTCGACCTTCCGGTGGCCAACACCGGATCGACCGGAACGCTTGTCGACATCGCCAGACGGGCGGACGATGTCAGCTCATTCGCCCTCGTCCTTCCGATCCTGGGCGCCCTGCTCATGGCAGGCGGCGTCGTCGTCGCGAACGACCGCCGGACCGCCGTCTTCGGCGCCGCGATGGGCGTTGCGCTTGCCGGCGCAGCCGTGTTCGCCGGCTACATAGGCGGGCGCGAGATCGCCGCGCGCCAGCCCGACGACGAAGCGGCGCAGGACGCGGCCCGGGCCATCTGGGACGCTGTCTTCGGCGGCCTGGAGACGCTCGGCCTCGTGATGGCCGGTGCGGGGGCGCTCGTCGCGCTCATTGCCGGCGTAGCAAACCGAGTGCGTGTCCCAGGGAGGGAGTGACTGCCGCCCCCGCCTGCTCGATCGCATTCGGGTTGCCCGGGAAGTTGATGACCAGCGTCCGGCCGCGGCTGCCGGCGACGCCTCGCGAGAGCATCCAGTGCTTCGGCACGTGCTCGCGCGAAGCGAGGCGCATCGCCTCGGCTATCCCCGGCGCCTCGCGGTCGATCACGTCGCGGGTTGCCTCCGGCGTCACGTCGTCGGGTGAAAGGCCGGTTCCGCCGGTCGTCGCGATCAGGTCGCACCCCTCCTCGTCCGCGAAGAATCGAAGCCTCCCGGCGATCAGCTCGCGCTCGTCGGTGATCAGCTCGACAGCGATGACCTCGCAGCCCGCCTCCTCCAGGAGGGCGCGGAGGCGCGGGCCCGACTCGTCCTTGCCGTCGCCGGCGGCCTTCGATGTCGAGACGGCGACGACCGCCGCCCGGAACGGCGGCTCAGGCATCGCCGGAGGCCCCGCGCTCCCAGGCGCCGCTGCGCCCGCCGGACTTGGAGACCAGACCGATGCGCTCGATCTCAACGCCCTTCTCGATCCCCTTGACCATGTCGTAGACCGTCAGCGCGGCAATGGAGCATGCGGTGAGCGCCTCCAGCTCCACGCCCGTCCTCCCCACGGTTCGCGCCTCGCCCGTGAGCGTGACGTAGCCGGCGGCCACGTCGATGTGGGCGGTCACGTCCACGAAGTTCAGGGCGAGCGGGTGGGCCAGAGGGATCAGGTCCGCCGTCCGCTTCGCCGCCTGGATGCCGGCCAGCCGAGCCGTCCCGATCACGTCGCCCTTCGGTGCGTCGCCGCGCGCAACCGCCGCTGCCGTCGCCTCGCTCATGTGGACCCGTGCCTCCGCGACCGCGATTCGCTCGGTCTGGTCCTTCCCGCCGACGTCGACCATGCGCGCCGAGCCCTCGTCGTCGAGGTGGGTCAGCTTCTGCTCGTCGCTCATGGGACCGTCCCCTCCACCCAGGATTCGCCGGCGGCTTCGACCTCTTTCTTCCAGATCGGGGCCTCGGCCTTGATGCGGTCGATCGCGTCCCGCGCGCCGTTGAACGCCTCGCCGCGGTGCGCGGCGGAGACCGCGACGACCACGCTCGGCTCGCCCAGGGGCACGTCGCCGATCCGATGCTCGGCCGCCGCCGCGCGGAGATCGTGCCGCTCGACGCACTCCCGCAGGATCTCCTGGATCCGCGGCTCGGCCATCTCGGCATACGCGTCGTAGCTGAGCTTCTCCACGTCTCGCGTCGTGCCCTGGAACGTGACCACCGCCCCCGCGCCCGGGTCTCCGACGAGAGCCGTGACCGCGGCCACGTCAAGTGCCTTCGGGCTGATGCGCGCGCGGCGGACCCGGTCGTCGCCGCCTGAGACGGGAGGGATCGCTGCAAGCTCGTCTCCCGAATGGATGGGTGCGTCCTCGGCCGCGTACTCCCGGTTGACCGCTATCCGCAGCGGAAGCCTTCCTGCCAGGTCGCCCACTTCGGGGTCTTGACCCAGCGCGGCGATCGCGTCGGCGACGGTTGCGCTATCGGGCAACTCGATCTCGACCGAGTCCGCGCCGGCGCGCTCGCGGAGCATCGCGAAGAGGCGGACGGTGACCCTCACGACATACCTACCTGCACACGCTGCTTTCGCAGCTGAAGCTGCTCATTCGATACCCGAGGGTACGCGCAGAAGCTCGGCCCGGACCTTGCTGCCGGCGGCTGCCGGCTCGACCCCGGCATCGATGACGGCCAAAGCGTCCGCTCCCAGCATCGAGGTCAGTACGTGGGAGCCCTGCGGGCCCGTAGGCGTGGCCACCCACCCTCGCGCGGTCGCGGTCAGGCCGCAACGCACCGCCTGGTCGCGCCGCTCCATGCGAGGCACGTCGGCGGCGAGCGCGACCTCGATCGTGTCGAGATCGGCCGGCGCTCCCTGCAGCGCGCGCAGCGCGGGACGGACGAAGAGGATGAACGTGACCACGGCCGACACGGGATTACCCGGCAGGCCGAATGCCAGGCCGCCGCCGTGTGTGCCAAACCAGGTCGGCTTGCCGGGCCGCAGCGCCACGCCCCAGAAGCACTCATCAACGCCCGCCGCGGTGAACGCTCCCTTCACGTGATCGTGGTCGCCCACCGAAACCCCGCCGCAGAAGACCGCGACGTCGGCCCGGATAGCCCGGGCGGCGGCTTCGCGGGTCGCGTCCGGATCGTCGGGGCACCGCTCCACGCTCACCACGTCGGCTCCCGCCAGGCGGGCCAGAGCCGGAAGCGTGTACGCGTTCGAGTTCCGCACGCCGCCGTCGCGCATGGGCTCCGAGGGGGCAAGGAGCTCGTCCCCGGTGGAGACGATCGCCACGGTCGGGCGGCGCCTGCATTCAGGCTCGGCGACTCCGATCGAGGCGAGCACACCAAGCTCGGCCGACCCAAGGACGCTGCCGGCGCGAATGACCGTGTCGCCGGAGCGGATGTCCTCGCCGGCGCGGCGGATGTCGCGCCCAGGCTCGACCTCGGCCGCGACGCGCACCACCTCGCCCTCCGAGCTGGTGTCCTCGACCCGGACCACGGCGTCCGCCCCTGCCGGGACGACGGCGCCCGTCGAGATGCCGAAGGCCTCCCCCGCTCCAAGCGACGCCGCCGCCGGCGATCCCGCGCGGGACTCGGAGGCCAGGTGCAGCACGGCGGGCGCTTGAGCCGTTGCGCCCGCGGTATCGGCCGCGCGCACCGCATAGCCGTCCATGGCCGAGTTGTCCCAGCCGGGCACATCCTCGGCCGAGACGGCATCTCCGGCCAGGACACGCCCGAGCCCTTGGTCGAGTTGCACCCGCTCCGCGGGCAGCGGCGCGGCAACCTCGGCCAGGACGGCGGCCCGCGCGTCGGCAACTGGGAGCAGATCGGCCACGAATCGCGAGCCTACCCCCAGCGCCCACCATCGAAGGCGGTGCGTGCGAGACTCGCTGCGTGCCCGGGCCGTCGCAACGCCCCCTCCCCATCGGTGCCGTGGTTGCCGGTGGCGCGGCGAGCCGCCTCGGCGGCGCCAAGGCGACGGCTGAGCTGGACGGGCGACCGCTCATCTCGTACCCGCTCGCGGCCCTCGCCCTGGCGGGGTTGGAGGCGATTGTCGTGGCCAAGGCGGATTCACCGCTGCCGCCGCTTGAAGTGGCGCTCCTGACCGAGCCCGACGAGCCGGCCCACCCTCTCGCCGGCGTCGTCGCGGCGCTTGGGCACGCAGGCAGCCGCGGCGTCCTGGTCCTGCCGTGCGACGCGCCATTCGTCACCCCCATGCTCCTTCGGGTGATGGCAAGCGCCGAAAAGGCCACCGCGGCCCGGTCGTCCGGTCGAATCCACCCCCTGATTGCCTTCTACCCGGCTTCGGCCCTTGGGCCTCTGGAAAGCGCCGTCCACGATGGCGCATCGGCGACCCAGGCCCTTGAATCGCTCGATCCCGAAAAGATCGAAGTCCCGGAGCGGGAGACCTTCAACGTGAATACCCCTGGCGACCTGGCCCGCGCCGAGGAGCTCCTCAAGCAGGTTCGATCGTGACCCGGGTGTTGTAGTCAGGAATGCCTGCCTCCGCCGAACGCTCCTCGTCGGCGATGAGCACGTTCCCCTCCGGCCAATGAACCTGGGCGTTGCCGGGAGCGATCGGCGCCACGTGGATGTGGCATCGAAGCACGCCCGTTGCGCTGCGGAGCACGACCTCCTCGCCGGCGGCGACCCCGAGCCGCTCGGCGTCGGCGGCGGCGATCATCACCGCCTCGCGAGTCGCCCCAGTGATCGCGTCCTTCGACCTCTGGACCATCGAATTGAACTGCTTTCCGCGGCGCGTTGAGAGGAGGAGCGACCCGTCCCCGTTGCCCGCGACAGGCGTCGACGGCCTGACCAGCGCGAAGTGCGCGCGCCCATCCTCGGTCGGAAAGCTCGCGGCGTCGGGATAGTGCCGACCCCCATACTGAAATGAGTCTCCCCCCTCGCGCAGATCGGCGATCGGGGCGTAAAGCGGAACCGCCTCCGCGATCTCCGCCCGCAGTTCCGGCGTGCCGGCAACGGCCAGCGCTTCGGCCAGCTCGGGCCGCACGCGAGCGGCGAGGTCGAGAAGGACATCCCATTCCGCTCGCGCCTCGGCGATCCGCGGCCCCGGGATCTCGGGGCTCAGGATCACGCGGCGCTCGGTTGAAGTCTCGGTCACGCCCCCGGGGATCTCGTATCGGGTCATCGCCGGGAGCACGAGCACGGCCTCGCCCGGCTCGGCGAACATCTGGCTGGAGAGGACGATGTCCATGTGGATCCGCAACGGGGTGCGCTCCAGCGCTCGGCGGATCCGCGCGGGATCCGGCAGGACGTCCAGGAAGTTGCCTCCCGACGAGAAGAGGACATCGAGCTCCCCTCGATGTGCGGCGTCCAGCATCTCGGGCGCCTTGAGGCCGGGCTTCGTGGGCACGTCGAAGCCCCAGAGCTTCGAGAAGCGAGCCGCATTGTCCGAGTCAACGGGCACGCCGCCCGGCAGCGCCGTCGCGTAGCAGCCCATCTCGGCCCCGCCCTGGACCCCGGAGTGCCCGCGGATCGGCATCAGCCCGCAGCCCGCCTTGCCGATCCAGCCGCGCGCCAGAGCGAGGTTCACGATCGCCCGCACGCCGTTCTCGCCTCCCGCGTGCTGGGTCACGCCCATGCTCCAGACCAGGATTCCCCGCTTGGCCTCGCCGATGGCGCGCGCCAGGCCGAGCATGTCCTCGCGCGTCGCGCCGGCACCGGCCTCGAGCTCGTTCCAGTCAGCCTCGAGCGCCGCGTCGCGGAGCTCGGCGAAGCCGCTCGTGTGGGCGGCGACGAATTCCTCGTCCACCCAGCCGCGCTCGATCAGGTGGCGCAGGACACCCGTGAGATAGGCGACGTCGCCCCCGATGTTGAGGCTGTAGAAGTCATCCGCAATCTTCGTCCCGAACAGGGCCGACTCGGCCTTCGAGGGAACCCAGTAGCGCTCCATGCCGGGCTCGCGGAGCGGATTCAGGACGACGACGCGGGTGCCCGCCTTCTTCGCCTGATGGAGGTACTTCAGCGCGACCGGCTGGTTGTTCGCAACGTTGGATCCGATGAAGACGATGAGGTCGGTTCCGATCCAGTCCGAATAGGAGCAGGTCGAGGCGGCGACGCCGAGCGCCTCCTTGAGCCCGAACGTGGACGGCGAGTGGCACACGCGGGCCGCGTTGTCGATCGAGTTCGTGCCGATCGCCCGCGCCGCCTTCTGGGCCGCGTAGTACGACTCGTTTGGCATCCCGCGTGAGGTGAGATAGAAGCCAACCCGGTCGGCACCGGCGTCGCGGATGCGCCCGGCCGCCATGCCGAGCGCCTCGTCCCAGCCGATGCGCTCGAAGCCGGGTTCGCCCGAGCGCCGGAGCAGCGGGTGCGGGATGCGGCCGAGCCGGCGGAGCTCGTCGCCGCGCATCCGCTCGAGCGCGGCGACATCCCCGAGGCAAGAATCGTCCAGCGCCCCCATGGTGTTCAGGCGGAGGAGCCGCAGCCGGATGTTGCAGAGATGGATGCCGTCGAGTGTCCAGTCGCTGAGCCCCTTGGTTCCGAGCGCGCACCCGTCGCAGACGCCGTCAGAGAGGATCCGCATCGCGTATGCGGACTGGTCCCGGTTCTCCCACGCGGCCCGAAAGACCTCGGCGAAGTTGTTGGGCCGCTGCTCGCCCACTCCGAATGGCTTGAGCGACGCCCAATTGGAGGGCGTCGGAAACTTGCCCGGCTTTCGCAATCCGTCGCTTTCGGCCATCGCGTCTATGTTGGCAGTGTGTCCAGCAAGGGCCCAGCGCCCGACCCCAGGAGCCTCGCCCGGATCGAGCGCGACGGCGTCGAGGACTTCGTTGCGGTCGAGGATCCGCTCGAGATCCGGGTCGACGGCGAGCCGCTCGCCGTCACGATGCGGACGCCTGGCAACGACGAGGAGCTGGCGCTGGGATTCCTCCACGGTGAGGGACTCATCGACTCCCCGCTCGAAGCCGGCCTGACCGACGACCTAGCCGGCAACGTGGTCGAGGTGGCGGGGCCGCTCCTCCGCGACCCCGGGGTCCGGAGCTTCTACACGACCTCGTCCTGCGGAGTCTGCGGCAAGGGTGCGATCGAGCAGGTGGAGGTGCTCTCCGCACCGCTCCCGCCCGGCCCCGAGATCGAGCGCGACACCCTTGCGTCGCTTCCCGAAAGGCTGCGCCAGCCCGGGTTCGACCGCACGGGGGGCCTTCACGCGACGGGCCTCTTCGATCCGTGGGGCGAGGCGGCGTGCGTGCGGGAGGACGTCGGGCGGCACAACGCGATGGACAAGGTGATCGGCTGGGCGCTTCGCGAGGGCCTCGTGCCCCTGCGCGACTCGGCCCTGTGCGTATCGGGGCGCCTCTCGTTCGAGCTGGTCCAGAAGGCGGCGGTGGCGGGCGCGCCGATCCTGGTCGGCGTCGGCGCACCAAGCTCACTCGCGATCGAGCTTGCGAAGGATCGTGGCATGACGCTCGCCGGATTTGCCCGCCATGGATCGGTCAACGTCTACTCGGGGTCCGAGCGCGTCCGGGAGTAGCCCGGGCCCGCGTGTGAGAAGCTTCGCCCGCGATGGCGACCCAGACCGTCCATAGGCAATGCAACCTCTGCGAGGCGCACTGCGGCATCACGGTGGAGGTCGACGGCGCGGAGGTGCTCAGGATCACCGGCGATCCCGACGACCCGACGTCGAAGGGGTACATCTGCCCCAAGGCAGCGGCGCTGACCGACCTCTACGAGGACCCGGATCGGCTCTCGAAGCCGGTCCGGCGCGTCGGCGGCGAGTGGGTCGAGATGGAGTGGGACGAAGCGCTCGACTTCGCCGCGAACGGCTTGCGGGACGTGCACCGAAGGCACGGCACCGACAGCCTCGCCTCCTACATCGGCAACCCCAGCGCGCACACGTGGTCCCTTCTGGCGGTCCTACCGCTTCGCGAGACGATGGACACGAAGAACCACTCGTCCGCCACCTCGACGGATCAGCTTCCTCAACACCGGACGTCCGCGGAGATGTTCGGGAACCTCGGCCTCTTCCCCGTCCCTGACATCGACAGGACGGACCACCTCCTGGTGCTCGGCGCGAACCCTTCGGTGTCGAACGGATCGCTGATGAGCGCGCCCGGCGCCCGGCACCGGCTCCGCGACATCGTGAAACGGGGCGGGACGGTCGTGGTCGTGGACCCCCGCCACACGGAAACCGCCAAGAGCGCATCGGAGCACGTCGCCATCCAGCCCGGCGGCGACGCCTTCCTTCTGCTGGGGATGCTGCACGTCATCTTCGCCGAGGGGCTCACCCGGACTCCCGATCTCTGCACGGGCTCCGAAGAGATCGCCTCCCTGGTGGCGGACTGGCCGCCCGACCGGGCGGCGCCGCTGGCGGGAGTCGAGGCAGGGACGATCGAGCGCCTCGCGCGCGACTTCGCGACGGCGCAGACGGCCGCCGCCTATGGGCGCGTCGGCGTCTGCCAGCAGCGGACGGGCACTCTGATCCACTGGCTCATCAACGTCCTGAACGCCGTCACGGGCAACCTCGACACCGAGGGCGGAGTCATGTTCCCGGAGCCGTTCATCGACCTGACGCTCGCCCTGAAGCTTGCCGGCCGCGGCGGGCCCGACGGCTTCGGGCGCTATGAGCAGCGAGTGAGCGGGCTGCCCGAGATGAACGGCGAGCTTCCGGTGTCCGGCCTGGCCGACGAGATCCTGACTCCGGGGCAGGGGCAGGTTCGCGGCCTCCTCGTCTTCGCCGGAAACCCGGTCATGTCGGCGCCAGGAGGCCGCCGGCTCGACGACGCGCTCGACGACCTCGAGTTCATGGTGTCGGTCGACCAGTACGTGAACGAGACGAACCGCCACGCGGACGTGATCCTGCCCCCCGTCTCGGCCCTCGAGCGGGACGAGGTGGACGTGGCACTGCCACTGGTGGCGATCCGCAACCACATCCGGTTCAGCCCGGCTGCGGTGCCGAAGCGCGAGGGCGGCAAGGAGGACTGGGAGATCCTCAACGGCCTCACGCAGCGCCTCGGGCGGGGCATCGCTACGAAGGCGCGGGCCTTTTCGCTGGGAGCGAGGCTGGCGTCACCGGCGCGTGTCGTCGAGTCGGCGATCGCGGCCGGGCCCTACGGAATGCTCCGCCGCGGCCCCCTGAAGGGCCTCACGCTGCGCAAGGTGAAACGCTCGAAGCACGGAGTCGACCTCGGGCCGATGAAGCCGCGCCTTCCGGGCGCGCTGCTCACGCCCGACAAGCAAGTCGCGCTGGCGCCGCCGGCGTTGCTGCGGGAGACCGCCGAGCTGGAGAAGATCGCCGCCGAAGGAGAGCGCGCGCGAAAGGACGGCTTCGACCTCACCCTGATCGGCCGCCGGATCCTCAACTCGAACAACTCCTGGATGCACAACTCGAAGCGGCTGACCAAGGGGTCGGATCGCTGCACGGCGATGCTGAACCCCGAGGACGCGGCGGCTCGCAGCCTGGAGGACGGGGCGAGCGTAAAGGTGGTCTCGCGCGTCGGCGAGATCGAAGTCCTGCTCCAGGTGACCGACGAGCTCAGGCCCGGTGTGGTCTCGATACCGCACGGATTCGGGCACGGCTCCCGCAAGGGCGTGGGCTGGAAGCACGCCGCGTCCCTGCCGGGAGCGAGCGTCAACGACATCACGGACCCATCGGTTCTGGACGGGCTGACCGGCAACGCAGCCTTCAACAGCGTGCCAGTGCGCCTCGAAGCCGCCTAGGCGGTGCGGTCGGCCAGAAGCTTCACGGACAACAGGCCGAGCCCGGTGCCTGCGAGGAGCCCGAGCAGGATCCCGAAGTTCCCGAGGAGTCCCCAGAGCGCGAAGAACGCGACGCAGAAGACCACGACGAAGACGGCCATGGCAAGCAACGAGCGGCTGGGCAGGGCCCCCAGCGGGGTCTTGACCTCGGAGCCTTCAAGCAGCGGCTCGCTGTGTCGCTGCAACGCATCCCCGGTGTCCTCCACTCCCGCCTCGTCGGGCGGATCAGGCCGGTCGAAGTCCTCGTCATCGTCGCTCGCGCTGACATCGCCCGCCTCCTGCTCGGCGAGATCGTCGTCGTCCTCGTCGCTGGGTGGCGCCAGGGGCTCCGACCCGTCGTCGTGGCGAAGGTCCTCCTCGGCGGCGGGCTTGCGCTCCCAATCGCCCGGCGCCGTTACCTCCTGCTGTTCGCCCCTCTTCGCTCTTGTCGGCCATGGCGATCCCATACCCCGATGCGGCCGGACCTAATTCAGACGACCTCAACTGCGTCGCCGACGTGTAGCTCGCCGGCGGTCGCGACCTCGCACAGGACACCCATGTAGGTCCCGAACTCATTGTTGATCCTGCGAAGGACGTCCGGGTCGATCTCGAGGGTGTCCGGGTCGATCGTCGTCATCACGCAGCGCTCGCAGCGATCGACCACATCGAGCTCCACGCTGCCGAGCCTGAGGCGCGAGCCCACCCATCCGTTCTCCGCGAGCCCCTCGACTCCCTCGATAAAGATGTTCGGGCGCAGGCGGCGGCCATCGACGCCAAGCGCCTGAGATGGCGCCGTCCGTCGTGACGAGGATCGAGCGGTCGTCGAAGTGCCGGCCCAGCGGCGCCAGGTCGGCGCCTGGTCCCGCGGCCTCGCGGATCAGGCCAAGCGCCTCGGCGCTCTGCCACGAATGGCCATCGACAGTGGGCTCGCCGTCCATTCCCAGGCCCGACTGGAGCCCGAGAAGGCGCTTGGCCGTCCTTCCGGTCATGCGGGCGCCCTTGTGGTCGACGACCTGGGTCGAGCGATCGCCCCGGAGCCCGTCTGCGAGCACGTCCACCTTGTCGAGCTGCTCGCCCCGGAGCGACTTGACGGAGTAGCGCCAGAGCTGAGCGACGCGCACAGCTCAGCTCTGCCTTGAGCGACCCGATCGGCAGCGGCGCGGAGCTCCGCCGGTGGCGCCCGTCGCGGCCGGCCATGAAGCAGGCGATCGGCGCGGCGATCCGCTCGGAGGAATGGGCGGCCGTCGCGGCAAGCTCGAGCAGCTCGCCAATCGTCTCCTCGTCGGGTGCCTCGGCGCCGATCTCCGCGGCGTAGGCCTCCAGCCATTCCTGTGCGTTCACTCGTCTCCTCCTCCGCTTTCGACGACCCTGGTAGCCGAAGCTTTCCAGACCGCCAGGACTTCCCGCCCTGGGGCAAGACCAAGCTCGTCGACGGACTGTGGCGTCACCTCGGCCGCGAGCGGCTGCCCCGCGTCGAGACCCAGGCGCACCCGGCTGCCGAGCCTGCGTGACCGAGACGACCCTCGCCGGCACGCGGTTCCTGGCCGAGCCTGCAGCGCTCGAGCCCGGAGGCTCGATCAGGATCTCCCACGGATGGACGCTGAGGGAGACGGCGCCCGGCTCGCAGGCATCCGTCGTCCACACCGTCGGGCCGCCCTCGAGCTCGACCGGCGTGCCGGCGTCGCCGGGCTGCCGGCGCGTCCCGAGACCACGACGGACCCGACGAGATCCGCTACGAACGCAGAGCCCGGGCGCCGCGGCGAGCTCCGCCGCGTTCCCGCGCTGGACGATCCGCCCATCCGCGATCACGCCGATCTCCTCCGCGAGCGTGGCCGCCTCCTCGAAGTCGTGGGTGACCAGGAGAGTCGGGACACCGGCGCGCCTCGATCGTCGCCGTCAGCTCGCGGGCCGCGTGGCCGCGGGTCGAGGCGTCCAGGGCGCTCAGCGGCTCGTCGAGGAGGAGGACCGAGGGCTCGACGGCAAGGCTCGCGCCAGGGCGACGCGCTGGCGCTCCCCGCCGGAGAGCGTCCGGGGCTTTGCGTCGGCGCGCGTCGCGAGCCCGAAGCGGCCGAGCAGCTCGACAGCCCGGCCGTGCCGTTCGGCCCTCGGCCCGCCCAGCGCGTACGCCACGTTCTGCCACGCGCTGAGATGTGGGAAGAGCGCGTAGTCCTGGAAGAGGTAGCCGCAGCGGCGCTCCTCTGGCGCCACGAACGTCGTCGCCGTCCGAGTCCGACCAGATCTCGCCAGCGCAGGCGATCCGTCCCGAGTCCGGTCGCTCGAGGCCGGCAACCGAGCGGAGCAGGGAGGTCTTGCCGGCACCCGAGGGCCCGACCAGCGCAAGGCAGCCGTCGGCGCGACGTCAAGCGAGACGCTCGAGCTCGAAGTCGCCGAGGCGCTGTGTGACGCCGTCAATCGACAACAAGGCCGGACCCCCTCCCCTCGCGACGTCAGCTTCACCGTCGCCAGGAGCGCGGCCGAGAACGCGACCAGCACCGCCGATAGCGCCAGCGCTCCGTTCAGATCGGTGCCGATCAGTTGGACGATCGCGAGCGGCGCGGTCTGCGTGACGCCCTGGAACGAGCCCGCGAAGACGAGCGTCGCGCCGAACTCGCCAGCGCCCTGCCCCACCCAGCGCGCGCTCCCGTGACCAGCCCGGGCATCGCGACCGGCACGGCGACCCGCGCGAACGTCCGCGCCTCCGATGCGCCGAGCGTTCGCGACGCCTCGAGCCAGCGCGGATCGAGCGCCTCGAACGCGGCCTGGGCCTGGCGGAGGTAGAACGGGCTCGCGACAAAGGTCAGCGCAACGACGACCCCGGCCGTCTGGAAGACGAGCTGGACGCCGGCGTCCTCGATCAGCCCGCCGATGAAGCCTCCGGGCCCCAGCGCGACCAGGAGCCCGACGCCGGCCACGGCCGGCGGCAGGACGAGCGGCAGCTCGATGAGCGTGATCGCAAGCGCGCGGCCTCGGAAGCGCCGGGTTGCCAGAAGGTAGGCGGCCGGCGTGCCGACCAGCGACGATCACGGCGAGCGCGATCACCGAGGTGACCAGGCTGAGGCGCAGCGCGTCCTGGTGCCTCTCGTCGCCCGAGCGCGTCCCAGAGCTCGGCCGGTCCCGCCTCAAGGAAGATCGCCGCGATCGGCATCGGTGAGGAAGACGAGCGCGACGGCCAGGGCGCCGGCGAGGACTGCCGGGAAACCAGCGGCAGGCTCAGCGTACTCGCTCCTCCGGCGGCAGAGAACTCGGCCTCGAGCAGGGCCTCGCGCGCCTGCGCCGTCGAGCAGGCCGTCGATGAACTCCTGCGCGCCTTCAGGATTCTCCGCGTCGGCGACGACGGCGACGCCGTAGGTCGACGACTGGGCTCCAGCTCGTCGGGAAGCTCGATCGCGACGAGATCCTCGCCCGCCGCGTTCACGTCCGAGGCGTAGACGAAGCCCGCGTCGGCCGCGCCCGTCGGCGAGCTTCGCCGACGATGCTCTTCACGTCGGGCTCCTCGGAGCGCACTTGTCGAGGATCGCCTCGGCCTCACCGGCGCAGCTCGGCCGAGCACCTCGCGCGTGTAGTCGCCGACGGGAACGCCCTCGCGCCGACACGAGTCGAGCCGCCCGATGTCAGCCGCGATCCTGGCGCCAGTCGTCCTCGATGCGAGTCCGCGGCACCGCCAGCACGAGCTCGTTCGCGATGAAGATCCTCTGGCTCCTCGACGAAGCCCTCCTCGTAGAGGTCGTCGGGAAGGCTCGTGTTCGCGGACGCGAAGACGTCGACGGGGGCGCCCTGGCGGATCTGGGCTGCCAGATCGTCCGAGCCGGCGAAGGAGAACTTCTCCTCGATCTCAGTCTCCTCGCCGTACGCCTCGAACGCGCTCGGTCAGCGACGAGGCCGCGGAGACGGTCAGCTCGTCGGCGCCTCGGTCGTCTCGCCGTCGTCATCGTCACCGCATCCGGCGAGCGCAGACTCGCCATGGCGACCGCCAGCGCGAGCCGCCTCACTCCCCGATCACCATGACCGAGGTTGCCTTGACCATCGCGGTCGCCTTCGACGCCAGGCTCGAGCCCGAGCTGCTCGATCGCGTCGCGCGTGATCGCCGCGGTGACGAGGTGCGGGCCGCACTCGAGCTCGACGATGCCCATCACGCCGTCCACCTCGACCGAGCGGACGACGCCCGGGAAAGCGGTTGCGCGCCGAAAGCTGATCGTCCGTCCGATGGCGCTCGGGCTGGCCGCCGAGCCGCCGCACCTCGGCGATCGAGACGAGCCGCCGGTTCTGCTCGTCGCGGTCGTCTTGACCTTGCCGTCGCGATCCCAGCGCCGCAGCGTGTCGGCGCTGACGCCAAGCATTCGCGCGGCTTCGCCGAGTGAGACTCGCTCAGGCATGCTGCCTAAGCATTGCATAGGCAACCCTCAAGGCGACTGTGGGGTCGACCCCTAGATGGCACGAACTCGGGGTCTGACCCGGGGTCAGACCCCCTTAGGGTTGCTCGAGGGTTCTCAGCCGCCGATTGCGCTCATCGAGCGGGCTGGAGCGCGGAAGCCCGGCTCGTTCACGTGGTGCTTGAGCTCCTTGCGCCAGACGGCGTCGCGGATGACCTCCGCAAGCTCATCGTCCGAGGCTCCGGCACGCATCGGGTCCCGGAGGCTCGTCTCGTGCATCGAGAAGAGGCACGTCCGCAGCTCCCCGTCCGCGGTCAGGCGGATGCGGTTGCAGTCTGCGCAGAACGGCTGCGAGACGGGGTTGATGAAGCCGATCTCCCCCATGCCGTCCGCGAAGCCGTACACGCGAGCGGTGGCATGAGGCTCGCGCTCGCGCTGCTCCAGCGGATAGCGCGCGTGGATCAGCGCCCGGACCTCGTCGCCGGTCAGCACCTGCGAGCGGTCCCAGGCCCGGTCGCCGTCGAGGGGCATGAACTCGATGAAGCGCACCTGGAAGTCGGTCGTGCGCGCCATCTCCGCGAAGCGGAAGACCTCGTCCTCGGTGAAGTCGCGGATCGCAACCGCGTTCACCTTGATCGGGCGTACCTCTTCGTAGGCGGCGATCGTCTCGAGGCCGCGAAGCACCTGTGGAAGCGCGTCCCTCCGGGTGATCTCGTGGAACCGGTCCCGGGCCAGCGCGTCGACCGAGACGTTGATCCGGTCGATGCCCGCGTCCACAAGCGCGGCGGCGTCGCGCTCCAGCAGATATCCGTTGGTCGTCACCGAGAGGTCCCTGATGCCGTCGATGCCGCGGAGCATCGAGACCAGGTAGGGAAAGTCTCTGCGCGCAAGGGGCTCGCCGCCCGTCAGGCGCACATCTTCGACTCCGAGCCCCGCGAGGATGCGCACCAAGCGCTCGATCTCCTCGAACGAGAGGACATCGGAGCGCTCCAGCCATTTCATCCCTTCGGCCGGCATGCAGTACTTACAGCGGAAGTTGCAGCGGTCGGTGACCGATACCCGCAGGTCGGAGATGACCCGGCCATGAGCGTCTTTCAGCGGATCCGACACGTCTCGAAGCTTGACAGCCGCTCGTAAGCAATAAAAGGGGCGGCCTCCCGCAAGGCCGCCCTACCACCCTTACGCAGCCGGGCCGTGGTCGGATGTCGCGATTTCGACGCATCCAAACGCTCGAAGCGGGCGTACCCCAAACATGCTCGACTTCGAACACCGGTCTTTGCGCCTAGGCTGATGAGCCGATGAGCTCCCTCTCGACTCTCACCAAGGCGAATCTGGCCGTGCTCGCACTCCTGGTGCTTCACACGGTCGATCACGCCGTGGGGCAGCCGTCGCGAGACCTGCCGGGCTCGTCGAGCCTCGTCGGCGCAATCGGCTTTGCCTTGATCGCGGGATCGACCTGGCTGGCCCTTAAGCGCTCGCCCCGCGCGCCCGAGGTGTCTGCCGTCGTCGGCCTGCTCACGGCCGGGGGGATCATCGCGGTGCACCTGCTGCCCTCCTGGTGGGGGTGGGTTTCCGACCCCTACTGGGACTTCGACGCGAGCTTTCTCAGCTGGCTGTCGCTGATCGCCCTGCTTGCGTCGTCGCTCTACATGACCGCGCTCGGCCTGAGAGGTCAGAGCTACCGGCCCGTCAAGCCGTCCTACCGGCACTGAAACGAAAGTGACGGCTCCTGACGTGGACGAGCGTCTTCTCGCGATCATCCACCAGGACGACTCCGGCTCCGGCGTCTTCGCCGAGGAGGCGGCAGCCCGGGGCTGGAACGTCGACTCATGGCTGATCTCCGCGACGGAGGAGCCGCCCGCGGACCCGCTTGCCTATGACGCAGTGGCGTCGTTCGGGGGCGCCATGCACGCGGATCAGGAGAGTGCCCATCCCTGGCTCGGCGAAGAGAAGGCGCTCCTCGCACGCCTTCTGGACGAGGGCGTGCCGCTGATGGGAGTCTGCCTCGGCTCTCAGCTCCTCGCCGAAGCGGCCGGGGCCGCGGCCGAGCGCGCCCCCGCACCTGAGATCGGCTGGTTCGACGTGGAGCTCACCCCTGAAGGCCGCGCCGACCCCGTGATCGGCGGCCTGGCGCCGATCTTTCGGGCGTTCCAATGGCACTCGTACCGATCACCCCTTCCACCCGGAGCCGTCGAGCTTGCGTCGAGCCACATCGCGCTGCAGGCCTATCGGCTGGGCGAGTCCGCCTGGGGCATCCAGTTCCACGCCGAGGTAACCGAGGTAGATGCCGTGAGCTGGGCCGTGAACTACGCGGTGGACGAGGACGCCGTTCGCATCGGCATCGACCCCGATGCGCTGAGCGCCCAGATCCTAGAGCGAATCGGAGCGTGGAACGCGCTGGGCCGCGCGCTCTTCGGCCGATTTTTGGAAGAGGCGACGCGGCCGAGCTAGGCCTGGCCGGGCGTCAGGTAGGCGGCCGAGAGGCCGCCGTCGGCCATGAACGTCGTGGCGGTGATGAAGCTCGACTCGTCCGAGGCGAGGAAGAGGGCGGCGTTCGCGATCTCCTCGGCCTCTCCGAAGCGGCCCATCGGGACGTGGACGAGGCGCTTGGCCGCAAGCTCCGGGTCCTTGGCGAATAGCTCGCGCAGCAGCGGCGTGTTCACCGGCCCCGGGCACAGCGCGTTCACGCGGATGCCCCTGTCGGCGAACTCCACCCCGAGCTCCCGGGAGAGTGAAAGGACGGCGCCCTTCGAGGCCGTGTAGGAGATCTGCGAGACGGCCGCACCCATCGTCGCTACGAAGGAGGCCGTGTTGATGACGGATCCCCCTCCCCGCTCGACGAGGTGCGGAATGCCGTGCTTGCAGCACAGGAACACGGAGCGCACGTTCACGTCCTGGACGAGCTGCCACGCCTCGAGCGTCGTCTCCGTCACGGTGGTGTCGGCGTTCGGGTTGATGCCCGCGTTGTTGAACAAGACGTCGATTCCGCCCATCTCGGCGCGCACCCGCTCGTACATCGCCTGGACTTCCGACTCGATCGTCACGTCGCATTCCAGGGCGATCTCGCCAACCGAGTCGGGGCTGATGTCGACGCCGACGACCCGGCCCCCTTCGTCGGCAAAGCGGCGGGCGGACTCGGCGCCGATGCCGCTGGCCGCGCCGGTGATCACGCACACCTTCCCCTCGAGGCGTCGCACCTGTCTACTCCTCGGTCCGGTAGTACACGTTCTTCAAGTCCGTGTATGCGTCGAGGGCATCGGGGCCGAGCTCGCGGCCGTATCCCGACTGCTTGAAGCCCCCGAACGGCGTCGAGACGCGCACCGACGAGTGCGAGTTGATCGAGAGGACCCCCGTGTCGATCGCGCGCGCGACCCGCAACGCCCTGCCGCCGTCGCGCGTCCAGATGGAGCCCGACAGGCCATAGATCGTGTCGTTGGCAAGGCGAATCGCCTCCGCCTCGTCCGAGAACGAGATCACGCAGGCGACGGGGCCGAAGATCTCATCGCGGGACGCGCGGTCGTCGTTCGTCATCGGCGCGAGGACCGTCGGCGGATACCAGAACCCCTTGCCCTCCGGCGCGGATCCGCGGAATGCGACGTCTTCCTCGGTGACGAAGGAGCCGACCGTCTCGCGCTGGTCGGCAGAGATCAGGGGACCCATCTCGGTCTCGTCCGAGAGCGGGTCGCCGACGCGGATGTCGCTCACCGCCGCCTCCATCGCAGCCATGAACTCGTCCATGGCCGACTTCTCGACCAGGATGCGGGACCGGGCGCAGCAGTCCTGTCCGGCGTTCCCGAAGACGCCGCCGGGGGCGGCACGGCCGGCGGCCTCGATGTCGGCGTCCGCGAACACCAGGTTGGCCGACTTGCCACCGAGCTCTAGCGTGACCCGCTTGATCGTCCCCGCGGCCCCCTGCGCGATGCCCCGCCCGACCTCCGTCGAGCCGGTGAAGGCGATCTTCGCGACATCGGGGTGCTCGACCAAGCGCTGTCCGCACACGGAGCCGGGGCCGACGACGACGTTGAGGACGCCCTCGGGCATACCCGCCTCCAGGGCGATCCGCTCGAGCTCGATTGCGGTGAGCGGCGTCAGCTCGGCGGGCTTCAACACGACTGTGTTTCCCGCGGCAAGCGCAGGAGCCGCCTTCCAAGACGTGATCACGAGCGGGAAGTTCCACGGAACGATGAGGCCGACCACTCCCATCGGCTCGCGGAACGTCAGGTCGACCCCACCGGCGACTGGAATCGTCCTGCCGACGAGGCGCTCGGGAGCGGCGGCGTAATAGCGGAAGCAGTCGGCGACCATCCCGATCTCCCCACGCGCGTCCGAGATCGGCTTCCCGGCGTTTCGCGCCTCGAGCGTCGCGAGGGCTTCGGACTCGGCGCCGATCGCATCCGCGAGGCGATGAAGCAGCATCGCCCGGTCCGCGGGCGCCACCGCGCGCCACGCCGGGAACGCCGCCTTCGCCGCGGCCACCGCCGCATCGACCTCCTCCACTCCCCCGCGTGGGATCTCCGCCATCACGCCCTCCGTCGCGGGCTCGATCACCGCCAGGCTCATGCGGGCACCCCCTGGCGCATCGCCGCCGCGGCCAGCGCGCGGAACGGCGCGCCGTCGCGGAGCTCCTCCGGGTGCCACATGAAACCGACGGTGAAAGAGCGCTCCGGAAGCTCGATCGCCTCGACCAGGTCGTCCGGCACCGACCAGCCCGTCGCGACAAGGCCGCTGCCCAGCCGGTCGAGCGCCTGATGGTGGTGCGAGCGGATCGAGGCCCGTTCGGCGCCAGCCGCACGGGCTGCGAGCGAGCCGGGCTCAAGCCGGACCTCGTGGGTGGAGAACGTGCCCGGCACCTCGACGTGCTGGGTCTCGTCCCCGAGGTGCTGGACCAGGTCTCCCCCGCAGGCGACGTTCAGAATCTGCGTGCCGCGGCAGATCGCGAGCAACGGCATGTCCCGCTCGAGGGCGCCACGGCAAAGCGAGATCTCGAAGCGATCGCGCTCGGCCTTGTAGCCGAGCGTCTTCGGATGTGGCTCGGCGCCGTAGCTCGACGGGTCGAGGTCAGCCCCGCCGGAGAGGACCAGGCCGTCGAGGACGTCGAGAAGCTCCGCCGGGTTGGAGGCACTCTCATCCTCCGCGGGCAGCAGGACCGGAATTCCCCCGGCCTTCGCCACGCACTCCGAGTAGTGGCGCTGCGAGATGTTCACCTCGGTGTCGCGCCATACGACCCAGCTCGCGCTCTCGAGCGCTGCCGTGACGCCGATTACCGGGCGGCGCGCCACGGCTCAGAGCCTCTCGAAGCCGCGGAACTTCTCCCAGTCGGTCACAGCCGCCTCGAACGCGTCCAACTCGACCTGGGCGTGGTTCAGGTAGTGGTCGACGACCTCCTTGCCGAAAGCCTCCTGCGCCAAGTCCGAGCCGGCGAAGAGGTCACGCGCGTCGTAGAGGTTCTTGGGGACCCGCGGCTTGTCAGAGGCGTAGGCGTTGCCCTCCATGGGCGGCTCCAGCTCCAGCTCCGAGTCGATCCCGTTCAACCCGGCCGCGATCATCGCCGCGAGCGCAAGGTAGGGGTTGACGTCTGCCCCGGGCAGGCGGTTTTCGACCCGCAGCGACTGGCCGTGGCCGACGACGCGCATCGAGCAGGTGCGGTTGTCCGCGCCCCACGCGACGGCCGTCGGGGCAAAGCTTCCCTCGGCGAAGCGCTTGTACGAGTTCACGTGTGGCGCGTAGAAGAGCGTCAGCTCCCGAAGCGCTGCAAGCTGCCCCGCCACGAAGCGGTCGAACATCTGACGGTCGTCTCCGAAGGCGTTGCCGCCGCCCTCATGCGCGAGCGAGCAGTGGATGTGGCAGGAGTTGCCCTCCGCCTCGTTCCACTTCGCCATGAACGTGATCGAGTGGCCCTCCTGGGCCGCGATCTCCTTGGCGCCGTTCTTGTAGATGGCGTGGTCGTCGGCAGTGCGAAGGGCGGGGCCGTAGAGGAAGTTGATCTCGTGCTGGCCGAGGTTGCACTCGCCCTTCGAGTTCTCGACCGTCATCTCGGCGCCGGCCATCTCGTTGCGGATCCGGCGGATCAGCGGCTCGACCCGCGCCGTGCCCAGGAGCGAGTAGTCGATGTTGTAGAGGTTGGCCGGTTCGAGGTCGCGATACGCGCGCGTCCACGCCTCCTCGTACGACGTGCGAAAGACGATGAACTCGAGCTCGGTGCCCGCGTTCGCGACCAGGCCGCGCTCGGCGAGCCGGTCGAGCTGGCGCCGCAGGATCTGGCGCGGCGACGCGACCACGTCGGCCCCGTCCGCCCAGCCGAGATCCGCCATCACCAGAACGGTGGCGGGGTGCCACGGGATCGGGCGCAGCGTCTCGATGTCCGGCTTCATCTCGAAGTCGCCGTAGCCCCGCTCCCACGAGGACATCTCATAGCCCGAGACCGTCTCCATGTCCACATCGACCGCGAGGAGGTAATTGCAGCCCTCCGCCCCGTGCTCGGCCACGGTGTGCAGGAAATGGGATGCGGTCAGCCGCTTGCCCTGTAGGCGGCCCTCCATGTCCGCGATCGCGAGCAGCACGGTGTCCACCGTGCCGTCCGCGACCGCTTTCTTCAGGTCGTCGAGCTTCACCTCGTCAACGTAGCTTCACCCGACGCGGCGGCTACTTGAACTCCTCCGGGATGTGCTCGATGGTCGGATCGTCGATCGTCCGCTCCTGGCCAGTGAAGTGGCCCTTCGCTCGCCTCCAACCGAGGCCCACGCCGATCACTGCGAGCCCGATCACCACTGGCGCGTAGTTCGCATAGTTCGCATCCCACGCGTCATCCCACGGCACGCCGAGCGGGCTCGTAGGCAGCAATCCAATGAAGCAGATGAACAGGATCCAGATGACTGCAATCGGATTCATCCACTTCCAGTGGCGGCCGATATTCCAAGCGGGCGATGGCTCGAACTCATCCCCCATGCGCCAGCGCAGATAGATCGGGATGGCGAAACAGATGAAGAGACCGATCACGCAAATTGAGATCACGGCGAAGAACGCGACCGGAAGCACGGTGCCGGGCGCGCCCCAGAGTGCCGGGATCGTGACGATCAGCGCGAGGGCGGCCATGCCAATGACGGCGTTGAACGGAACGCCATCGCGGTTGACCTTGGCGAAATGCCTGTGGCCAGGCATCCCGCGGTCGCGCGAGAACGCGAACGCCATGCGCGAGGCACTCGTCAGACAGGCAAGCCCGCAGAAGAGCTGCCCGACTGTGCAGATAATGAGAACGGCTTTGAACCCGGCCGAGTCGAGAGCTCCGCTGAGGACCGCGAATACAGAGCCGACGCCGAACCCGTTCTCGGCATCGCTGATGTTCGCCGGGTCTTGCACAGCGAACGTGATCGCGAGCAACACGAGCCACCCGATGATCGCGGAGTAGAAGATTGACTTCCAGACTCCGCCCGCGGCGGCCCTCGAAGCTCCGCGCGTTTCCTCGGAGAGGTGAGCTGAAGCGTCGAAGCCGGTGATCGTGTACTGCGTGAGCAGGAATCCGATCGGTAGGAGGTAGATCCAGAAGAAGAACCCACCGGTCTCGCCATCGTTGAAGCCCGAGTTGTTCAGGCGCTCACCGAAGACGAAACTGAAGTCCTGATGGGTGTCCGGGACGATCACGAGGAGCGCGATAATCACAGCGACTCCGATCACGTGCCACCACACAGAGATGTTGTTGATCATCGCCAGGAGATTGGTGCGGAAGATGTTGATGATCGTGGTGGCGATCAGGATGATCGCGAAGAGGACGAACGTCTCGGCGAGGATGTGCTCGGCGTCGCCGAAGTTGATGCCAAGGACGTCCACCCCGTAGGTGCCCAGCGTCACGTTCAGGAAGCCGGCGCACGCGTACTGGACCGATGCGACCACGCCGATCAGCCCGAGGAGGTTGAACCAGCCGGTCCACCAGGCCCACTTGGGTCCGCCCAACTTGCCTGAGAACCAGTAGATGCCGCCGGACGTTGGGTACTTGGCGACCAACTCCGCCAGCGAGAAGCCGATGATCAGGATCAGGATCGACACGATCGGCCAGCCCCATGAGATCGCGATCGGCCCGCCGTTGTTCCACGCAGTGGCGTACGCGGTGAAACAACCTGCGAGTACCGAGATGATCGAGAACGAGATCGCGAAGTTTGAGAATCCGCTCCACGCCCTATTGAGCTGCTGCTTGTAACCCAGTTCGGCGAGGAGTGCTTCGTCCTCGTTCCGAATCTCGTCGGCCTGTGTCGTCATCGATCTCCCCTCGTTTCGGACCGACCCCTCCTTTTCGGGTAAAAGGTGTGCCGGACCAACCTATGGACGACGCGAGCCTAAGCGGAGAACCGGACGTACGTCAAGTGCTCCAGGACGATCTGGGACAAATCGTCGAACAACTGGTGCCTCGTCTTGGACAGTCCGTCGGCACGCCTGAGCCGCTGTCCGGTGGCATCACCAACCGCAACTACCGCGCGACGTTCGGCAAGGCCGACTACGTCATCCGGGTGCCCGGCAAGGACACGTCGCTCCTCGGAATTGACCGGAGCGCCGAGTTCGCCGCCAACGCGGCCGCTGCCGAGATCGGTGTCGCCGCTCCGGTTGCGGCGATGCTCACGGATCCGCCCGCCATCGTCACCCTGTTCATCGAGGGCAGAGCGATGGACGCGGCGGAGCTCCGCGAGAAGCAGCCGCTTTGCGACGTCGCCGACGCGCTGCGCGTGATGCACGCGGCGCCGGCCATCCCGTCGCGGTTCGACTCGTTCCGGATCGTCGAGGACTACGAGCGCGTCGCTCGCGACCTGGGCGTCCGCGTCCCCGAGGAGTTCTCCGACGCCCACGCATGCGCGGGAAGGATCGAGGAGGTCCTGTCAGGGCCCGAGCACTACCCCGTTCCGTGCCACAACGACCTGCTTGCGGCGAACTTCATCTGGGACGGGATGCGGGTGCGGATCGTCGACTGGGAGTATGCGGGGATGGGCGATCGCTATTTCGACCTCGCGAACTTCGCGGTCAACAACGAGCTGCCCGAGGAGGCGAGGCGCAACATGCTCGAGCATTACTTCCGCCGGCCGCCAACCGAGCGGCAGCTCGCGACGCTCCACCTGTTCACCTTCATGTCCGACTTCCGCGAGGCGATGTGGGGCGTCGTCCAGCAAGGAGCGTCGGACATCGAGTTCGACTTCGAGGACTACACGCGAAAGCACTTCGGGCGTCTTGCGGCGACCGCCGCCGCGCCGGAATTCGGCGCCGCCCTGGAGGCCGCCCATGGCGATTGACCGCGACCCACCCGAGCGCGCCCGGTGCGTGATCATCGGCGGCGGCGTCGGCGGCGTCTCGATCGCCTACCACCTTGCCGAGCTCGGCTACTCGGACGTGGTCCTGGTCGAGCGCTCGCAACTCACGTCCGGCTCGACGTTCCACTCGGCGGGGCTGGTCGGCCAGCTGCGCGGCTCCGTCTCCCTGACGCAGATGATGATGCACTCCGTCGAGCTCTACCGCCGCATCGGCGACGAGTCCGAGTTCGATCCGGGGTGGGTCGAGTGCGGCGGCATCCGCCTCGCCTCCTCCGAGGAGCGCATGGAGGAGTTGCGCCGCCAGGCGGGATGGGCAAAGACCTTCGGCCTCCCGCTCGAGCTGATCTCGGCCGAGGAGGCGAAGGAGATGTTCCCGCTCATGTCGACCGAGGGCGTGCTCGGCGGCGCCTTCCTTCCCACCGACGGCTATCTCGATCCGTCGCAGCTCACCTACGCGCTCGCGGACGGCGCCCGCCGGGGCGGCGTGAGGATCTTCACCTCGACGCGTGTGACCGGCATCGAGGTCTCCGACGACCGGGTGCGGGCGGTCGAGACCGACCGCGGCCGGATCGAATGCGAGGTCGTCGTGAACGCGAGCGGCATGTACGCGGCGGAGATCGGGCGGCTCGCGGGAGTGCGCGTGCCGGTGATCCCGATGTCCCACCAGTACGTGGTGACGCAGCCCGTCCGCGAGCGCTCGGAGGGCGAGCGGCTTCCGACCCTTCGCGATCCCGACCTCCTCGTCTACTTCCGCGAGGACGGCGACGGCTTGGTCATGGGTGGCTACGAGCACGACTCGAAGCCGGCCTTCCTGCCGGACGGCACGGGCGGATTCGACGAGATCCCGCCCGACTTCAACGGGCGGCTGCTCGAAGACGAGCCGGACCGCTTCGAGGAGATCGCGGAGAACTCGAAGATCCGGGTTCCCGCGATGAAGGAGGCCAAGATCACGAAGCTGATCAACGGCCCCGAGGCGTTCACACCGGATAACGAGTTCTGTCTTGGCGAGACCGAGGTTTCGGGCTTCTTCGTCGCCGCCGGCTTCTGCGCCCACGGGCTGGCCGGGGCGGGCGGCATCGGGAAGGTCATGGCCGAATGGATCGCTGATGGCGAGCCCACGCTCGACCTGTGGCACATGGACGTCCGCCGCTTTGGCGCGCATTACCTCTCCCCCGCCTACACGCACGCTCGGATCCAGGAGACGTACGAGTCCTACTACGACATCCGCTATCCCAACCACGAGCGCCAGGCGGGCAGGCCGCTCCGCGTCTCGCCGGCCAACGCATGGCACGCGGAGCACGGCGCCGCCTTCGGAGAGAAGTCCGGCTGGGAGCGGGTCAACTGGTACGAGTCGAACGCCCGGAACGGCGACGAGTCCCTGCGCCCGCGCGGGTGGGCGGGCATGCACTGGTCGCCCGCGATCGGCGCGGAGCACCTCGCCACCCGGGAGAGCGCCGCGCTCTTCGACGAGTCGTCGTTCGCAAAGATGGAGATCTCGGGGCCCGGCGCCGCCGCGTTCGTCGAGGGGCTCTGCGACAACCGCGTCGCGCGGGGCGTCGGCCAGATCACCTACACCCAGATGCTGAACAGCCGGGGCGGCATCGAGTGCGATTTCACGGTCGCCCGCCTCGCCGCCGAGCGATTCTCGATCGTCACCGGCACCGCGTTCGGGCGCCACGACCGGAGCTGGATCACCTCGCACCTGCCGCGCGACGGCTCGGTCCAGGTCCACGACGTCACCTCCGCATTCGCCTGCTTCGGCATCTGGGGGCCGCGTGCCCGCGACATCCTGCAACCCCTCTCGCCGCAAGACCTGTCGAACGGCGCCTTCCCTTATATGACGCTCCAGGAGATCACCGTCGCAAACGTGCCGGTCAGGGCGCTCCGGGTCACCTACGTCGGCGAGCTCGGGTGGGAGCTCTACTGCCCGACCGAGTACGGCATCGGCCTCTGGCGAGCGCTCTGGGAGGCCGGGCAGGGCCACGACCTGGTCGCGGGCGGATACCGGGCCATCGATTCGATGCGCATCGAGAAGGGGTACCGCGTGTGGGGCGCCGACATCACGCCGGACGAGACACCGTACGAGGGCAGCGTCGGCTTCTGCGTGAAGCTCGACAAGGACGGCGGATTCGTGGGCCGTGACGCGCTGGCCGAGGCGAAGGAGCGCGGCCCGCGAAAGCGGCTGGTCGCCATCGTCTTGAGCGACCCGCGCTCCGTCGCCCTGGGGAACGAGCCCGTTCGGATGGGAGGCGAGGTCTGCGGCCGCGTCACCACGGGCGGGTACGGCTACACCCTCGAGCGCTCGATCGCGTACGCCTACATACCACCCGATCGCTCCGAGCCCGGCACCGGCGCGGAGGTCGAGATCTTCGGCGAATGGATCCAGGGCGAGGTGGCGGCCGAGCCCCTCTTCGACCCCAAGGGCGAGCGGATCAAGGCCTGATCAGGCGGCCGCCCTCTGCAGCAGGCCCCCCAGGATGTGCTCGGTGCCTTCGATGTGCTCGCGCATCACACCGACCGCGCGCAGCGCTTCGCCACGGCGCATGAGCCGGACGAGCGCGCGATGCTGCTCGTTCGAGTGGGTGAGCACCTGGTCCGGATGGGCGATCAGCCCGATCAGGCCGCTCATGGCGCCCTGCACCTCGGTCATCTCCGTGACGAGGCGCGGCGAGCGGGCGCTCTCGGCAAGCGCAATGTGAAAGCGGATATCGGCTCGCCGGTACTCCTCGAAGTCCTCGACCGCCGCCATCTTTCCCACCAGATCGTCGAGCCGGTCGAAGTCGGCGGGCCCGCCTCTCTCGCAGGCGAGCAGTGTCGCGCCGGTCTCGATCGCCACCCGGTGTTCCAGGACCGACCAGGCGGCTTCGCCGAGTGGCTCCGGCTCCGCGCCGGAGAGCGGCGGCTCGGGTGTGACGAACGTGCCGCCGCCCCGCCCGCGCTGCGCAACGAGGAGCCCGGACTGGGTCAGGGTCGTCAGCGCCTCTCGAAGCGTCGAGCGGGAGATCCGGAGCTCCGTCGCCAGCTCGCGCTCCGGCGGGAGCTTCGCGCCGGGCGCCAAAAGCCCCAGCCTGATCGCGGTCCCGAGCCGCTCGACCGTCTCCTCGAAGGTCGTCGGGGGGCGCACCGGCTGAAAGACCGCCTCGAGAGCGGCGTCGCGCTCCATTGCCTCACGGTACCGCGTGACGGAGCCCGGCGCCAGAGCCTCCTCTACGCAAGGGAGAAACAGGGCTGACGATCTTTCGACATTTGGATAACCGATGTCCCCTGTCACTCAATAGGCTGAAAAGCACTCTCTTGCAACTCATACCCGAGCCCCGATCAAGACGCGCCGCGAAGGGCGCGTTGCGTTCGCTCATGGAGGACTGAAAGCCACATGCCCCGCATCCGCCAGCACAACGTCACCGCCGCCCAGTGGAGCCCCAACGGCGAGGCCCTGGGCTCACTCGACCTGACCAAGTCCGACGCCTATCCGTTCGGCGAGAACGTGTTCTCCGCGGCGGTGCAGAAGGAGCGCCTCTCCAAGGACACGTTCAAGAAGCTCCAGAACGTGCTTGACAAGGGCGAGTCGCTCGACCGATCGCTGGCCGGCGAGGTGGCCGAGGCGATGAAGGACTGGGCGCTCGAGAAGGGCGCAACACACTTCACGCACGTCTTCCAGCCGCTCACGGGGCTCACCGCCGAGAAGCACGACTCGTTCTTCGGACCCGAGGACGACGGCACCGCGATCGCGAACTTCAAGGGCTCCGAGCTGATCCAGGGCGAGCCTGACGCGTCCTCCTTCCCCACGGGCGGCGTGCGCGCCACCTTCGAGGCACGCGGATACACGGCATGGGATCCAACCAGCCCCGCCTTCATCCTCGAGAACCCGAACGGCGCGCTCCTTTGCATCCCCACCGCGTTCGCATCGTGGACGGGTGAGGCGCTGGACGCGAAGATCCCGCTGCTGCGGTCGATGGATGCCCTGTCGCGGTCCGCGATCCGGGCTCTCCGCCTGCTCGGCGACGAGGAGGCCCAGCGCGTCTTCACGACCGTCGGCCCCGAGCAGGAGTACTTCCTGATCGACGAGCAGTACTACTTCGAGCGCCCCGATCTGGTCACGACCGGGCGCACCCTCTTCGGGGCAAAGCCGCCGAAGGGCCATGAACTCGACGACCACTACTTCGGGGCGATCCCGGAGCGGATCCTGGCCTGCATGCTCGATGCCGAGACGGAGATGGCGAAGCTGGGCATCCCGATCAAGACCAGGCACAACGAGGTCGCGCCCGCGCAGTACGAGATCGCGCCGATCTTCGAGAACTCGAACGTCGGATCCGACCACCAGCAGCTCCTGATGCAGGTGCTCCAGAACGTGGCTCGCCGCTACGGCCTGGTCTGCCTGCTCCACGAGAAGCCGTTCGCCGGGGTCAACGGCTCGGGCAAGCACAACAACTGGTCGATGGGCACCGACACGGGCCACAACCTGATGGAGCCCGGCGACACGCCCGCGGACAATTCGAGCTTCCTGTTCTTCTGCGCCGCGGTGATCCAGGCCGTGAACAAGCATCAGGGCCTCCTTCGCGCCTCGGTTGCGAATATCGGCCAGGACCACCGGCTGGGCGCCAACGAGGCGCCCCCCGCGATCATCTCGATCTTCCTCGGCGCAGAGCTCGAGAAGGCCTTCGATTCGATCGCGTCGGGCTCAGGCGACGGCAACACCGAGGCGGCGGTCCTCGAGCTGGGCTCCGAGGTCCTGCCCCACCTGCCGATGCACGGCGGCGATCGCAACCGCACCTCGCCCTTCGCGTTCACCGGCAACAAGTTCGAGTTCCGGGCGCTGGGCTCGAGCATGTCGCTCGGGTTCCCGAACACGGTGCTCAACACGATCGTCGCCGAGGCGGTCGACGAGCTGTCGGACGAGCTCGAGGCGAAGCTGAACAGCGGCGGCGAGGTCACATCCGCCGTGGCCGAGGTCGTCGCTTCCACCTACAACGCGAACAAGCAGATCATCTTCGGCGGTGACAACTACACCGACGAGTGGCACGCTGAAGCGGAGCGGCGCGGGCTCAAGAACCTGCGCACGACGCCCGACGCGCTGCCCGAGGTGATTGCGGCGCCCACGGTCGAGGCCTTCGATCGCTACAACGTGCTCAGCGAGCGGGAGCTCCACTCGCGCTACGAAGTCTGGCTCGAGCAGTACGTGACCCGGGCAAACATCGAGGCCGAGACGACGGAGTCGATCTGCCGAACGATGATCCTTCCGGCCGCCCTGCGCCACCTCGCGCTCATCGACGCGGCGGGCGTCTCCGCGCTCTCGTCCGAGGCGCGCGCAATGGTCGACAGCCTGGTCAGCGCGCTGGGCGAGCTGACCAGGGCGAACATCTACCCGGACGGCGTGGAGGGACTCGAGCTGGCGGAGTACTCCCGCGACCACCAACTGGTCGCGATGGCGACGGTACGCGAGGCCGCCGACGCTCTCGAGCGCGTGGTAGCCGACGATCTCTGGCCGCTCCCGAAGTACTCGGAGATCCTCTTCATCAAGTAGGGATCTCGCTCGCCCCGCAGGGGCGCGCTCAAGAATCGAGTCCTAGCGGCTCGGCCGAGGCGGCTGCGCTCGGAGGTAACGCGGCCGCCGCAGCAGATGCCGCTAGGACTCTGATCAGGTGGCCGCGTGTCCGCACGCGGCCCTCATCCGGACCCGCGTCAGGCTTCGCGCCGGGCGGGCCCGGGTTCCGTGGCGGGAGGTGGCTCACCGGTACGAAGCCCCTCCCGCTCCTCGTCGACCACCTCTTGGCGCTCGCCGAAGTCTCGTTCGCCGTTCGTCTCGGGGTTCAGCCCGCCCTGGTGCTCTGCGTGCGTCTCCTCGGCGTGTCGTGTGCGTGTCCGTGTGCGTGTCCGGGTCGAGGTCGTCCGCATGCTCGGCGTGCGCATCGGCGGTCTGCCGTGCTCTTTGGGCTTCCTGCGCCCTTTGTTCTGCTTCCGCGGCCTGACGCCGTGCGGCCGCAGCCTGCTCGTCGGCCACCGCCGACTCCTTCTCGGCGGTCAGGCGATTGCGCTCGGCCTCTTCACGGTGCTCGGTGGCGATGACGCGACGGTCCTCGCGCTTCTGTTCGGCCTGACGGCGGCTCGACATGTAGATCGCCACGGCGACGACTACGACGACGATCGCGATCAGGATGATCACTGCTGTGCTCATTCGGAATTCCTTTCCGGGTTAAAGACGTCTTGTCTTGCGCGACGGGTACCCACGTTCCGGGAATCCATGCGAAATGCCGTCAGGACGGTCAGCGCATGTGGCGCGCGATGACGACGCGCTGGATCTCGTTCGTCCCCTCGTAGATCTGCGTGATCTTCGCGTCGCGCATCATTCGCTCGACGGGGTATTCGTTCACGTACCCGTAGCCGCCGAGGACCTGCACCGCCTCGACGGTGACCTCCATCGCGGTGTCTGACGCAAAGAGCTTCGCCATCGACGAGTACATGCCGAGGTGGGCATCGCCGCGGTCGGCCATCGCGCAGGCCTTGTACAGGAGCTCGCGAGCGGCGGCCGTCTTCGTCTGCATGTCCGCGAGCTTGAACTGGATTCCCTGCAGCTCGTTGATCGGCTTGCCGCCGACCTGTCGCTCCTTGGCGTAGTCGTTCGCGTAGTCGGTGGCTCCCTGCGCGATGCCCACAGCCTGCGCCGCGGCGCCGAGGCGCGTGCGCTCGAGCGTGCCGAGGGCCACGGCCATGCCGCGGCCGACCTCGCCGATCACGTTCTCGGCCGGCACCCGCACGTCCTCGAAGACCGGCTGCCCGGTCGGGGAGCCGTGAATGCCCAGTTTGTGCTCGTACTTCGGGACGGAGAACCCGTCGGCGTCCTTTTCGACTACGAACGCCGTCGCGCGCCTGTTCTCGCGGTCGGTCGAGGCGAAGACGACGTAGAAGTCGGCGATTCCGGCATTCGTGATCCAGCTCTTGGTCCCGTTGATGACCCAGTCGGAGCCGTCCTTTCTGGCGGTCGTGCGCATGTCCGCCGCGGCCGAGCCGGCGTCCGGCTCGGACAGGCAGAAGGCCGGCGACTTCTCGCCACTCGCGCAGCCGGGCAGGAACCGTTCCTTCAGCTCGTCCGAGCCGAAGAGCTGGATCGGGAGCGTGCCGAGCTCCTGGACCATGAGGATCAAGGCCACGGAGGCCGAGGCCTTCGCGAGCTCCTCGACGGCCATCTGAAGCATCAGCGTCCCGGTGCCGGTGCCTCCGTGGTCCTCCGAGAAGGGAAGGCCCAGGATGTCCTGCTCGGCAAGGATCTTGCGGATGTCCCACGGGTATTCGTCGGTCTGGTCGATCTCGGCGGCGCGCGGCGCGACCTGCTCTTGGGCGATCTGGCGGACGAGGTCGCGGAAGTCCTGGTGCTGCTGGGGGATCGAGTAGAGGTCGGTGGGCGCGGCGGTGGTTGAAGTCATGCCCCCATCTTTTCAGGCGGCCGCTTCGATCCGGCCCGGCGGCGCCCTACGGAAGCTGCCAGAACTCGCCGAAGAGGCCGGCGTCGGCCAACTGGCGCTGGCGCTCTTCGCGGGACTGCGGCTCGTAGTCCGGATCGAGGCGGTCCCCGTACCAGGTGAGCGCGAGCTGCCACATCGTCCTCGCGGGCACCAGGGCGCCTTCGGGGGCATCGTTCTGCTCCACGTATCGGCGAGCGTGATCCTCGTCGCAGAAGATCCGGATGTTCGTGCACGTCTGGACGACGTCGTCCCACCACTCCGCCGCCGGTCGCGGGATTCGAATCACGTACGGGCTCGGCGGCGCGGTGTCAGGCCCGGCGGTGTAGGTGAGGGTCCGGTCGCAGTGCGGGCACCTGGTTGTGATCTCGAGGTCCTCCCCGAGCGCGGCGACGATTCCGAAAGAGTCCCACGCGCACCCGCCCCACCAAAGGCGGTCATCCCCGGGCGCTCGCAACACGAAGGACATCGGCGCAGCAGAGAACGGATGCGCCATCCGGACCGAGTCGCCTTCAGGAGCCAGCACCAGGTGATGGCCCTCGTGGAGCTCGGAGAGTGCGCTCCGCACGTCGCCTTCGTCCGCGCCCAGCTCCTTTGCGATCGCGGCGATCGAAGGAGCCGCGCCGGACGCAGCAAGCCGCGCGAACACGACGCGCCGGACATCGCTGAGTAGTGGGGAGAGCATGGTCAGCGGACGATCACCGCGGTGCCGATCTTGGCAAATCCGTAGACGAAGCGGGCCTCCGGCGAGGGCACACGCACGCACCCGTGGGATGCCGGGTAGGTCGGGACCTGCGCGTATTCGTGGAAGGCGATTCCCGCGTTGAAGTAGGACGCGTACGGAAGCCACTGCTGGAAGGGCACCGACCACGAATTCCTCTCCTTGCGGAAGACCGAGTAGCTGCCGGATGGGGTCGGCGTGGACGGCGCCCCCGCCGAGACATGGATCGCCCGCTTGGTCTTGCCGTCCTCGACCATGAGCGCGACGCCCTTCGAGCGGTACACCTCGATCCGCCTCGCCGGGCCACTCCTGCCGGGCCTCGGCTTCCTGGCATCGGCCAGGGCTGCTTTCGTCTGCGGCCCCACGATGCCGTCGCGAGTCAGCCCTTCCCAGGACTGGAAGGCGATCACGGCCTGCTGGGTGCGGTAGCCGTTGAGGCCGTCGACCGCCCCGGGCGGCAGGTAGTTCAGCTTGACGAGGCGCTTCTGCACCTCCGTCGTGCCCGCGCTGGGCGACCCCTTTGCCGTCGTGATCGGCGGCGGGCCGCTCGAAGGCTTGGCGAAGTCGGAGCGATCCCTCGGCGGCCCGGCCGAGATCCCGCCTGCGACCACCTTCGCCGCTTCGACCTCATCGAACTGAGTGAGCGTGTAGGTGACCTGGCTCAGTCGCGCGTCGAGAGCCTCCTCCTGGGCCGTGTCGCGCGCGTCGGGGTCGGCGGGAACCCCTGCGAGGAAGTCCTTCGATACCTCGACCAGCGCGGTCCCGTCGCCTGCCACCTCGACCCGCTCGACCTCGACCCCTGCAGGGATCTCGGTTGCCGCGTCCAGGTTCCCGCTCTCCTCCGATCGCGTCGGCCCGTCCACGAGCGCCTTCGCCGCGGCCTCCACCTCGGAGCCCTCGTCTGTGAGCTCGCGCTCGACCGGCTTCAGCTGCTCGCCCGTGGTAAGCCAGATCTTCGGGGTCTCCGCACCGCCGTCGTCCGCCTCCCCGGCCCCGCCCGCCTCCCCGGGGCCGGCCTGTTGCTCGGCCGCCTGGGGCTCATCCGGCTCCTCGGGGGCGGGGCTGTCATCGCCTCCTCCGCAACCGGCCAGGGCGGCACCGGCGAGCAGGGCTGCGATGCGCATACGAAGGCTCATCTCGCGGGGAACCTATCTTGACACGTATGCGAACATATGTTCGTGCTGGACGAAGCGACGATCCTCCACGCCGACTGTGATGCGTTCTTCGCCTCCGTCGCGCAGCGGGATGATCCGTCGCTTCGCGGCAGGCCGGTGGCCGTGGGGCCCGGGATCGTCATGGCCGCGACGTACGAGGCGCGCGCGTTCGGGGTGCGCTCGGCGATGCCGGCCGAGAAGGCGAAGCGCCTCTGCCCGGGCCTGGTCGTTGTCCCCGCCGACTTCGACGCGTACGTTCGCGCCAGCCGGCAGCTGTTCCGCGTCTTTCGCGACACGGCGCCCGTCGTCGAGGGCATGTCGCTGGAGGAGGCCTTCCTCGACGTGCGCGGGCTTGAGCGCATCTCCGGCCATCCCGTGCAGATCGCGATGTCCTTGCGAGATCGGGTCCGCGACGAGATCGGGCTCCCGCTCTCGGTCGGGATCGCCCGGACGAAGGGCGTGGCGAAGATGGCGTCGAAGCTTTCCAAGCCGCATGGGCTCCTCGCGGTCTCGCGGGCCGGGGAGCTGCCGTTCCTCCACCCCCTTCGCGTCGAACAGCTGTGGGGCGTCGGAGAGTCGACCGCCGCGCGGCTGCACGCGGCCGGGATCGAGACGGTCGGACAGGTCGCCGCGCTGACCCGGGAGGAGCTGGAGACGGTCCTCGGCAGGGCCGGCGCCCGAAGCCTGCACGCCTTCGCGCTCGGCCGCGACCCGCGGCGGGTCCGCATCGGCAGCGGGCGCCGCTCCGTCGGCTCTCAGCGCGGGCTCGGCCTGTCGCGCTTGCGCGGCGACGACCTGGACGCGACCCTGGTCTCGCTGGTGGACCGCGTGACGCACCGGATGCGGAAGGGCGGCCACGTCGGCCGCACCGTGGTCCTGCGCCTTCGATTCGGCGACTACAAGCGGGCAACGCGCTCGCGAACGCTCTCGCAGGCCACGGCCGGCTCGGAGCCGATCCTCGCCGCCGCCCGCGCGTCTGGCCCGTGACGCCCTGCCCGAGATGCAAAGCCGTGGCGTGACGATGCTCGGCATCACAGTGCAGGGACTCGGCGACGGAGGGTCGATCCAGCTCGAGCTTCCGATCGGGCGCTCCTCGCCGGCGCTGGACCGGGCGATCGATCGCGTGCGCGAGCAGTTCGGGACCGACGCGGTCACGCGAGGGCGCGCGCGTTAGCCGGACTCCATCGGGTATCCGTTCGGTTCCCGATGAAGGAGGAGCGCATGCCGGACGAGGAAGGAAACGACGCGATCGACGAAGCACCCGAGACACCGCTTCACGCGCACGGATCGGGCGTCGAGGAGGAGAACGAGCGCCCACGCGAGGACCTTGCGGAGGGCAACGTCGTGGAAGAGGGCGAGGATTCGGCCGACGCTGCGGAGAAGACGGGCGGCGCCACTTCGGGCGGCCCGCCAAGCGGCGAAGCCGGCGAGGACCCCTCGAACGTCGAGCACGAGGCCAACTAGGAGGACCTCCGTCCGGCGAGGGGCGAGTAACGCGCGATCAAGGCGCGTCTTGCCCGCGACGCGACGCGAAAGACGGCGGCTTCGGCCGCCGTCTCGCTACGCGGGGGTCGCGGCGCCCACCGCGTGCGCGCCGCCGTCCGCGTGGAGGATCTCGCCGCTCACCGCGCGGGAGAGGTCTGAGAGCAGGAAGAGGACGGCGTCCGCGACCGCTCCCGCGTCGCGCTCGTCCCAGCCGAGGGGAGCGGCGTCGCTCCAGTGCGCCGCCAGCTGGTCGAAGCCGGGGATCCCGCCCGCGGCGGGCGTCGCGACGGGGCCAGCGGAGACGAGGTTCACGCGCGCGCCCTTCTGGCCAAGGTCGCGGGCCAGGTAGCGCGAGACGGACTCGAGGCCCGCCTTCGCGACCCCCATCCAGTCGTAGGCGGGCCAGGCGACGGACGCGTCGAAGTCGAGCCCAACGATGCTGGCGCCGGCTCCCGACCCGTTGCGGCTCGCCAGTAGCGGATCCAAAGCGGAGCAGAGCGCTCCAAGTGAGTAGGCGCTCGTCTCGAAGGCCCGCATCGCGCTTGCTCGCGGCGTGTCCAGGAACTCGCCTCCCAGCGCATCGGGCGGGGCGAACGCGATGGCATGGACCACCCCGTCGACCGATCCCCAGCGTGCCCCGAGGGCTTCACGCAGGTTCGCCAGGTCCTCGTCGGAGTCGACGTCGAGCTCGAGCACGTCGGGTGCCGGCTCCAGGCCGCGAGCCGCCCGCTCCGTCATGCGGCGGACCCGGCCGAAGCTGGTCAGAAGCACCTCGGCGCCCTCTCGCTGGGCGCCCTCGGCGATGGCGTACGCGATCGAATGGCGGTTGACGACGCCCGTGATCAGGATGCGCTTGCCTTCGAGGAGGCCGCTCACAGCAGCACCCGGTCCCCGTAGAGGCTCTCCGAAGCGCCACCTGAGCGCGTATCACTTCCGTGACCACCGTGAGAGGTGCCTGACACCGTGCCTGGCACCTGGTGGTGGCTTGCGGCTTCGTGGCGGTGAACGATCGTGACGCGCGCGCGGACCGCGAGGTTGTCGCCGTCCCCGAGCACCTTCCAGCGGAGCTCGACCAGCTCGAGGTCGTCGTCGATCGGACGCACGTCTGCGACCTCGGCCTCGACGTGGATCGTCTCGCCGATCTTCACGGGGCGCTTGAAGGTGAGCGAGTCGATCCCTCGCAGCGCGACCACGCGCTCCGGGTCGAAGCCGATGAGGCCGATCGAGTACGAGACGACCAGCATGCCGTGGGCGATCCGCTCCCCGAAGCGGCTCTGGGCCGCCCACTCCGCGTCGACGTGTTGCGGGTGCCAGTCGCCCGTCACCGCTGCGAACGAGACGATGTCGGACTCGGTGATGGTGCGTGCGCGGCCCGTGATCCGGGCGCCCGGGGTGAAGTCGGCTGCGCTCATCGCAACGACTCCTCGTGGACGGTGAGCCCGAAGCGCTCCGCCAGCAGGACGGCAAAGCCCTCGGCGGCGCGCCGGTGGCCGAGAGGTGACGGATGGAGTCCGTCGCCCGCGAAGTTCTCCTCGCGGGACAGACCTTCGTGTCCGGCGACATCCAGCACCTCGGCGCCGTGGAGGGCGGCTACCGCACGCGTCGTCTTGTTGAGGGCGACCAGGTCGTCCTCGAGACGCGCGCGGGTCCGCGGCCCGAGCGGCAGGAACTCCCAGTGCTCGGGGGCGGTCGCCGTCACGAGCATCGCGTTCGGCAGCGCGTCGGCGAGAGCGCCCAGGATGGCGCTCAGGTTGCGTGAGTACTCGACCGGATCGCCGCTTCGCAGGAGGAGGTCGTTCGCGCCGCACACGACGGTCACGAGGTCGGGCTCGACCTGGATGGCGCGGCACACCTGCTTGCGCACGTCGGCGCTGGTGGCGCCATGCTCGGCGAGGTTCTCGTAGATCAGTCCGTCGCGCCCCGCGAGCGCGTCCGCCAGGAGGTCGGGCCACCGCTCGCCCGGCGCGCAGCCCGTTCCCGCCGTGAAGCTGTCCCCGAGGGCGACGTAGGCGTTCATCTGCTGCCTCCCAGGTGGGACAGCGCCCAGGCGAGGCGCGTCCGCGTCGAGTCGGGCTCGATGACCTCGTCGACGAAGCCGGACACCGCCGCCGCGGATGCGGTCAGGTGCTCGGCGGCGTAGTCGTCCGCCAGGTCATCCCTCGCCTCCGCGGGGTCCGGAGCCGCCGCGATTCGCCTTCGCTCGGTGATGCCGACGGCCTGGCGAGCGGCCATGATCCCGATCTCGGCCCCAGGCCAAGCGAAGACCATGTCGGCGCCGAGGTCGCGGGAGTTCATGGTGATGACCGCGCCTCCGTATGCCTTGCGGAGGATGACCGTCACCTTCGGCACCTCGGCAGCGGCGAAGGCGCGGAGGAGCTGGGCGCCGTAGCGGATCACGCCGGCGCCCTCCTGGCGCGTGCCGGGCATGAAGCCCGGGGTGTCGACGAGCACGACGAGCGGGATGCCCAGGCGGGAGCAGCGGTCAACGAACAGCGCGCCCTTCTCGGCGGCGTCGGAGTCGATCACTCCGCCAAGCCACCGAGGCTGGTTCGCGATCACGCCGGCCGAGCGGCCGTCGACGCGCGCCAGGCCGGTGACCATGTTGCGCGCCCAGCGCCCGTCCAGCTCCAGGAATCGCCCGCCGTCGGCGATGCTCGAGATCACGTCGCGCACGTCATAGACGCGCCGCGGATCGCTGGGCACGGGGGCGTCGGGCCTGCCGCGCGCGAGCTCAGGCGCTGTCTCGTCGGCGGGGACGCCGATCTGCTGAGGCAGGAAGGACAGGAGCTCCCGCGTCCGTGCGATGGCATGGGGAACGTCGCCCGCGGTGATCTGGCAGACGCCGTTCTGCCCGTGCACGCGCGGCCCGCCGAGCTCGTCCATGTCAACGTCCTCACCCAGCGCGTCGCGCACGACCTTCGGGCCGGTGAGGAACATCCGCGCCTCCTCGGTCATGACGACGAAGTCGGTGAGAGCGGGCGAGTAGGCGCCGCCTCCCGCGGACACGCCGGTCACGATCGAGATCTGGGGGACGCGCCGGGAGAGCTCGACGCTCTCGCGGAAGATCCGCCCGTAGCCGGCGAGCGCCTCGTGCCCGTCCTGGAGGCGGGCACCCCCGGATTCGACCAGACCCACCACCGGCGACCCGGACTCGCCCGCAAGCCGCATGGCCCGAACGATCGAGTCGGCGTGGGAGCGGCCCAGCGAGCCGCCCTTGTGGCCTGGGTCCTGCGAATAGCAATAGATGGGCCGGCCGGCAACGGCGCCCGCGCCCGCGACGACACCGTCGCCGTCGGCCGCGCTGGTATCCGAGCGCACGCCCGTGCGGATCGCCATGAACGATCCGGGGTCGCAAAGGAGCTCCAAGCGCTCGCGCGGCGTCGAGTGGGGCGGCCGCTCCCGGGGTGGGGCTATCGCGAGCGAGCTCATGCCGAGATGCAGAGGACCGCGTTGTGGCCGCCGAAACCGAACGAGTTCGAGACGGCGATGCGGCGAGCGCCGCCGTTCCCGGACGCCGTGTCGAGCGGCCGGGACTCGTTCGGGACGTAGTCGAGGTCGAGGCCTTCGTCCGGCTCGCCGTATCCGAGGGTCGGCGGCGCGACGCCCTGGCGTAGCGCGCCCAGGGTCGCGATCGCCTCCACCGCGCCGGCGGCGCCGAGCAGGTGCCCGATCGCGGACTTGGTCGATGAGACGGGCAGGCGACCTGCGTCGTGGGGCAAAGCCAGCTTGAGCGCCTCGGTCTCCGAGCGGTCGTTGAGCGGGGTCGAGGTTCCGTGCGCGTTCACGTAGTCGATCTCTCCGGCCTCGATCCCGGCGTCTTCCAGCGCGAGCGTGACCGCGCGCGCCGCCGCCCTCCCGGACGGGTCGGGCGCGGTGAGGTGGTGCGCATCGGAAGTGGCGGCGTAGCCGATGAGCTCGCCGAGCACCTCAGCGCCCCGGCTCTCCGCCGTCTCCGCGTCCTCGAGCACGAGGACGCCCGCTCCCTCCCCCATCACGAAACCGTCGCGACGGGCATCGAACGGGCGGGAGATGCCCTCCTTGGAGGTGGCTGCCATCGAGCCGAAGGCGGCGATGGCGATCGGGGTGAGCGTCGCCTCGGCGCCGCCACAGACGACGGCGTCGGCGTCTCCCGCTTCGATCATGCGCTTTGCGGCTCCGATCGAATGGGCGCCGGCCGCGCATGCTGAGACGATGCCGAAGGTCTGGCCGTGGATCGAGTGGCGCATCGCCACCGCGGCGGCTGCGGCGTTGCCCATCATGAGCGGCACGGAGAGCGGCGAGACGGCGTCGGGGCCGCGCTCGTTCAACACGCCGACCTGCTGCTCGAGCGAGGTGAGGCCGCCGATGCCGGTGCCGATCACGCAGCCGATGCGATCACGGTCGATTCCGTCGGCGTCAAGGCCGGCGTGCTCGATCGCCTCATCGGCGGCGACCACGCCCAGCTGGGTGAAGCGGTCGGCCCGGCGGGCTTCCTTCCGGCTCATGTGGTCGGTGGGCTCGAACTCGTCGCAGCGGCCCTCGCCGTCCGCGATTCCGCACTCGCCCGCGATCCAGCGGTCGATCAGCGCTTCCGCGCCGACGCCGAGCGGCGAGACCGCGCCCACACCCGTTATGACGACGCGACGAGTCATTCGGCTTTCTTCACGACGAGGTCGATGACCTGGCCGACGGTCGTGAGGCCCTTCAGGTCGTCGCCTTCCAGCCGCACGCCGAACTCGTCCTCGACGATCTGAGCCAGCTCGACCAGATCGAGCGAGTCGACGTCGAGAGCCTCGAACTCCGCCTCGCGGGAGATGTCGTTCGGCTCCGCGCCGACCTCCTCGAGGCCTTCGAAGATCACCTTCTCTACGTTGCCCGTCTCTGCTTTGGTCGTCATGTGGCTCCTTTCGTGGTTGTCAGGCGCTGAGTCCGCCGTCGACGGTCAGCGTGGTTCCGGTCACGTAGCTGGCCTCTGGCGAGGCGAGGAAGCGGATGCAGGCGGCGACTTCTTCCGGGGTCCCGGCGCGGCGGGCCGGGATCTCGCCGAGGGAATCGCCGTTCAGGTCCTCCGTGAACTTCGTCTCGACGAGGCCGGGGGCGACCGCGTTCACGGTGACGTTTCGGCGCGCGACCTCCACGGCAACCGTCCGGGTCATCCCGATCAGCCCGGCCTTGGAGGCGGCGTAGTTGGCCTGCCCGGCGTTGGCGCGCGGGCCGACGATCGAGGCGACGTTCACGATGCGCCCGTAACGGGCGCGGAGCATCGGCCTCAGTGCCCGGCGAGTCATCCGGAACGCGGCCGAGAGGTTCGTGTCCACGACGCGCTCCCAGGCGTCGTCGCCGAGCTGCGGGGACAGGCCGTCGTCGCGGATTCCCGCGTTGTTCACGAGAACCAGGACTGGCCCGTGCTCGGATTCGAGCGAGGTGAAAGCCTCGTTCAGCGCCTCGGCGTCGCGCACGTCTCCCTCCACCAGGGTGGCCGTGCCGCCCGCCTCCGCGATCTCCTTCGCGACCGCGGCGGCGCCATCGGAGTCCGAGCGGTAGTTGATCGCCACCGTCCAGCCGTCCTCGGCCAGCCCGCGGGCAACGGCGGCGCCGATGCCTCGCGACCCGCCGGTGACGAGCGCGCAGCCTTCGGGGGTCCCGTTGCGCTCACGACTCATCGCGCGCCTCCCATTCGACGACGGTCGCGCCCCAGGTGAGCCCCGCTCCGAAACCGGCGATGAGCACCCGGTCGCCGGTGCGGATGGAGCCGGCGTCGGCGGCGTCGCAAAGGGCGATCGGGATGGACGCGGCCGAGGTGTTGCCGAAGCGCGAGATGCACTCCGCGACGCGCTCCGGAGCAATTCCGAGCCGCCTGGTCAGGGCGGCGAGGATGCGCACGTTCGCCTGGTGGAATACGAAGTGGTCGATTTCGGCGAGCTCGACGCCGGCGGCCAAGGCCGCCTCGACCGTCGCCCGCCCCATGCGGTCTACGGCCTCCCGGAAGGTGTCCTGCCCCTTCATGTGGATCACGGCCTCGTCGCGCTCAGCTGTGATCAGCTCCGAGAGGGAGCCGTCGCTGCCGAGCACGAACGGGCCGATTCCCGCACCCCCGGCCTGGCCGACGACGGCGGCGCCCGCGCCGTCGCCGAAGAGGGCCGCGGTCGAGCGGTCGGATGGATCGAGAAGGGAAGACAGCCGCTCGGCACCGACGACCAGGACGCGGTCGGCCCGTGCCGATTCGATCTGACCGGACGCGAGCGCGAGGGCCCCGATGAAGCCGCTGCAGGCAGCGTTCACGTCCATGGCGCCCGCGCTCGCGCGGAGGCGGTCGGCAAGCATCGGTGCCAGTGCCGGCGTCAGGCGGTCGTGGCTCATCGTGGCCACGAGGATCTGGTCGAGTGACTCGGCGCTGACGTCCGCAGCGTCGAGCGCGCGCTCGGCGGCCGACTGGGTGAGGTCGAGCAGCGACTCGTCGGGGCCGAGGACGTGGCGCTCGCGCACGCCCGTGCGCTCGACGATCCAGTCGGGCGAGATACCCAACTGCTCGGCGACGGCGTCGTTGCCGACGACGCGCGGTGGGATCGCGGCGGCGATGCTCAGGATTCCCGCCCGGCGGTTGGCACTGGCGGGGAACCTGCGCTCGAGGATTGGCGCCGACTCACGCATGCGCAGGCTCCGGCGATTCGAGGTTTCGCTTGACCAAGCGGGTGAGGACGGTGCCTGGCCCGGTCTCGACCCACTCGTCGATGCCATAGCGCTTCAGGGCGAGGACCGTGTCCTGCCAGCGGACCGGGAGGACGAGCGCCGAGGCGAGCTCATGGCGCGGCCAGAGCAGAGGCCGTGCGCTGACACATGAGATGACCGGGAAGTCGGGCTGGGAGAACTCGATCTCGCCGAGCGCCTCGCGGTAGCCGTCCAGGGCCGGCTCCATCTCGGGAGAGTGGAAGGCGCCCTTGACGGGGAGGCGGATGGCGCGTGCGCCGCGGTCGCGGACGTCGCGGCGGGCCTGCTCGAGCGAGTCGCGCGGGCCGGCGAGGATGGTTTCGTCGGGCGCGTTTTCGTTCGCGACGGTCACGTGAGCGGTGCGAGCGACCTCGATGGCCAACTCCGGGCTGCCGAGGACCGCGAGCATGCCCCCTCCCCCGCGCTCGGCCGCCTTCTGCATGAGGCTGCCGCGGCGAACCGCAAGGCGCAGGCCTTCTGAGTGGTCCATGGCGCCCGCGGCGGCCAGCGCGGCGAGCTCGCCAAGGGAGTGGCCGGCTGCGACCGCCGGATGCGGCCTGCCCAGGCGCTCCCAGCCGGCGAGGGACGCGCAGTAGATCGCGGGCTGAGCGAAGCGGGTGCCGTCGGCGACGCGCTCGAAGGGGTCTTCGCCGACGAGCCCGATCACCTCCTCGAGGAGGTCAGGGCGCGCTGCGGCGACTTTCTCGCGCATGCCGTCTTCGTGGCTGCCCTGGCCGGGGAAGAGCAGGGCCGTGTTGTTGCGCTCGGGCATCTCCCGATACTTGTCCGTTGAGGACGAAAGGTGAGTGATCCGAGGGCCCGGACCCCCCGTTCGGCGGGGTACGCGAGGAGAGTCGGGGGGTGATCTAGGTGATCAGGCCGTGCCTTTGAGCGGCCTTCACGGCCTGGGCGCGGTTGCGGACCCCGAGCTTTCGGTAGATGGCCGAGGTGTGCTCCTTGACCGTGTGCGGCGAGAGGAAGAGGACCTTTGCGATCTCAGCGTTGGTCTCGCCCTTCGAGATGTGCGAGACGACCTCGCGCTCGCGGGGGGTCAGGTTGGCCTCGCCCTGCTCAGTGGTCTGGATGAAGACCTCCTGGCCGAGGGCGACCATGCGCACGGCCCGGACCACGTCGGCGGCGCCCCAGTCCTTGGAGACGAAGCCGGACGCTCCGGCGGCGCGAGCGACCGCGGGCGAGATCCTCCCCGCGCCCGAGATCAGAAGGATGCGCAGATCCGGATGGACCCGGCGGAGCTCCTCGGCGATCTCCGCGCCCGACTCGCCGGCGAGGAAGAGGTCGACGAGCGCGACGTGCGGCTTGGTGCGGGCCGCCTCGACGAGCGCGTCCTTCCCGTTCGTCGCGGCCGCGCAGCTCTCGACCCAGCTCTGGCGCTCGAGGAGCAGTCGAAAGCCCCAGTGGACGACGTCATGGTCGTCGACGACGAGGATGCGCGTTGCGTCAGGCGCCATCGCTCTCTCCTGTCGGGCAGACGAGGCGCAGGCGCCAGCGCCCCCCGTCGAGCGGTCCGAACTCGATGACCCCCTCGTGCTGCAGCGCCTCGATCGAGGCGAGGCGAAGGCCGAGTCCGCTCGCCTTCTGCCTGGCCTCGGTGGGTACGCCGTCGTTCGTGATCTCGAACGCGAGCGTGCCCTCGGACCTCAGCACCTCGATCGCGATCTCCGTGGGATCGGCATGCTTCGCGGCGTTTCGCAGAGCCTCCGCGAGGACCGTCTGGGCCAGCGGCTCGAGGCGGCGCGGTACCCGCACGGCGCTCTGCCAGCGGACGTTGACCCGGGCGTCCTCTTCCTGGAGCCTGCGGAGAACCCGCCTGAGGGTCAGCTTGGTCTCCCGTTCTGACGGGACCAGGCCGCGTTCGAGGGCGCCGCGCAACTCGCCCAGCACGGACTGGAGCTCGGTGTCGGCGCGGGCGCGGTCCTCGGCGGCAAGCTCTCCCTCCGCGCCCAGGACGAGTGACAGCGCGAATAGGCGCTGGATCACCTGCTCGTGAAGCTCGCGGGTGAGCGCGATGCGCTCGTCGAGGCGGTTGGCGCGCTCGCGCTCGCGCGCCGCGCCGTCGATTCCGGCCACGAGGGCCGCGGTCCGGCCCAGGGTGCGAAGGGGAAGGCGCTCCCACTCTTCGAGCTCGAACGGCTCGCCGTCCTGGTCGGCGAAGATGACGCCCAGCCAGCGGCCGCTCATCGCGACCGGCACGCAGGCGATCGCCTCGGTCGCAACCACTCCGTGGAAGCGCTGCGGGACGTGCTCGTAGATGTCGCCGCTCAGGACGATCACATCGTCGTCCTCGAGCGCCCGCTGGGCGATGGGAGTCTCGTTGAGCGTGCCTTCGAGCCGCCTCAGGAGGCTCGGGTCGACGCGATGCGAACCGGCAACGCGGACGGAGCGGTAGGCGTCGTCGTAGAGGAGGAGCGCCGCGCGCTTCAGGCGTGTGAGCCGGCAGACGGCGGCGCACAGCCGGTCGAAGAACTCGCCCGGAGGCAGGGTGCCGTGCCTGTCGCCGAGGAGGTCGACGAGGATGTCGATCGCCTGGTCGCGTTCGGTTGCCGTCCGTGGCTCGATATCACCCCTATCCCCACTGGGCCGCCCGGGTTACCTCAAACCCTCCGATCGGAGGGGGTGCCAGGCGCCCGACCCGGACTTGCCAGAGCGGCGCAAGGCCCCGTGGGGCGACTTCTTCCCGGTATCCGGGAGTTATTCGACCCACGCCTCACCCGCGTGCCTATCTGCCCCGCTCGCCGAGTCGGAGTACGGTGCCCGAAGTGAAGACGGTCGTCTTTTTCCCCGAGAGCGCGTACGGCCCCACCAACAACTGCGTCGGAATCGGCCACGTGCTGCGACGGCGAGGGCACCGGGTGGTCTTCATCGCGGAAGAGTCGTTCGAGGGCACTCTCGCCGAGAAGGGATTCGAGGAGCGGCTGATGAGGCTCACTCCGCCCTCCGACGAGGCCGAGGACCCGGGGCAGTTCTGGAAGGACTTCATCCGCGACACGGCTCCCGTTTTTCGCAAGCCGACTATCGAGCAGCTGGAGGGGTTCATCGCGCCGACCTTCCAAGCGCTGTGCGATGGCGCTCGGCACGTCGACGACCGTCTCGTCGAGATACTCGACGAGGTCAAGCCGGACGTCATCGTCGAGGACAACGTGGTCTCGTTTCCTGCTCTTCCCGCGTCGGGCCGGCCGTGGGTCCGCATCGTCTCCTGCAACCCGGCCGAGATCAAGGACCCGGCGGTCCCTCCCCCCTTCTCTGGCTATCCGATCGCAGACCGCTCGGGCTGGGCCGCCTACCGGGAGGAGTACGCCCGTGTTCTAGGGCCGCCGCAACTGGAGTTCGACGAGTTCTGCCGCCAGAAGGGTGCGCCGCCGCTTGAGGATCTCGAGTTCATGCACACCTCTCCCTGGGCGAACATCTGGCTTTATCCGTCCGAGGTCGATTACGCGCGCGAAAGCCCCCTCTCGGAGACCTGGCACAACGTCGAGTCCAGCGTTCGCACGACCGACGCCGATTGGTCGCCGCCCGACTCGATTGCGTCCGGCGATGAACCCCTGGTCTATCTCAGCCTCGGCTCGCTTGGCTCTGCCGACGTCGGGTTGATGCGAAGCCTGATCGCCACGCTCGCGGAAGCGCCTTATCGCGTGGTCGTTTCGATGGGGCCCCAGCACGCCGAGTTGGAACTGGCGCCGAACATGACCGGCGAGGAGTTCCTGCCGCAGGCCTCGATACTGCCGCAGGTCGATCTGGTCATCACCCACGGTGGCAACAACACGGTCACCGAATGCCTCCACTTCGGAAAGCCGATGGTGTTGCTGCCGCTCTTCTGGGATCAGTACGACAACGCCCAGCGCATCGACGAGACCGGCTTTGGAACGCGGCTCGACACCTATGGGCACGAGCCCGCCGAGCTGGTCGAAGCGATCGGGAAGCTACTGGACGACCGGCCGCTCCACGAGCGCCTCGATCGCGTGTCCCGGCGCATTCGGGCTGTGCCGGGTACGGAGCGCGCCGCCGACCTGATCGAGTCTCTCTAGCGCTACGCCGGAAGGGTTGGGATGTCCCCCGCCCGCTGGCCGGAGCTCCGACGGAGGACGACGTACGCGACGATGACGGCGGCAAGCGTCAACGCGAGGATCATCACCGCCGTCGCGTTGATCACCGGCGAGACCCCGAAGCGAAGAGAGGAGAAGATGCGAAGCGGAAGCGTCGGCGAGCCCGCGCCCGAGACGAAGAATGAAGTCAGGAAGTCGTCGAAGGAAAAGGTGAAAGCGAGGAGGCCGCCGGCGAAGATTGCCGGCGACAGCCGGGGCAGCGTCACTCGCCAGAAGGTCTTGAGCGGAGGGACGCCCAGGTCGTAGGAGGCCTCCTCAAGATCTGCGCTCATCCCCACGAAGCGCGCTCTGACGATCAAGGTGACGACCGAGATGTTGAACACGGCATGAGCGACGAGGATCGTGTTGAGGCCGAGCGGGATCCCGGCCTGGACGAAGAGGATCAGCGCCGAGATGCCGAACACGATCTCAGGGGTGACAAGAGTCATGTAGACCACCGCGTCCACCGGCGCGCGCACCCGCGGACGCATCCGCGACAGGGCCAGGGCGAGGGCCGTGCCGACGACGCACGCGATCACCGCCGTGCCTACGGCGACCACCAGGCTGTTGCGGAGCGGCTCCGTGATGGTCGGGTCGCGGAGCGCTTCTCCGAACCACTTCGTCGAGAACCCCTCCCAGTTCAGGACCTGCCGCCCGCTGTTGAAAGCGAGGACCACCACGACGACGATGGGGATGTAGAGGAACGCGTAGGCAATCGCCGCGTAGACGGCGAAAAAGCGTTTAGCTCGCATGTCGCTGACTCCTTGAGACCAGCCGGACGTAGAGCAGGACGACGACCGTCATCACGGCAATGACGACCATGGCCATCGCCGACCCGAACGGCCAGTCCCTCGAATCGAGGAACTGCTGGCCGATCAGGTTCCCGACGTAGATGGTCTTGTCTCCGCCGAGAATGACCGGGTTCAGGTACTCGCCGAGCATCGGGATGAAGACGAGGAGGGAGCCCGCGACGATGCCGGGGCCTGCGAGCGGAAGCGTGATGCGGCGAAATGCGGTCACAGGGCCGTCGCCAAGGTCCTGAGCAGCTTCGACCAAAGACCAATCCATTCGCTCGAGGGCCGCATAGATCGGCAGGACCATCAGCGGGAGGTAGGTGTAGACGACCCCGATGTAGACGGCCTTGCTGGTGAAGAGGACCTCCGGATTCTCGCCGGCCAGGTGCAGCCAGCGGAGCACGTCGAACGTCGCGAAGCCGGGATCGAGCAGGATCAGCCACGCGTAGGTACGGATGAGCATGCTGGTCCAGAACGGGACGATGATCAGCAGCAGGAGGAGTGACTTCCTGCGACCCCATCGGGCGATGTAGTAGGCAAGCGGAAACCCGATCAGCAGCGTCAGGAGGGTGCCGACGGCGGCGAGCTCCAAGGTGCGAAGGAAGATCTTCCCGTAGAGCGGATCGACTAGGTCACTGAAGTTCTCGAGGTTGAAGTTGTAGGCGACCTCGGAGAATCCCACTCGCTCGGAGACGCTGAAAAGCGCCAGGATCCCCAGTGGAGCGAGGAAGAAGAGGGCATACCAGAGCACCGCCGGTAGCGCCAGCCAGCCGGGGTACCGCGGTCCGCCCGCGCCCGCGGATCCCTTCCGCGGGCGCGTCGGCGTGGCGGGAGGCTCAGATGCCAATCGCTAGGCGGCCTTGAACTCGGTCCAGATGCGGTCGCGGATCTTCGTTCCCTCGGGCGTGACGGTGTTGGGCTCGAGCTTGGCGAGCACGTCGTCGGGAGGGAACACGTCCTCGTTGGCGAGCACCTTCGCGTCGATCTCGCCCTCGAGGAGCTCGCGCTGAAGAGGCGAGCCGTAGTACGTGTACTCGGTCTCGACCGCGTTGTGGGCCGGGTCGTAGACGTAGTCGATCCACGCGTACGCGGCGGCCGGGTTCTCTGCTCCGACCGGGATCGAGTAGGCGTCGACCCAGAACTCGCCGCCTTCCTCGGCGATCACGTACTCCGCGGGCACCTCAGCGGCGACCGCGGCACCGTCGCCGTTCCAGCCCAGCGCCATCGCGGTCTTGCCCGCGATCATCGACTGCTTGTAGTTGGTCGAGGTGATCGCCTGGATGTGCGGCTTGAGCTCGACCAGCTCGTTCTTGACCTCGTCGAGCTCGGCCTCGTCATCCGTGTTGTAGGAGTAGCCGAGCATCACGGCGGTGGATCCGATCACTTCCGGGATCCCGTCGAGAACCATCACCTGGCCGGAGTACGGCCCCTTGGCCAGCTCGAAGAAATCGCTCCAGCTCGTGGGGTTCTCCTTGACCATGTCGGTGCGGTAGATGAATCCCGTCGTTCCCCAGTCCTTGGGCACCGAGTACTTGTCGTCCGGGTCGTACGGAAGGCCAGTGAACTTCGGGTCGATGTTCTTGTCGACGTTCGGCATTTCCGCGTGATCCAGTTCCTGCAGGAGGTCCGCCTCGGCCAGGATCTGGACCATGTAGCCGGTCGGGACGATCAAGTCGAAGCCGCGTGCGCCCGCTTGCAGCTTGGCCTGCAACTCCTCGTTCGACTCATAGAAGTCCTTCTTGACGGATACATCCGTGTCGGCGGCGAACGTCTTGTACGTCTCGGGGTTCACATAGTCGACCCAGTTGTAATAGAGGAGGTCGCCAGTCGCAGCGCCTCCTTCGGCCGTCCCCGCAGGCTCATCGGAGCTGCTGTCCGTCGACCCGCCGCAGGCGGCGAGGAACGCGCTTGCCCCGGCCGCGGCGATGAAGCCGCGCCGGCTGTATTTCTGGTCGAGGACCAATTTGGTGTAGTCGGTCACGTCGGTGCTCCTTCGGTTGGGCTGGCGAGAATTAGCGCGGCGTCGTCGGTCCACCCGACGACGACACGCTCCCCCTCCCGCAGCGTCTCTGCCTCTCCGCTTCCACTCTCACGTTGCTTTCTGACCAGCAGGTCCTGACCGTCGTCGGCCCGGACCACGCACTGGACGGCCGCACCCACCACCATCGTCGCGACCACGTCCCCCTCCAGCCACGTGCCCGGGCCCCGTTTCTCCCGAGCAACGTCCATCCGCTCCGCGCGGACGGCAATCGTGGCGCCATTTCGGCGAATGAGGTTCGTGTCGCCGATGAACGAGGCGACGAACTCGGACTGTGGCCTGTCGTAGATCTCGCCCGGCGTGCCGATCTGCTCGATCCGGCCCTCGTTCATGACCGCAACCCGGTCGGACATCGCCAGGGCCTCGTCCTGATCGTGCGTGACATAGACGAAGGTCACGCCGACCTCGGACTGGATCCGCTTGAGCTCGATCTGGAGCTGCTTTCGAACGCTGAGGTCGAGGGCGCCGAGCGGCTCGTCGAGCAATAGGACCTTGGGGTTCATGACCAGCGCGCGTGCAAGCGCGACTCGCTGCTGCTGCCCGCCCGACAGCTCGCTCGGCTTTCGTCCCTCGACATCTTTGAGGTGGACGAGCTCGAGCATCTCGCGGGCGCGCTGCTCGCGCTCCGGCTTGTCGAGACCGCGGTGGCGAAGTCCGTATGCAACGTTGTCGATCACCCGGAGGTGCGGGAAGAGCGCGTATGACTGAAAGACGGTGTTGACGTCGCGACGGTAGGGCGGCTTGCCCTCGACGTCCTCGTTGCCGATCTGGATCCGCCCCGCGTCGGGTTGCTCGAAGCCGGCGATCAGCCGAAGCGTTGTCGTCTTGCCGCAGCCGGACGGGCCGAGTAGCGAGACGAATTCACCCGGCTGAACGCGGAGCTCGATCGAATCGACCGCCAATGTCGAGCCGAACCGCTTCGTGACGCTCTCCAGAGCGACATCGCCAGCGTCCTTGTCGGCAACCTCATTCATCCCCCAGCGATGCCTAAGCCCCGCCGTCGTCAGTCAACGTATCCCAGGAGTGAGCGCCGAGTCGGCAGGTCGTGCGGAGCTTCTCTAGACGGATTGTCAGGGTCTTCGCCGTCAGACGCGAGCTCAGCACGATCCGCCGAACGCCTTGTTTGCGACTGAGCTGACGTTGTCCTGGGGATCGAACTTGCCGCGGTCCGGGCCAGGCCCGCCGTCAACCTTGTCCTTCTTGTTGTCCTTCGCGATGAAGGTGTCGTTGCCGCCTACTCCGTCGAGGTCGTCTCGCCCGCGACCGCCGATCAGGCAATCGTTCCCGCCGCCGCCGAAGAGGTTCCCCGCGAAGAGATCGTCGCCATCGTTCCCCGCCCCGCCTTCGATCCTGTCGTTTCCGTTGCCTCCCTGCGCGCCGTCCTGGCCGTCGCCCATGATCAGCGTGTCTCCCGAGTCGCCGGCGAACGCGACGTCGTTTCCATCTCCGGCCTCGATGAAGTTGACACCTGCGTCGCCCCTGAGAACGTCGTTGTCGTCGCCTCCGATCAGGTTGTCGTCGTCCAACTCGCCGAGCAGCACCGGATCCGCGGGGCAGACGGTTGCCTCTTCCCCGCCACAGCGCCCAACGAGAACGTCAAGTCCAGGCCCTCCGTTGATCTCGTCGTTGCCGGGCCCCCCAGCGACGACGTTGCTGATAACAGACGCAAACGATTCCTCGCCGTCGTCGCCAACCCCACCGGCGATCGTGTCGTCTCCAGGCCCGCCATAAATCCGCTTGTCGTCGCCGTCGCCGCCATCGATGTCGTCGTCAGCCGCGCCTCCTTCAAGCGTGTCAGCGCCGCCGAAGCCGAAGATGCGGTCGCTGCCGCCGTGGCCAAGGATCGTGTCGTCTTCCTCGGTCCCGCAGATCACGTCATCCCCCTCGGTGCCGTTCGTGGTCTCCGCCTGAACCGTGATGGTGCAGAAGCGAAGGCTCACGTCGTACAGGGCAAGAGCGGACGGGGTGTCTTCGATTTGGCCGGAGGTTGCCTGAGCGGTGACAGTCAGGGAGTGGGTGCCCGGTTGTAGCTCGCCCGCCTCGTCGATGTCGACTGAGGTCTCCGATCCGCAGATACTGGGCGAATCGGCGCGATAGATGCTCCCGTTCGGAGAAGTGACGACGATCCGGGTGCATCCGGTCTGGCCGCGCTGGCGGCCGTCACGGCGGGCGGTGGGCAAATCCGTCGAAGTTGAGAGGCCGCCGTTGAACGTGTATGTCGTAGGTTCGGCGATCTCGAACTCGACGGTCAGCTCGGATGTGCCCCGGCCGAACGGGACGAAAGAGTCGCTCGGCTGAGGATCGCGGCTCGAAGCAGTCAGCTTGGCTTCAGAGTCGAACCCCAGGGTGGTGTTCCCGTCGCGCACTACTTGCGACTTGTGAATGACCTTCGACCGCCCGCGCCGGCCGCTGTCCCGATTTGAGTCGGACTTCTCGACGGTCTCGTCGAAGAGATCGAAGTCGGATTGTGTCGCCGGGTCTTGGACGGCGCTGTCACCTCCGCCATCAAAGGCGAAGGCGATGATCTCAACCTCGTTCGAGAAGGAAACATCGTCGAAACCGCCGTTCGCTTGCGCGGGCAGACTCAAGCAACAGGCCGTCGCCGCTAACGCGATGACCCCTTTCCACCCCATGCGAGGACCCTACTCCTCGCCAGGAGCACGGTCAACTTAATGAGCGGAGCCTGACAAGCCTCGCGTCTCGCCCGGGGGCGGCCTTCAGGAGCCTTCCTGGTCTGTAGCGATCGGCCAGCGGCGAGCACCCAGCTCACGGGAGATTCCACGAGCTGCGTCGGCCACCGCGACCCGAAGCCCCTTGGACGGGCCGCGCGGCATGACCGTCTCGGTTTCGCCAACGACGCCGATGGCGCCGACGGCCGCGCCCGACCGATCGAAGATGGCACCCGCGAGACTCGACTCGCCCAACACCGCTTCGTCACGCTCGCGCGCTATTCCGGACTCCCGCACAGCCTTGAACTCGTCACGAAGGCCTTTTGCGGGCAGCGTTCGCCCCGTCAGCTTGGGCAGCCCCTCAGCCACCATGTCGTTGACCACGTCTCTCGGCGCGTAAGCAAGCATCGCCTTGCCCAGCGCGCTCGCGTGAACCGGGAGCTCGGCTCCGACCTCGAGTACCTGAAAGGCGGCGTCTGGGCGAAACACGTGATGCACGACCACCACGGCCGGGCCGTGCATGACCCCAACCCGGACCGCCGCCGAGGTGCGCTCGGAGAGCCGCTCGGCGTGGACGATCGACCGGCTGCGGAGCTCGTTGAGATCCAGGTAGGAGTTGCCGAGATGAAGGAGCCCGGGTCCGAGTTGGTACTTCTCGGACTCGTGATCCTGCTCGACGAAGCCGTGCGCCTGCAGCGTCTGAAGCAGACCGTGGACAGTCGGGCGTGTGATTCCCAGCCGGTCGGCTAGTTCGCTCACGCCAAGCCGCCTGGGTCCGCTTGCCAGGGCGCGGAGGATCCGAGCGGCCCGATCGACCGACTGGATCGTCCCTTTCTTCCTGCCGGGCCCAGGCTCCGGAGTCGATTCTGGCTTGTTTGGATTCGGCATTGTCGAATGACCTTCGATGATGTAGACTACCCCGATGGCGGAAGACTCATCCAACTTGGTTGGAATCGTGCTTGTTTCCCACAGCGCGGCACTGGCCACGGGACTAGCCGAGCTCGCTGCCCAGATGGCTGGCCCCGATGTGGACATCATTGCAGCGGGTGGGGACCCCACGGGGGGTCTCGGGACCGATGAAGACCAAGTGCGAAACGCAGTGCGGCGCGCGGACAACGGCGGAGGGGTAGTTGTGCTCGCCGATCTCGGCAGTTCCGTCTTGACAACCCGCCACGTGCTCGAGAGTTCAGCGAACGGACACGCCCGTTTGGTCGACGCTCCCTTCGTCGAAGGCAGCCTCGCGGCCGCAGTCGCGGCCTCCGCAGGAATCCCGATCGACGGCGTCATTGAAGCGGCGGAAGGAGCGCGCGGTGCCAGAAAGCTTTGAGACCGTGGTCGAGTTGCCAGGCGAGGTCGACCTGCACGCTCGGCCGGCGGCCAACTTCGTTCGCGCGGCGATGCAGTTCGACGCCGACATCACCGTGGCTGCGGCCGACCGTGAAGCGGACGCAAAGAGCCTGCTTGCGGTGCTCGCGCTAGGTGCCAGGGGTGGGTCGACGCTCCGCCTCAGCGCCAGCGGCTCCGACGCCGACCGGGCGCTCGAGAATCTCACCGTCTGCATCGGCTCGCTCGTCGAGCAGTAGCCGCTCCGACACGGCGGCCACGAGCTGCTCGACGCTGTCAGCGGTCTCGAGAGCTCGGGCCCTGGACTCGAGTTGGCTCACCGCCGAGAAGCTGAGCGATCGGATCCAGCGGCGAACCGCTCCGACCCGGGCCGCGCCAACGCTGACTTCGTCGATGCCGGAGCCGATCAACAGAGGCCCGGCGATTGGGTCGGATGCCGCCTCGCCGCAGATCTCAACCGGCACCCTGGCTTGCTTGGCTGCATCGACCACGGTCGCAATGGCGCGCAGCACATGAGGGTCGTGGGCGCGGGCCGCCTGCGGTGAGAACCGGTCGGCGTTGAGGATCGAATGCGTCAGATCGTTTGTGCCGATGCTCAGGAAATCGACCTCGGAGGCGATTTCACCGGCGGCTTCGACCCCGGCGGAGGTCTCGATCATCGCGCCGATTCCGGGGCGGCGCGCACCCGGAACGGCTTCGAGCGCCTCGAGTATCGCCAGCCGCACATGCTCGACCTGGGCGACGCCGGCCACCATCGGAAGCAGGACGCGCAGTTCCGAGCTCCCGGCGCTCGCCAGAATCGCCCGCAACTGGGCCGACAGGTGGTCGCCGTGGCGGAGCAGCAACTCGATTCCACGCTCTTGCACGCCCGACAGGAATGGCGGTGTCTTGTCGCCGCCGAAGTCCAGGACCCGCACCGTCGCCGGCCGGCCTTCGAGCTTTTCGAAGATGGGCGCCAGAACATTTCTGTGATCAGCCTCAGTGGGCCAGTCGGGCGACTCCAGAAAAGCGAGCTCCGTGCGCAGCAGGCCGACGCCCTCGGCGCCGGCGTCCAACGCCACGGTCAGCTCTGCAGCCCCCGAAACGTTCGCAAGCACACGCACCGCATGGCCATCGGTCGTAACTGACGGGAGGTCGCGGCTGGCAACCGCTCGCGCGCGGCGGTCGGCGCGGCGACCGAGCTCGAGCCACGCCGCCTGAGTCCGTTCGGCAGTTGGAGAAAGAATCGCGACACCACTGTTCCCGTCGATGACGACGTCGGTGCCGGACTCAACCGACAGAAGCTCCTCGCCCACACCGATGACCATCGGGATCCCCAGCGAGCGGGCCACGATTGCCGCATGGGCCGACACTCCTCCGCCAACGAGTGCGATTCCGGTCACCCCCGCGTCAAGCTCCGCGACCTCGGCTGGGCCCAGGTCCGTACCGATGAGAACCGACCCCGTCCCCCGGGCGGCGTCCTGGGACTCGGGCTCTGCGGAGCGCCCGACCAACCCCGCCGCACGTCGGCCCAGGCTCAGGATGTCATCGGCCCGTTCGGCGAGCCGTGCGTCGTCGATCGCGGCGACGATCTGCGCTTGCTCCTCCGCGGAGTCGAGAATCGCCGCGGCGGCAGGGACCCCACGCTCATGGACGGCGGCGAGTGCTGCTCGGCGGAGTGATGGGTCACGCGCGATGAGCACACCGGTTTCGACGATCTCGGCTTCCTGAGTCTGCCCAGACCGCCAGAGCCTCGCGGCAATCGCTTCGATCTCAGCGGCTGCAGCATCCAGCGCCTGCTCCGCGGCCAAGGCCTCGGATTGCCGTTGGTGATGCGGAACGGTTCCGCGATCAACCACGCTTGCCATTGCCAGGACCCGGGCTCGGCCCACGGCCACGCCCGGTGATGCGGGAAGCCCCTGAAGGGCTCGTTCCATGGCTCAGGCCTCAGCTGCTACGACGGACTCGAGCGCGCGCAGGATCAGCGCGGTCGAGGTCGCGCCTGGGTCCTGATGCCCAACAGAGCGCTCGCCCAGATACGACGCACGGCCCTTGCGGGCCTGCATGGGAATCGTCGCTCGCATTCCCTCTTCGGCGGCTTCGGCGGCAGCGGTCAAGGCGACCGCGATTGGCCGCTCAGCCTCGACCGCGTGATTCAGCCCCTCGACCGCGGGGCCAAGCGCGTCGACCATCGTCTTGTCGCCCTGCGTGGCGGCTCCCAGGTCGACCACCCCCTCGAGCGCGGCCTCGAGCGCCCGAGCGAGTTCCTCGGCGTCGAAATCGTTACCGTCGCCGAGCGAGCGACCGGCACGGCGCAGCGCCGTGCCCCACAGGGGGCCGCTGGCTCCGCCAACCGTCGAAACCAGCGTCTTGCCGGCCACGATCAGAAGCCGGCCGGGCGGGAGCGAATCGTCCTGCCCGGCCAGCGCCTTGGTCACCGAGTCGAACCCACGCCTCATGTTGAGCCCGTGGTCGCCATCGCCGATGGCGCTGTCCAGCTGCGTGAGGTAGTCGCATTGAGCGCTAACAGACGTTGCGCTTTCGCTCATCCAGTTGGAGATCGTCTTGCTGTTCACGACCGACTCGGTGACCATTCGTCCTCAGACCCCCCAGCGGAGGGCCGCTGTCTTGACGGGAGCATCCCACAGAGTGGTCAGCTCGTCATCCAGCTCGAGCAGCGTGAGCGACGCGCCGGCCATCTCGAGGGATGTGATGTAGCTGCCGACGAGCCGGCGGACGGGCTCGAGACCGGCCTCCTTCAACGCGTTCTCCACCTCTCCGTAAAGGAGATAGAGCTCGAGCTGCGGAGTGCCACCCATCCCGTTGACGAACGGCAGCACCTTCGCGCCGTCAGCCGGCTTGAGATCCGAGACGACCGCATCGACCATGATCGCGGCGATTTCGCGAGCGCTCGCAAGCGGCTCACGCCGGCGTCCGGGCTCTCCGTGGATGCCGATTCCCACTTCCATCTCGCCTTCGGGGAGGTCGAAAATCGGCTCCCCTCCTGCGGGCGGGATGCACGACGACAGTGCGATCCCGAACGAGCGGGCCTTGTCGTTGACCAGGCGGGCGATTCTGGCGACCGTCGCCAGATCGTCGCCCTTCTCGGCGGCAGCGCCCGCGATCTTCTCGGCGAGGACGGTTGCCCCGACGCCCCGACGCCCTGCGGTGTAGAGCGAATCCTGAACCGCAACGTCGTCGTCGAGCAAAACCGACTCGACCTCGATGCCTTCATCCGCCGCATCCTCTGCGGCGAGCTTGAAGTTCATCACGTCCCCGGTGTAGTTCTTGACCAGGTGGACTACGCCGGCACCACTGTCAACCGCTTTGGTTGCTGCCAGCATCTGATCTGGGACGGGCGACGTGAACACTGCGCCCGGACAGGCCGCGTCCAGCATTCCCGGTCCGACGAATCCGCCGTGAAGCGGCTCGTGCCCCGACCCTCCACCCGAGACGAGTGCAACCTTGTCCTTGACCGGTGCATCCGTTCGCACGATGATCTTTGCCTCGGCGTCGTACCGCAGCAGGTCTCCGTGCGCTGCCGCCAGCCCGGCGACGGACTCGTCGACGATCGCCTCGGGGTCGTTGAGGAACTTCTTCATGGGCGCTGCCACTGTCGTGCTCATCTGATTCTCCTTACTTGGTCGCCGCGACCTGGTCGCGGGCGCCATCGGCGCCGTTCACGGCGCCAGGGTCGGGATGGGTGACTGCGTCCGCGATCGGCCTCTCGACGATCCGCGGGGTAGCCAGGAAGTCGTAGGCAAAGGCGGCCAGGGCCGCACCCACGAGTCCGGGGAGGATGTAAACGGGGAACAACTGGTTCCAGAACGTCGCTCCGTCGCCAATCGCCGAGACCAGCTCTGGGCCGAATGCCCTGGCGGGATTCAGCGATGCGCCGGTAAGCGGGCCAACGATCATGATGATCGCTACGACGACGCCGCCGATGATAAGGCCGGCGAAGTCACCCGGAGAACGCTTGTCGACGATCCCGAGGATCGTGAACATCAGGATGAACGTTCCGATCCCCTCCGCGAAGATCGCCGAGCCCCAACTGGTCGTGCTCTCGTCGAACGAGGTCTGACCCATTCCGAGGTCGATTCCGCCCTGGGCGAACAAGGCCCAGATCGCAAGGGCTCCAACGACTGCGCCGACCACCTGGGCCGTCATGTACGCAGGCACCTCGCGCCACGGGAACCGCTTTGTGGTCGCGAGCGCGAATGTGACCGCCGGGTTGATGTGGCAGCCGGAGACCTTCCCGATGGAATAGACCATCGCTGCGATCACCAGTCCGAAGGCAAACGAGATCCCAAGGAGATCGGCCCCCGTGAATGCGGCATCACCGCCAAGCTTCAAAGTTGCGACCACCGAGCCCGGGCCGACGAGCACGAGCAACGCGGTACCGAGTCCTTCGGCCATCGAGCGTTGTCCGAGTGAGTGTTCCATTCTCTCCTACTCCTCCTCTTGATTTGCATTCGATAATGTCGAACGCAGTTCGGGAACCATACACACCTCCCGGGGAATGTCAAGGGATGGAGCCGATACCGGCGAGGGGCCTCGATCAGAAGCACGACGAAACGGGTTTGCTTGCCCGTGGGAGGTAGTGAGGCGCGATTGACGGCCTTGGTGTGCACCCCCATCACCGATCCGGAAATATCGGGGCGACTGGATTTGAACCAGCGACCGCTCGGCCCCCAGCCGAGTGCGCTACCAGACTGCGCCACGCCCCGTGACTCGGGCGATTGTAGGCGGCACGGCACGAATCAAGCGTGGCGCGCGTTCTACCGATACAAGTGGCGGTGCAGCAGTCAACTGACAGTACGACGATCGCGGGAGGGAATCACGGCCTCACTCGGCCGACCCGACGGCTGGGCGACATCTTGGTCGAGTTTGGGTTCGCCGAACGCGGCGTGGTCGAGGCGACCGTCGCGCTCGCACGCGAGGACGGGCGACCGATCGGGCAGGCACTAGTCGAGAGCAAGGTCATCGACTCGAGCCAGCTCGCGAGGGCCCTTGCTGAGCGAAACCGCATGGAATACGTCGACCTGAGCCACTTCGAGGTCGACTACGGCGCAGCGAATCTGATCAGCAACGATGACGTCCGCCGGTACAACGCGATCCCGATCGCGTTCGTCGACGAGCACACCCTCCTCGTAGTAACGGCTAACCCCTCGAACTTGCTCGGCCTCGACAACGTGGGACTTGCTACCGGCCGGAAGGTCACTCCGGTAGTCGCCTCCCCGGAGGACATCGAAGCCCTCATGGTCCAGCTCTCGCAGCGCGCGCACTCCGTCCAAGAGGTGGAAATAGGCGTTGAGGAGGCGGAGGAAGAGACGACTGGATTCGAGCTCGAGGCCTCGGCGGACGACGGGCCGGTCGTCAAGCTTTTGCACTCGATCATCGCCGACGCTGTATGCCGCGGAGCCTCAGATGTGCACCTAGACCCCAGCGCCGGCGACCTCCGGGTCCGGTATCGCATCGACGGAGTCGTGATCGACTCGGCGTCGGCGCCACGCCGCCTGAGTGCCGGGCTCATCTCGCGCATCAAGATCATGGCCGAGCTGGATATCGCTGAACGCCGGGCGCCTCAGGATGGGCGCATCGGGGTGACGGTGGATGGGCGTTTCGTCGACATCCGGGTCGCGATCTTGCCGGTGTTGCGTGGAGAGTCGGCCGTGTTGAGGATCCTCGACAAGAGCCGCATCATCCTCGAGCTGGACGAGCTTGGGATGAGCGAGCAGGACGGCAAGTTGGTATCTGAGTCGGTCAATCGGACCCATGGCGCAGTCCTGGTCACGGGCCCGACCGGCTCGGGGAAGACGACGACTCTCTACGCGATCCTGAACGCGATCAACACGTCTGAGAAGACACTGATCGCAATCGAGGATCCGGTCGAGTACGAGCTTGCCGGCGTAAAGCAGATTCAGGTCAATCCCAAGGCTGGGGTGAACTTCGCCTCCGGCTTGCGCTCGATTGTCCGTGCCGATCCGGACATCTTGATGGTCGGTGAGATTCGCGATCGCGAGACTGCGCAAACGGCCATCGAGTCGGCGTTGACCGGGCACCTCATTCTCTCGACCCTCCACACCGGCGACGCCCCAACCGCACCTGCGCGCCTGGTCGAGATGGGCATCGAGCCCTTCTTGATCGCATCCGGCATCCACTGCGTGATCGGGCAGCGCCTCGCACGCCGTCTTTGTGACGATTGCAAGGCCCCGCTAAGGATCTCGGTAGAAGAGCTCAGGCGAAGCGGCTTCGACACTGCAGCGGTCGACGTCGATGGGTTCAAGCCCGAGGGCTGCGTGCGCTGCAACGGGTCGGGCTTCAAGGGGAGGATCGGGATCTACGAGGTGATGATGGTCACTGACGAGATCGGCGCTCTCATCCTGAAGCGGGGGTCCAGCACCGATATCGCTGACGCCGCCGCTGCGGGCGGGATGCGCCGGATGCGCGCCGACGGCCTTGAAAAGGTTCGCCTGGGCATCACCAGCGTGCCCGAGGTCCTTCGGGTCCTCGGCGCCTGAGCTCAGCGCGGAAGCGGGCAAAGACGAGACCGGTAGCCGACCTCGACGGCGCCTGATTTGAACCAGCGACCGCTCGGCCCCCAGCCGAGTGCGCTACCAGACTGCGCCACGCCCCGTTACTGGGGCGATTGTAGGTGGTTTCCGTCCGGTGCTTACGCGAACATATGTTCGTGCAGTCGCGAGACGGAAGTCCGATCGGAGAGTGCTATCGGTGCGGAGCTGTCCAAGCCAGCGGAGGATTTTGCCTGGCGCCGACGCGCGAGGAATCAGCGTGACAACTACTGCCGGCCCTGTCGCTCCGCGTATAAGGCAAGCGCATTACGAGGCGAACAAGGCGCGTTACATCGAGAATGCGCGCATGTAGAGGCGAACGGGAACGCGGCGGCGAACGAGATACTTGTTATCGAGTATCTGCGAGCATCCTTGCGTGGACTGCGGGGAGGGCGACCCGGTCGTCCTGGAATTCGATCACTTCGGGGGGACAAGCTCTTCGAGATCGCCCAAGGTTTCGAGTCACGGCGCTGGCCGACCATCCTCGAAGAGATCAAGAAGTGCGAAGTGGCGTGCGCGAACTGCCACCGGCGCCGAACCTCGATGCGGCGGAGGAGCATTCGCTACCTGTTAAGTCGCTCGAGGGCAACGACGTGGAAGAGAGCGGGTGACGAGACTCGAACCCGTTGCCTCAACCTTGGAAGGGTCGCATGCAGCCAGTTACACCTCACCCGCGCGCCGACCGAATATAGCCCCGGTGGCGCCTAGCCCAGGTGGCTGGACGGAGGCCGGAACGCGTCAGCCGACCTTCCAGCCGAAGTCGGTCGTGACGACCGCGCCGTTTGCGCTCTTCTTGGAGATGGTGCCCTTGGAGTAGCCGACGCCCATCTCGTCGAATCGGCTGCTCAGGATGTTGGCGCGGTGCCCGGAGCTGTTCATCCAGGCTTTCACGAGGCTCCTCGGCGTCCCGTACCGCCCCGACCCCCAGGCGATGTTCTCGCCGTAGGTCCACGCGTTCAGGCCTCCGGTCAGCCACCCGACCCGCTGCAGGCGCCCGGTCAGGGAAGGCTCGCCTGAGCACTGGTGGCTGAAGCAGCGGTGGTTCTGCATGTAGTCGTTGTGGTTCTGCGACGCGCGCTGAAGCTTCCTGTCGCGGTCGAGCTTCGGCAGGTTGCGCGCGTGCCGCTCCCGGTTGACGAGACAGAGGATCGCCTTGCGGGCATGGCCCTTCGTTATCTGGGTCGACTCCTTGTCGCCCCACTTGTTGCACGGGCCGGCCGCGCTGGCGCTCTGGGCGCCAGGGCCTGCGCAGAAGAGCAGGGCAGCGAAGCCCACGATGACGGCAAAGAGGGCAAGACGGCGTGCTTGATCGAATCCGATTGCCATGCACTCCCGATCGGATGCGTGGCGGGCCCCCTCAACGAGAGGCCGGAAGAGTTGGACGTATGTACCGGTCTAGCCTCGGCGCCAGCCGAAGATCACGGTGTAGACGCCGCGCGGGCGCCCGTCGTTGCAGTGCCGAACATCGGGCTTGCCCTTGCCGGCTCCGATCCCCACGTCGCGGTAGTCCTTGCCCAAAATCCGCTTGCGGTGGACACGGCTGTCCATCCACGCGTTGACCATCGCCTGCGGCGTACGCGAGCAGCCGGTCACCTCGCCGAACCCGTAGCGACCGCCGGGGATTGGATAGCCCGAGTTCACGATGCGATCCTCGAGCGACTTCTCTCCGTCGCACCGATGGTCCAGGCAGTCCTCCTCGATCATCACCTTCGTGTGCTTCTCGGCGACGCGCGTCAGCGAGCCGACCGCGTCGAGCTTCTTGAGGTCCGCCTTCCTCCGCTCCTTGCCGATCAGACACTGGATCGCCTCGGCGAGTTGCTCCTTGCTCGCATCCCCGGGCAGCGCTTCGGCCTTCGGGCACTTCGCCGCTGCTGCCGGGTCGGCCGAGGGACCGAGAAGCGCCAGCGCAAGAAGCGCCATCGCGACCAGCGCGACGAGTGAGGCTGCGAAGCGGTTTTCGAGCATGCCTGCCATGTCTAGGAGTTGAACAGACGCGTTGGCCGCGAGTTGCGGTTACTTGCGTTCTTGAAAGCGGGGCAGCCAGGACTCGAACCTGGAATCGCCGGTTTTGGAGACCGGTGCCTTAGCCAGTTGGGCCACTGCCCCAAGGCAAGCCCGAATCGTAACCGTGGATGTCTTGAGGCTCGAGGAACGACTTGCAAGCAAGCACAGAAACGATGCGGGCGGAGGGACTCGAACCCCCACACTCTTGCGAGCACGAGGACCTAAACCTCGCGTGTCTCCCAATTCCACCACGCCCGCGGGAGCTCCGATTCTAGGGTGGCTGCGCCTCGATGCCGCCCGCGGGTTTATGCTTGCGGCAGGGATGGAAGCCACAACCGTTCGAGACGGCTACGAGCTCTGGCGCCCGAACCGGGAAAAGGCGCAGTCGAAGACGACCAAAGCGATCGTCGCATTCGTGCTGCTCGTCTCCGCCGGCCTGATCGCCCTGATCGTGATCGGCGGCTGGGAGCGCATGCAGAGCTCGATGATCGCCGTCATGTCGCTCCTGTGGGCGGCGCTTTACGTCTTCTTCGCGATCCTCATCGCCAACTGGAACCGCGGCCTATTGCCCGTCTCCGCATCCTTGGCCGTGATCATGACCATCTTCGCGGCAGTGGCCGCGCCCGGCTGGTTCGCCCGCTCGAAGGACGGGCTCGACTCGCCGATCCTCCCCGAGGACCTGATCGGCCTCCTCGTGATCGTCCTCATACCAGTGCAGATCCTTCTGATCGTCGTCTCCCTGATCGCCTTCAGCCAGGAGTGGCACGTCGAGGAAGAGCGGCCCATCGGCGGCCGTCCGCTGGCGGGCGAGGACGACGACGGATACGACGAGGGCGAGTCCAACCGCTCCCCCTCCCCCAGCCCCGCCTGACCTAGAACAGCGTCGCTGCAGTCCGCGGTTCGATCAGCGCCGCGCCGTCCTCGCGAACGCTGTTGACGAGATCGTTGACCTCTCGCGTCTCGAGCTCCTCGCGCGATGGAACGAGCAGGCCCATCAGATCCTCGGGCTCTGCGTCCGGGGCGAGCCATGCCGCCTCGGCATCAGGCGCCAGGATCACCGGCATCCGGTCGTGGATCGGGCGCACGGTGTCGTTCGGCTGGGTCGTGACGATCGAGCAGCTCACGATCGGCTCTCCACCCTTTGGCTCGTAGCTGGCCCAGACGCCGGCGAACGCGAACAGCTCGTCGTCGGGCCGGTGGAGCCAGATCGGCACCTTCCCGTTCTCGTCGCGCCGCCACTCATAGAAGCCGTCCGCGGGGATCAGGCAGCGCCGCTCGCGAAACGACTCGGCAAACGCGGGCTGCGTCTGAATCGACTCCGCGCGAGCGTTGATGAGCGGGCGCCCCTTCTTCTCGATCGCCCATTTCCCGGGGACCAACCCCCAGCGAAGCGTCCCGATCTCTCGCTCGTCCGAGCGCTCGCGCACCGCCAGCACCGGGTCGGTGGGCGCGATGTTGAAGCGCGGCTCTTCCTCGATCTCGGCCTCTTCGGTGATGCCGAAGCGAAGGCGCAGCCGCCTTGGATTGGGGTTGGCAAGCGTGTACCGGCCGCACATACATTTTCAGGCTAGACGCCTGCCCGTTGCGTCACACTGTGCGCACCCTGCGGCGGTGTCCAAACTGGTAAAGGAGATGGATTCAAAATCCATTGCTCGAAAGGGCTTGTGGGTTCGATTCCCACCCGCCGCATAGACCCGCGATAATCGCGCCGTGGCAAATACCCGCAGACGACGCAGGCGTGCAGGGGACTCGGAGGTGGCAGAAGCAAAGCCGCTCCCCCAGCCGACCCGCCGCGACCCAAGGCTCGAGACCATCGAAGAGCTCTGCTCGCACACCCGCCGCCTGGCGGGCACCGACGCCGAGCGCCGTGCTGCGAACTCCATGGCTGCCCGCCTGCGCGACGGCGGCCGCCGGGCAGAGATCGAGCCCATCTACGTACATCCTCAGGCGCCGCTGGTCTGGGCGCTCCACGCCTTTCTCGCCTCCGCCGCCAGCGTGATGTCGGTCGAGCTGCCCATCGCCGGCTTCGCGCTCCTCCTGTTCGCGACGACGTCCTTCTACTTCGACCTCAACACGAGCCGCCACTTCCTCCGCCTCCTCTTCTTCCGCCGCGCCTCCCAGAACGTCGTCTCGCGCGGCGAGAACCCGGACGCGTCACACAAGCTGATCATCGCCGCTCATCTCGACGCGGCCAGGACGGGAACGATCTTCGGCCGCGGCTTCACCGCGCTCACCAAGCGCGCCTCGGGCTTCCTGCCCTTCCCCCACACCCGCCTCCTCTTCTGGTCGGCCGCGATCCTCCTCCCCATGCTCGGCGCCCGCATGGCCGGCGTCGACTCGGACGGTCTGGCGATCCTGCAGATCATCCCCACGCTCATCCTGCTCGATGAGCTCCTTCCTCCTCGTCGACTGGCGCCTCTCCGAGGTCGTCCCCGGCGCGAACGACAACGCTTCCGGCGTCGCGGTCGCCCTGTCGCTTGCTCGCCGGCTCGAGAAGGAGCCGGTCCGGAACCTGGACACCTGGGTCGTCCTGACGGGGGGCGGGGAGTGCGGAATGGAAGGCATGCGGTCCTTCACCCGGACGCACAAGGACGAGCTGGACCCCTTCAAGACGGTCGTCCTCGTCATCGACTCCGTCGGCAAGGGCGACGTGCGCTGGGTCGTCTCCGAAGGCCTCACGATCTCCTTCCAGATGGACGCCAGGGTGTCTCAGCTCTGCGAGGCGATCGCCGAGGCTGACCGGGCAGAGGGAAACTCCTATCGCGCCGCGCCCCTTCGCCATGGACTCGCGACGGACGCGCTCGCCGCCCGCGTCGGAGGGTTGCGCGCGAGCGCCATCACCAGCCTCGAGCCCGGAGCGATCACCCCCGCCAACCACCACACCCCCCAGGACGTCGTCGCGGCGATCGACCCCAAGGCCCTCGACCGCGCCGAGAGCTTCAGTCTCGATCTGATCCACGCGCTGGACCGCGACCTCGCCCGCACCCGCGAGCGCAAGCCCGAGCCCGCCGCTGAGGCGCCCAGGCGCCGCCCTCGCCGCCGGCGACGCGCATGAGCGAGATGCTCTGGGAGCCCTCGCCCGAGAAGGTCGAGGGCTCGAACATGACCGCCTACATGCGCTGGCTCGAGTCCGAGCGCGGCCTGAGCTTCGACGGTGACTACCACCGGCTTTGGGAGTGGTCCGTGGCCGACGTCGCGGAGTTCTGGCGCTCGATCTGGGACTTCTTCGACGTCGCGGCCGACGGCGATGCATCTACGGTTCTCGCGAGCGCCGACATGCCAGGAGCCGAGTGGTTCCCGGGCGCCAGCCTCAACTACGCCGAGCACATCTTCCGCGGCAAGGACCCGAGCGCCTTGGCGATCCAGCACAAGGCCGAGGGAGGTGAGCTCGGCCGGATCACCTGGGGCGAGCTCGAGGCCCGCGTCGGCGCCTTCGCAGCGGGCCTTCGCTCCCTTGGCGTCGAACGGGGCGACCGGGTCGCCGCTTACTTCCCCAACTCGCCGGGCGCCCTGATCGGCTTTCTCGCCACGGCCTCGATCGGAGCCATCTGGTCGTCCTGCTCACCCGACTTCGGCGCCCGCTCCGTGATCGACCGCTTCGCGCAGATCGAGCCCAAGGTCCTCCTGGCGGTCGACGGCTACACGTACGGCGGCAAGGACTTCGACCGCATGGAGATCGTGCGAAGCCTGGAGGCCGCGATGCCGTCCCTGGAACACACAGTCCTGGCCCGCTACCTCGACCCCGACGCCGACCCCTCGACGCTCTCACACGGCGTCGCCTGGCAGGAAGTGGAAGACAGCGGTGCCGGCCAGGCGCCCGAGTTCGAGCGCGTTCCCTTCGACCACCCGCTCTGGGTCCTCTACTCCTCCGGCACCACCGGGCTCCCGAAAGCCATCGTCCAGGGCCACGGAGGCATCCTCCTGGAGCACCTGAAGAAGATGCATCTCCACGTGGACGCCCAGGAGGGAGACCGGGTCTTCTGGTTCACCACCACAGGCTGGATGATGTGGAACTTCCTCGTCTCGATCCTCCTCACGGACGCCTCGATCGTCCTCTTCGACGGAAACCCCGGCCACCCCACGCTCGACGCGCTCTGGGACCTCGCCGAAGAGACGGGCACAACGACCTTCGGCACCTCGGCCAGCTTCATCTCCTCTTGCATGAAGGGGGAAGTCGAGCCGTCGGCCGGCCGCGACCTGACCGCCCTCCGGGCGGTCGGCTCCACCGGCTCGCCGCTCGCCCCTGAGGGGTTCGAGTGGGTCTACGAACACGTCGGGCGGGACACCTGGCTCTTCTCCACGTCGGGAGGCACCGACGTCTGCACCGCGTTCGTCGGCGGCGTCCCGATCCTCCCCGTCTACCGCGGCGAGCTTCAGGCACGGGCACTCGGGTGCGCCGTGGAGGCGTGGGACGACGACGGCAATCCGCTCACGGGGGAGGTGGGCGAGCTCGTCATCACGAAGCCCATGCCCTCCATGCCGGTCTTCTTCTGGTCGGATCCGGACGGCGAGCGCTATCGGTCGTCGTACTTCGAGATGTACCCGGGCATCTGGCGGCACGGCGACTGGATCGAGATCACCGAGCGCGGCACGGCGATCATCTACGGACGCTCGGACTCAACCATCAACCGCGGGGGGGTCCGGATGGGGACGAGCGAGATCTATCGCGCGGTCCTCTCGCTCGAAGAGATAACCGACGCCCTCGTAGTCGACGTACCCCGGCCCGGCACCGAAGGGTGGATGCCCCTGTTCGTCGTGCTGCGGGAAGGCGACGCTCTCGACGACGACCTCATCCGCCGCATCGCCGCACGCGTCCGCGAGGACTGCTCGCCCCGCCACGTTCCGAACGAGGTGCACGAGGTCGCCGAGGTGCCGCGCACGCTCTCGGGAAAGGTGTCTGGAGGTGCCCGTCAAGCGCATCCTGATGGGGACTCCCCCCGATCAGGCCGCCAGCCGCGACTCGCTCGCGAACCCGAAGGCCCTCGACCCATTCGTCGAGCTGGCCTCGGACGCCGGCTGACTAGGACGCGATGGCGTCGGGCGCGGGGCGCGGCTTCGTCGAAGCCGCAACCGCCCGGTTGCGCCCCAGCGCCTTCGCCTCGTACAGCGCGCGGTCGGCCGCGCCGATCAAGGCGTGCCGGTCTGAGCCGTTGTCCGGGTAGCTCGCCACGCCGCAGCTGGCCGTCAGGCCGCCGAGCGCCGAGAACTCGACCTCGATCGCGCGGCGTAGCCGCTCGGCGAGGGCAAGCGTGCCAGCCGTGCTCGACTCGGGCGCCAGGATCGCGAACTCCTCACCCCCCATTCTTCCCACGTGGTCGATCGCGCGGGTGGCAGCGGTCAGGACATTGCTCAGGCGCTCGAGCGCAACGTCACCCGCCTGATGTCCGTGCTCGTCGTTGAAGCGCTTGAACCCGTCCAGGTCGAGCATCACCACGCCCACTCCGAAGCCCCTGCGACCCGCGCGCGCAAGCTCGACGTCGAACGCCTCCTCGAGGGCACGTCTGTTCATGAGGCCCGTGAGCGGGTCGGTGCGCGCTGCCGCTTCCAGCTTTTGCAGGACCTCACGGAGCTGCCCCGCGATCCCACCCATCACGATCGCCACGACCAGGATGGTGCCCGCCGTCATCGTGATCCTCAGCGGATCAAGGGCGTCCGAGCCCCCGAGTTCGTAGAGGATGAACGCATAGGCGGCGATCGCGAGCATCCCGTGGGCCAGGATCAGCCGCGTGTCCAGGAAGAGCGCCGCCGCGATCACGACCCACGCCATGTACATGGCGTAAGGGGCCGACGCCGCAGGCCCCGCGTAGTAGATCGTCAGCGTGACCAGGATCGTCCCGATCGCAGGCGCGGCCCGCAGGAACCACACGGGTAGCCGTTCGTAAACGGCCAGGATGAACGCCGAGACGCAGAGCGATGATGCCGCGACGATCACGAGGCTCCCGGAGTCCCTGCCCGGCGAACCGTCCAGCAGAAGCGTGATCAAAAGGAGGATGCCTCCGAACCCGAACAGGGTCGCGAGGATGCGCGCGACGAAGCCCCGGTCGGTCTCAGGGTCGAACGGCGCGCCCGAATGCCGCCAGCTGAGGCGGTCGGCCAGCATCCCTGCTATCCCGCGTTCTCCCATACCTCAACGTACCCCGATCTGCAAGGCGCATTCCTGAGCCCTTATCACCGCCTCGTCAGCCCCCTCGACGACTCCGCCCTTCATCAGCACCCGCCCCGCCACGACGGTCGCATCGACGACGCCGCCCGACGCGGCATACACCAGCCCCGCGTCCAGCTCGCCCATGGCCAGCTCGGGCGCCTCAGCTCTCACGAGCAGGAAGTCGGCCGGATCGTCCACTCCAAGTGCGGGAGATCGGAGCAGTGAGGACGCGTCCCCGGTTCCCAGCCGGAGCGTCTCGGCCGCATCCACAGCGGCCGCGTCGAAGGCAGCGTTCTTCTGCAGAAGGGCGAACGTCTTGAGGTCCGAGAACAGGTCGAGCGAGTTGTTGGAGCCGGGGCCGTCCGTCCCGATGCCCATCTCGACCCCGCGCTCCCGAGCCGCCAGGTAGGGAAAGAGCCCGCCGACCGCGAGCTTCAGGTTCGCGACCGGATTCGTCACGACCGTCGCTCCACGCTCGGCGATCAGCTCCAGCTCAGCCTCGTCGAGCCAGACCCCGTGGGCGAGGATCGTGTCCGGTCCGAGCATCCCGGAGCGATCGAGGTGGAACGCGGGCCTCATTCCGTACTCCGCGATGCAGTCGTCGACCTCCTTCTGCGTCTCGGACAGATGGATCTGGATCGTCGCTCCACGCTCGGCCGCGCGCTCGGCGACCCACGCAAGCGACTCTGGCCCAACGGTGTACGGGGCGTGCGGGGCATATCCCGCCCGGACCCGGCCGGACGCCGAATCGCGAACCAGGTCGAGCGCCTCGTCCGCGTCCGCACGCGCTTTGGCCGCATCCGGCCCGTCGATCAGCGGCACCGCCACCACAGCCCGCAGGCCGGCGTCCTCGACCGCGCGTGCCACCGCCTCGGGGTGCCAGTACATGTCCCAGAACGCCACCGTGCCCGTGCGGATCATCTCCGCGCAGGCCAGGCGCGTTCCCCAGTACACGTGCTCCGGCTCCAGCCGCGCCTCGGCCGGCCAGATGTGCTCCTGGAGCCACACCATGAGCGGCAGATCGTCGGCGAAGCCGCGAAAGAGGGTCATCGCGGCGTGGGTATGAGCGTTGACGAGGCCGGGGACGAGCGCCAGGCCCGATCCGTCGATCACCTCGTCGCCCTCACGGGCCTCTACCCCGGGGCCCAGCTCGACGATCACGCCGTCTTCCGCGCGAAGGCCCACGGTCTCGCCGTCGCGCGTGGCATCCATGACCGCGAGTCCCATCCATGAAGGTTAGGCCACGGATCAGGCATCTGCGAGGCTTGCCGCGTGACGACGCCGGACGAGCGCTCAGACCTCGCGGAGATCCTTCAGCGGCAGGCCGCAACCCAGCGACGCCGCTCGCCCCGACGCCGTTTCGAAGCGGCGCGAGCGTGGCGGTAGAACCGCGCGTGAAAACGTCGGCGACCTTGTGGACGAGGGCAGCTTCGTCGAGTACGGGTCCCTCGCCATAGCCGCTCAGCGCATGCGCCGCTCGGCGGAGGAGCTGATCGCGAAGACTCCGGCCGACGGGCTGATCGCGGGAACCGCCCGCGTCAACTCCGAGCTCCACGGCCCGGAAGCGGCGGCGTGCGCGGTCCTCTCGTACGACTACACCGTCCTGGCCGGCACCCAGGGCGCCACCGGACACCGCAAGAAGGACCGCCTCTTCGAGCTGATCGAGCGGATGCGCCTCCCCGCCGTGATCTTCACCGAGGGCGGCGGCGGCCGGCCGGGCGACACCGACTACGCGGTCGTCTCGGCGCTCGACACCCGCGCCTTCGCGCTGTGGGGGCGCCTCTCGGGCGTGGTTCCCCGAATCGCGGTCGTGTCGGGTCGCTGCTTCGCCGGCAACGCCGTGCTGGCGGGCTCGTCCGACCTGATCGTCGCGACGGACAGCATCGCGCTCGGCATGGGCGGCCCGGCGATGATCGAGGGCGGCGGCCTGGGCACGTTCGAGCCGGACGCGATCGGCCCGATCGGCGTGCAGGCGGCCAACGGCGTCGTCGACGTCCGCGTGGCGAACGAGGAGGAGGCGGTCGATGTGACCCGGCGCCTTCTGTCCTACTTCCAGGGCACGCTCACGGACTGGGCAGCGCCGGACCCGCAGGCGCTCCGCGACGTCGTGCCCGAGCGGCGCCGCCGCGCCTATGACGTCCACGCCGCGATCGACGGCATCGCGGACGCCGGCTCCGTGACCTGCCTGCGCGAGGAGTTCGCCCGCCCGATGGTCACCGCACTCGCGCGGATCGAGGGCAGGGCGGTCGGCGTCATCGCCAACAACCCGATGCACCTGGCCGGCGCGATCACGTCCGAGGGCGCCGACAAGGCCGCCCGGTTCATGGCGCTCTGCGACGCGTTCGGCCTGCCGATCGTCTCGCTGATCGACACCCCGGGGATGATGGTCGGGCCCGATGCAGAGGCGACCGGGCTGGTCCGCCACTGCTCGCGCCTTTTCACCATCGGGGCCTCGCTTCAGGTTCCGTTCGTGGCGGTGATCCTTCGCAAGGCCTACGGCCTCGGCGCCCAGGCGATGGCCGCGGGCTCGATGCACGAGCCTCTCCTCACGGTGGGGTGGCCCACCGCCGAGCTCGGCGCCATGGGCCTGGAGGGCGCGGTCAAGCTGGGCTTCCGGCGCGAGCTCGATGAAATCGCCGACGAGGCCGAGCGCGCGGAGCGCCTCGAGCAGATGGTCGCCCACGCGCACGAGCACGCCAAGGCTCTGAACGCCGCGACGCTCTTCGAGATCGACGACGTCATCGACCCCGCCGACACCAGGCGGGTCATCGCCTCGACGCTCGCCGCCGCGGACCACGGCGGCACCTGGCGCGACCGCCCGCCGGTCCGCACCGTAGACAACTGGTGAGGCGCCACCCCTTCCCGACTATTGCGGGTCGCTAATTCGCGAGCGTTCCGAGCGCCGACGCCAGCACGGCCGCCAGCTCGGGCCGGTGCTCCGCCTGGCCTTGGCGAACGTCCTCTGCGGTGAGCGCTTGTGTCGTCACCCCGTTGGCCAGGTTGTCGACCACGCAGAGGGCCGCGTACGGCAGCCCCAGCTCGCCGGCGATAACGCATTCCGACGCGACCGTCATCCCGACGACGTGCGCATGCTGGGCGATCAGCCGGACCTCTGCCGCCGTTTCGAGGCGCGGCCCTGAGACCTGCCAATAGACGCCGCCGTCCTCCACATGGGTCGCGGCGCGGAACGCGTCCACGACCTCACGGCGCCAGCTCTGGTCGAAGCTCGCCACCCGATGAGCGTCGCCGGTCGTGAGCGACGTGATCGGTCCGACGTCGAGCGCGATGAAGTCGTCCGGGACCACGTAGGTGCCCGGGCCAAGGTCCGGGCGCAGGCCGCCGACGGACGCGATTCCCAGCACCCGGTCGCATCCGGCCCCGGCCAGGCGGCGCAGATTGCTCGCGTGGTCAATCGCGTGAGGCAGCGTGTAGCCCTCGCCATGACGGTCGACGCTCACGATCCCGACATGCGCCGGAATCAGCCCCGCAGCACCGGAGCCGAGAATCACCCCCAGGTCGCCCATCAAGCAGGGGTTATCGGGTTGCGCCGCTCCGTGAAAGAGCGGTCACGACCGTCAGCGAACGCGTAGCGGCGGACCAGCTCGGCGCGCAAGTCGTCCGGCTCGATCACCGCGTCGACGACCATCTCCGAGGCGAGGTGGAGGATGTCAATGTCCGCCGAGTACTCCTCGCGCTTCGAGCGGACGAACTCCTCGCGCTCGGCCTCGTCGGTGATCGCCTGGATCTGGTTGAGGAATACGGCGTTGATCGCTGCCTCGGGCCCCATCACCGCTATGGACGCGCCCGGCAAGGCGATCGTGCAGTCCGGTTCGAACGCCGGGCCGGCCATCGCGTAGAGGCCGGCGCCGTAGGCCTTGCGCACGATCACGGAGATCTTCGGCACGGTCGCCTCGGAGACCGCCGAGATCATCTTCGCGCCATGGCGGATGATGCCCTGACGCTCGACGTCCGTGCCGATCATGAAGCCCGGAACGTCGGCCAGGAAGAGCAGCGGGATGTTGAAGGCGTTGCACGTGGAGATGAACCGCGCCGCCTTGTCCGCGGAGTCGACGAACAGGACGCCGCCCTTCTGGCGCGGCTGGTTGGCGACGATCCCGACGGCGCGACCGTCCAGGCGCGCGTATCCCACGACCAGTTCCTTGGCCCAGCGGGCGTGGACCTCGCAGAACGAGTCCGCGTCGAAGAGGGCCGCGATCAGGTCCTTGATGTCGAACGACGTCTTCTCGTCGCCGGGGATGATCTCCGACGCCTTCCGCTCGGAATCGGGGCCAGCGGGAGGTGCGGACGGCGGATCCGACCTCCAGCTCTCCGGCATGTAGGAGAGGTAGCGCTTGGCGAGGTCGATCGCTTCCTCGTCCGTCTTCGCCAGGAAGTGCCCGCAGCCCGAAACGCCGGTGTGCATCTTCGCGCCGCCCATCTCCTCGAGCGTCACCTTCTCGCCGATCACCATCTCGGCCATCCGCGGCGAGCCCAGGTACATCGAGGCGTTGCCCTCGCGCATGATCACGACGTCGCAGAAAGCCGGGATGTAGGCGCCGCCGGCGGCGGACGGGCCGAAGAGGATGCATACCTGCGGCACCCGGCCCGACATGCGCACCTCGTTGTAGAAGATCCGCCCTGCCCCGCGCCGCCCGGGGAACATCCGCACCTGTTCCGTGATCCGCGCTCCGGCGGAGTCGACGAGGTAGACCATCGGGATCTCCAGGGCGAGCGCGCGCTCCTGGATGCGCAGGATCTTCTCGACGGTCTTCGGGCCCCAGGACCCCGCCTTGACGGTCGGGTCGTTCGCCATCAGGGCCACCTTGCGCCCGGCGATCAGCGCCAGGCCGGTCACGACCCCGTCAGCGCCCAGGCCCTCCTGGTCCCAGTTGGCAAGAAGCGCTTCCTCGGTGAAGGACTCGGCGTCGACCAGGCGCGCCACGCGCTCGCGCACGGGCAGCTTGCCCTGGTCGGCCGTCTTTTGGTGGTGACGCTCGGGCCCGCCCGCAAGGGCCGCCTCGAGTGCCGCGCTGAGTTCCGTCCCCTCGGTCGTCTCGCTCACGCCACTCAGTTTAAGGTCCATGCCATGAGCGAAGCGCCTGTGACACGTTCGGCCCAGGTGGCGGTCGTGGGCGCAGGATTCGCCGGTTTGACCGCCGCGCTCGCTCTCACCGCGAAGGGAATCGAGTGCGTCGTCGTCGAAGCCCGCGACAGGGTCGGAGGCCGCGTCTTAAACCACGAGATCGGCAACGGCAAGGTGGTCGAGGTCGGCGGGCAATGGGTCGGCCCGACCCAGCACGCGCTGCTGCAGATGGCCTCGCGCATGGGCGTGGAGACCTTTCCGACCCACGTCGAGGGGCGGAACGTCATCGAGTACCGCGGCGAGACCACGCGCTACTCCGGGACCATCCCGCGCATCAACCCCGCGGTCCTCATGCAGGTCGAGTGGGTGAGGCGCCGCTTGAACTCCATGGCCGGCCAGGTGCCTCTCGAAGCGCCGTGGAGCGCCCGCGAGGCGCAGAGCTGGGACGCGGTCACCTTTGACGCGTGGATGCGGCGGAACGCCCGGTCCGCCGGCGCGCGCATGCTCATCCGCCTGGCGATCCGGAGCGTCTTCGGGACCGAGCCCGAGGACGTCTCGCTCCTTCACGTCCTCTTCTATATCCACTCGGCGGGCGGGTTCGACTCGCTCGTCGACACCGCCGGCGGCGCTCAGGACTCCCGCTTTGTCGGCGGCTCCCAGCTCGTCGCGATCCGCATGGCCGCGGAGCTCGGCGAGCGCGTGGTGCTCGGAGCACCGGTGCGCCGCATCGAGGAGGACGGCGCGAGCGTCACGGTCACCGCCGACGGCGTCACGGTCGAAGCCGAGCGCGCCATCGTCGCCGTCTCCCCCACCCTCGCCTCGCGCATCGACTGGGAGCCCGCGCTCCCCGCGCGGCGCGATCAGATGACCCAGCGCATGCCCCAGGGGGCGATCATCAAGTGCATGGCGATCTACGACGAGCCCTTCTGGCGGGCCGAGGGGCTGTCGGGCTCGGGCCTATCTGACGGCGGCTCCGTCAACGCCATCTTCGACAACACGCCGCCTGACGGCTCGCCCGGCGTCCTGCTCGGCTTCCTCGACGGCCGCGCCGCGCGCCGCTGGGGCTCCGCCTCGCAAGGCGAGCGCCAGGCGGAAGTGGTACGCGTGTTCGCACGCCTCTTCGGGCAGCGCGCCGCGCATCCCATCGATTACGTCGAGCGGAACTGGGCCGCGGAGCGCTGGTCTCGTGGCTGCTACTCGGGTGCCTTCGGCCCGAGCGGCTGGACCGACTTCGGCCAGGCGCTCCGCGAGCCGATCGGCCGGATCCACTGGGCGGGCACCGAGACCGCCACCGTTTGGAACGGCTACATCGACGGCGCCATCACCTCAGGCGAGCGCGCCGCGGCCGAGGTGTTGCGGGCTACCTAGGCAGGCCCTGTGGAGGCGTCTCGTCTTCGGCGTCGGGATCGACCAGAAGGGTCGGCGGCTGCTCGTGAATCTCGGTCGCCTCCGGATCAGCCTCGTCGACCTCCGCTTCCTCGGAGTCGGGCTCGCCGACGGCCACCTCGTCGGACTCGGGCTCCTCGACGAGAACCTCGTCGGACTCGGGCTCTGCGGGCTCGGGAGCGGGCTGCCGCGGTCGCAGCCCTTCCACGGCGGCCAAGAGCTCCTCGGCGAGCCTGGTCGCGTCGGCTGCGATCTCGTCGCGGCGGTCGACCAGGCTCGAGATCGCCTGGTTGAGCTGCCGGCGGCGAGCGATCGCGTCGTCGATGATGCCCTGGGCCTTCGCCTCGGCGTCGGCGATCATCTCGTCCATCCTCTGACTTGCGTTCAGCCGGGCCTTCCGCGCCTCATCATCGGCGTCGGCGCGTAGGCGCTCGGCGTACTGGGCCGCCTCGTCGCGGAGGTTCCGCGCCGCCTCCTCGGCAGCGGTCAGGATGCCCGCCGTCTTCTCACCAACCTTCGCCAGCTCCTCGCGCATCCCGGGCGTCGCGCTCGAGACGGCGCTCCCCTTCCCCTCCATCCAGTCCGCCACGCGGTCGAGCATGTCGTGGACCGCCTCGCGGTCGTAGCCGCGCAGGGCCTGTGGGAAGGTCGCACGGCGTACCTCCTCGCCGCTCAAGGGGTCGCTGCCGGGCGGTGGCGACGGCGTCGGCGTGTCTCCGGCCTCCATCCGCAATCAGCTCCCCGGGTCTACCGCGACCGGCTTCTCGCCCGAGTAGTCGTAATAGCCGCGTCCGGACTTGCGCCCGTAGTGGCCCGCGTCGACCAGCTTGGTGAGAGTGGGGGGCGCGGCAAAGCGGTCCTCGCCGTAGTAGTCGTGCATCACGCCCGCGATCGAAACCAGCGTGTCGAGTCCGACGAAGTCGGCCAGCGTGATCGGCCCCATCGGATGGCTCGCGCCGCCGATCATGGCCTTGTCGATGTCCTCGATCGTGCCGACGCCGGCCTCATAGGCGTTGATGCCGTCGAGCATGAACGGAACGAGGAGCCGGTTGACGATGAAGCCCCGATTGTCGCCGGCCGCAACCGTCTTCTTTCCGAGCGACTCGCCGAAGGCGAATCCCGCGTCGGAGGTGCCATCGTCCGTGCCCTCCCCCCGGACCACCTCGAGCAGGGGCATCACCTGCACGGGGTTGAAGAAGTGGAGTCCCAGGAACTGCCCGGGGCGGGAGGTGGCGCCGGCCTGGTCGGCAACCGAAAGCGACGAGGTGTTGGTCGCGAACAGCGCCTCGTCCTTGACGATCCCGTCCAGCTCCTTCCACAGCTCGAGCTTTGCGTCCAGGTTCTCTGTGATCGCCTCGATCACGAGATCGCAGTCCGCCAGGTCCGAGACGTCGAGCGAGCCCGTGATGCGCCCGCGCACGGCGTCGGCATCGGACTGTTCGAGCTTGCCCTTCTCGACCGCTCGTCCGAGCTGCTTCTCGATCTTGCCGAGCCCCTTGTCGAGCTGCTCCTGCCCGACCTCGACGACGACTACGTCCCAGCCTCCGCGTTGCGCACAGACCTGGGCGATGCCGTGGCCCATGAGGCCGCAACCGACGACTCCGACCGACTTGATCTCCATGCGCGTCTCCTTGAGGTGTGTGTTTTCCGGCGGGCCAGCTTAGGCTAGGCCGCTCCGGCCGCCTCCAGCATCTTCTTCATCTCGTCGGCAAGCGCGTGCATGCCGCTCATGGGCCGGACCATCACGATCAGCTCGCGGATCAGGTCCCCTTCGCCGAATCGCAGGATGTCCACGCCCTGCAGTTCGCGCTCGCCCGCGCGGGCCTCGAACATCAGAACGGCCGTGTCGCCCGTCTCGACCTGCTCCACGTAGCGGAAGTCCTCGAATACCCGAACGACGGCGCCCAGGATCATCCCCAGGGCCTCCCGGCCCTCGTACGGCTTGAAGACCACCGGGCTGTTGAACGTGACGTCCGCGGTGAATAGCTCGGCAACCTGCGAGAAGTCCTTGGCTTCGGCCGCACGCCGAAATGCGTCGCTTCTCATTGCTCGAGTTGCGCGTCGAGGGTGATCTCGTCGACCGCGGCAAGCGCCTTCGAGAGCGGGCAGTGCTTCTTCGCCGTCGCGGCGTGCTTTTCGAACTCCTCCTGGCTGATCCCCGGAACTTTGCCGCGCGCGATGAGGTTGATCTCCGGGATGTGAAAACCGCCCTCCTTTTGGCGCAGGTGGACGACGGCCTCGGTGTCGAGCGTCTCCGGAGGGTGCTCAGCCATGCCGAGGATCAGCGCCAGCGCCATGGTGAAGCAGCCTGCGTGGGCAGCGGCGAGCAGCTCTTCCGGATTCGACTCCGGTGCTTCCTCGTAGCGCGAGCGTGCGGAGTAGGGCCCCTCCCAGGCACCGCTCCCCAGGCCGATCGAGCCGATGCCCTCCATCACATTGCCTTCCCACTTCGCTGTCGCTTTGCGCTTCGGCATTCAGTCTCTCCTTCAGTCGGATCTCTCTTGCCAGTCCACAGGTCCCGCGCGCAGGACGTGCGCGCCCAGGGGCCGGCCCAATACGTCTTGTACAGCGCTGGAGGCCTCGATCAGCTTCCCGAGGTCGATTCCAGTTCCGACTCCCATCTCCTCGAGCATCGACACGAGGTCCTCTGACGAGATGTTGCCCGTCGATCCCGGGGGCACCGGGCAGCCCCCCAGCTCACCGAAAGCGGACTCGAAAGAGTCGATTCCCTGCTCGAGGGCGGCCAGGACATTCGCGAGGCCCTGGCCGCGCGTGTTGTGGAAGTGCGCCGTCAGCTCGAGGCCGTCGAGGCGGTTCTTCGCGCGGGCGAAGAAGTCCGCGACCTGGCGTGGGTTCGCCATGCCCGTGGTATCTCCGAACGCGATCTCCTCGCAGCCGGCCGCGGCAAGGCGCTCGGCGATCCCGAATACCCGGTCGGGCGGAACGTGGCCCTCGTACGGGCAGCCGAAGGAGGTGGATATCACGCCTTCCGCGCGCTTGCCCTCGGCGAGCGCGCGCTCGATCACCCGCTCGAGACCCGACAGAGACTCTTCGATCGAGCGGTTCACGTTCCGCTGGTTGTGCGTCTCCGAGGCCGAGAGAAACAGGTTGACCTCGTCGAACCGCTCGCTGCGCTCCAGCGCGTTGTCCAGGCCCTTCTCGTTCGGGATGAGGACCGAGTAGGCGACTCCGTCGAGCTTCTCGTACCCGTCCAGGACGTCGTTCGCGTCGGCGAGCTGAGGAATGACGTCGGCTCGGACGAATGACGTGAGCTCGATGCGCTTGTAGCCGGCGGCCCCGAGCATGCCGATCAGGCGGATCTTGTCCGCGGTCGGGATCGTCTCCGGCTCGTTCTGAAATCCGTCACGTGGCCCGACTTCGCGGAGCCTCACGCTTGTCGGCAACCCGCTCACCGGGCCTAGCCGAGCTGGCCGACCTGGATCAAGCGCCGCTCGTGGGTGCCGACGCCGATCGTCCGCTCGCCTTCGGTCACCTCGACGTAGAAGCGGAGCTTGCGCTCCTCCTCGACCTCCTGAAGGGTCGCCCGCACGACGCATTCCGATCCTTCGAGCGCGGCGGCAACGTGCTTGACGCAGACCTCGAAGCCCACCGTCGCGGATCCCTCGGGCAGCTGCTCGAACGCGAGCATGGCCGAGGTGCGCTCCATCATCCCGATCATCCCCGGCGTCGAGAGAACGCTCGATCCGATCGTCCCTCCCACGTCCGTCAGCAGCCGGCCCTCGACGGTGAAGGTGTCCGCCCGCTCCGAGCCGATCTCCATCAGCACATGCCCATGCCGCCGGAGACGCCCAGCGTCTCGCCGGTCATGTACGAGGAGTCGTCCGAGGCAAGGAAGGCAACGACCGACGCGATCTCGTCGGGCGTCCCCATCCGCCGGAGCTGCGTGCCCGCCTTCATGTTGTCGATGATCTTCTCGCCGATCTCGCCGAACTCGAGCGCCTGCATGAGCAGGGGTGTCTCGATGGGCCCCGGACAGATCGCGTTCGCGGTGATGCCAAAGCGTGCGCCTTCGCGCGCGAAGGACTTGGTGAAGCCGAGCACGCCTCCCTTGGCCGACGAGTAGGCGACGGACCCCTTGGAGCCGATTCGCCCCGCTTCGGATGAGATGTTCACCACTCGCCCGTATCCGCCCGCCTGCATGCCCGGCAGGACGGCGTGCGTGCACGACATGACTCCGATCAGGTTGATCTGGATCACCCGCTGCCAGAGGCCGGGATCGGTGTCGGCGAAGAAGCCGAACTCATCCGTTCCCGCGTTGTTCACAAGGATCTGGAAGGGGCCGTGCTCCTCGGCGACCTTGATCGCCGATGCGGGGTCCGTCACGTCGAGGTGCGTCGCGGTCCCGCCCACCTCGCCCGCGACCTCGGCCGCCCCGTCGACGTTGATGTCACCGGAGACGACCTCCGCGCCTTCAGCGGCGAGCCTTCGAACGGTCGCCGCGCCGATCCCGCTGGCCCCACCGGTCACGAGCGCCTTGCGTCCTTCGAGCCTCATGCGCGGGAGCATATTTGCCCGGTACCAGGTACCTAGGCTCGGCTACGCCTCGAGCCGGTCTCGGGCCCGGGTGCCGGTACCAGGTACCTAGGCTCGACTACGCCGCGGGCCGGTCTCGGGGCCCGGGTACCTGGTACCGGCCGAACTAGACTGCGGGCCGTGCCTGAGGCGATCCCGATCATCGGCGGCACCGGCGCGCTCGGCTACGGGCTTGCCCTGCGGTGGGCGCTCGCCGGCCGCGCGGTGGTGCTCGGCTCCCGCGACGCGGAGCGGGCGGCCGAAGCCGCGAGGAAGCTCTCGGACGCCGTCCCGGACGCGGAGATCGAGGGCCTGTCGAACGAGGAGGCCGCAAAGCAAGGCCCGATCGTCGTCCTGGCGGTGCCCTTCCGTGCCCAGTCGGAGAACCTCACGAACCTGAAGAGCTCGCTGGAGCCGGGTCAGCTACTGGTCGACTGCACCGTGCCGCTGGCGGCTGCGGTGTCGGGCAAGGCGACCCGCACGCTCGGCGTCTGGCAGGGCTCGGCGGCGCAGCAGGCCCAGGAGATGGTTCCCGAGGGCGTGACCGTGGTCGCCGCTTTCCACACGGTCGGCGCGCCCGACCTGGCGGACCGCGAGGCGATCCTCGACGAGGACGTTCTGATCTGTGGCGAGAAGAAGTCGGACAAGGCCAGGGTCGCCGCGCTCGTGGAGGCCATCCCCGGCCTGCGAGCGGTCAACGCCGGGCCCCTGGAGACGGCGCGCATCGTCGAGCAGCTGACTCCGCTCCTCATCTCGATCAACGTCCGCTACAAGGTCCACGCGGGCATCCGGATCACGGGCCTGCCCGACACCGACCACTGGGAGTGACCCCGGTAACGAGCGTGGCCCTCCTGGCCGGAGGGACGGGCGGCGCGAAGCTCGCGGCGGGGATGCATGCGCTCCTCGACGCGGACCTCGCGGTCATCGCCAACACCGCGGACGACACGGAGATGCATGGGCTGCGTGTGTCGCCCGACCCGGACCTGTGCACCTACTGGCTCGCGGGGCTCATCGACGAAGAGCGCGGATGGGGCATCCAGGGCGACAGCTTCACGGTCCACGAGCAACTCGCATCCCTCGGAGCGCCGGGCTGGTTCAGCCTTTCGGACCGCGACCTGGCGGCTTGCCTCTACCGCACTCACTTCATGGCGGAAGGGGGATCCCTGACGGCCGCGCAGGCGCAGATCTCGCGAGGGCTCGGCGTGGAAGGCCGGGTCCTCCCCATGTGCGAGGAACCGGTGAGGACCGCGGTCCTCACCCCCGCCGGCCGCCGCGAGTTGCAGGAGTTCCTGATCCTGGACGAGGGTAAGGCGACCATCGAGGGGGTCGCGGTGGAGGGTCTGGCCGATGCACGCCCCACCCCGGAAGTCCTCGAGGCGCTTGCGGGGTCCGACCTGATCGTCATCGGCCCCTCCAACCCCGTGATCTCGATCGGGCCGATCCTGGCGGTTCCGGGCATGCGCGAGGCGATCGCCGATTCGCCCGCGCCCGTCATCGCCGTCAGCCCGTTCGTCGCCGGACGCGCGATCAAGGGACCGACCGAGGCGTTCATGGCGGCGATCGGACGCCCCGTCAGCGCGGCCGGTGTCGCTTCGCTCTACGAGGGGCTCCTGGACGGCATCGTCGTGGACGAAGGCGACCCCGACCCGCCACCGGAAGGGCTCGAGGTGCTCGTCTGCCCGACATTGATGGAAGGCTCGAAGGGGCGCGTGGCCCTGGCCGACCGGATCCTCGACTGGGCAGAGAGCCTGACGGCATAAGGCTGATGCGGGCGACGGTGATCCTCCCCGTGAAGCGCTTCGCGAATGCGAAGACGCGGGTCGTAGCGGAGATCGGTCCTCCCGGCCGGGCGGCAATGCTCCGCGCGATGCTGGCGGACGTGCTCGTCGCGCTCGACCGCTCGCGCGAGGTCGAGAGGGTGATCCTCGTGACCGGCGAGGGGCGGGCGGAGAAGGTCGCGATGGAGCGGGCCAAACGCAGCTCGACGCCCATCGAAGTGCTGCGCGACCCCACCGATCGCGGCCACTCGGAAGCCGCGACGCTGGGGATCGTCCGCGCCAAGGCGCTCGGGGCGACCTGCTCCGCCCTTCTTCCCGGCGACTGCCCCCTGCTGGAGCCGGGCGAGCTCGACAGTGCCCTTTCGGGCCTTGGAGAGGGCACGGTTGGCGTCGCGAGCGATCGCCACGGAACGGGAACGAACGGGCTCATCCTCTCCCCCGCCGACGCCATCGGTCCCGCCTTCGGCCCGGGCAGCTGTGAGCGCCATCTCGACCGGGGCCGCAGGGCCGGCTTCGAAGCGCGGCTCCTGGACGTGCCGTCGCTCGCGCTCGATCTCGACACCCCGGAGGACCTCGAGGCGCTCGGCTCGGTGCTCGCCGAGCACCCAGAGCGAGCGCCGCTGACGGCCACGGCACTCGACGAGCTGTGATTGAGATCAGCCCCGTCGAGGGCATCCCGGAGGTATCGGAGGGCGCGCCGCTCGGCGTGATGATCGCGACCGCGTGCGAGCCGAGCGAAGACGACGTCGTCGTGATCTCTCAGAAGATCGTCTCCAAGGCCGAGGGGCGCGTTCGCAACCTGGCGTCCGTCGAGCCGTCGGCGCGAGCCCGTGATCTCGCGAACCGGCTGGGCAAGGACCCGCGCCTGGTTGAGCTGATCCTGTCGGAGTCAAGCGAGGTCCTGCGCTCTGACCATGGCGTCCTCATCGTCGAAACGAATGGCGGGCTGATCTGCGCGAACGCCGGCATCGATTCATCGAACATCCCCGGAGAGGGACGGGTGGCGCTCCTGCCCGAGGACCCCGACGCGTCAGCCCGGCGAATCCGCGGCGAGATCAAGAACGCGGGAGGCGCGGCGCCCGCGGTCCTGATCGTCGACAGCTTCGGGCGCGCGTGGCGGCTGGGCCAGACGGAGGTCGCGATCGGCTGTGCGGGGCTCGCGGCAATCGACGACTGGCGTGGGTCCATGGACCGGGACGGCCAGGTCCTGGGCGCCACCGTGATCGCGATCGCCGACGAGGTCGCGGCAGCCGCGGACCTCGCCCGCGACAAGGCATCCGGCGCGCCCGTGGTGCTCGTCAGCGGCCTCGGCAGGCACGTCACCGCCGCTGATGGGCCGGGCGCGGCGTCGCTCCTCCGCGACCGTGACCGCGACCTCTTCCGCTAGCCGGCCCTCGCCAACAAGGCGTTTCGAAGCGCCTCAGGCTTGGACGCTTGGACAATGGGAGTCTGCCCGCCGAGACCTAACCTAAAGTCATGGGCCGATTGCCGCTCATTGCAGTCACAACCTCCGAAGTTCGCGTGGCCGAGCAGATCGAGCCCATTCCCGAGGGCGAGCCTGCCCGGCCCGAGATGGCGCTCGGCATGCGGTACCTGCAGGCCATCGAGTCGGTCGGCGGCTTGCCGGTCGTCGTCCCGCCGCTTCCCGAAGAGGACATGGAAGAGCTGATCGGCCGCGTCTCGGGCGTCTGCCTGTCGGGCGGGCCCGACATCCACCCCAGCTCCTACGGTCAGGACGAGGATCCCGCGCTGGGTCCGACCTGGCGGGACCTGGACGACGCCGAGCTGGCCGTCGCACGCGCCGCGTTCGAAGCGAAGCTTCCGATCCTGGCGATCTGCCGCGGAGCGCAGGCGCTGAACATCGTGCGCAGCGGCACCCTCTTCCAGGACCTGCCCGTGCACGCGGGCTCCGAGATCCGCCATCGCCGCGGCCATGGCGAGCCGAACATCAGCCACCCGGTCGAGATCGCACCGGACAGTGTGCTTGCTCGCGCAGTGGGTACAACTGAGTTAGTCGTGAACTCATTTCACCACCAGGCCTCTGACCAGCTCGGCCGCGGACTTCGCGCCGTCGCCTGGTCGCCCGACGGCGTCATCGAAGGAATCGAGGCGCCCAATCGGGATTTCGTGGTCGGCGTGCAGTGGCACGCCGAGGCGATGGAGGATGAGCCGGCGGAACGGCTCTTCGAAGCATTCATTGAAGCCTGTCGCGCGCATGATGCGGGCGGCCGGGTGACTGTGTGAAAGAGCTTCCGACGTGGGCAGAATGGCCTGAGGATCCGCTGTCCTCGCTCTATTCGATCGGCATCGAAGAGGAGCTGATGCTGATCGACGAGACGGGCAGGCTCAGCTTCCGCGGCGAGGAGGTCCTGGCGAGCATCGCCGACCGGATGGACTTCTGCTCGCTGGAGACGCATTCGGCGGTCGTCGAGGTAGAGACCACGCCGCAGCCGACAGTGGCGAACGCCGTCGCCGCGCTCGGTGGCGTACGCAACCTCCTGATCGAGCCACTCGCCGCGTTGGGGTTGCAGGCCGCCGGAGCGGGCACCCACCCAATGGCAACGTGGGTCGAGACGCAGGTGCCCGAGCAGGACCGCTACCAGAAGGTGCTCGAGACCATGCGCGAGCTGGCGCGTCGCGAGCCGACGATGGCCATGCACGTGCATGTCGCCGTGCCCACTGCGGAAACCGCCATCGCAGCGCTCAACGGCATTCGCGAGCTCCTGCCGCTCGTGTTGGCGCTCTCGGCCAACTCTCCCTTCTGGCAGGGCCGCGACTCCGGGCTGGCCTCGACCCGGACGTCGCTCTTCGGTGCCTTCCCGCGCACCGGCCTGCCGCCCTACTTCGCGACCTACGAGGACTGGGCCGAGCGCGTCAACTTCCTGATCCGGGCGGGCGCGATCCCCGATCCGACGTTCTTGTGGTGGGACGCGAGGATTCAGCCCAGGTTCGGCACGATCGAGATACGCATCGCCGACACCCAATCGCGCCTCGAGGATGTCGCTGCGCTCGTCGCGCTGATGCAGTGCCTGGTCAAGGAAGCGGTCGAGGGCGAGATCTACGCGGAGGCAAGGCGCGAGGCGGTCGCCGAGAACCGCTTCCTGGCCTCGCGAGACGGCGTCGAGGCGTGCCTGATCGACCTGCACACCGTGAGTCTCGTCCCCGTGAAGGAGAAGGTCGACGAAGCGCTCGAAAGCTGCGCACCGCACGCCCGCGAGCTCGGCTGCGAGACGGAGCTCGCCCGCGTGCGCGATCTCTGCGAGAAGAACGGCGCTCTTCGCCAGCGCGAGGTGCTGCGAAGCCAGGGCATCGAAGGCGTCGCCCCCTGGCTCGCCGACGAGCTCCGGGCTTCGCTCCTCGTCGGCTAGGCGCTGAGCGTCGCCGGCTCCGCCGGATACGTCTCGATGATCTCGTAGAGCGTGGTGCGCTGCGCCGGGATGCGGCCCGCCGCGCGAGCCGCGCCGATCAGATCGCTGGGCTCGAGGCGGACGCCGTGCTGCGAGCCGGCCATGCGCGAGATCGACTCCTCCATCAGCGTGCCACCCAGATCGTTCACGCCCCACCGCAGGCTCTCGGTCGCGGCGTCGATCCCCATCTTGACCCAGCTCGCCTGGAGGTTCTTGATCGTCCGGCCGAGCGCGAGGCGGAACGCGGCCGTGTGCTTCAGGTTCTCCTCGCGGGTGATCTCCTCGATCCCGTGGGTCCGGCCGAGCATCGTGTGGAACGGGATGAACGAGAGCGGGACGAACTCGGTGATGCCGCCGGTCCGCTCCTGGAGCTCGCGGATCACGCGCATGTGGCGTGCGAGCTCCCATGGCTCCTCGATGTGGCCGAACATGACCGTGGACGTCGAGCGCAGGCCGGCCCGGTGCGAGGCCTCGATGATCTCGACCCAGCGCGCGACCGGCAGCTTGTTGGGCGAGATCCGAGCGCGAACGCCGTCGTCCAGCACCTCGGCCGCGGTTCCGGGCGTCGAGCCCAGGCCGTGCTCGCGAAGGAACTCGAAGACCTGGTCCGGCGAGCGGCCCGAGCGCTCGCACATGTAGTGGACCTCCATCGGCGAATAGGCGTGCAGATGGAGCTGCGGCGCCGCGTCCCTGGCCAGGGCGAGCCACCGGCCGTAGTCCGCAAGGTCGTAGTCGGGGTGGATCCCGCCCTGCATGCAGATCTCGGTCGCGCCGAAGTCCACGGCTTCGGCGATCCTGCGCTGGAACTCGTCCTCGGTCACCTCGTACGCGTCGGGCGACCTGCGCCCCTGGCCAAAGCCGCAGAACGCGCAGCCGACGATGCAGACGTTGGTGAAGTTCACGTTCCGGTTGACGACGAAGGTGGCTGTGTCGCCGGCCAGCTCGGCGCGAAGCGAGTCCGCCGCGACGCGCATGGTTTCGATCACTTCCGGGCGGCGCTCCGCGAAGAGCGCCGTCAGCTCGGCCTCGGTCAGCGGGTCGTTTGCGAGCGCCCGCTCGATCGCCGCGGGCGCCAGGTCAGGATCGATCGCACGCTCCTCGCGCCTGCCGGATCCACGGCGAGGGATGAAGCTCCAGTACTTGAGCTTGACCACGTCCAGGACCCCCTGGTCCATCCAGTCGGAATCGAGGTACTGCGGGTATACGCAGAGGCGCTCCGTCAGGGCATAGCCGCGCGGGGCCAGGCGCTTCCGAACCTCGTGCGGGCTCGGGAAGGCGTGCTCGGGCGAGATGTGGTCCCCGTTCGCGGAGAGGCCGCCGAGGTCCGTGGCCCCGGCTTCCACCAGCTCGTCCCACCAGTCGGCGAGGTTGGGCGGGATCTGGATGCCTACGTCGGGCATCAAGCGCCGCGTCTCGGCGACGAGGCGCTTCATGTCGTCGATCGTGACGGGCGTAGCCCACTCCGGGAGCGTCGGGGCCGCCCCCGCAGACGCGTCAAACGTCCCACGATGAACACCAGGGGGTACGGCGTCGGACGTTTGTTGCTCCGGGGACGCTGGCGCGACGCCTGACGCCCATCGGCGCCTGGCCGCGTCGTCGGCGATGTCGGCGACCTCCTGCCCGTAGTAGCGGGGGTGCGGGACGTAGTTCTGGAGGATCACCTCCTGGATGTGGCCGTGGCGCTCGTGCGAGGCGGCCAGCGCCTCCAGCGACCCGATCCGTTCTTCCTCGGTCTCGCCGATCCCGACGAGGATTCCCGTGGTGAACGGGATGCGGAGCTCGCCCGCGGCATCGATCGTCTGCATTCGCACGGCGGGGTGCTTGGTCGGGGAGCCCGCGTGCACCGTCTCCATCAGGCGCTCCGAGATCGACTCGAGCATCAACCCCTGCGAGGCGGTCACCTCGCGGAGGCGCGCCAGGTCTCCGCGACCGAGGGCGCCAAGGTTCGTATGGGGCAGAAGCCCGCGCTCGAGCGCGCGCTCGCATGTCCACGCGACGTAAGAGACGAAATCCTCGTGGCCGTAAGAGCGAAGACGCTCCGCGACCTCGGCGTTCACCTCGGGCCGCTCGCCCGTCAGGACCAGGAGCTCCTTCGCGTTCCGCCTGACCGCCTCCTCGAGCTTCGCCTCGACCTCGTCCGGCGAGTAGAGGTGCGCCTTTCGCGTCGCGAACGAGCAGTACTTGCACACGCACCGGCACGTGCGCGACAGCGACACCGTGTAGTTGCGCGAAAAGGTGACCCGGCGCACGGGCCTCAGGCTATTCAGTCGTCCGGCGAGCGCTCGGCTCGCCTTCCGCTACTTCTTGTTGTGCGTGCGGGTCTCGGCGTCCTTGACGGCCTGGCCGACGGCGCGGGCGTCGGACGTCGGCGGCTCCGGACCCTCAGCGAACTGGGGACCCGAGATCACGAACTTGTAGATCACCGTGGCGAGAAGCGCACCGACGATCGGGCCCAGGACATAGGGCACGAGGTCGGACGCCTCCAGGGTGTCGCCGATCAGGGCTGGGCCGAACCAGCGCGCGGGGTTGAACGAGCCGCCGGTGAGCGGGCCGAAGATCATGACCGCGAAGCCGAGCGTCGAACCGATGGCGAGTGGGGCCCATTCCTGGCGGGCGCGCGGATTGAGCGCAACGGCGCAGATGACCAGGACCAGGAGGGTCGTTCCGATCATCTCGACAAGGAAGCCGCCGAAGTTGCCGCCGAGCGCCTCGGAGACCTCCGCGCTGCCGTAGCCGCTGAGGCTGCCTTCGTCCTCGATTATCGCCTTCACCGTGAGCGCGCCGAGGACCGCGCCGGAAAGCTGAGCGAGCATGTAGACGACCGCGTCCACCGGGTCGATCCGCTTCTGGATCGCGGCGGACAGCGTCACGACCGGGTTGAAGTGGCCGCCCGACACCGCGCCGAAGGTGATGATCAGCATGAAGAGGCCGAAGGCGTGGACGAGGCCGATGACCGCGAAGTCGGAGCCGGTACCCGACGCAGGGTCGGTCTGGGCGTACAGCGAAACGACGAAGCCGACGAACATGACCAGGACGAGCGTCCCGAGCAGCTCTGCGATGTATGCGGCCAGACCTCGGTCTTTCACTGCTTTTGAACCTCCTGCGTTGAAAAAGTTTGGTGGCGCATCTCTCACGCGCCGGTAAATCCAGTGTTGCGGGGCGCGAGTCTAGACAACGGGCGGGCCGATTACGCCGTCACGCACGCGTTTTCGCTTCTCAGCGCCTCAGCGCCGGTAGCCGCGAGCGAGCTCGTAACCGTCCGGCAGGAACTTCCTGGCGGGCGGGCGGACAAGCCCCCGGCGCTTCCCGGGCTTCTCCAGGACCGGAAGCCGGAGCTTCAGGCGCTCGACGGTGACCGGGGCCTGTCCGTTCGACGACCGTCCGTACGGAGCGTCCACCGGCAGGAGCTCGAGCTTGGCCACATGCCCTTTTGCGAACTCGTAGCCGTTCGGGTGGAGCTGGAAGACCTGTTTGCCCGATTCCTCGGGGCGGTAGGTGCCGCGCGCGACCAGGGTCGCGTCGCCGCTCTCGTCCACGTCGAGCAGTCGCGAAGCCACGTGGGAGGTCGGGCTGGACGAGGAGATCCACGCGACGACCGTCGGCGAGCCCATGAGAGTGAAGCCGCCGGCGGGCGCGGGATCGAGCCGGTACGAAGCCGCGCCCTGCTGGTCCGAGCCGGGCGCCGTGGCGCAGGCGCCGCCGCCTGAGACCGGGTCGTAGGCCTGGCCGCGGGCGGTGTCACCGGGCACCGTCGGGGAGATCGTCTGCGCGGGCTTGAACTTGCCTCGGATCTCGCCCGGAGCGATCTTCGCCCAGGTCCGGGCGCGGAAGGGGCCGCCCGACGCGGCGCCCTCCTCTCCGCAGGTCTGCGTCAGGGTCGTCACGCCTCCCTTCGGCTCCCTGGCGCCGGCCAGGTGGTGAGCCAGGAAGTCGTCCTGGTGGTCGTGGAGGAGCTCGATGTCGGCGTCCTTGTTCTGGCCTCGCTGATGCCCGTAGTCGAGGAAGAAGAGTGAGACGTCGGCCTTGCGGTACTGAGAGCGCGTGCGGTTGTAGAAGCGGATCGCCTCGTCGGGCGGGAAGATGTCGTCGGTCCACCCGTTCGAGATCAGCAGGGGCGCGGGCCGGATCGAGTGGTCGATGTAGTACGAGGAGTGATGGGCGATCACCTCGTCGACGATGTCGTCGACGACCGGGTCGTCATAGGGCTCGCCCGCGTTGATTCGCGAAAACCAGGTCTGAAGGTCTGCGTCAGGGTCGGCGAGCGGCGGCGCGTAGAAGCCGCTCGCCAGTCCCGACGCGTAGAGCCCGGAGACGAAGGTCTGCTTCATCACTCCGACGGGCGCCTCGCCGTCCGGGCCCAGATATGGAGCATCGGCGACGTAGTCGAGCGTCCGGCCGTTGGGAAGGAGCGAATTTGCAAGGTCGGTCCAGGGAATCTCGGGAATCGCCGCGGCGAGGCTGATGCGCTGACCCTCGGGGCTCTCCCAGGGGACGAGCGCATCGTCCTCGAGCATGGTGCGGTTCTTCAAGGCCGCGAGCGCCATCGACAGGCCGCCTCCGTACGAGCCGCCCGCGGAGGCGATCGCCCGCTTCCGGGCGATTCCCTCGTCGACCAGCATGCCGGCGAAGAGCTGCGCGTCGCGGACCTCGTAGCGCGTGTCCATGAGGCGCACCCAGCCGCCGGCGGCGCAGCGCGGCGGCGGTGTCGGCTTTGCGCCGCACGGCCCGAAGCCGCGGTCGGACATCGAGAAAGCGGCGTACCCCTGGTCCGTCCAGCGGGACAGATCGTCGGCGTCGAGCTCGGAGCCGCCATAGCCGTGGAAGTGCATCACGAGGGGGTAGGGGCCGTCGGGGCCCGACGTCGGCTCGGGCGGGAGCGCGACGTTCACGTCGATCAGCTGGCCGTCGAACGTCTCGACCAGGGTGTCGGGCCCGCCGCAGAAGCGCGAGCCGTCCTCGCGGGTCTCGCAGGGGACCGCGTCGCCGAACACCGAAGTGATCTCGGCCTGGGCCGGTGAGGCGGCAACGAGCGACGCCGCGCTCGCCAGGAAGATGGCGATACGAGCTTTCCCCACCTGGGCGAAAGTACAGATCGAAATCGCGCCGTGCGCCGGTTCAGTCGTCCCGCGCGGGGTCAGATCCCCTCGACTGCGCTTCTGCCTCCGGAGCCTCTCGGTCTTTGGGGTCAGACCCCGTGCGCTCGTTCCACAGGCGCTTGCCGTCGGCGATCACCTCGCGCGCCTCCTCGAGCGTCTTCCAGCCATCCACCTCGACCTCCTTGCCCTCGAGCTGCTTGTACGTCGAGAAGAAGTGGGTGATCTCGTCCTGGAGTTGCTTCGGGATGTCGTCAAGCGTCTCCGCGTGGTTCCACCCGGGGTCGTGAGTGGGCACGCAGACCACCTTGTCGTCCTCGCCGGCCTCGTCGCGCATCTTGAACAGGGCGATCGGCTTGACCGCGATGACGCAGCCTGGAAACGTCGCCTCGGAGACGCAGACCATCGCGTCGAGCGGATCGCCGTCACGGCCCCAGTGGTCGATCAGATAGCCGTAGTCGGTCGGGTACACCATCGACGAAGAGAGGAAGCGGTCGAGGACGATGCGCTCGATCCCCTCGTCGTACTCGTACTTGTTGCGCGATCCCTTGGGGATCTCGACGTGGACGAGGAGCTCGTCTTCCAGCCCGTGGTCAGCCACCCCGGGAACCTAATGCGTGGCCTGGCGGCGACGCAAGGCGCCGTTGACGCCTGAGGGCGGCACCACCGCATACGCTGGGCGGAGATGAGACGGGTCGTCGCGCTGCTGGCGGCCGTCCTGCTGCTGACCGGTTGCGGCGAGGACGGCGCGGAACCGGGCGCCTCAAGCGAGGCGACCCTCGTGCTCGACTTCACTCCGAACGCGGTCCACTCAGGCCTCTATGCGGCGGACGCGAGAGGCTGGTTCGACGACGCGGGCCTCGATCTGGAGATCCGCCCTCCCGGCGATTCGACCGACGCCCCGAAGCTACTGGCAGCCGGCCGCACCGACTTTGCCGTCATGGACATCAACGACCTGGGCGCGGCCGGCGAGCGAGGCTTCGAACTCGTGCCGATCGGCGCCCTGGTTCAAGTGCCGCTTGCCTCGGTGATCGCCGGCAAGGGTTTCGAGCGTCCGCGCGACCTGGAGGGCGCCGAGGTCGGCGTGACCGGCCTGCCTTCCGACGACGCGGTGCTCGACGCCGTGGTCGGTGCGGACGGCGGGGACCCCGCGACGGTCGAGCGGACCGTGATCGGCTTCGACTCGGTCGCGGCGCTTTCGGCGGGGCGGGTCGACGCCGCGACCGCGTTCTGGAACGCGGAGGGTGTGGCGCTTGAGGAGCTCGGCGTACCGACGCAAGAGTTCAGGGTCGGCGACTTCGCCGCGGAGCCGTTCCCGGAGCTGGTGGTGGTGACCACCGGCGAGCTGGCGCGGGACGAGCCCGAGCTCGTTGAGGCGATGCAGGCGGGCTTGGAGCGTGGGTATGGGCTCGCGGCCGAGGAGCCGGACGAGGCGCTTGCGGATCTCCTCGAAGCGGTCGAGGAGATCGAAGCGGGCACCCAAGAGGCGCAGATGGAGGCGCTGGTCGAGGCCGACGCGTTCTCCGCCGGCGTCGAGCCTGGCCGGCTATCCCCCGCCCGCTACGAGAACTGGAAGCGCTTCGCGAAGGAGAACGGGATCGCGGTGCCGTGAGCTGAGTCCTAACCGGGGGCTTCCGCACTCCTCAGGCGCTGAGCGGAGCGTTATGCAAGCTGAGCAGGCACAACTCTCCAAAGGATTGCCAAGCGGCGCGCGGGGCCCCCTTTGGTGCCCATTCGAGAACGCAACGAGCCGGCGGAGCCGCAAACGAGAGCCGCTAAGCCGAGCGTCGAGCCGCTACAGGCCGCGCCGCGCCGCCAAGCCGAGCGTCGAGCCGCTACATCCGGCGTGAGCGCCTGAACTGCTGGCGCACGGACTCCGGCCGGCCCCACATCTGCTGGACCTCGGCGCGGCCCTCGCGGAAGTCGCGGAGGACCATCTCGCCCTCGATCCCCTCGCCGTCCAGGAGCTCCAGCGTTCCCTTCACGGTCTGGGCCGCCGCGGCGTGGCCGAACTTTTGGGCTACGAGGATGCGCCAGTGCCAGTCGGCCTTGGAGTACGGCTGCGCGTTCACCTGGGTGAGGATCACCGCTGCATCTATGTAGCGGGACTCGTCCGGGAGCCGGAAGTCGAGCGTGAGGTCGGTCCAGTCGTCGGGCAGGGAGTCGAGGATCTCCTGAAAGCGCTCGGCGAGGGCCATGCGCGGAGCCTACAGCCGGATTACGACTGTGAGCAAAGCGTTAGGTACCTGGTACCTGGGGGCCCACGACCCGGATCGCGCCCGCGAGGCGCTCGCCCAGTACGTGCTCGGCGCCTTCGACCGTCACGTGGAGAGGGCCGTCGAACGGGTCACGGCTGACGATCTCGAGCTCGGACCCGGGCCGGATCCCGCGCTCGTCGAGGTAGCGGAGCATCTCCGGGTCCGAGTCCGAGACCCGGGCGAACGCCGCGACCGAGCCGGGTTCGAGCTCCGACAGGCGCACGGTGTCGTCATCGGCCATGTCGAGTGCCGCCGTCGGGATCGGATCCCCGTGCGGGTCGTGGCGCGGGTCGCCGAGAGCCTGCGCGATCCGTTCCTCGAGCTCTTCGGAGATGTAGTGCTCGAGCACCTCCGCCTCGTCGTGGACGCGGTCCCATGGCATCCCCAGCACGTCGGCCAGGTACGACTCGAGCAGGCGGTGGTGGCGGATCACCTCGAGCGCGACGAGCTCGCCGCGCCTGGTCAGGAGCGCCCCGCGATACGGCTCGTGGCTGACCAGGCCCATCTCGTTCATCCGCTTCAGCATCGAGGTCACCGACCCGGCGGACACGCCCAGCCGCTCGGCCAGCGCCGACGTCGAGACGGGGCCCTCGCAGCGCTGCGCCAGGGCGTGAAGCGCCTTCGCGTAGTCCTCCACAGCCTCCGTGTTGGGAGCATCCGGATCCCGCCTGAAGCCTGAGTGCGCCATCGTCAGCTCACACCGTCACAAGGAGGCTCGTGAGATAGAACGCGATTGCGCCCGCGGCGATGCCGGAGGCGGTCACGGCATCGAGCGCACGCCCTCCCTTGTCGCGCATCGACGGAGCGATCTGCACGATCACCTGGATCACGGCGCCGACGCCGATGCCGAGGAGGAATGCGGACAGCTCGGAGTTGGTCACCGAAGCGCCGATCACCGCCCCGACGATCGCCGGGGCGCCGGCGATCACGCCCAACAGGGCAAGCCTGCCAATCGTCGGGCGCTCCTGGTCGCGCACCAGCGGCGCGACGATCGCGAAGCCCTCGGTCGTGTTGTGAATCGCGAAGCCGACAACCAATGCGGCGCCGAGCGCAAGCTCGGAGATCGCGTATGCGGACCCGATCGCAAGGCCCTCCCCCATGTTGTGGAGGCCGATCCCGATGGCGATCATCAGCGCCAGCCGCGCGCCGCTCGACCCCTGCTCGCCCGCGCGCTTCGCCGAGAGGAACCGGTCCACGGCGGTCAGCGCCATGAAGGCAAGGCCCGCGCCGAGCAGCACGAGCTCGGTGCCGCCGAAGGCGCCACCCGACTCGCCGGCGATCTCGAAGCCCTCGAGGCCCGCGTCCACCGCGAGGAAGGCGAGGAGGCCGACCGTCACCGCCATGACGACGCGGATCCACGTGGGCCGGAAGCGCCTCATCGCCGGCAACAGGAGCATCCCCAGCGTCACCGGGATCACCCCTACGTAGAGGCCCAGGAGGGCCATCAGGGCAAACAGGTCGCCATTGGTTTCGGGAGTCTCAACCGCCGCCGCGATCTCGTGCTCGATCACCAGGCCCGTGGAGGTGACGAAGGAGACGAGATAGGGCTGCCCGTCCTGCCACGGAAAGTCGATCGAGATGGTCTCCGAGCCGAGCCTGTCGATCGGCTCCTCGCCACCCTGGAAATCGACGTAGGAGTCCGCGACGAACACCTGGGCGACCTGGACCGCATCCGGCCCCGTGTTGCGGACCGTCAGCTCGATCTTGTTCGGCTCGAGCGTCGTCCGCTCGACCGCGAGCTCCTCGATCGGCGGCCCGGCGCGATCCGGCAGGGTCTCATCCCCGATCACGGCGATCGTGACCAGGACGACGGCGATCAGCGCGACCACTCCGCCCGCCAGCGCCCACAGGGGGACGCGGCTGAGCGGCGCAGGACGAGCGTCGACCTCCTGGGCGCGCGACTCCATCAGGACCCTCCGTCCTTCACGTCGAAGAAGCCCATCCAGCCCAGGTCCGCGAATTCCGTCTTGTGCGCGTGGAACATGAACTCGCCCGGATAGGGGAACTTCATCTCCAGGATCCCGCGCTGGGCCTGCCCCTGGATGACCGTGTCAGTGAACTCCGTCGGCGTCAGCGAGGTGCCGGTCGGGAAGTAGTTGAAGAAGTTCCCGTGGATGTGGAACGAGTTGATCGGGTCGTACTCGAGGATGTTCACGAGGTAGATCCGCACGAGCTCGTCGCGAGCGACCTCGATGGGCTCGTTCACGTAGTGGAAGGGGATCGCGTTGACGGCGTAGAGCTGGTTGCCCTCGGCGTCGAAGGTCGTGTTCCAGCCGTTCTGGACCATCACCAGCTCGTCCGCGTCCTCCCTGCCCTCCTTCGGATCGACGATGAACGTGCCGTACATGCCGCGCGCGATGTGCTCGGCGAGGGGCGAGACATGGCAGTGGTAGAGATGCAGCCCGAAGGGCTCCGCGTTGAACTCGTACACAGCGGATCCCCCCGGTTCGATGATCCCGGGGCCCGCGCCCGGCACCCCGTCCATCGCCGACGGATGCAGACCGTGGAAGTGGACCGTGTGGGGATGCGCCGAGCCGTTGATGAAGCGGATCCGCAGCAGGTCGCCCTCGGTGCAGCGCAGCGTCGGCCCGGGCACGCGGCCGTTGTAAGTCCAGGCGGGGAACGTCACGCCCGGGGCGACCTCGATGTCCTTGTCGGCCGCGATCAGCTGCCACTCGCGCAGGACCCGGCCCGACGCGAGGCGGGTCGTCTTGCCGTAGTCGAAGTCGCGGAGCACCTCCGTGGGGTTGAAGCCGTTGGCCTTGTGGTCCACCGTGGCGCCATCCCGGAAGGTGGCGCCGGCGGTGCCAAGGCCGTTGAGATGGGCATGCGTCACGCCGCTCGCGGGAGCCGGAGCGCCGGCGTGGGAGCCGTGGCCGCTTCCGGCGGCAAGCGCGTCGGGGTGCTGCGAGCCACCCAGGGCGTCGTGGATGCCCTGGTGCGGCACGACCTCATGGAGGCCGGCGATCAGCGGCGCAGCGGCGATCCCGCCCGCCAGCAGCCGTCGGCGGCTGAGCTTGAGCGCGCGATCGTCCTCTTCGTTTAGCTCGTCCACAAACGAAAGTTTGACAGATCAAAACCCTAAGAGGTGCCTGGCACCGTGCCTGGCACCTGGCGCCCGTCACAATCAGAGGCGTGAGCGAGGTTGCAGTGGAGCTTGACGGGCAGTACCGGGCCCTTCGCGAGGAGGCCGGCGCAGCCTCCCGGGAGCGCGGGATGATCGTGGTCAGTGGCAAGGACGCGGCTGAGTACCTGCAGGGCCAGCTGACCAACGACATCGAGGCGATCGAGCCCGGCCACGGCGCGTATTCGGCGCTCCTCGACCGCAAGGGCAAGATGCAGGCCGACATGCGTGTCCTGCGGACGACCGAGGACGTCCGAATTGGCGTCGAGCCCGAAGCGCTCGGCGCGACACTTCGCCACCTGACGATGTATTCGGTTGGCCGCGACGTGGCGGTGAACGACCACACGGGTGACCTGGCGCTGGTTTCGGTGGTGGGCCCGGCCGCGGCGGAGTTGACGGGCTTGCCCCCGCTTGGCGCCGAGAACGATCACGCCGAGGCTCGGTTGGACGGGATAGAGCTGACAGCGATCCGCACGGATCTAGGTCTCGACCTCGTCGCTGACGTGTCCGAGCGCGAACATCTGTTGGCCGCCCTGGAGGCCCGCGGGGTGGTCCGGGTAAGCGAGGACGCGATCGAGATCGTCCGGGTCGAAAGCGGTCGCCCGCGCTTCGGCCGTGAGATGACGAACGAGACGATTCCCCAGGAAGCCGGGATCAACGAGCGCGCAGTCAGCTTCACGAAGGGTTGCTACATCGGTCAGGAGACGGTCGCGCGCCTTCACTACAAGGGCAAGCCGAATCGGCACTTGAGGGGGCTCAAGCTGACGAGCCCGGCAGCGCCGGGCGCGGTCGTGACCCTCGGTGAGCGCGAGCTCGGGAAGATCGGGACGCCCGTCCTCTCCCCCGCTCACGGCCCGATCGCGCTGGCGATCCTGCGCCGTGAGGCCGGGCCGGGCGACGAAGTGATGGTCGACGGGGACACTGCGGCCACCGTGGCGGATCTCCCGTTCGAACGGTTGTGACGTGACAGGCGACCTGCAGGTCGAATAGGGTTTCGCGCGGAGATGAGGATCCGGGAGGCAGCCCAGAACCTTGGAGGCTCCCGCGCTATGGCAGCCGGCATCGGTATCGCCTTGATCGTGGGCGTCTCAGGCTGCGGCGAAGACGACTTCGAGAACGACCCAAGGCCGCCCAGCCCGGTCGAGCTCACGGCCGCGATCGACTCCAAGAGCGTCTCCATCGCGCCGAGCGACCCATCGGCCGGCATCGTCGTGATCACGATCTCGAACCAGACCGAGGAGTCCACGCGCCTGATCCTGGACGGGCCTGGCGACGACGACCCCACCTCGGGCGACATTCCGCCCCGTGGGACCGGCTCGATCAAGGCCGCCCTCGAGGAGGGCGAGTACCAGGCGCTCGCCGGCGACAGCGACACGATCAATTCGGCGGTGGTCACGGTCGGCCCGCCCGGCGAGTCGTCGCAGAACGACCTGCTGCTGCCCTAAGGGCCCAGGCGCTCAGTCCAGGTCGAGCTCGGCCGCTTCGGCCTGCGCCTCGTCGGCCTCGGCGACCAGAGCGTCGATGCGATCCAGCTTCAGCCGCAGCGTCGCGATCATCTCGTCGAGACCCGAGCGCGCACGATCCGAAGATGTCTTGATGCCCGTCAGGGCGGACTTGATCGCCTGCGCCTGCTGGAGGCATGAGATCGCCTCCTCGGTGACCGACCTGACCTCGGCGGCGTCGACGGTGAGGTCGCGGTCGCGGGCCATGGTGACCCGCGCGGCGGCGAGCCGGTAGGCGAGCTCGAGGGCAAGCGTGTCGGGCTCGTCGCGGTCGACCGCGACGATGAGCTTGTTCCCCTCGTACTCGTGGAGCTGTTCGCGCCCGGAAGGCACGCGGTCCTCGCCCGCGACCACGAGGACGCCAAACGATGCAGCGCGCGAGGCCATCGCAGCGTTGAGCTCGTCCCAGGCGACGCGCTTCGAGAGCTGCTTGTCCTTGCACTCGAACACGATCCGCCCAGCGGCGGGCCCCTGCGCGGCGCCGAGCTCGACCAGGACGTCGCCCTTCTTCCCCCCGCCCTCTGCTCCCTCGGAGCCGGTATGGGTCGCGCAATCGTTCCGGACCGACGCGAGCCGCTCGACGGCGTCGAACACGCGCTCCTCGAACGAGAAGCCCTTGCGGGTGCCGGCCTCCTCCGCTTCGGCGACGCGCTCGTCGGCATCGTCGCGCTCGAGCAGGCGGGCCAGCTCCTTGCGGAGCTCCGCCACCTGGGAGTGCATGGCGCGCGCTTCCTTCGAATGCGAGTCGCGCAGGCGCTCGACCTCGGCGCGATTGCGCTCCTCGGCCTCGAGCATCGCCTTGCCGAAGTGCTTCTGGACGTTCACGAGGGGGTTCGTCGAATCCTCTGCGGTCAGCAGCCTGGCGACCGCCTCGAGTTGCTCGCGCGTGTTCTTGGCGACGATCTCGCGTAGCTGCTCCTGCACCGAGTCGTCGCCGTCGAAGGCCTCTTCGATCTGCTCGGCGATGGCCTCGGCGCTCCCCTGGAGGGTCTCCCCCAGCTTCGAGTCGAGCTCGCCCAGCCCGGCCTCGAGCTCACGCCGCACGTAATCGACGTTCACGGCGGTTTCCTCGGAGTCGAGGACGCGCGCGCCGATCTCGATCGCGTCGCGGATCGTCTTGGATCCGGATGTCCCGGCCTGAGCGCGCTCCCGGACCAGCCGGGCGGCGCGGGCGTCCTCGACGCTCAGGCCCTCGATCACAATGCGATCGCCCAGCGCGCGGACCGTCCCGTCGGGCTCGTCGCCCAGTTGAAGTTGTGGTTTTTCCGAGGCTTCCATAGTGGATTCTCGAAGGTAGTCGCGCCTCCGGACGGGTTCCTGACGCCGGGCGCGACCTTGCGCGGATACTCTTCCGCGGCCCTTTGAAATGAATCAGGAGTTGAACTCACGTGGCAGTTGACGTATCCCAAGTCTCGAATCTCGATGTGGAGCCCGGCACGCTGCCGGAGACGATGGCCGCCTGGGTCATCCGCCAAGAGCGCGAAGGCGAGCCGAAGGACGCCTTCCAGATCGAGGAGATAGAAGTCCCGGAGCCCGCAGCGTTCGAGGTGATCGTCCGCGTCATGGCCGCAGGCGTCAACTTCAACAACGTCTGGGCATCGCTCGGCAAGCCGGTGTCGGTCTTCGGCTACGGAGACCACCCCGAGTACGGCCACCACATCGGCGGCTCCGATGCCTCCGGAGTCGTCTGGAAGGTCGGCCCCGGCGTCACCAACTGGAAGCCGGGCGACGAGGTCGTGATCCATTGCAATCAGGCGTCCTACGAGGACGTAGAGGTCCACGGCCTCGACCCGATGGCCGCGCCCTCGCAGAAGATCTGGGGCTATGAGACCACCTGGGGGTCGTTCGCCCAGTTCACCAAGGTCCAGGCGCAGCAGCTCCTGCCGAAGCCGAAGAACCTCTCGTGGGTCGACTCGTCCGCCTACGGGCTCACCTATTTCACCGCCTACCGGATGCTGATGAACCGCTGCAACATCCAGGCCGGCCACAACGTCCTGATCTGGGGCGCGGCTGGAGGCCTGGGCGTGTTCGCGGTCCAGCTTGCGAAGGCCGCCGGCGCGAACGCGGTCGGCGTCGTCTCCTCGCCCGAGAAGGGCGAGCTCGTCAAGTCCCTCGGGGCCGTCGATTACATCGACCGCAACGAGTTCTCCGGGATGATGCGCAAGGGCGGTGAGTCAGCCGACGAGGAGAAGGAGCGCTTCGGCGTGACCCGCGCCTTCGCCAAGAAGGTCAAGGGCATCCTCGGAGACGCTCCCGACATCGTGTTCGAGCACGTCGGGCAGGCGACGTTCCCCACGTCGGTGTTCACCGTGAAGCCGTTCGGCAAGGTCGTGATCTGCGGCGCCACCTCCGGCTACACGCTCGACTTCGACGTCCGCTACCTGTGGATGAAGCAGAAGGAGATCCTGGGCTCGCACTTCGCGAACGCATACGAGTGCATGCGCGCGAACCAGCTCATGGCTGAAGGCAAGGTCCGCCCCGTGCTGTCCGAGGCGATGGACTTCGAGGGAGTCCCCGAAGCCCACCAGATGATGCACGAGAACCGGCACACCGGAAAGATCACCGTCCGGGTCGGCGCGACCTCGAACGACGAGGGCCGGCACGACGACGGGCCCGGGGCGATCTGGGCCGAGGTCGGCGCGTGAGGTTCGCGATCGCAGCCGCCGCTGGCGTCCTGCTTGCGCTGCCGGGCTCGGCAGCGGCCGCCGTGGAACCCGGCGTCTACGAGGGCGTTGTGACCACGGGCGAAGGCGGCACTGCGACACTCACCGTCACCGACGGCGGCGATACCGTCGACGCGAGCTTCAGCGGCCTCGGGAATGCCAACAACAGCTGCTTCGGCGTCGGCTTCGACACCGGTCCGATCCCACTGGTCGACGGCAGCTTCTCCTATTCGGCCAACGGCGGCCAGGTCACCGCGAGTGGCACGATCACGCGCTCATCCGCCGGTGGCAGCGCGCAGGTCCTCACCTCGCCGTGCACCACAGGCTCCCAAGCCTGGCGGGTGGTCGGCCCCGACTCGGTCTTCGATCTTGCGCCTGGCCCCATCTTGGGCGCCGATGTGTTCCATCCGAAGGGCCAGGGGCAGACGTTCACCGCCAAGGTAAAACGGGGCGGGAAGGTCTCGGCCGACATGGGCTTCCGCAACGCTGGAGTGGATCCGGCCTCCCTTGCGCTGAAGGGCTGTGGTCCCTCGAAGACGCTCAAGCCGAAGTACCTCGACGAGGGAGACGCGAACGTCACGGATCAGATCGTCGCCGGGACCTACGAGTCCGGCGAGCTCGATCCCGCTTCCGCCGAGGAGGACCGGCTGACGATGACACTGAAGGTTCCCAAGAAGGCCAAACCTGGCAAGACGGTGGACTGCCGCGTGACCGCCGACAACGGGCTCCTGATCGACACGATCGCGGCGCGGATCACTGTGAAGAAGGGTTGAGGCCCCGGCGATAGGATCGAAAGCAATGCACGTCAACAACATCGACTGGCACGTCACGCCGTTCCGGGCGGACAAGTGGTTCGAGATCTGGCATCCGGCCCTCGATCGGGCGCTCGCGCACGGCGCGCGCACCTGTTACATGACGCGGAACATCGACGATCCGCTCCATTTCAGGCAGGTGTCCGTGTGGGACGACAAGTCGGACTTCGACAACTACTGGGCGTCGGACGACCTGGTCGCCCTACGCCAGGCGGCCCTCGCCTACTACCACAAGCCGGTCTACCCGGTGTGGCACGCGCTCGTCGCCGAAGCGGCGCTCGACAGGAGCGCAGCCACGTAGTAGCGTGCGATGCGTGAGGGGGCGGCCCCGCGCAGCAGCGTTCGTACTCTCGGTCGCGCTTGGATTGATGGCGCCGACTTCGGCTTCGGGCGCCGGCACCCAGGACGTGACCTGCGCGCCGACCACCAGCAGCGGCTTCGCCATAGTCAGCGGAGGCGCCACCTGGGCACAGACCTTCACCGCGGGCCGAAGCGGCAAGCTCCTCAGTGTCGAGGCGCGAGACGTTGCGCGAGCCGCGGGCGGTTCCGGTGGTCCGATCGACGTCAGGCTCTACGGCACGGGCGCAGGCGTGCCCGTGCACCCGGCGATCGCGACCACTCAGATCGCCGCGGCCTCGATCACCGCCGACAACGCCTTTCGCACCTACACCGCCGACTTCGCCCCGGCGACCGCACCGTTCCTCACGCAGGGGACGATGTACGCGGTCGGCCTCAGCACCTCGGATACGGCCCAGAACTCGTGGCGGGCGTGGGTCGATGCGTGCCCTGGGACCGTCTACCGCGACTTCGGGACGGACTTCCAGCTTTTTAGCTTCACAAGCGGCGAGGACTTCGGCTTCATTACGTCCCTCGGCCCGGCCAACGACGACTTCGCACGCGCAGAGACTCTCGGCGGCTCCGCGGATTCAGCCGGCGGAACGACCGCGGGAGGCACCCGCGAGCCGGATGAGCCCGACCACCTCACGATTCCGCCGGACGCAGGCTCCTGGGTAGGCGATCACTCGGTCTGGTACGGCTGGAGAGCTCTTGGCTCGGGAACCACGACCGCGGACGTCTGCACGGCAGCGATCGACAGCGTCGTCGCCGTGTACGCGATCACCGGCGGGGGTGGCTCATTTGCAGACCTCACGCGCGTCACCGACAACAACAACGGCGCCGACGAGTCGAACTGCCCGCAAGGAACGTTCGGAAGCTTCGCCACTTTCGATGCGATGGCGGGCACGGACTACCGGATCGCAGTCGGAGACGCCGGCGGCGCCCGGGAGAGCACCTTCGCGATCGCCCTCACGGGGCAACCGGATCAGCCCCCCAAGATCACGCCCGTGAAACCCGCGCCCGGCTCCAAGACGACCAAGCGCAAGCCGAGGATCAAGGCGATCGTCACGGACGCCTCGCAACTGGACGACGCCTTCATGGAGATCAGGGTCGACGGCCGATCTCGCAGCCTCATCTACAACCCGAACAATGACATCGTCAGCGCGAGGAGCCACAGGCTCCAGAAGGGCCGGCACACGGTGAAGGTCACGGCCTCCGACGGGAGCCTCGAAGGCGAGCGCTCGTGGAGCTTCAGGGTCGGAGAGAGGCGCTAGGCGACCGCTTCGAGCTTTGCTTCAGCGCCGCGGGCGCAACGCTCGCCCGCTTCGACGAGCGCCTTGCGCATCGCCTCCGTTGCCGCTGAGCGAGTCTTTCGCGTGGCCACCCAGACACGTCGCATTGGCGCCTGCGGATCAGTCGGGCGGACGACCACGCCCGAGCGGAGGGCGTGCAGCGCAAGATCCGGCAGGAGCGTGACGCCCAGGCCCTCGGCGATGAACCCCTGGAGGACGTGGTAGTCGTCGGACTCGAAGGCGATCCGGGGCTCGAAGCCGGCGTCGAGGCATGCGCTTCGAAGGATCAGTGAGCATGAGCTCGGGGTGCTGCCCGAAAGCCAGGGCTCATCCGCGAGATCCTTCATATCGACTTTCGTCCGGGTGGCGAGCGGATGGTTCTCGGGCATCGCCACGTAGAGGGCCTCGGTCAGAAGCAGGGTGTGGTCGAGGTCTCGCTCCTGGGGCGTCACCGTCCCGGGGTAATCGAACGTCACAGCGGCATCGAGCTCCCCGGCGCGGAGACGCGGAATGGACTCCTCGGGCTCGGCGTCGGCGACGGCGAGGCGCACCTTGGGGTGGCGCCGCGCGAAGTCTGAGACCGCCTGGGTAAGCAGGGTCGCGCTCGCGCTGGGAAAGCTCGCTACGCGAACCTCGCCGCCCTCCAGGCCGGCGATCGCCTGAAGCTCCCTCTCCGCCTCTTCGAGGCGGCAGATGGCCGCGTCGGCGTGCTCGACGAGGACGCGGCCGGCATCTGTGGGCTTTGTGCCACCGCGCGTCCGCTCGAGGAGGGTCATCCCGACCTCGCGTTCGAGCGTCGCGATCTGCTGGCTGACCGCGGATTGAGAGAGGTAGAGCGCGTCCGCTGCGCCGGAGAAAGAGCCGTGGTTCACAACCTCGCGAAGGACGTTCAACCGCTTCACATCGAGCATAAGGCAACCTTATCACGATCCAAAGAACTTCATGTTGCGCTTATTTACCGAACGCGAGAGAGTGGTCGTATCACGAAACGGGCAAGGCGCACGTTTCATCACCAGGAGGTAAGTCATGGAAACCACGATCAACTCAAACGGCATCACCATCCGCCGTCTTGGCCCAGGTGATGAAACGGCAATCGAGCGCCTCGTGCAGCTCGACTCGCAGAACCGCCCCACAGGTGACCTGATGGGCATCGAGGTCGAAGGGCGGCTCCTCGTGGCCGCGTCGACCGAGACCGGCGAGAGCGTCGCCGATCCCTTCAGCCGCACCGCCGAGCTCAGGGCGCTCCTGGAAGTCAGGATCGCTCAGATGAAGGGCGGAGGCAAGCGGCCTCAGGGGCGCTTTCACCGCCGCTCCCGGTCGCGGGGAGCGCTTGCCGGCTCACCCCCCGGAGCAAGCGGCAAGCTCCTCACGCTCCCCGTTCGGCTCAGCTAGTGATCTAACCGGTGCCAGGCTCCTGGTGAACAAGGAACGTTCTGAACCTTGCTCGCCTCAGGTGCCTGGCACCGGCAATTGGTCTAACCGGTGCCAGGCTCCCGGTGAACACGGAACGTCTAGACCTTGCTCGCCTCAGGTGCCTGGCACCGGTCTCACACGACCTCAGTGCTGCTCGAGCGGGGCCATCGACAGCCCCGCGTCCGAGAGCTGCTCCCAGTAGAGCTCCGCGGGCTCCTTCGGGCCGGTCCACACCGCGGCCTGGCCCTGGTTGTGGATCTGGTCGGCGAATCGGTATCCCCCATCCAGGGTGACTCCCGGCACGACGCGAGCCAGGGTGCTGGCGACATGGTCGAACGTGTTGTGGTCGTCGTTCTTCACGATCACCGTCCAGTTGCCGCCCAGCCCGGAGCCGGGACCGCCCGTCCGCGGGCGCTCGATCGTTTCGGTAGCCATGTGGGCCGAAGGGTCGCAGCCGCCCGGGGCTACGGGTTCGGGACGCCGACCTTGACCGACGTGAAGCGCCCGGCCGGTCCCGGGTTGGCCTTCTTCGTAGAGCCCATCCCGAAGGCGACCTTCCTACCGGTCACGTGCCCTGGATTCGGGTCCGTGTAGCTGGCCACAGAGTTCCCGTTGACGAATGCGGTCGCCTGGTTCCCGGTGATCCGAAGCCGCAGCTTGTTGTCCTTGCCCAGCGGCTTGATCGCGTTGGCTTCGCCCTTGATCGGCAGCCCGGAGGCGCCTCCCGCCGGCTCCCGCGTGAGCTTGTACTTGCCGCCCTTCGGCGTCACCCGGAACTCGTACCAGGTGCCTTCGCCGACCCTGACCCGCACGGCCAGGTAGGCGTCCCTGCGCACGCTCTTGGGCGTCGCGTCCAGGATCTTGCCCTCAGCGACGATCTCATGGTCTGGCTGGTCCGCGTCGCCCGTGATCGGCGGCGAGTACTCGCAGAGCGTCTTGCCTCGCAGGTCGATCCGCATCGCCTTGGCGTCGGCTTGGTAGCTGCGATCGCACTTCTTGCCGCCGCTCAGTGCCTCGACGCCCTTGTAGTCGGACTTCGACCCGAAACCGTTCTTGTAGACGTAGACGACCGCCGAAGCGCTCGCGACGAACGCGAAGAGCCCGCAAAGGGCGAGTGCGAACGCGACGCGGGGCCTGGTCGTTCCTTTGAGCTTGCGAAGAATCATCTCGAGGGAGCCTAAAGGTGAAGACACTCGCGAGCGGCGAAAGATGCGGTCCGGCAAGGCCTCGCCCGCGAAGCTTTATCCGTCCTGCTCGGCCTCGCGGCGCTTTCGCCAGTAGCGCTCGAGGCCCAGCCAGAGCTGATCGGGCGGCATCGCCTGGCGCAGGCGCTCCGCGACTTCGTCGCCCTCGGCGTCGAATCTGGCGTGAAGCCACTCTGCGAACCGCTCCGGATCGCCGTGCGAGCTCTCATCGGCCGCATCCTTCAGCCAGGCCTCCACGCGCGCGATCTGGCCCTCGGCGTCGTCCTTCCATCCGAAGTGGGTCATGCAGATCCGCCGCGGCTCCAGCGAGCGGAGCATCTGGAGCGACTCGAGCCAGACCTCGACCTCGATCTCCGGCGGGGGCGTCGGGGCCGCCGCCAGGTCAGAGGGCGGAACGCTCACGCCGGCTACGTCGCCCGTGTAGGCGTCGCCGGACTCGGGATCGTGGTACAGGACGTGATGCCGCGCATGTCCGGGCGCGTAATGCACATCGAGCCCCTCGATCTCCTCCCCGCCCCTGAGGATCGTGAGCCGGTCCTCAGGCACCGGCGCAACCTCGCCCCACAGCTTCTCCATCTCGTCCCCGTAGAGACGCTCGGCGCTCTTCAAAAGGCGCGAAGGGTCGACGATGTGGGGCGCGCCGACCTCGTGGACGAAGACCTCGAGCCCCTCGAAACGCCGGGCCAGGACGCCGGAGGCTCCTGCGTGATCAAGATGGATGTGGGTCAAGAGCAGCTTGCGGGGCTCGGACTCGAGCCCGTCGAGGAGGGTCTCGACGGTGGACCCGGGCCCGGGATCGACGATGACGCCCGGGCGCACCTCCCATGCGCCGATCACGCGGTCGTGTCCCAGATGCATGGTGTCTACGAGGTTCGCGATGCGCTCAGGCTACCCCGAGCGCAGTCACGGACAGTGACACCGCCGGTACATGCTGCTTTCGGGACAAAGTCCCTCATAGAATGCGTTCCATGGCCGCCGACCACCGCCTGCCGGAGCCCGATCGCCCATGGGTCATGCGCACCTACGCCGGGCACTCCGACGCCCGGCGCTCCAACGAGCTCTATCGCCGCAACCTCTCGAAGGGCCAGACCGGCCTCTCGGTCGCGTTCGACCTTCCGACTCAGACCGGGTACGACCCGGACGCCGTGCTCTCGCGCGGCGAAGTTGGCAAGGTCGGCGTCTCGATCGCGCACAAGGGCGACATGCACGCGCTCTTCGACCAGATCCCCCTCGGCGAGATGAACACGTCGATGACGATCAACGCCACGGCCGCCTGGCTCCTCGGCCTTTACTGCGCAGTCGCCGACGAGACGGGCGTTCCACTCGCCGACCTGAAGGGCACCACGCAGAACGACATCATCAAGGAGTACCTCTCGCGCGGCACGTACGCCTTTCCGCCCGGGCCCTCCATGCGGCTCATCGCCGACACGGTCGCGTTCTCGGTCAACGACATCCCGAGCTGGAACCCGACCAACATCTGCTCGTACCACCTCCAGGAGGCCGGCGCAACGCCGGTCCAGGAGATCGCCTATGCGCTCTCGACGGGCATCGCGGTCCTCGACGAGGTGAAGCGCCGCGGACAGGTGTCCGATGCGGACTTCGACAAGGTCTTCGGCCGCATCTCCTTCTTCGTCAACGCCGGCGTTCGCTTCATCGAGGAGCACGCGAAGCTCCGCACGATGACTGCGCTGTGGGAGAAGATCGGCCGCGAGCGCTACGGCGTCACCGACCCGAAGCTTCTCCGCCTCCGATACGGCGTGCAGGTCAACTCGCTCGGCCTGACCGAGTCCCAGCCGGAGAACAACGTCCAGCGCATCGTCCTGGAGGCGCTCGCGGTATCCCTCGGCCGCAACGCACGCGCACGCGCCATCCAGTTGCCCGCGTGGAACGAGGCCATGGGCCTCCCGCGGCCCTGGGACCAGCAGTGGAGCCTTCGCATCCAGCAGGTGCTCGCATTCGAGACCGACCTCTTGGAATACCCGGACATCTTCGAGGGCTCGAAGGTGATGGACGGCCTGGTCGCAGAGCTGACCGAGGGCGCCGAGGCGGAGATGGCGGTCGTGGAGGAGCAGGGCGGCGCCGTCGAGGCGGTCCCCTACATGAAGGCTCGGCTCGTCGAATCCCACCGCGAGCGCATCGCTCGCATCGAGGCCGACGAGATCAAGGTGGTTGGTCAGAACTGCTACACGGAAACCGAAGACTCGCCGCTCACAGCCGGCGCCGACGGCGGCATTCTCACGCCGGACCCGGAGGTCGAGCGCGAGCGGCGCGAGGCGCTCGAGGAGTGGAAGGCGGAACGCGACTCGAGCGCTGTCGACAAGGCCCTCGAGGACCTGCGGGCTGCTGCTGCCGACGACAGCGTGAACATCATGCCGGCGACGATCGCCGCTGCGAAGGCCGGCGTCACGACCGGCGAATGGGCCCAGGCGCTCCGAGACTCATTCGGCGAGTACCGCGGCCCGACCGGAGTCGGCGCATCGTCGTCGGGAGCGTCCGAGGAGCTCCTCGCGGAGATCCGCGCGCGAGTTGACGAGGTCTCCGATCAGCTGGGACACCGCATCCGCATCCTGGTCGGAAAGCCCGGACTCGACGGCCACTCGAACGGCGCCGAGCAGATCGCCGTGCGTGCTCGCGACGTCGGCATGGAGGTCATCTACCAGGGCATCCGCCTGACGCCCGAGCAGATCGCGGCCTCGGCCGCAGACGAAGATGTCGACGTGGTCGGCCTGTCGATCCTCTCCGGCTCGCACATGGAGCTGATCCCCGACACCGTCCGCATGCTGCGCGAGCGCGATGTGGACGCTCCCGTGGTGATCGGCGGCATCATCCCTGCCGCGCACGTGCAGAAGCTGATCGAAGCGGGAGTCGCCCGCGTCTACACGCCTAAGGACTTCGAGATCAACCGGATCATGTCCGAGATCGTGGACCTGGTCGCCGAGCGGGCCGGATCGGCCGAGCCCGCCGGGTCCACGGCCTGAGGAGGGTTGGTTCGGGGTCAGACCCCAACGCTCTGAATCGTGGGAAACAGCCCGAAATCTTGCGGTCTGACCCCGATCAGACCAAGATGAGCCCGCGCCCGATCGAGGTACCGGTCGAGGGGCTTACGGACGGCGTCGTGCGCCTGCGCCTGGGCTCTGACCTGGACGTGGAGCGCATCACCGCCTTCGTTCAGGATCCCGAGGTCATCCGGTGGACCACGATTCCTGCAGGCCAGGACGCGGAGGCCACCCGTCATTGGATCCAGCGCGGGATGGCCGGCCTCGCGATGGGATCCGACCTCGCGCTGGTCATCGCCGACGCGAATACGGACGAACCCCTCGGGACTATCGGGTTGCACGAGATCAACCGGGCTACCGAGCGCGCCGTCGCCGGCTACGTCCTGGCCCACGAGGCACGCGGAAGGGGGCTGGCGCAGCGCTCGCTCAAGCTCCTTTGCGCCTTCGCCTTCGACGAGCTTCGCCTTGCCCGCGTCGAGGTGACGATCGAGGCGGACAACGCCGCGTCGCGCGCCACCGCCGCGGCCGTCGGCTTCCGCGAGGAGGGCGTTCTCCGTTCGTACATGCGCATCGCGGGCGAGCGGCGGGACATGCTGATGTACGGCCTCTTGCCGGGTGATCTCCGCGTCTGAAATTCGAGGGCGGACCGCTACGCTCGATGGGTGATGGGAGAGCTCGGCCCTTGATGGACGAGACGCACGAGACGGACCGCCACGCTTGGCTCCGTTGCTATCGATGCTGGTCTCAGCGCCTCGAAGCGCAGGTCCACTACGACGCAATTTTGCGCGTCGATCCGGAGACCGGCGAGGCGGCCGAGCGCGTGGAAGAGGTCCAGGAGGCCGTGGTCCAGTGCCTCGACTGCATGCACGATCAGCCTCACCTGACCGTCGAGGAAGGCCGGGTCGTCTCCGTCGGCGAGCGATGGGAGCGCATGGTCGCCGGCAAGCCGTTCGTCGCCTCGTGCACCGTCACGGTGGACGGGGACCTCGTCGAATCGTGCTCCGGGGCCGAGGCGGCCGACAGCCTGACGTATGCGTCGTTCGGCGACGCCGGCACTCGAGAGTTCTTCACCCACGTCCGCTTCCACAAGCACGACGAGGAGCGGATCATCGTCCACCTCCTGGTCGAGCTCTACGCCAGGTCAGAGGACGAGGCGATCGAGGTGCTCGAGAGCGCCGCGCGCGGCTCGCTCGAGATCACCTCGCTGGCTGAGGAGTCGCGCCCTCCGGCGCACGCTTCCGGCGAAGCCCACTAGCGGGCTCCCCACCTCTCCGCCAACCGCTCGTGGCGGTGGGTGAAAAGCGCCCGCATGATCCGTGGCGCCATGCGCACCCCGCCGATCGCGCGAAGCGGTGAGCGCAGCTCGATCGCGACGCGGTCCGTGATCTCGCAGCTCGATTCGCTCGTGGGCACCACCTCGCGCTCGTGCTCCCACGTTCGCGCGCTGCCGAGCCTGGAGCGCTCCAGGAACCGCATCCCGGGTCCGCGCTCGACGAGGCAGAGGTCGTCGTAATCCACCGGCACCCGGGCGAGCTTGATCCAGCTCCGGCCCACAGGCACGGCCAGCTCCACGTCGTCGATCGTCATCCCGGGCTCGATCTCCTTGGGCATCGACATGCTCACCCACGGGCCGAGTTCACGGTTGATGCCCTCGGGATCGATCGCGCCGGCCCAGACGTCCTCGGCAGGCGCGCCGAGCGCGGTCGTTATCTCGAAATGCGCGTCCAGGTCGGCTGACTAGCCCCAGAGGAGCATGTTCGACGGGTTCGCCGGATCCACCTTGACCTTGATCTCGCCGCCGATGTTCTGCTTGTAGTGGTCCGCGGACTGCTCGATCAGCTGCTGAGTGATCGTTGCCGGGTACGGCTCGCCGCCCTCGGGATGCACCTCGATGTCCATCCGGTACTCGGTGCCGCCGCCAAGCTTCTTGCCGCCCTGCACCTCGAGCGATTTCAGGATCGCAGTCGTCTCGACGCCGACCTGGGCGAGGTTGTTGACGTTCTGGGCTGTCCCGAAGGTCGCCGCGGACGTGCCCTCCTTGGCCGCCTCCCCCACCTGTCGGGCGCCTTCGCCGGCCTTGGCCGCCGCGTCCTTGAACTTGTCCATGAAGCCCATATTCATCTCCGCTCCTGTCGTGCCGGTTGCCCCCACGGCCTCGGCGTCGATCCCGATCATAGGCGCGCTCGCCGTAGGATGCCCACGTGGCAATCGGCGCGTTCATCGGGACCGGGAAGCAGCTTGAGCCCGCGCTCGAGCGGGTGCGACTCGCCGAGTCGCTCGGGTACGAGTCCGTCTACACGACGCACATCGCTCAGCGCGATTCGCTGACGGTCCTGACCCGATACGCCACCGTCACCGAGAAGGTGCGCCTCGGCACCGGCGTCTTGCCGATCTTCTCCCGGACTCCCGCGTCGTGCGCTCAGACCGCGGCGACGATCGACGAGATCTCCGGCGGCCGGTTCGTCCTGGGCCTCGGCGTCTCGCACAAGGTCACGGTCGAGAACTGGTTCGACTCGAAGATCTCGAAGCCCGTCACGCAGATGCGCGAGTACGCGTCGATCTGCCGGGCGATCCTGGACGGCGAGCCTCCCCCCAAAGGCGAGTTCTTCAACTCCAGGTTCGCGTTCATGGGCTATCCGCCCCGTCCGGAGGTACCCATCTACATCGCGGCGCTCTCACCGAACATGCTGCAGCTTGCCGGGGAGATCGCCGAGGGCGTGATGCTCTGGCTCTGCAACCCGGACTACATCCGCGAGACGGTTGTCCCGGAAGTCGCGAAGGGCCGCGAGCGGGCCGGCAAGTCGCTGGAGGGATTCGACATCGTCGCAGCGGTGCCGACCGCCGTGACCGAGGATGTGGACGCGGCGCGCGATGCATTCCGCAAGGACCTCATCCCCTACGCGTCGCTGCCGTTCTATCGCGCCATGCTCGAGCGCTCGGGCTTTGCCCGGGATCTCGCCGCGTTCGACGAGGGCATGGCGGCGGGCGACGTGCCGAAGGCCCTGACGGGGCTCTCCGACGACCTGCTGGCATCGCTGGCCGGGATCGGGTCGGCCGAGGACGCGCGGGCCAAGGTCACGGAATACGCGGATGCCGGGGCAACCTCTCCGTGCATCGGCGGCATCCCGGGAACCGGGTTCGAGGCAGCGCTCGAGGCCGTCGCCACGCTGACCGGCTGACGCGCCTACCAGGGGGAGAGGCGAACGGTCTCGCCGCCCCCGTGACCGAAGATGCACAGGCGGTAGATCTTCGAGTCGCGCCCATACGGATTTCGCGCGACGTAGGCGGTGCGATAGCACGGCGCCGAACGGTCCTTCGACGTGTAGCCGATCCATTGCTTCGGTGACGAGGTACCGCCGACCTCCGAGAGCGGGATGACCTCCGTCGGACCGGTGGTCCGGCCTTCACGCGGGCTCTCACGGAGCTTGACCACGACTGACTTGGAGCGAATCGCTCCAACCTTGAAGCGGTACTCCGACTCGTCCTTCGGGTTCTCGGTGAACTCCGCATAGACGATCTTCGGCCCCTTCTTCGTCTGCGCCGTGGCCGGAGTTGCCGCGCTCTGGGCGAGCACGGCAAGGCCGACCAGCGCCACGGCGACGCCGAGAAATCGTGAGTCTCCCCTCACGAAGCCGAACCTATACCGGCCCCTCGCGGGAGCGCAACCGACAACCTCTGGCCAGTCAGCCAGCCAAGACTTCTCCAAGCCAGGCAGCCACCGCGCCGCCGACGGCATCGATGTCGGACTTCAGGCTGTGGTTGCCGGCGACGGGCGTGATTTCCACGTTTGAGCCCCCTCTGGGCATCCCGAAGGGGTCGCTCTTCCCTTGGACGACCAGGACCGGGACATCGACGGAATCCAGCTCGTCCTGGCGCGACTTCTCGGGCTTGCCGGGCGGGTGCTCCGGGAACGCGAGGCAAAGGACCGCGTCCGCGCTTGTATCCGCGGCCGTGCGACAGGCAACCCTTGCTCCCGACGAGCGCCCGCCCGTGATGACCAGGCCGTCGGGCAGCCCGTGCTCCCGCAGCGCGGCGACCACGCTGATCCAGGCGGCGTCGAGCTGCTTCGCGGGAGCGGGCGAGCGCCTTCCTGCCACGCGGTAGGGCTGCTCGACGAGCGCCGTCGCGAAGCCGAGCGCGCGTGCCTCGCTCTCGGCCCGCACCAGATCGGGTGCGCCCACCCCTCCCCCTGCACCATGGCCGAGGACAAGGAGCCCACTCGCGCCATCCGTGCCCTGCAGATGCGCAAGCGCCGGGCCGTGAGGCGTTTCGATCTGCAGCTCGCTCATGCGCCGCACCGTACCTGGGACCGGGATCCTGCGGGGATCCGTGGGCTTTTCGTCCACGAACGGCCCTCATGCTCGTGCCTGCGTCGCGGCCGAACGATGAGTGAATGGTCGCACTGCGACCAAACCTCAATTTCAAGTGACCAGGAGGAGCAGTGGAACTGAACAAGAAGCTCGTCGCGGGACTCGGGGTCTTGGCCCTGGCCGTGCCGGCAAGCGCCATCGCGGGAAACGGCGATGACGGCAAGAAGGAGAAGACGAAGAACTACAACGCCTTTGGCACCTACGCGGGTGACGGCGTGGTCAGCGTCGCGAAGGGGAACAGCGCCGTCAGGAAGGCGGGCTGGAAGGGGCAGGACATTGCCTTCGACTTCTCCCAGGCGGACATCAGAGTCGAGGACACCAACGCCGACGAGCAGGAGAACCTCGACGATTTCGTGGTCGGCGCCCCGGTTCGGGTGAAGGCCCGCCTGCCGAAGGGCGATCCGGGCGTAGGCCCGTACGTGGCTGAGCGCCTCGACGACAAGTCCGACGACTCCGACGATTCGGAGGACTCAGAGGACTCAGAAGACTGAGCTCGAGGGAGCTCCCCGACTGACGCGCTCGGCACGGAGGCCGGGCGCGTCGGCGGGTTATTCAGCCTCGGATTAGCTCCGAGAAGCGCCTCTTGGCCTCCGGCATAGCCGCCGCGTACTCATAGATCCGGTCGGCTCTGCGATAGAGAAAGCGCGGGATCAAGAGCTCTTCGTCCACGCCATCCGCGCCGGATGCGAGCAGCTCGACCTCCAGGTCGGGGTCGAGCTCCCACCGGGCGCTCGGCCCGCGCGCCGCGTCTAGCGCCGCCTCGCGATGCGCCGCCGTGATCTCGCGTGAGCCTCGGTCGCCCTCCGGGCCACCGACCCGCCCGGACTTCAGGAAGAAGCGCGGCGGATCAGCCTCGATCCGCGCGATCAGAGGCAGGACGCCGTCGTCCGAGCACTCGACGAGTTCCCGCTCGGAGCCCATCCCGGGTCCGCTACTCGACCGGGCCCTCCGCCTCGGATCCCGCCTGATCGGCGTGAACCTTGCGGGGGATCAGCACCGCTCGCTTGAACTCGGCCACGAGGTCGCCGGTCTGCTTGAAGACGCGTGTGTGGACCTTCACGACTCCCCGATCGCCCTTCGACTTGGACGGGCGGACCTCCAGCACCTCCGACTCGCAATAAAGCGTGTCGCCGTGAAACACGGGATTCGGGTGCGAGAGATCTTCCGTTGCCAGGTTCGCGATCGCCTTGCCCGAGACATCGGACACGGACATGCCGAGAGCGAGCGAGTAGACGAGCGGCCCGACCACGACGTTCTGGCCCTGCTGGGACTTCCCGGCATAGACGTCGTTGAGGTGCAGCGGGTGGTGATTCATCGTGATCAGGCAGAAGAGGTGATCGTCGGACTCCGTCACGGTCTTCGCGGGCCAGTGCTTGTACACCGCTCCGACCTCGAACTCCTCGAGGTAGCGGCCGTACGCGTGCGCGCCGGACGCCTCACGCTCGGCCTGGTCGGTGGTCAGCTCATGGGTTTCTTCGCTCATGCTCCTGGTTTCTTTCGGGGATGACTTTGTTGAAGGCGGCGAGGATTATGCCGAGCGGGCGACGGCGGACTCGGCGAATCCGTCGAATCGGGCGATATCCGCGGCCTCAGCCTCCAGCGCGGGCAACCAGTCCTCGTCGAGGCGACCGAAGGGCTCGAGCGTCACCGTGACCTTCGTCTTCGCGTTCTTGCGCGACCAGGTGCCGACGAAGCGCCCGTCCACGCAGATCGTGGGCCGGAGGATGCCCCCGCCGGGAAGGATCGCCTTCTCCCCCGCTTCGCCCACGGCGTGGGAGCGGCTCGCGTAGCCCATCAGGTACGTGTCGAACGCCGGAAGCAGGCGGACGACCGGTGAGCGCGGCACCCGCGGCTCGAAGCCCCGGGGCGCGAACAGCTCCTGGCTCGACGGCCCGACCTGGCCGAGCTCGCGCGCGATGCGCTCCATGCCGATACGGCACTCGCCAAGCGGCAGCCCCGACCACTTTGCGAAATCGCGCTCGGTTGCCGGTCCGAAAGCCGCGAAGTAGCGCCGGGCGAGCTCGGCCAGGCAGTCCTCGCGATCGGGCGCTTTGAACTCGCCGATCCATTCACGCGTGTCGACCAGGAGGCTGCCCCGACCCTGGTCCGGGCCGATGCACGCCGCTCCTCCCACGACGGTGATCACCGACAGGTGCGTGCGGCGCTCGACGTCCACGTCGATTCCGGTGCCGGCCGCCACCTCCATCGCCTCGCTCCGCGTGACCGCTCCCTCGCGCGCGATCGTCTTGCGGATCGCTGCCAGCGCACGATCCCGCTCCGCGGGCGTGAGCCCGAGGGCCTCGAGCCGGCGCATGGACCAGGCCACGATCCGCTCCGAGTACAAGGGCGTCAGCCAGCCGAAATCCTCCACGGGAAAGAGATGAACCGTCATCCGCATCACCCAGTGGCGGATTACGGACCGCTCTTCGATCCTGGCCCGCTCGACATCCGCCGCGGTGAGGCCCTTCGAGCGCGCCCTGATCTGGTGGCGGCCGGGCGACTGGTCCTGCGACTGCGCCCCGCCGATCGCGCGGACGACGTCGGCGGGCGAGGCGTTACGGGCGGGGCGCGCCAAGAACTGCGAGCGGGCGCGCAGCCTCGCGAGCCGCTCCGGCGTGAGCTCGCGTGCGCTCAGCGGGCCTTCTTCAGGTGGCTTCGGGCCTCGGCTTTGGCCATGATCCCGCCGACCAGCTGCTGAACGCGAGGGTCGCCCTCGACTTTCACATGGCCGTGGTCGTAAGCCTCGTGCCAATGCTTCAGCTTGCCGTCGGCGGCGAGCTCGTTGAAGTGGGAGCGCGGGATCGACACGTGCAGCCGCTCGTCGTCCGCGTAGCCCTTCGAGATTTTGGGCCCGGGCAGCTCCACGCGGTAGAGCTGCGTGTCTCCGCGGCCGCGAAGCTCGAGCCCGACCACGATCTTGAGGTTCGCGAGGTTGGGCACCTCCGCCTGGATTCCGGAGACGGCCTGCTTGATGAGCTCGGCGGCTGATGCCACGGCGCTAGATCTTGTGGCGCTGGAGGAGCTTCTTCCCGATGACCATCTTCTGGATCTCGGAAGTCCCTTCGCCGATCAGGAGCAACGGCGCGTCGCGGTAGAGGCGCTCGATCTCATACTCCTTCGAGTAGCCGTAGCCGCCGTGAATGCGGAAGCACTCCTCGACGCACTCCTTGCCGGTCTCGGACGCGAGCAGCTTCGCCATCCCCGCCTCGAGGTCGGAGCGCTCGCCCGCGTCCTTCATGCGGGCGGCCTTGCGCGTGATCAGGCGCGCGGCCTCGACCTTCGTCGCCATCTCGGCGAGCTTGAACTGGATGGCCTGATGCTGGGCGATCGGCTTGCCGAACGTCTTTCGCTCCTGGGAGTACCGCAGCGCGAGCTCGAGAGCGCGCTGGGCAATGCCGACGCCGCGAGCGGCGACGTTCACGCGCCCGACCTCGAGCGCGTCCATCATCTGCGTGAAGCCCTGGCCGACGCCTTCGGGCCCACCAAGGACCCGGCTCTCGGGGCAGCGATAGCCGCTGTAGATGAGCTCGGTGGACTCAACGCCCTTGTAGCCCATCTTCTTGATCTTCGGCGGCACCTCGAGGCCGGCGAAGTCACCCTCGTTCTTCTCGACCCATGGCTCCTTCTCCGTGATGAAGCAGGTCATTCCCTTGTAGGGCGGATCGGCCTTCGGGTCGTTCTTCATGAGCACGAACACGACTCCAGAGCCAAGGCCGTTGGTTACCCACATCTTCTGCCCGTCAAGGACCCAGTCGTCGCCGTCCTGCTTGGCAGAGGCCTTGATGCCCTGGACATCGGAGCCGACCTCGGGCTCGGAGAGCGAGAACGCGGCGCGGATCTCACCGGTGGCCATCTTCGGCAGGAAGTAGTCCTTCTGCTCGTCGGTGCCGAACTTCATGAGGAGATAGGAGCCGATGAAGTGGGTGTTGACGACACCGGAGATCGAGATCCAGCCGCGCGACAGCTCTTCGACGATCAACGTGTACGTCGCGAGGTCGAGCCCCATCCCGCCGTACTCCTCGGGGATCGTCACTCCGAAGAGGCCGAGCTCCTTCATCTGCTCGACGATCGGCTCGGGGAACTTGTCCTCGTGGTCGTACTCCTCGGCGTGGGGGATGATCTCGTTGTCGACGAAGCTGCGGACCATCTCGACGATCGCCTGCTGATCGTCTGTCATCTCCTGGTACGACTCGGTTGCTACTGCCATGGCTCCAGTCTCTTCTTTCGTAAGTTGAGCGGCGGAGGATACTTCGGCATCCGTGTCAGACAGCGAGGCAAGGCGGGCGCTCCTCGGCGCCCTGGAGGCCTTCTTGGAAGGCCTCGAGTTCCACCTCGATCGCGAGGCGACAATCGGGGCCGGCGGCCTCTAGCCACCGGCCCCGGTGCGCGAACCTCTACTCGGAGGGTGCGTCGATCCCCGCGTCCTGGAGCTGCGTCGCTGCCTCCGCAAGCTGTGACTGGACGTCCACCGCAGCCTCCTGGAACTCCAATGCGGCCTCCTGGGCGGCCTTCGGATCATCGGTCTCGACCGCACCGGCGAGGGTCTCGATGTCCGAGAGGTAGCCCTCGAGAGCGCCCGTGAGCGTCTCGTGGCCCTCGGCTGCCGATTCCGGCGGCTCGATGGCGTTCAGGTCGTCGACCGCTGTCTGGGTGAGCGCCTGGAGGTCATCGACCCCGGAACGGAGCGCATCAGGCGTCGTTGCGCTCGAAAGCTCGGTTCCGAGCGAGATCGACTCCTCGCCGAACGTGGTCAGGATGCTCTGGATCTCGGCCGCGTAATCGCTCTCCGAGAGGGCTTCCCCGCCGCTGTCGTCGCCTTCGTCGTCGCCGCCGCAGCCTGCGATGGCAAGCGCCGCCGTGGCGATCAGAAGTGCAGTCTTTCTTTTCAGGTCGAAGTTCATGTTGCCTCCCTTTGGGCGTGGTGATTTCACGCCCTCCGGCGTGCGCCCGGGAGCGTATCGGTCGCCCACGACGCCGTCAGGCGGGATCCCAGCGGAACGAGCGCGACCCGGGATCGGCGCCTTCGCGCTCGTAGAAGCGGTGTGCGTCCACCCGCGCGTCGGCCGAGTCAAGCTCGAGGTGGGTGGCGCCGCGCTCACGCGCCCAGCCGCGCATCGCCACCAGGAGCCGGCTGCCAATGCCCCGCGACCGGAGGTCGGGATCGACCGCGAAGTCCTCGACCCAGCACCGGTAGCCGAAGCGGACCGAGTGGATGTCCAGGTAGCCCGTGATGAAGCCGGCGATCGCCCCATCGTCGCCGGTCGCGACCAGGACCGCGGCGTCGTGCGAGTCGATGGCCTGGCCGAGGGCGACGGCGGCCCTGCGCTCGTCCCACGTCGCCGGAGTGGAGCCGGGCGGCGCGAACAGCCACTGATACGCCGCGATCAGCTCCGCGATGTCGCCGTGGCCGGCGGCTCGGACGTCGTCGCCGCTCACGCGCGCCCAGTCCGACACTTCACCACCCCGATGCGGTCGGCGGGAGGCGGAGGCGGCGGCGAGGCCGAAGCCGGGGGCGCTTCGTCGGGCGGCTGCGCTGCCCCGCCGGGTCCGGCGATCTCCTGAGCGAGACGGGTGATGTCGAGAGCTTCCTTTCGGACTCGCAGGTCGAAGTAGATGAGGGCGATGATCGCGGCCTGGAAGGGTCCAGTGACGATCAGCGCCAGAACGTCCATGCTGTCAACTATCAGGAGCGAGAGCGTCCTTGAGTCTTCGGTCAGGCTCGTGAGGCTGGCGGCGCCGAATCCGAGCAGGACCTGCACGAGGCCGATGAAGACGAGCCCGATCAGGAACGCGGCGAACGTCCGCCACCAATGGTCCTTCACCAGAGCGAACGAGCGCCCGAGCGCCTCGGTGCCAACGCGATTCTCTGCAACCAGGGCGGGAATCGCCAGTGACCAGGCGACCATCAGCCAGATTCCCGGGACGATGAATGCAAGCAGCCCGCCGACGACGCCGAGGATGAAGAGAACCCCTATCCACAGCAGCGAATGGGCGCGGCCCGCGGTAAGACGGATGGATCCGCTGCTTGAAGCCTCTCTCCCGATGTAGAGCTCGCCGATCGAGCGAAACGACGCGCCGATCACCAGGAGAAACGCAAAGAGAGCGACCACCCCTTCGATCGCGGATATGACGGTGAAGGTGCTGAAGTTGACGCGCTGCTCGTACTCGCCCACAAACACGACGGCGTCGGCAGGGCTTCCGTGGTCCGCGAATGCGATCTGATCCAGCCCGAAGGTAATTGCACCCATCGGGATCGCGATGACCGCCGCGATCTTCGCGAAAGTCCAGAAGTTGCGGAAGCAGAGATTGATCGCGGTGTCGACGATCTCGCTGACCCCGAGCGGCCGCAGGATGCCTCCTTCCATCGACGGCAGGCTACACCGAGTGTCCACGGGGTAAGGGAGGGCGCAATCCGCGTACGAAGGGAAGCGAATGACCTCTGCACCTCCGATGATCGACCTGAACGACGGGACCCGGATCCCCCAACTCGGATTCGGCACGTTCCAGATCGCCCCCGAGGACACGGGCGCCGCCGTGGCGCATGCCCTGGATGTGGGCTACCGGTCGATCGACACCGCCGCCGCATACGGCAACGAGCGCGAGGTGGGCGGCGCGATAAACGGCTCCGGCATCGACCGCTCGGAGCTCTACGTCACGACGAAGCTCTGGAACTCGAACCAGGGCTCAGAACGCGCCAAGGCGGCGTTCGAGGAGAGCCTCTCGAAGCTTGGCCTCGACTACGTCGACCTCTACCTCATCCACTGGCCGGTTCCGTCACGGGACCTCTATGTGGAGACCTGGCAGGCGATGGAGGAGCTCCGCGCGGACGGGCGCATCCGCTCGATCGGAGTGTCGAACTTCCAGGAATCGCACCTCGACCGGTTGGCGGACGAAACGGACACCGTTCCGGCCATCAACCAGATCGAGCTCCACCCCGCCCTTCAACAGCGCGGCATGCGCGAGGCTCACGGACGGCGCGGGATCGTGACGGAGGCGTGGAGCCCGCTGGCGCAGGGAGAGCTCTTCGACGACGCGACGCTCGGAGAGATCGGCTCGGGGCACGGGAAATCGGCCGCACAGACCATGCTCCGCTGGCATATGCAGTTGGGCAACGTCACCATCCCGAAGTCGGTCAACCCCGATCGGATCGAGTCCAACTTCGACATCTGGAACTTCGAGCTGTCCCAGGACGAGATGGCCGCGATCGAGGCAATGGACGCCGGCAACCGCATCGGCCCCGATCCGGACGAGTTCACCGGATAACTTCGAGGCCGAACTTCCCTCGAATCAGGAGCCCACGACTCAATGCGAAACCCTCGCGATTTCATGAAGCCCCTTGCGATCGGCGCCCCCGATCCCATCAGCGAGGTGCCGTTCCGGCCCTCGCGGATGATCCACTTCTTCGACGCCTCGAACGAGAAGATGGCGGCGAAGGTGCCCGACATGGCGAAGTCGGCGGACATCCTCCTCGGCAACCTCGAGGACGCGGTCCCGGTGGACAAGAAGGAGGCCGCGCGGGACGGGCTCGTGAAGGTCGCCAAGGAGGTGGACTTCGGCGAGACGGCCCTGTGGACCCGGGTGAACGATCTGTCGAGCCCCTGGGTCCTCGACGATCTGACGACGCTCGTGACCGAGATCGGCGACAAGCTCGACGTGATCATGGTCCCGAAGGTCGAGGGTGCCTGGGACATCCATTACGTGGACCGGTTGCTCGCTCAGCTCGAGGCCAAGGCAAAGCTCGACCGGCCGATCCTGGTCCACGCGATCCTGGAGACCGCACAGGGTGTCGTGAACCTCGAGGAGATCGCCACGGCGAGCCCGCGCATGCAGGGCATGAGCTTCGGCCCGGCAGACCTGGCCGCGTCGCGGCGCATGAAGACGACCCGCGTCGGCGGTGGCCACCCCGGCTACCTGGTCATCAACGACCCCGACCCGGACGACCCCGAGGCCCCGCGCGCGACCGCGCAGCAGGACCCCTGGCACTACTCGATCGCCCGCATGGTGGACGCGTGCACGTCGGCCGGGATCCTGCCGTTCTACGGCCCCTACGGCGACATCAAGGACGTCAAGGGCTGCGAGGCGCAGTTCCGGGCCTGCTTCCTACTCGGCTGCGTCGGGGCATGGTCGCTCCACCCGGTGCAGATCGACATCGCCAAGAAGGTCTTCTCGCCGGATCCCGAGGAGGTCAAGTTCGCCAAGAAGGTGATCGAGGCGATTCCCGACGGGCGGGGCGTCCACATGATCGACGGCAAGATGCAGGACGACGCGACCTGGAAGCAATGCAAGGTGATGGTCGAGCTGGCCGAGATGCTCGCCGAAAAGGACCCGGAGCTCAGGGAGGCGTACGAGCTCTAGGCGGATCGCGCATGATGTCGGTGTGACCACCGAGTCTCACGAGATCGTCAAGCGCCGCCGGATCTACGTCACCGGCCACCGCAACCCGGACCTCGACTCGATCGCCTCGGCGATCGGATACGCGGAGCTGAAGGCGCGGCTCGACTCCGAGAACGAGTACGTGGCGATCCGCCTCGGCGAGGTGAACGCGCAGACGGCATGGGCTCTCGAGCAGTGCGGCGCCGAGCAGCCCGAGCTGATGAACCACGTGTTCCTTCGCGTGCGTGACGTGATGAGCGAGAGCTTCCCGGTGGCGCGCGACGACGAGCCCGTCCGCTCGGTCGGGTTGACGATGGCGCGGGAGGACCTCGACATCGTCCCGATCGTCGACGCCGACGGGCACCTGATCGGCGTCATGACCGAGCGCGCCCTGGCGCACCGCTACATCCGCGAGTCGCGGAAGACCTCGACGCTGGTGGATGCACCGACGACGGTCTCGAAGATCGTCGAGGTTCTCGACGGCGAGCTGATCGGCGGCGAGGACCGGATGATCGAGGGGCGCGTCTGGGTCCACTCGATCGACGCGCAGCGCTCGCCGAGCAGCATCTCGGAGGGCGACGTGGTGGTCGTCGGCAACCGAAACGACGCGCAGCGCCAGGCGCTCGAGCTGGGTGCGGCCCTGCTCGTCGCCTCCAACGGCCTGCGGCCCGAGCCCGAGATCCTCGAGCTGGCTTCCGAGCGGGGCGCGAGCGTGGTCGTCAGCCCGCTCGACAGCTACGTCTCGAGCCGCATGATCACGCTGGCAGCCCCGTGCCGGGCGCTCGCCGACACCGAGCCCCTGACCGTGGACCGCGATGACCTCGTCTCCGAGATCTCGAGCGACATCAAGGACGTGCACTACAGGGCGGCCGTGGCCGTGGACCGCGAGGGGAAGCCCGTTGGCCTGGTTACGCGCTCGGACCTCGTCTCCCCACGCCCTCGCCGCGTGCTCCTGGTGGACCACGCCGAGGCAGCGCAGAGCGTCCCGGGCATCGAGGAGGCGGAGATCGTGGAGATCCTCGACCACCACCACATCGGCTCGATCGAGACCCGCATCCCCGTCAGGGCGACGTTCGACCCGATCGGCTCGACCGCGGCGCTCGTGGTGGAGCGCTTTCGCCAGAACGGGATGGAGCCGAGCAAGCCGGCCGCCTGGATGCTCCTGGCCGCCGTTCTTTCGGACACGATCCTCCTCAGCTCCCCTACGACGACGGACCGGGACAAAGTCGTGGTCGACTACCTGGAGCGGACCCTGGGCGTCAATGCGATGGAGCTCGGCCGCACGATGTTCGAGGCGGGCTCCGACGTGACCGGCGTCAGCGCCGACGAGATCGTCCGCCGGGACTCGAAGGAGTACCAGCTCGCCGGCGGTGAGACGATCGCGATCGCGCAGATCGAGGTTGTCGGCAAGGTGGTGCTCGAGCGATCGGCCGAGCTGTCGGAAGCACTGGAACGCATGCGGGACTCGGGCGGCCACCAGCTCGCTGCCCTGATGGTCACGGACATCGTCAGCAAGGGCACCGATCTCCTGATCGCGGGAGACGTCGGACCGGTGGAGAAGGCGTTCGGCAAGGAACTCCAGAACGGGTCTCTCGAGCTCCCCGCCGTGATGAGCCGGAAGAAACAGGTCGTGCCGAAGCTCCTGGGCGCATTCCCGGGCTGAGCTCTGGACGCGACGAGGCTCGAGCTCTTCGTATATAGCTTATTAGCTATATTTGATCGCATGTCCTCACCCGCCGAGCTGATCAAGGCAGCGCGCACCAAGGCGACGCTCACGCAGGCGGACCTGGCGCGCAATCTCGGCGTGAGCCAGCCCGTGGTCGCTCGCTTGGAGCGTAAGGGGGCGAATCCGCGTCTCGAGACCCTCGACAGGGTGATCGCCGCAACCGGCTACTCGCTCGAACTGGCGCTCGCGTCCCCACCATCGATCGATGAGACCATGATCAAGGCCGACCTGAAGCTCTCCCCAGAGGAACGGCTCCGGCAGTTTGCCAACTCATATGCATTCGCAAAGCGACTCGGCGAGGCGCGTCCAAGTGGATCCTAAGGACCGGATTCCCGCTGAATGGCCCACCCTCGATCTGAGCGAGATGCTCAAGCGGCTTACGGCGGAGGGCGTCGACTTCGTCGTCATCGGCGGCATTGCCGTGGTGGCCTCCGGCTACGTCCGCATGACTCGCGACCTCGATATCGCATTCGCGGGCGACGCCCGCAACCTGAACGCGCTTGGCGAAATGCTCACCGGAGTCGACGCTCGGCTTCGCGGGTTGGATGAGGAAGTTCCGTTCGTGGCCGACGCACGCACGCTCGCCGGGATCCAGCTCCTGACACTCGAAACCTCTCTTGGATGGCTCGACGTCCACCGGCTGGTACCGGGAATCGAAAGCTACGAAAAGCTGAGAGAGCGCGCGGTGACTATCGATGTCGACGGGGCTTCCGTCCTGGTCGCATCCGTCGAGGATCTGCTGGCGATGAAGCGAGCCGCGGGACGGCCTCAGGACCACCTGGACATCGAGGCACTCGAATCGATCAAGCGATTGCGCGACGAGGGAGATGGAACCAATGGCTGAGCCGTTCCGCCACCCCCTGCGGGTCCGATTCCACGAATGCGACCCCCAGGGAATCGTCTTCAACGCGAACTTTCTCGCCTACGCGGACATCGCGATGACCGAGCTCTACCGCGAGGCGTTCGGCTCCTGGCAGGCGGCGATGGAGGACGGCGGGATCGACATGGTCGTCGCCGAGGCGAACGCCCGCTATTTCGCGCCGCTCCACTTCGACGACGAGGTCGAGCTCGTCGCGACGGTCTCGCGCATCGGGACGACATCCACGACGACTCAGATCGCAGTCGAGAAGGCCGGGTCGGCGGTGGCCGAAGTGACGCTCCGCCACGTGGTCGTGGACCTCGAGACCCGCGCCAAGTCGCCGATCCCGGATTCGGTCCGCTCCGGGTTGGAGCGCTACTCGGCTTAGCCCAGGCGGGTCTTCAGAGCTTCGAACTGCTCGCGCACGGCGGCCGGCAGGCGGTCGCCGAACTTCGCCAGATGCTCTTCGACCTGGGGCAGCTCGTCGCGCAGCCCATCCTCGTCGACCGTTGTGAGCTCCCGCAGCGCCTCCTCGGAGATGTCGAGGCCGTCGGCATTGATCTCGCCCGGCGCGGGAACGTGGCCGATCGGCGACTCGACCGCCTCGGCCTCGCCGTCACAGCGGCGGAAGACCCACTCGAGGACGCGGCTGTTCTCGCCGAAGCCGGGCCACAGGAACTTCCCGTCCGAGTCCTTTCGGAACCAGTTGACGTAGAAGACCCGCGGCAGCTTGTCCGTATCGCCCTGCTCGCCGATCTTGAGCCAGTGGGCCATGTAGTCGGCCATGTTGTAGCCGCAGAACGGCAGCATCGCGAAGGGGTCGAACCGGAGCTGGCCGACGGTGCCGAAGGCGGCCGCGGTCTGCTCGGAGGACATCGTCGCGCCCATGAAGACGCCGTGCTCCCAGTCGAATGCCTCGCGCACCAGCGGCACCCCGGTCGCGCGGCGGCCGCCGAAGAGGAACGCGTCGATCGGAACCCCCGCGGGGTCCTCCCACTCGGATGCGATCGAGGGCGCCTGAGCCGCGGGCACCGTGAAGCGCGCGTTCGGGTGGGCGGCCGGCGTCTCGGACTCGGGCGTCCAGTCGTTCCCGTGCCAGTCGAGGGCGTGCTCCGGCGCCTCCTCCGTCATGCCCTCCCACCACACGTCACCGTCGTCGGTGAGCGCGCAGTTGGTGAAGATCGTGTTCTTCTCGATCGCGTCCATCGCGTTCGGGTTCGTCTTGTAGCCCGTGCCGGGAGCGACTCCGAAGAACCCGGCCTCCGGGTTGATGGCGTAGAGGCGCCCGTCGTCGCCGAACTTCATCCAGGCGATGTCGTCGCCGACCGTCTCGACCTCCCAGCCCTCCAGGGTCGGGATCAGCATCGCGAGGTTGGTCTTGCCGCACGCGGACGGGAATGCACCCGTGACGTACTTGACCTTGCCCTCGGGCGAGGTCAGCTTCAGGATCAGCATGTGCTCGGCCATCCAGCCCTCGTCGCGAGCCATCACCGAGGCGATCCGCAGCGCAAGGCACTTCTTGCCGAGCAGCGCGTTGCCGCCGTAGCCCGACCCGTAGGACCAGATCTCCCGGGAGTCCGGGTAGTGGACGATGTACTTGATGTCCGCGTTGGTCGGCCATGGCGAGTCCTTCTCGCCCTCGGCGAGCGGCGCGCCGACCGAATGGACGCAGGGCACGAACTCGCCGGTCGAGCCGAGCGCGTCCAAGGCTCCCTGTCCCATGCGGGTCATGATCCGCATCGAGACGACCACGTAGGGCGAATCCGTGAGCTGGACGCCGATGTGCGACTTGTCGGAGCCCAGCGGGCCCATCGAGAAGGGCACGACGTACATCGTGCGCCCCTTCATCGCCCCTTCGAAAAGTTGGTTCATCTCGGCCCGCATCTCGTCGGGCGGGCGCCAGTTGTTGTTCGGCCCGGCCTCCTCCTCGGTCTCCGCGCAGATGAAGGTGCGGTCCTCGACGCGGGCGACGTCTGAGGGGTCGGACCAGGCGAGATACGAGTTCGGACGCTTCGCGTCGGAAAGCTTCTGGAAGGTTCCAGCGTCGACGAGCTCCTGGCAAAGCCGGTCGTACTCCTCTGCGGATCCGTCACACCAGGTGACGGACTCGGCACCCGTCAGGGTTGCGATCTCGTGGACCCAGCCCTTGAGGGTCTCGTTCTCGGTCGCGTTCGACGCGGGGGCAGCGGTTTCTGACACTTCTGGAGTCACTCCTTGTTCGGCCGGGGCCGTGGCGGGCCCTCGGGAGGGTCTGACCATTCTGACGCATGCGGTCCCGCGGGGCCGCAACAGGCGGGATCCGGAGCTCGAAGACGGCCCCTCGAAAGGCGAACCTCAGGCGGGCGCTGGTGCGGGGGCGGGGGCGGGCTCGGCGTTTCGCTTCGCCATGTAGCGGGCGAAGAGCCCTGCGGTAATAAACATGAAGCCCGAGTAGACGGCGGCGGGGATGGCCAGGTCGATGTCGATCGTTCCCGCCACCGCGATCGCGAGGGTGGAATTGTGGATGCCGAGCTCCATGGAGATCGCGGTCGCCTGGCGGTCGGAGAGCCGCGAGAGCTTCGCGATGCTGAAGCTCACCGACATCGCGGCGACGTTCAGAGCAAGCGTTGCGAGCGCGACGTCGGCGAAGTTGTCGACCAGGACGTCGAACTCGCTGGCGACCGCGCCGATCACCACCGCCAGGAAGGCCACGAACGCGACCTTCTTCAGCGTGTCCTTCCGCTCGGCAGTCGCTTCGGGGTAGCGCTCGCGGAGGTACATGCCGAGGGCCAGCGGGATGATCGTGATGAAGAAGACGCGTATGACGACTCCCACCATCGAGATGTCGCCGATGTCAGAGCCCGAGAAATGCTCGGCCGCGAGGCCAAGGTAGACCGGCACAGTCACGAGGGCGCCGACGCTGGAGATCGCCGTCATGGTCACCGAAAGCGCCGTGTCGCCCTTCGCGAGATGTGTGAGCAGGTTCGCGAGGGTGCCGCCGGGCGACGCGCCGAGCAGCACCAGCCCGATTGCGAGCGTCGGCGCGAGGCCGAAGACCTCCGCCACTCCGAAGGCCAGGAATGGAGCGATCAGACAAAGGTTCAGGAGGCCGATCGCGACCCCGCGCGGGTAGACGAATATGCGCCGGAAGTCGGCTCGGGTGAGCTCGAGCCCCAGGCTCACCATGATCACGGCAAGCGCTATGGGCAGCCCCACCTCTGCGAAAGCGGACGTGTCCTCCACGCCCGGCACCCTAGCCCTTATAGGCTCCCCGACCGCCCATGCGCTTCTACGAGTACGAATCGCGCCGGATCGTCGAGCGGGCCGGGATTCCGGTCACCGACTACGGCTTCTGCACGACGGCCGACGAGGCCCGTGCGGCCGCCGAGCGGATCGGCGGCGAGACGGTGATCAAGTCGCAGGTCCTGACGGGCGGGCGCATGAAGGCGGGCGGCGTGAAGTTCGCCACCACGCCCGACGAGGCCGGCGAGCACGCCGCGGAGATCCTCGAGCTGGAGATCGGCGGCCACATGCCTGTGGGCGTGCTGGTCGACCCCAAGGCAGACGTCGCGCAGGAGTACTACGCGGCCGTGCTCTGGGACGGCCGCGCGAAGCGCCCGATGATGCTCTTCTCCGACATGGGCGGGATCGACATCGAGCAGGTGGCAGAGGAGCACCCCGACCATGTCGGCCGCGGGCATCTCTCGAACCTCCACCCCGTCTTCGACTTCCAGGCCAAGGAGACCGTTGCCCGCTGCGGGATGACCGGCTCCGAGCTAACCCGCGCGACCATGATCCTGGCCCGCCTGGCTCAGCTTCAGCGCGACTTCGACATGACGCTTGCCGAGATCAATCCCGTGGCCCGCCTGAACGACGGCTCCTTCGTCGCCCTCGACGCCCACATGGAGATGGAGGACGAGGCGGTCGGCCGCCACAAGAAGATGCTGGAGGAGATCGGGGTCGACCTGTCCGAGCCTCGCGAGATGTACGAGCCTTCCGACTTCGAGCGGAACGTGAAGGCGATCGACGCAGCTGATCACCGCGGCGTGATTCAGGGCAAGGACCACGGCTTCGAGGGCAACCTCGGGCTCGTGATCGGCGCCGGAGGGGGCTCGCTCACCCTGACCGACGCCGTCCGCTCGCAGGGCGGAAAGCCCGCCAACTACGCCGAGATCGGCGGCAACCCGTCCGTCGCGAAGGCAAAGGGCCTTGCCAAGGAGGTCCTGCAGAAGGACGGCGTCGAGAAGATCGCGGTGATGATGTCCATCGTCTCCAACACCCGCGTCGACATCGTCGCCCGTGGCGTGATCAAGGCCTGCCTGGAGCTCGGCAAGGACCCGGCCGAGACCATCGCCGTGTTCCGCATTCCGGGCGCGTGGGAGGAAGAGGGCGCGAAGATCCTCTCCAAGTACGGCATCGAGTTCCGCGACCGCAACACGTCGATGTGGGAAGCCGCGGGCGAGGCCGTGGCAAAGATCCAAGGGGTGGGCCAGTGAGGGGCTTGCCCCGAAAGCAGCGTGTGCCGGTGGGTGTGTTCGCGTGAGCATCCTCCTCAACCACGACTTCACCTTCATCGTCCAGGGCATCACCGGCCGCGAGGCCGTGAACCTGACCCGCGAGTGCCTGGACTACGGCTCCAAGGTCGTTGGCGGAGTGACGCCGGGCCGCAAGGGCCGCGAGGTCCACGGCGTGCCCGTCTGGGACACCGTCGAGCAGGCCGTCGAGCACCACGGCTCCCCGATCGACGGCGCGGTCGTCACCGTCCCCCCCGCGTTCACGAAGGACGCCGTCGTCGAGGCGATCGAGAACGACGTGAAGCTGATCGTCGTTGTCACCGAGCGCATCCCGCGTCGCGACGTCGCCCAGATGGTCGAGCTCGCGAACGAGCGCGGCGCAAGGATCATCGGGCCGAACTGCCTGGGCCTGATCGTGCCCGGCGTATGCAAGATGGGCGGAATCGGCGGCCCGGCCAAGGACGCCGCCAAGGCCTACGAGCGCGGATCGGTAGGCGTCATGTCCCGGTCCGGCGGAATGACCACCGAGATCTCGTCGTCGCTCACCGCCGCCGGCCTGGGCGTCTCGACCGCCGTCTCAATCGGCGGAGACGCGATCATCGGCTCGACCTACGCCGAGCTGATGCCCTACTTCGAAGAGGATTCCGAGACCGAGGCGATCGTGATCTACACGGAGCCCGGCGGCCGCATGGAGGCCGAGCTGGTCGACTGGCGCGAAGAGAACGGCTCGGAGCTTCCGATCATCGCCTTCATGGCCGGAAAGTTCATGGACGACGAGGAGATGCAGGGCATGAGCTTCGGCCACGCCGGCACGATCGTCGAGGGCAAGGAGGACTCGGCGACCGAGAAGATCGCGCGCCTTGAGGCTTCCGGAATCCCGGTCGTGGAGCGGATCGACGAGATCCCCGACCGCGTGAAGGACGCGATCGGCAATGGCTGACGCCCTGCAAGGAGTCTTCATTGACGTCGAGGTGTCGCCGGAGCACGCAAGCGACCCCGAGCTGGCGCGAAAGCTCGACGACGCCTGCCCCGTCGACATCTTCTCCGCATCCGAGAGCGGCGTGACCGTCGTCCACGAGAACAAGGACGAGTGCGTCCTGTGTGGCCTCTGCCTGGACGCCTCCCCCGAGGGCGCCGTCACCGTCACGAAGCTCTACGACGGCACCACCCTCTAGCGCCGTCCGGACGCCTGTCGCCAAGATAGGCGGCCATGAACTTCATCTCCGACGTCCTCGAGCAGTTCCCGTCGGCGCGGCCCGCTCTGCTGGCGATCGACGCGAACGGTGAGCGGCGGGTCTGGCACTTCGGCGAGCTGATCGCGATGAGCGCCGGCGTCTCCGGCGCCCTGGCCGCGCGGGGGGTAAAGAGGGGCGACGTCGTCATGACCCTTCTCTCAAACCGGATCGAGTGGGTGCTGACGCTGCTCGCGGCATGGCGGATGGGAGCGGTCGCGCTGCCCATGTCGACCCAGCTGCGGGCGAAGGACCTCGAGCTTCGCGTCGCCGCTTCGAATCCGGCGCTGTGCGTGGGCGACCCCGAGCTCCTCGCCGGCCTCCCCGCCGGCGTCGAGACGATCGACCTCGCGGAGTTCACCGACATATTGGACGAGGATCGCCCGCAGGAGACCCCGGCGGCGGTGGCCGACCTCGACCCCTCGGACCCCGCTCTGATCGTCTTCACGTCGGGCACCACCGGCGAGCCACGGGGTGCCCTGCACTCGGCGTCGTACCTGATGGCGCAGCGCACCCAGGCCGAGCATTGGCTGGGCGCGAAGAAGGGGGACCTGGTCTGGTGCACGACCGCGACGGGCTGGTCCAAGTCCGCTCGAAACGTGTTCGTCGCCCCCTGGCTCTGCGGCGCCGCCGCTCTGATCTCCGACGCCCGCTTCGCGGCCGACGCCAGGCTCGCCATCGTCGAGTCCGAAGGCGTGAGCGTCCTGTGTCAGGCGCCGACCGAGTATCGGATGCTCGCCAAGCGCACGGAGCTTAGGAAGCTTCCCGGCCTGCGCCGGATGGTCTCGGCGGGTGAGCCGCTCAATCCCGAGGTGATGCGGGTCTTCCGCGAGGCGATGGGGCACGACATCCACGACGGCTACGGGCAGACCGAGACCGGTCAGATCACAGGAAACCTCGCCGGCCAGCCCGTGCGCTACGGCTCGATGGGCACCGTCCTACCCGGCTTCGACATCAGGATCGAGGGGCCCGAGGGAGAGCCCGGCGAGTTGCAGGTCCGCGCCGACTCGTGCCCGACGTTCTTCGACCGCTACCTGGACGAGTCCCGCGAGGACACGCGCGCCCGCCTGGTGGACGGCGGCTGGTGGCGAACCGGCGACGTCGTGCGACGCGACGAAGACGGCTACCTCTTCTACGAAGGGCGTAACGACGACCTGATCCTCTCGTCCGGGTACCGGATCGGCCCTTTCGAGGTCGAGTCGGCGTTGGTCAGCCACCCCGCGGTCGCCGAGGCCGCGGCGGTCGCGATGCCCGATGAGGAGCGCGGCGTGGTCGTCCGTGCCGTCGTCGTGCTGCGCGACGGCGAGCCGACCGAAGCGTTGGCCGCCGAGCTACGCGAACACGTGAAGGCGACGACGGCTCCCTACAAGGCGCCGCGAGCCATCGACTTCGTGGACGAGCTGCCCAAGACCGCCAGCGGCAAGATCCGCCGCGCCGAGCTTCGGCGCGGCGGATCGAGCGGCGGAACCTAGACGCGTCCGGCCGGGACGCGCTCCTCGGCGGGCTTCGCGGCCGGCCGAGGCGGCGTGGGTGCGCCCACGGTCTCCGCGCCCAAGCCGGTCTCGGCCCTTACGTGGAGCTCCTCGAAGTTCCGCTCCGCGCGACTCTCCTCCTTCGAGAGAAGCGAACCGAGGATGCAGCCCAGGAAGCCGAGCGGCACCGAGATGATCGCCGGCTGCGTGAGGTTGATCAGAGGATCGCTCCTCACGTCTGGGCCGACCAGGACGATCCCGATCGAGCTCACCACGCCCAACACCACGCCGCAGACAGCGCCCGTGGTATTGAAGCGCTTCCAGGTCAGCGCCAACAGCAGGGCCGGGAAGTTCGCGCTTGCCGCCACGGCAAATGCGAGCCCGACCATGTACGAGACGTTCAGGTCGGAGCCGCCGATGACCGCGATCGCGATCGCCAGCGCACCGATCATGAAGGCGGCGATCCGGCCGACCATGACCTCCTCGTGCTCGGAGTCCTTGCCCTTCCGGATCACGTTCGACCAGACATCGTGCGCGACGGCGCCCGATGCCGAGATCACGAGACCCGCGACCACGGCGAGGATCGTCGCGAACGCGATCGCGGAGATGATCGCCAGGAAGGCGTCTCCTCCGACCGAACCCGCACCTCCGCCGACCTCTTGCGCCAGCAGGGGCGCTGCGAGGTTTCCAGCGGGGTCAACCTGATCGGCCGCGCCCGCCTCGCCCAGGACTGCGCGCGCGCCGAAGCCGAGGAACGTCGTCATGACGTAGAAGGCTCCGATCAGCGCCACTGCCCAGCCGACCGACGAGCGGGCGGCCTTGGCGTCCGGGACCGTGAAGAAGCGCATCAGGATGTGCGGCAGCCCTGCGGTTCCGAGCACGAGGCCGAGTCCGAGAGACACCGTGTCGATCGGCTCCGTGAACCGCAAGCCTGGCGACAGGTACTCACCCGGCGAGTCCGACTCGTTCTCGGCCAGATCGAAAATGTCGATCGGGTTCCAGCCGATTGATTCGAGCACGAAGATCGACAGGACGGTCGCGCCCGTCATCAGCAGGACGGCCTTGACGATCTGGACCCAGGTGGTCGCAAGCATTCCGCCGAAGACCACGTAGACGAGCATGAAGACGCCCGTCGCGATGACCGCGACGTTGAAATTGACTCCCACCAGAGCTTCGATCAGCGCGCCGGCGCCCACCATTTGGGCGATCAGGTAGAACGCCGCGACCGCGAGCGTTCCGAGGGCCGCAGCGACACGCGCCGGGCGCTCGTTGAGCCGGAACGAGAGAACGTCAGCGATCGTGAACTTGCCTGCGTTCCGCATCCGCTCGGACAGCAGGAACAGGACGGTCAGGAACGCGACCAGGAAGCCGACGGAGTAAAGGAAACCGTCGAAGCCGAACAGGAAGATCAGCCCGGCGATGCCCAGGAATGACGCCGCGGACATGTAGTCGCCCGCGATCGCGAAGCCGTTCTGGACCCCGGTGATCCCTCGGCCGGCAGCCCAGAAGTCGGTCGCCGATTGCGTCCGCTTGGAAGCCCAATAGGTGATTCCGAGCGTGACCAGGACGACGAGTCCGAAGATCGAGAGCGCCTCGACGTTGACCTCGGCGACTGGGATGAGGGCGGTCATCGGCGCACCCCACTGTTACCGGCGGTGGCTTCGCCGTCGCCGCTTGTGGCTGAGTCGTCACCGGCCGCCCGCGGAGCGGTCGTCGCCGGTGAACGAGTTCCCTCGACTGCCCGTGCCGCCGCTTTCTCGGCAAGCGGATCGAAGACCCTGTCGGCCCGCCGCAGGTACGCAGCGGCAAGGACCCAGACCATGATGAACTGACTGAGGGCGAAGATGTAGCCGATCGTCACGCCCTCGATGACCTTCTCGCCCATGAAGTCGGGCGCTACTCCGGCGAGAACGATGAAGCCGAAGTACCAGGTCAGGAAAAACACTGTTGCCGGGACCACGAAGCGGCGCTTCTGTGTCACGAGCTCCTTGAACTCGCGAGAATTGGCCGCAGCGTCCCAGTCGACGCCCTGCGTCGTTGACATCCTCTCCTCCTCAGGTCGGGATTTCCCCGTACACATTCCCGACCGGCAAATGAGCAAACTCATTCGTCCGAATACCCCCCGATCGGCCCATGCTCCACCGCTACATCTCGCCCACCCGTGCCGCCTTTGCAGGGATTTTCGTCGTGACCGGGCTGGGATTGCTGTCTGTCGGCGCAACTCTGCCCGTGATTCCGCGCTACGTGCAGGGGCCGATCGGGGGCGGCGACTTCTCCGTCGGGCTAGTGACCGGAGCGTTCGCGATCACGGGGCTCGCGTGCCGCCCGATCGCGGGAAACCTCGCCGACCGCCGCGGTCGTCGCCCGATCGTGATCCTGGGCGCATTGCTGACCGCGGTGGCTGGTGCCCTCTACTTCATCCCGGCGGGCGTTCCGGGCCTGATCGTCGCGCGCCTCTTCCTGGGCGCCGGCGAAGGCATGGTGTACACGGCGGGCTCCGCCTGGGTCGTCGACCTGGCGCCCGCCGAGAAGCGCGGGCGGATCATCGGGCTCTACGGACTTGCCATCTGGAGCGGCCTCACCCTTGGGCCGCCGATCGGCGAGCTGATCCTGCGCGCCTCCAGCTTCGAGATGGTGTGGGTGTTCGCGATGGCCGCACCGCTCCTGGGAGCCGTGATCGCATGGCGGATCCCCGACAACTTCACCTACACCGCGCCCGCGCCGGGCGAGCGCCGGACCTGGATCGAGCGCAAGAGCTTGGTGCCCGGGCTCGGGCTGGCCCTGGGCACGATGGGCTACGCGGCGGTCGCCGCCTTCCTGGTGCTCCACCTCGACGAGCGCGACATCGGCCACGGCGCCGAGGTGTTCGCCGCCTTTGCCGCGACGGTTGTCCTCGCGCGGATCCTCGGCGGCTGGCTGCCCGACCGGTACGGGCCCGTGCCGTGCATCATCGGCGCGGGCATCGTGGAATCAAGCGGCCTCGTCGCGATCATGCTCGCCGAGTCGCTGCCTCTGGCGATCGCGGGCGCCCTGGCGATGGGAGCCGCGTTCTCAATGCTCCTGCCCTCCCTCGCGCTGCTCGTGGTCAACCGCGTCCCCGAGTCCCGGCGCGGAGCGGCGATGGGCACCTTCACGGCGTTCTTCGACGTCGGGGTTGGACTTGGCGCGCCGGCAGCGGGAGTGGCCGCTGCCGTCGGCGGCTATCCCGCGGCATTCGGCTTCGCCGCTGTCGCCGCGGCCTGCCTGATCCCCCTCGCGCTGTCGCTCCGGGGCGCGTCGCGATCGCTCGCCACGGCCCCTGCCTGATTCAGCCGTCCTCGGGTGCCCAGAAGTCGTTGTCGATCGCGCCGTCGCCCTCGTGCGACGTGCCGAAGACGACGTACTCCAGGCCATCCGCGCCGGCCTCGAAGCGCCGCTTGACCTGCGGCGCGACGCGAAGGAAATCGCCAGGCGCGAGCCCTACGATGTCGTCGTCGAGAGCCACCCGGCCCGCCCCGCCGATCACGAAATAGATCTCCTCGGCCTCGTCGTGCACGTGGCCGAAGGCCTGGCGCTTGCCCGGCTTCAACCGTAGATGTCCGACTCCCGTCTCCTTCGAGTGGAGGTCCTTGGCCGGAAAACGCGCCTCCTGGATCTCCCCTAACCCGAACTCCTGCGCGGAGTCGTTGATCTCCGAGACGTTCTTCTTCGTGTAGTCCGCCATCGTCTTTTCGACCTCCTCGTCGCTCTTAGTCCCCTGCCCGGGAGCGGAGCGTTTCAAGCTCCTTGACGTCATGGGCGCAGAACATGCGCACCTCGCCCGCCTTGCGCTCGTTCAGCTCACGCAGGCGCTCCTCGTTCTGAAGGCGGCGCTTCCGCTCGTGCCCCACGATCGCCTGGAACGCGCGCAGGCCCGGTGGGCAGCTTGCGGGCGTCTGGACCTGGTTGCGGTGAAAGTACGCGTCGCCGCAGTGGAGGAGCCAGCCGTCGCCGTCCTTGACCGCTACGGCGGAATGGCCGCGCGTATGGCCCGGCAGCGGGACGATCAGGATCTCTGGATCCACGCCGGGCAGAGCGCGAACCGCCTCGAACCCCATCCACTCGTCGCCGTCCACGTCGTACGGGTGCCAGTTTGGGCCGTGGGCAAAGAGGTGCTTGATGTAGCGCAGGCGCTCCCTGAGGCTGGGGCCCAGGACCGCCTCCATCTCGGGGCGCCAGACGTGCAGCTTCGCGTCGGGGAAGTCGGGCAACCCGCCCGCATGGTCGATGTCGAGATGCGTCGGGACGAGGTGCCGCACGTCGGAGCCGGCGAAGCCGAGGGCTTCCACCTGGCGAAGCGCAGTCTCCGCCTCGCTCAGCTTCGGCTGGACCGCGGCGCGGAACGGCTGGCCGAGGAGCTTCGGCGTTCGGACCTGGTCGAGGCCGAAGCCGGTATCGACCATCACCAGGGCATCGGCAGTCTCGATCAGGAGGACGTGAGCGCAAAGCTCCGCGCGGGTCCAGGGCGGGCCGTCGCCACCGAACCAGCTGCCGCCGTGGGGGCACATCGTGGCGCACCTGAGGTGATGGATTCGAACGCTCATCCGTGGGCACCCTATTCGTGTCGGCCGCGCGGAGGCGGCTTGCAATCCTGAAGCCAATGCGAGTCGCGATCATCATCGGGAGCACCCGGCCCAACCGCAAGAGCGCCAAGGTCGCGCTGTGGGTTTTCGAGCAGGCGCGTGAGCGCGACGACCTCGAAGTCGAGCTGGTTGACCTGGCAGACCAGGGCCTTCCGGTGTTCGACGAGGGAATCCCGCCCGGCGCCGGCAAGTACGAGCACGACCACACCAAGCGCTGGGCCGCGCTGATCGACTCGTTCGACGGCTACGTCTTCGTCACCCCCGAGTACAACCACGGCATCCCGGGCGTTCTGAAGAACGCGCTCGACTTCATCTACGCCGAGTGGAACGACAAGGTCGCCGGATTCGTCGGCTACGGCAACACGGGCGGCGCCAGGTCGGTCGAGCAGCTTCGCCTCGTCATGGCCGAGCTACAGGTGGCAACCGTCCGCTCGACGGTCGCCCTGTCGATCTTCACCGACTTCGACAGGGAGAACAAGTTCACGCCCGACGAGCGGCACCTGAGGAAGCTCAACGCGATGCTCGACGAGCTGGTCGCCTGGGGCGAGGCGCTCAAGGGCGTCCGCGAGTCGCGCGGCTAGGACAAGCCCGGTCGGCAGGCCTGGCAGCAAGTGCCTTACAGCTTGTCGTGCGCCAGTCGCATTTCCCGCGCCAGCGCCGCGTCGGAATAGAAGCCGTCCCCCTCCAGTTCGCTGCGAACCGCCTGGACCGTCTCGGGCGATTTGTTCTGGCTCATCTTTTGCTTGGCGACAACCTTCGTCGGAACCAGGCGTAGGCCGAGAGTTCCCCGGCTGTCGCGTCGTGCGTTCTCTAGGACCTCTGGTGACGAGTTCAAGGGTCGCGGATGGTCTACGCGCTGCTCAAAATGATCGACTAGCCGTGTGAGGACTTCAAAGTTCTCATCTGGCGCCAGAATCTCAGGAACCCCCGTCAGGTGGGCGACGATGAAGTTCCAGGTCGGCACCTCGATGTGCTCCCCGTACCAGCTCGAAGAGACGTAGCCGTGCGGTCCCTGGACGATCATCAGCAGCTCACGCTCGCCCAGCTCGTGCACCTTCTCGTCGGGCCGCCCTAGATGGGTCACGATCGATAGTTCCTCTCGATTCTCTTCCAGCAGGATCGGGTAATGCGATGCCACCAGGCCAGATGACGAGTTCGAGACCAGCGTGGCCCACGGGTTCTCCCGAATCAGCCGTTTGACCACTTCGAGGTCCGTGAGTTCGAAATAGGGGTTCTTTCGCACCGCTTCAATTATGCGCTTTGGACGAAAAGCCCTATCTCATCGAGAGTGAGATAGCGGGACACATAGGGCCGCCAGATCACTCTCGGCGCAATCCGGACTAGGTAGAGCGTCGCCGCGAATGAAAGGGGCTATTCCGCCAGCCCGGCGGCTTCGAGAGCCCGGTCCTTCTCCAGGTAGGCCCGGATTTCCATGAGCTCTGCATCTCTGAGCCTGAAAACGTGAAAGACGGTCTGGTCTATCGGGACCCCACCGCCTCGCCCCCGAATGCGCAGGTGCACACGGACCACGGCAACATCCTCATGATCGAGGATGAACTCCTCAGGCTCCCACTCCCACTCCTCCACGAGCTCGAGGGCGGCTTCCGCCCACGCTCGGAATCCGGCGGGACCCCGGTAGGTAGCCGCGTCGGGGACTTCGGACAACTCGTGCAGCTGCGCATCGGGGTGAACCCCTTGGAGCCACGCGTCGATGTCGCCCCGGCTCAGGGCGGCGTAGCCGTCACGAAGGATTCCCTGCGTTTCTTGCGACATGGCTCGCGCAGTATCTCGCGGTCAGGAGATCCGTGCGTTCTATGCACAGCACCGAAGTGCTTATTGGCCCCTAGAAAAGCGCGTGTTGGTCGGCCGGGGGTCCCGTCTCAGGCGGATCCTCGGGCGTTCTTTGCTCGCGCAGGAAGCGCCGCGGTGGGTTCTTGCCTCGTGCCAGCTTTGCCAGCCGGGCGCGCTCCTTCTTCGGCAGGTAGGCGCCGCGCCCGCGGCCGTAGAGCTTCTCGTAGTGCGGAACCAGGTCTGGTCGGTACTGGCGGAGCCAGTCCATGAACAGCGCCTTCACCTCGCCGCGGAGGTGGAGGCCGATGCCGCCAACGTTGGTAGCGCCCATCTCGCCGGCGATCTCGAGAATCTTCTCGACCTGCCGGGGATCGTCATTGATTCCGGGCATCAGCGGCGCGACCAGGATTCCGGTCGGGATCCCCACCCGGTTGAGCTCGCCGACCGCTGCGAGCCGCGTCTTCGGGTGAGGCGTGTGCGGCTCGGAGGCGCGCCACGCCTTCTCGTCGAGCGTCGGCACCGAAAGGTTCGCCGTGAACTCGGTCCGCTCGGCGATCTCCTTGAAGAGCGCGATGTCCCGGAGGAGGAGTGGCGACTTGGTCAGCACCGAGCACGGGTTGGAGAAGTCACGCATCGCCTCCCAGATCCCGGGCATCAGGCGGTAGCGTGACTCGACCCACTGATAGGGGTCGGTGTTGGTACCAAGCGCGATGTGCTCGCCCTTCCACCGCGCCTTGCCGAGCTCGGCGCGCACCAGCTCGGGCACGTTGACTTTGACGACGATCTCCCGCTCGAAGTCGCGGCCCGCGTTCAGGTCCAGATAGGTATGCGTCGGCCTGGCGAAGCAATAAATGCAGGCATGAGTGCAGCCCCGATACGGGTTGATCGTGAAGCGGAACGGCATCCGCGAACGCTCCGGCACCGCGTTGATCGCCGAGCGCGCCTGGACCTCGTGGAAATTGATCCCGAGAGCCTCGGGCGCGTCGAACGTGCGGACGACCGAGTCCCCGATTCCGGGAAGGACCGCTTGCGGGCGAGCCCCTCTTTCCAGTTCATCCCAGCGCACGAACACACGTTCGCATGCGGCCCGGACGGCAACGAGGGCGGTCAGGTCGCCGCCCCTGCCCTACGCGCCTGAGCGCCGTGAGCGTCAGCCGATTACGCCGGCGACTAGTCGCTTCGCCGGCTCGACCGCCTCGGGCGGCAGCCAGTGACCGGCGTCCGTCTCCAGGTACTCGGGCTCGATTCCGCCTGAGCGGAGCAACTCGCGCGCCTTTCGCGCGAACTCGACGGAGATGATCGGGTCGTTCGCCCCGTGGTGGATGACCACCGGCAGCCCTGATCGGCCTTCGAGGTCGGGCTCCCACCCCTCGACGGTGGGGACGAAGCCGCTCAAGGCGACGAGACCGCCAGGTGTCGGCCGTCCCCGGCCCAGGCTCACCGAGTAGGACATGACGGCGCCCATCGAAAACCCTCCGATGACCGTGTCGCTCCACTCGAGGCCGCGTTCGGCCAGGAAGCCGTCGAGGAACCCCGTCAGCGCCTCGTATGACGACGCGAACGTGGCGGGGTCGGGATAACCGACCCGCGGCACCAGGTACCAATGCCGCCCGCCCGGCGGCACGTTCGTGAGCGGCGCGCCCGTGGTGACGCCGACAAGGCGACGCTCCGGGTCGAGCTCGTCGAGGAGCCCGAAGAGGTCGTTCTCGTCGGCGCCGCGCCCGTGGTTGAGGATCAGAGCGCCGCTGGCCTCGCCAGCGGGCTCGCGAACCCTGTGGACCAGGTCGCTCACCCGTGGGAGCGCGCGGCCCGCGGGTTCTGAACGGGAGTAAGGACCCGCTCGATCTCCTCGCGCCGGTCCTCCAGGAAGGGCGGCAGGATCAGCGACTCGCCCAGGTGCGCCGGATCCTCGTCGACGCCGAATCCCGGATCCATGGTCGCGATCTCGAACAGGACGCCGCTCGGCTCACGGAAGTAGATCGACTCGAACCAGAAGCGGTCGATGACGGGCGTCGGATGCGCGCCGCCGGCGATCGCCCGCTCGCGCCAACCCTCGTGCTCGTCGGTTTCCGAGGCCCAGGCGATGTGGTGAACGGTCCCCGCGCCCTGAATGCCACCCTCGGCTGGTGCCGGGTCGTAGGCCCAGGTGCCTCCGCGCCGCTTGCCCCGGATCTGCCACCCGGCGTCACCTTGACGCTCGAAGCCCAGGTTCTCCTCGAGAAGTGAGCGGCTGCGCTCGGGATCGGCGGAGTAGGCGCGAGCGCCCTCGAACCCCTGGAGCGCATGCTCGGCAGGCACTTCGGGATGCTCGGCGATCAGCGGCTGGTCCTCGACCGTCGAGACGACAAACTCGTGCTCGAGGCCCTCGGGGTCGCGGAAGCGAAGGGCGCCATCGACCCGCTCGGAATCGGTCCCCGCTGCAGACAGACGCTCTTCCCAGAATCCGAGCGCCTCGTCGGATGCGACGCGCCAGACGATGCGATGCACCATGCCCTGACCCGCGCGGCCCTGCGCGGCGTCCGGGAACTCGAAGAAGGTCATGTCGGCGCCCGGGCTGCCCTCCTCGTCGGCGTAGAAGAGGTGGTAGACGCTCGGCTGGTCCTGGTTCACGGTCTTCTTGACCATGCGGAGGCCCAGGGTGCCCGCGTAGAAGTCGACGTTCTGCTGCGCGTCGGCCGTGATCGCTGTGATGTGGTGGACTCCGTCGAGCTTCATGAGTTGGTCCTTTCGGGGACGATTTCTATTTGCACACGCAACTATAACACACAGTAGTTGTACGTGCAACTAGATTCGCTACTCTGTTTGCCATGGAAAGGACGAACGCCGGCGAGGCTCGGCTCTCCCCCGACGAGATCGCCGCCTGGAAGGGGCTGCTCAGGACGCATCGCGACCTGGTTGCGAGCCTGGACTCGCAGCTGGAGCGCGAGCATTCCCTCCCCCTCTCCTCATACGAGGTCATGATGGTGCTCGCCGACGCCGACGGCGGCCGCGCCCGGATGGGCGAGCTCGCGGATCAGCTCCTCCTCAGCCGCAGCGGCCTCACCCGGCTCGTCGATCGCCTCGTGCGCCAGGGATGGGTCGAGCGCACCCCCTGCGAGGACGACGCGCGAGGCCTTTACGCGGCCATAACCCCATCTGGGAGAGCCAAGCTCGAGACCGCACGCCCTGCTCACCTGGACGGGGTGCGCGCCGCCTTCCTTTCCCGGCTTTCCGACTCGGACCTACGGGCGCTCGCGCGGACCTGGAAGCGACTGGCCCAACCCGGCGAGGCCTAGACCTACGCCGCGATCGGGACCGGACGGCCGACCTCGTAGCCCTGTGCCATGTCGATGCCGTGCATCCGCAGCAGCGGCAGAGCGCTCGGGGACTCGACGAGCTTCGCGACGGTGGTCTTCGACGTTCCGTGGGCCAGGCGGACGATCGCGCGGATCGTCGTGTACTCAGGCTCCTCCAGAAGCGAGCGGACGACGGTCCCGTCGATCTTGATCTGGCCGACGGGCAGACGCTGGAGGTACTCGAACGAGCCGAAGCCCGCGCTGAACCCGTCGAGGACGAGCGTGCACCCGGCATCCGAAAGACGGCCGAGAGTTGCGCTCGCGCGCTCCACGTCGAGCCGAACCGAGCCCTCTCCGATCTCGAAGCTCAGCGCCCCTTCCTCCATCGCAGACCCGGTCACGCGCGAGATCAGCTCGTCGAGGACGCGCTCGTCGCCGAGCGTTTCCCCCGAGAGGTTCACCTGGAAGCGGGTCCCGCGCGAACCGTTCGAGAGCATCGCAATCGCGCGAGTCACAACCCAGTCGTCGATGGCGGTGCAGACACCTTCGGTCTGCGCCGCGGCTCCCAGGAAGTCAGAAGCCGGGAGGACGGTGCCCGATTCGTCGCGCATGCGCACGAGCAGTTCGTGGTGAGCTACTCGGCCGCTCCGAAGGTCGACGACCGGCTGCCCGTAGATGAGGAGCTCGTCGGCCTCGATCGCCGCGCGGACGCGATCGGCGATTGTGGGTTCGCGGACGACATGCTCAGTTGGGACGGCGGCGATGTGCGCGGTTGGGACAGCGGCGATGCTCGGGCTGCCCTGCTCGGGGTCGTCAGACCTTTCCGCGGTTCGCGTGTGTGGCGCTTGAGGAGGCGCGTCGGCGAGCTCGGCTACCGCGCCGCCCCGCTGCTTGGCGCGGTACATCGCCGCGTCGGCGGTCGCCATCACATCCTCTGCCGATCCCGTCAGACCCTCGCCGAATGGCGCCACGCCGACCGAGACCGACACACCCCATGACGAGACCTCGTCGGCGGCAAGCCGCGCGATGAGCGCCTGCGCAAGAGACATCGCCTCGTTGGCCTCGGTGTTCGGTAGCAGGACAGCGAACTCGTCGCCGGCGAGCCGGGCGAGAACGTCGGTTGAGCGGAAGCGGCCGCGCATCGCCTCGGCCACCCTGCGCAGAGCGACGTCTCCGGCGCCGTGCCCTCTGGTGTCGTTGACCGCCTTGAGGCGATCCAGGTCGATCAGGAGGAGCGCGCCCCCTCCTCCGTAGCGGCGCTGGAGTGCGATCGAGGACTCGAGCTCCTCGCGGAACCGGCGGCGGTTCATGAGACCGGTCAGGGAGTCGTGGTCGGCGACGTAGCGAAGTTGCTCCTCGAACCGTTTGCGCTCTGTCACGTCTTGGACCTGCACGATGCCCGCGGTGCGAGCGACGTTCTCGGTCGGAATGGTCGAGACGCTCAGCTCGAGCCAGACCAGCCTGTCGTCGGGGAGAAGCGCGCGCTTCTCGACAGTGAATCGCTCGAGCCCGCCGGCGAGCAGCCGCTCGCGTTGCGGTTCGTCGTTGGCAGCGTCCTCCGCAATGCACAGGCCGGTCAGCCTGGAGCCGATGAGCTCCTCGCTGCTGCGACCGGTCAGGTCGCACAGCGCTCTGTTCACTTCCGTCAGGCGCCCATCCGCGCCGTCGCGGAAGTCGACCAGCGCGATACCGATCGGGGCGTTTTCGAAAGCGCTGCGGAACCTTGCGTCCGCCTCGGACCGCGCCCGCTCGACCTGCGCCATCTCCGTCACGTCCTGGCACACGCCAACCACCCGCACGATCTCGCGGGTAGCGGGGTCAAGGACCGGCTCGCCCTGGCAGCGGACGCTGCGCACCTGTCCGTCCGGGCGCACGATGCGATGCTCGAAGCGGAACGGCTTGACGTCTCCGAGCGCAGTCTCGATCTTCAGGCGGACCTCGGCCCGCTCGTCGGGGTGGACGCGCTCCAGGTAGTTCGCGAACGTGGTCCGGAACGGGTGCGGCTCCTGGCCCTTCTCGATACCGAAGATGCGGTAGAGCTGATCGGACCAGTAGACCTCGTTCCCCGCCAGGCGCCACTCCCAGCTGCCGAAGTTGGCCACCCGCTGAGCGTCGGCCATCAATTCAGCCGCGGCCCTGAGCTCCTCGGTCGCCCGCTGGGCGATATCCATGCCGTCCTCGACCCGTGCAGCGTCGTGCGCGGACGGAAGACCGAACAAGCTCTTCGTTGGCCGGTTCCCCCCTACGGGCCCCCGGGTACCGCCAGAATCCATTCGGATTTCAACGTACAGAAGGTCCAGGAGGGTGGCGACAGGACATTCGTCCGCCAGCCTCTAAAACGGTTAGGCGGCTCCCCGAAACGAGGTAGGAAATCTGCGAACGAGCCGAAGCTGCCTTCCCTAGGCTGGCTGTAATGGCCAACAAGCTCTCCGAGGAGTCCAGTCCATACCTACTCCAACACGCCGACAACCCCGTGGACTGGTACCCGTGGGGGGAGGAGGCGTTGTCGCGCTCGCGCTCGGAGGACATGCCGATCCTGCTCTCGATCGGCTACTCGTCGTGCCACTGGTGCCACGTCATGGAGCGCGAGTCGTTCGAGGACGAGGAGACCGCCGCGTACATGAACGAGCACTTCGTCTGCATCAAGGTGGATCGCGAAGAGCGCCCGGACGTCGACGCGATCTACATGGAAGCCGTGCAGGCGATGACCGGGCACGGGGGCTGGCCGCTCACCGCGTTCCTCGACACAGGGACGTCGCCCTTCTACTGCGGCACCTATTACCCGCCGGAGCCTCGCCATGGGATGCCGAGCTTTCGGATGGTCCTGGAGGCCGTCGTCGCTTCATGGGAGACCAAGCGCGACGAGATAGCGGAGCAGTCCGGCAGGATTCGCGAACGGCTCGCCGCCACGAGCGCGATCGAGGCGGCCGATGAGGATTTCTCCTCTGCCGCCCTTGCCGAGGCCCAGCGCCTGATCCTCACCAACGCCGACCCGGTCAACGGCGGCTTCGGAGGCGCGCCGAAGTTCCCGCCGGCCTCGGCGATCGAGTTCCTCCTGGCGCGGGGCGAGAGCGACGTGGTGACCCGGGCCCTCGACGGCATGCTCGCCGGCGGCATCCACGATCACCTCGGCGGCGGCTTCGCTCGCTACTCCGTCGACGCGGAGTGGCTGGTCCCGCACTTCGAGAAGATGCTCTACGACAACGCCCTTCTCGCGCGCGCCTACCTCCACGGCTATCAGGCACTTGGCCACGAGCGCTGGCGCGAGACATGCGAGCGCACCCTCGAATGGATGCTCCGCGAGATGCGGGGCCCCGAGGGCGGCTTCTTCTCGGCGCTCGACGCGGACTCCGAAGGCGTCGAAGGGCTCTTCTACGTCTGGTCGGAGGACGAGCTTCGCGAGGTCCTGGACGCGGCCCGGCTGGATGACACGGACGCCATCGTCCGCTTCTGGGGAGTCACCCCCGAGGGCAACTTCGAGGGCCGGAACATCCTGCACCTCGCCGCCGGCGCGGGCGCCGATCCGCCGGCAGCGCTCGAGCGCGCGCGAGCCGCCCTTTACGAGCACAGGGCGAAGCGCGTCTGGCCGGGGCTCGACGACAAGCGCATCACGTCGTGGAACGCCCTCGCGATCGCAGCGCTGGCCGACGCGGGCGCGGTGCTCGGCCGGCCCGACTTCATCGCAGCCGCGCGGACGGCGGCGGGGTTCCTCAGAGAAAGCCTGCGCGATCCGAGCGGTCGCCTCCTGCGCACCTGGAAGGGCGGCGAGGGCAAGATCCTCGGCTACCTCGAGGATCACGCCTACGTCACCGAGGCCTTCCTGGTCCTTTACGAGTCGACTTTCGAGGAGCGGTGGTTCGAGGCGGCGGTCGAGACGGCCGACGCGATGGTCGAGCGCTTCGCCGACCCCGGCAAGGGCGGCTTCTTCACCACTCCCGCAGATGGCGAAGAGCTCCTCGTCCGCCGCAAGGACATCGACGACCATCCGATCCCGTCGGGCAGCTCGTCCGCTGCATACGGGCTCTTGCGACTCGCAGCGCTTACCGGCGAGGATTCATACGCCAAGCACGCCCGCTCCGTGATCCGCCTGTATGCGCGCGTAGCGGAGCGCCACCCCCACGCGGTCGCGCATCTCCTGCGGGCGATCGACTTCGACCTGGCCGCGACGAACGAAGTCGCGCTGGTCGGCGACGACCTGGACGAGCTCGCAGCCGTCGTTCGTTCAGCGCTGCGGCCGCACCTGGTGCTTGCCGGCGGCCCCGAGGGATCGGACCTGCCGCCCTTGCTGGCCGAGCGCAAGCGGGTGGAAGGCCGAGCGGCCGCCTACGTGTGCCGGGAGTTCGCATGTCGCGCGCCGGTAACGGACCCCGCCGAGCTCGCGGCTGAGATCTCGATTCCAGGGTAGTCTGAGGAACAGGATGGCCCCCACCAAGAGAAGCGCGAAGCAAGTCGCCACTGCGTACTTCGAAGCCATCGCCGCCAAGGACCTCGACGCGATGGTCGAAGTCTGGGCGCCCGGCGGAATCGACCACTTCTACGGCATGGCAGACCTGCCGGCGCCCGATGGCATCCGCCAGTTCTTTTCGGAGATGTTCGCCACCATTCCCGACTTCTCGATGTCGGTCACCGACATGGTCGCCTACGGCGACAAGGCCGCGGTCCGCTGGACGGCGACCGGGACCTTCAACGGCAAGGGCAGATTCCAGGGCATCGCGCCGACGGGCGCGAGCGTGTCGCTCGAAGGCCTCGACCTCTTCACGATCGAGGACGGCCTGATCCAGGAGAACTTCGCGTATACGAACGGCATGGAGATGGCCCGCCAGATGGGGATCATGCCGCCACTCGGCTCCGCACAGGACCGGGCGATGCTGGGCGCGATGAACGCGAAGACCGCAGCCGCGGCGCGCCTTCGCAAGCTCGCCGGGCGCTAGCGCTTCCTCGCCACGCGCAGGACGGCTTCCATTCCGGCATCGCGGTGCCCATCGAGGGAGCACCAAAGGACGTAGCGGGAGTCCCTCCTCAGCTTCGCAACCGCCAGGGTGTTGAAGGCGCCGGGCAGGGTCTCGCCGATCTCCAGGACGTTCTCGGCGCCCCTGCGGCGGATCATCACATCGTGCGGGTCCTCCCCGGTGTTCGTGTACTGGATGAGGGCGGGGCCCGGCTCGACCTTCGTGCGGGTGAGCGAGAACGAGAACTCGGACGTGCCATTACGGATGCCGATCGTCGTCGGGCCTCCCCCGGCCGCAGCCGACCCGGCTAGGGTTCCCGCAAGCGCGAGGATCAGCGCTCCCGCGAGCGCCCCGGCGAACCGCGTGCGCATCATGAGCTGATGATCTGCGGGCGGGAGAAGCCCGAGGCTCCCGGGATCACCTGAGCCGCGTCGACGTCGAACCACTGCTCGAGGATCGAGCAGTAGAGCGAGCGGAAGTCCGAGGTGTTGACCACGTTGTCGTCCTCGTCGAGCGTCCCGAGGCCCGGCCACTCGCCGACCATCTCGCCCTGGACCCGCGTGCCCATGACGAAGGCTGCGCCGGCCGCGCCGTGATCGGTGCCCGTCGCGTTCTGCTCGGGGCGCCGGCCGAACTCCGAGTACACGAGGGTGATCACGCGGTCCGCGAGGCCGCGCGCCTCCAGGTCGGCCTGGAAGGCGGCGAGAGTGTCGAACGTGATGCCGATGTCGTCGCCGAAGGTGCTGGCCTGGTTGTCGTGGGTGTCGTAGCCACCCGGCGCCGACACGGACACGCAGCGGATCGGCAGGTCGGCATCGATCATCGCGGAGAGCGCCGACATGTTCTGGCAGAACCAGTGATCGGCGTCCGGGTAGACGCTGGGGACGCTGACCTCACCGAAGTTCTTGAGAGTGCCGCGCAGCTCGACCGACTGGTCGGCGGTGCGCCCCGCGCTGGCGCGCCCGGCGTCGGCGCCGGCCGCCCCGGCCTGGCCCATCGCCTGCACGTGGTCGAACATGAGCGGCTCGACATCGCCCCACACCCCGGGCGCCCACAGGTCGTAGGTGGAGCCGTCGATAGCCGCCACCGGCTTCGATGCCGTGGCGAGCGACGGAAGCAGCCAGCCGTCCAGGGAGAGCCCCTGGATCGGGTTGTCATCCGTCCCGATCACGTCGATCAGCCGCCCGAGCCAGCCCGTCCGCAGGTTCGGATCGAGCTTGCCGACCTCCCAGTAGTGCCTGGACGTGAAGTGGGACTGGTCTGGATCGGCGTATCCGACGGCCGGCAGCACGGAGAGCTTGCCGGCGCGATGAAGGGTGTCCAGCGCGGCAGCGCGTGGATGCCACATCAGCGAGTCGTCCTCGGCGAACTCGGGCCCCTGGCCCTCGTCCAGCCGGATGCCGGGGCCTCGCAGGTTGCGATAGACGGAGTCGTTGACCGGGGCGAGGACCGAGAGCGAATCCATGCCGCCGTCCATGAAGACCGAGACGATGACCGGAGCCTGCGTGCCCTGGGCTCTCGCGATGCCGCTCTGGAGGTCTGCGAACCCAAGCTTCGAAGCGCCGTAGACGGACATCATCCCCAGGCCGGCGCGCATCATGAATGAGCGGCGCGACATGCCGGTTCCGGCCGGGATCGGCATGCCCGGCTCGATCGCCGGCAGGCCCTTGCCCGCCTCGGCGGCCGCTCCGCGGAGCAGGTGGGCCCTGGAGAATTCGTTGCAGTGGCAGGCCATCGCTCTCCTCAGCTCGTCTGCATCTCGGGGGACATCGCGACCATCATCCGAAGAGCGTTCTGGCGAAGTCCGCGGAAGTCGTTGTTCTGCCAGGTCGCCGTGATGGCTGCCTCGACAGCTTCTCCGAACTCCTCGAGCCCGGCGACGGTCTCCGCGTCGACGACCGGATCGCCCCAGAAGCGGAGCGCCTTGGTCACGGCCTGCGCCGGAGTCTCTGTCTCGCTGTACTCGCCGGGATCGACCCAGTCCCGGCGCGTGATCATGGAAGCGGCTATCCAGCGGCCCCGATAGCTCGAGGTGTCGAGCCAGCGCTCCTCGTCCCAGCCGGCGACGTTCGGCGGGCGGAGGATCCGCTGCCCGGCGAGGTCCGAGACCCAGGACCAGGAGTTTTCGCGAACCCCGAGGCCCTTCGCGCGGAGCATGCCCGCGATGTAGACGATCGGAGGCTTCACCATGGACGGTCCCTCGTAGAACGCGGGGTGCTTGAGAATCGCCTTCAGTAGAGGCTTGATCGCGTAGCTGGCGCGGTACATGGACTCCAGCTCGGCGCGGGTCGCGTCGTCGGGCGGAGTCGGGATGAAGTAGCTCCAGAGCTTGCCGACGAGATAGGGCGCATGAGCTTCGTGCTCCAGGCATAGGCGGCAGGAGTCCCGCCAGTCGAAGTTCCCGGACCGGCCGAAGATCGTCTTGGTGTCTGTGTCGTGGTATTCGGGTTTGAAGCGGAAGTCGACGTAGCCCACGTCGTCCTTCCAGATCGCGCGCCAGCCGGTGAGCGCCCTGGCCTGCTCGCGCACGTCGTCCTCGGTGTACGGGTAGCCGGTCTCGTCCGAGACGCCGAGGGTGAAGAGCTCCATCAGCTCGCGGCCGTAGTTCTCGTTCGGGTTCCACTTGTTGTTGTCGATGCCCGAGAGCCAGATCAGCATCGCGGGATCGATCGTCACCCGCTCGATCAGGCTGTCGAAGCTCTCGAAGGCCCGCTTGCGGAACATCTTGATCTGGTCGATCGAGATCCGGGCCGAGCCGACGTCACCGGTCGCGAACCAGTCGTGCCAGTTCAGCGCCATGCGCTCGACCAGGGGCTGGTTCGAGCGGACCATCTTGTCGAGCCACCACATGACGTCGTGGCCCCAAAGGTCGTACGGAGCGAAGTTGCCGTCCTCGTCCCGCGGCTCAGGGCCGATCAGCTTCGGCTTCGGCGGATCGACCAGCGACTTGACTGCCCTGGAAAGGCCCTTTTCCGCCACCCTTGCTGCCTCGCCGGGCTTCGGGCCGAAGCCTGCGCGCCAAAGCAGACGAGACGCCTCCTTCTCGGAGAACTCTCCGTCGTATACAGCCACCGCCATTGCTTTTTCATCGGCACCGCTCGGCCGCGCCTTTATGCCTGGAAGCCGCCCTGGACGCTTGGCCGGGCCTGAACGCCTTCGCCGAGCCGGATGGGATACTGGCCCTGTGACGGAAGCGGTTCTGTGGGGTCTGGTGGCGAGCTCGTCGCTGCTCATCGGTGCGGTTATCGCCATGACCGCCTGCCCTCCCGAAAGGATCACCGGCCTGGTGCTTGGCTTCGGCGCGGGCACCCTGATCAGCGCAATCTCGTTCGAGTTGACCGAGGAGGCGTTCAACCTGGGCGGCGCCGACGCGCTGACCTTCGGTCTGGCGGCGGGAGCGCTCGCGTTCTACGTCGGGGACCGGCTGGTCTCGCCGCGGGCCGAAGAAGGGATGCACGAGCGCGAGATGCCCGAGCAGGACGAGAGCGGCAAGACGCTGCTTCTGGGCGCCCTGCTGGACGGCGTTCCCGAGACGGCCGTCCTGGGCTCGACCCTCCTCACCGGCAGTGGCGTCGGCGTTCCGGTCCTGGCCGCGATCTTCCTGTCGAACCTGCCGGAGGGGATCGGCGGGGCAAGCGACATGCTCGAGTCCGGAGTGTCCAGGGGCCGCGTGATCGCGCTGTGGAGCGGCGTGACCGTGATCTGCGCCGCGTCCGCGGGAATCGGCTACCAGCTCCTGGCGAGCGCGGGTGACGAGGCGGTGGCGATCCTTCAGGCCTTCGCCGCCGGCGGAGTGCTTGCGATGCTTGCCATCGAGATGCTTCCGGCCGCCCACTCGAAGGGCGGCCGCGAGGCCGGGCTCATGACGGTTCTGGGGTTCGCCCTCGCCTACCTGCTCTCGACCATCGGGTAGTCGCGAGCCTCGTCGAGGACGACGCGCCCTCCGACCTGGACGAAGCCCTCGTCCAGGGGGCGAGCGAAGATCTCTGAGCCGCGGCCCTGGCGGATCTGGATCGGCCGCCCGAGTTGTCCGCAGAGCGCAAGGGCCGCCGAACCGGTCGCCTCGTCCTCGGCGATCCCGGCATCCGCAACGAACGAGCGGGCTCTCACCCGCCCGGCCTCCTCGTCCTCCCAGGCCCAGCAGTACGCCCAGCCCTCGCCGCCCGGCGCACCGTCGAGCGAGTCGACGTCTTCTGCGCTCGCGAGCTCGACGTACTCGAACGGCGGCGACCATTCGGGGCGAGCCGCGACCCAGACGATGTCCCCCTCGTAGCCCACGCGGAGCTCGCCTGCCGGCGGGCGCAGCACCGCGACCTCTCCGACCTTCTCGCGCAGGAGCCAAGCCGCCCCGACTGTCGGGTGGCCCGCGAACGGCATCTCCACCGCGGGCGCGTGGATTCGCATCTCGGCCCGCTCGTGGTCGTCGATGAACACGGTCTCTGCGAAGCCGAGGTCTGCCGCGACCTCCTGGCGCCTTGCCTCGGGCACATCGGCGCCGCGCATGAAGACCCCGAGCTCGTTGCCGTGCTCGCCGCTCGCCGTCGTGAACACCCGTAGGACGTGGAGCTCGCTCACGGTCGCGACATTAGCCGTCGGGGACGCCCGGGGCGCGCTCGCCCCGCGCGGGGTTGTAGCCGGGGTACCCCTCAGCGAAAGGAGCCCCGGATGGCAGAGAAGTTTCGGCGTGGCGACAGAGTCGAATGGAGATTCCGCGGCCACGCCGTTACCGGCCGTGTCCGAAAGCGCCTGGTCGAGCGCACGGAGGTCGCGGGCCAGGTGGTAGCGGCGACCAAGGATGATCCGCGCTACCTGGTCAGGAGCGACAAGTCGGGAAAGGAGACCGCGCGCCGGGCCGAGGCGCTCAGGCGCCTGCCAGAGTAGGAGTTGATGCTGGATCTGGTCGAGGCAGAGGCGTGGATGGACGCCGCCCTGGCGACGGTCGGCGCGCGGCGGACGAGCGAGCTCCAGACCTTCAGGACACGCCCCTGGGGCGTGGTGCTCCGCGCCGAGACGAGCGACGGCGTCGTCTGGATGAAGGAGCCCAGGGGCGCGACCGCCTTCGAGGTGCCCCTTTACTGGCTGCTCGCCGAATGCGCCCCGGAGGCGATCCTCGTTCCGCTCGCGGTGGACGAGGAGCGCGGGTGGGTGTTGCTGCCAGACGGCGGCACTTCCCTCGGCGAGCGCGCGGACGGCGAGGAGCTCGTCGAGGCCATGGCGTCGGCTCTCGGCCGGTACGCGCGCGTCCAGAGGGCGCTCGAGCCGCGGGTGGACGACCTGCACCGCATCGGGATCGCCGACATGACGCCCGGCGCGATGCCCGCGCGCTTCGACGAGGCGATCAAAGCCGGCGCGCGATACTCCCGCTCCTCCGGCGACCCGGCCGACGCCGAGAGCCTCGAGCGCATCGCCGGGCACAGGGCGACCTTCCTGGAATGGTGCGAAGAGCTCGCGAACCGGCCCGGAGGCGTCAGCCTCGACCACAACGACCTCCACCCCTGGAACGTCCTGGGGGCCCCGGACCAGCCGGAGGGACTGCGCTTCTACGACTGGGGAGACAGCGTCATCGCCCATCCGTTCGCCACAACGCTCGTGCCGCTTGGGGTGATCGCCCGGCTGGGCCCCCACGCCGTCGAACGGCTCCGGGACGCCTACCTGGAGCCGTTCACGGACGTCGCGTCACGCGAGGATCTGATCGACACCCTGGAGCTGGCCTGCCGTGTCGCAAAGGTGGCACGAGCGCTCACCTGGGAGCGAGCGCTCCTTGCCGGCGACGAGTCTTCGACGGAGCGGGACTTCAGGCGTGCGCCGCTCGAGTCGCTCGAGTCCCTGCTGGACGATTCGTACCTCGGCAACACCTGAACCGGCCAGGGTGGCTGCTTCGAATGGCCCTCTCGCGGGAAGCTTTCATATGTGAGCCGTGAGCGTGCAACGGAAGCCGGGCTCGAGGCCGCGATCCGCGAGGTTGGGGCTGAGATAGTCGAGCATCTGCCCGCGCCCCCGCGCGGCCCGGTCGCGGCGCTCGACGAGCGCGCGATGCGGCTCACCGCGGAAGATCCCGAGCTCCGGACGGCGCTCTTCCGCCTGGTCGACGTAACGCCCGCCTGCCGGAGCCTGGACGATCTCGCCTCGCACCTCACGGAGTTCGCGGAAGACGTCCAAGAGCCGCCGCCGCCGCTGGGCGCCGCCATGCGGGCAGCCGGCACGAAGCCGGGGCGGCTTGCCTTGGGCGCCGCCGTTGCCGGCGGGGTCCGCCACATGGCGCACAGGTTCATCGCGGCGCCCACGCCCGCGGAGGCCAAGGGCGAGCTGCGGCGCCTCTGGAGCGCCGGGATCGGAACCTCGGTCGACCTCCTGGGCGAAGCGACGCTGACCGAGACGGAGGCCGACACCTACGCGGCGCGCTGCGACGAGGCGCTGATCACGCTCGCGGGGATCTACTCGGAGTTCGAGCCGCACCCGCTTCTCGAGCGCGACCCGGACGGCCCGCTTCCGCGCGCGAACCTCTCCGTCAAGGTCACGGCGCTCACCCCGCTCATCCGCCCCGAGGCTCCCGCCCGCGGGGTCGAAGATGCGGCCGCCCGGCTGCGGCCGCTCCTGGCGCGCGCGAATGAGCTTGGCGCTCACCTCCACATCGACATGGAGTCGCTCGACGCGCGTGAGACGACGTTGGGCCTGATCGCCGAGCTGCTCGGCGAGGAAGCATTCCGCGGCGGCCCATCGGCCGGCGTCGTGCTTCAGGCCTACTTGCGGGACGCCGCGGGCGAGCTGGCCGAGATCATCGCCGCGAACAGCCGTGCCGGGCGGGCGGTCCCGCTTACCATCCGGCTGGTCAAGGGCGCCTATTGGGACCACGAGGTCGTCGAGGCCGGACAGCACGGCTGGACTCCACCCGTCTTCTCCGAGAAGGCGGAGTCCGACCGGAGCTTCGAGGCGCTCACCCGCACCCTAATCGAGCACGCACGTGAGAGCCCAGGCACGATCCGCATCGCTATCGCCTCACACAACGTCCGCTCCGTCGCGCACGCGATTGCCTTCAACCGGCTTGCGGGAGGCGCCGATGATGCGCTCGAGTTCCAGGTCCTGCGCGGCCTCGGCGACGATCTGGCTCACGCTCTCGCCGGCTCCGGGTTCCGGGCGCGGAGCTACTGCCCGGTCGGCGACCTGGTCGCCGGCATGGCCTATCTGGTGCGCAGGCTCCTGGAGAACACCGCGAACGAGTCATTCCTGGCGGAGCAGGCGCGCGGCGCGTCCCTCGACACCCTCCTCGCGGCGCCATGAGCGGCCTTGGCCCATTCTCGAACGAGCCCGTGCTCGAGCTGCGGCGCGCCTCGAGCCGCGACGCCCTGAGTGCTGCGCTCGCAGAGCTCGACCGGACCCTGCCGATCGCTGTGCCGGCGCTCGTGGCCGGCAACCGCCGGGAGACACCGGACTTCACCTCAACCGACCCCGGCCGGCCAGAGCGGATAGTCGCGACGGCATCAGAGGCAAACGCGACGGACGTGGATGCCGCGGTCGCCGCGGGTCGCGAGGCCGGCGCCGATTGGGGCGCACGCTCGGCCCAGGAACGCGCCGGCGTCTTGGTGCGGGCGGCCTCGCTCATGCGCGAGCGCCGCCTCGGCCTCGCGTCCCTGGCCCTGAGGGAGTGCGCGAAGCCCTGGCCCGAAGCCGACGCTGACGTCTGCGAGGCAATTGACTTCTGCGAGTACTACGCCCGCGAAGCCATTCGGCTGGGTCAAGGAGCGTCGCTCTCGCAGATCGCGGGCGAGCGCAACTCGATGACCTACCGCCCGCGCGGCATCGTGGCCGTCATCTCCCCCTGGAACTTCCCGTTTGCGATTGCGGCCGGAATGACGGCGGCCGCGCTGGCGGCGGGCAATTCCGTCGTCCTGAAGCCCGCAGAGCAGTCTCCCGGGTGTGCGCTCCGCCTTGCCGGCGCCTTTCACGAAGCGGGTGTCCCCCCGGAGTCGCTGTCACTGCTGCCGGGACACGGCGACGCAGGCGCGATGCTCGTGGGACACCCCGGCGTCCATGCGATTGCGTTCACCGGGTCGAGCGCGGTCGGCCTCGAGATCATCCGCCGCGCGGCCGAAACGCCCGAAGGCCAGGGTCACGTGAAAAGGGTCGTCGCCGAGATGGGCGGAAAGAACTGCGCGATCGTCGATACGGACGCTGACCTGGACGACGCCGTGCCGGCGATCGTCCGGTCGGCCTTCGGGTACGGCGGCCAGAAATGCTCCGCCGTCTCGCGCATCCTCGCCCATCAGGCGATCGCCGAGCCGCTCGCGGACCGCCTCGCCGGAGCGATCGAGCTGCTTCGCGTCGGGCAGGCGGAGAGCCTCGACACCGAGGTGCCGCCGCTCATCGAGCGCGAAGCGCAGGAGCGGCTGGCCGGCGCCACCCGGCTGGCCGAGAACGATGGCCGCGTGACCGCGCGCGCAGCCGTCCCCGACGGGTCAGGCTGGTTCGCGGCGCCTGCGCTCGTGGAAGGGCTCGATCCTGCCTCCCCCCTCCTCCGCGACGAGATCTTCGGTCCCCTCTTGACGGTGGAGCCGGTGGCCTCGGTCGAAGCGGCGTGCGAGGTGGTCGGCGAGATTCCGTTCGCGCTCACCGGTGCCCTGTTCACCCGCAGCCCGTCAACTGTCGAGTTCGTCGTCGAGCGCTCGCCCGTCGGCAACCTATACGTCAACCGCGGCGCGACCGGCGCGATGGTGGGGCGGCAGCCGTTCGGCGGAAACCGCCTGTCGGGCGTGGGCTCGAAGGCCGGCGGGCCGGACTATGTCATCCAGTTCACCGAGCCCCAGGTGGTCTCCGAGAACACGACGCGCCACGGCCTGGTAGCCGACTGAGCGAGGCCCTAGAGAACCGGCAGGAAGCGCTCGATCTCCCAGGGCGTCACCTGGACGCGGTACTCCTCCCACTCCTCGCGCTTGATCTCGACGAAGCGCTTGAAGGTGTGCTCGCCCAGGACGCGCAGAACAAGCTCCGACTCGGCCGCGATCTCGATCGCCTCGCCCAGGTTCTCCGGAAGCTGCTCGATGCCGCGCTGGCCGCGCTCCTCCGGCGTGAGGTGGTACAGGTTCTGCTCCATCGGCTCGGGGAGCTCGTAGCCCTTCTCGATCCCCTCGAGGCCGGCGTGGAGCATTCCCGCGAAGCACAGGTACGGGTTGCATGCCGGGTCCGGGCACCGAAGCTCGGCGCGAGTCGCCTGCTCCTTGCCGGGGTGATAGAGCGGGACGCGGATGAGCGCGGAGCGGTTGCGGCGCGACCAGGCCAGATAGACGGGGGCTTCATAGCCGGGAACGAGCCGCTTGTAGGAGTTGACCCATTGCGCGAAGAGCGGCGAGATCTCCCGCGCATGGCGCAGCTGTCCCGCGATGAATGCCTTTGCCGTCTCCGACAGGAAGAACTGGTCGTCAGGATCGAAGAAGGCGTTTCGGCCGTCGCGCTGTAGCGACTGGTGCACGTGCATCCCCGAGCCGTTCTCGCCCGAGAGCGGCTTCGGCATAAACGTCGCGTGCATGCCGTGGTCCATCGCGTACTCCTTGACCACGATCCGGTAGGTCATGCAGTCGTCCGCCATCTGCAGGGCGTCCTTGAAGCGCATGTCGACCTCGTGCTGCGAGGGGCCGACTTCGTGGTGGGCGTACTCGACGTGGATGCCAAGCTGCTCCAGGGCGAGGATCGTGTCGCGGCGCACCTCGGAGCCGGCGTCGAGGGTGGTGAGGTCGAAGTAGCCGCCCTCGTCCATGACCTGCGGGACGCCGCTCTCGGGGCGAGCCTCCTTGAAGTAGAAGAACTCGAGCTCGGGGCCGATGTTGTAGGCCTCGAAGCCCATCTCCTTGGCGCGCTCGAGTGCGCGGCGCATGATCCAGCGCGGGTCCCCCTCGTACGGCTCGCCGCCGGGGACCTGGATGTCGCAGAACATCCGGGCCGTCGCGTTCTCCTCTGCCCGCCAGGGCAGGACGTCGAAGGTCGCCGGGTCCGGCATGGCGATCATGTCGGACTCCTCGATCGGGTTGAAGCCCGTGATCGAGGAGCCGTCGAACCCCATCCCGCCCTCGAACGCGTCGTCGAGCTCGGCCGCGTTGATCGAAAAGCTCTTGAGCTGCCCCAGAACGTCGGTGAACCAGAGCCGGATGAAACGGACATCCTGCTCGGAGACGATCTTCATTACGTCTTCGGCGGTCTTCGGGGTCTCAGCCATGACGCAACGATAGCCCCGCCCGGATCGACAGGTGGTCGATGGCCTTTGGACAAGCTGGCGAAGGTTTACGCTGGCCGCATGGACGAGCTGGCCACGAGGCTTCGCGCTGCGGTCGAGCCGCTCCTCTCCCAGGGCGAGGAGATTCGCGGCGTCTGCATCGCAACCCAGGTGGGCATGTTCAAGGGGCGTGCGGTCGCACTTGCCACCACGTCGGAGCGCCTGATCGTCCAGGGGCTCGATCGCAAGCTGGCGGCCAAGGACGAGCCGAGGTCCCTTACCCACGCGGACATCGAGCGTGCCTCAGTCGAAGGAGCCGGCGGCGGCTGGGCCGAGCTCACGGCGGCGGTGATGGACAAAGCGGCAGTGAAGCTCGACCTGCGGACAACCGACGGCGAAAAGCTCAAGCTGATGCTGATGCGCGGCACCGGTCCCATGGGCGGTCTCGGCGGCGGCGAGACGCAGCGCCAAGGGGTAGAAGCGCTCGCCGGCTACTTCGCATCCGGTGCGGATGGCTGAGTCGCGGCGGCGCCGCAGCCAACGCCGCGGCGCGAGCCGGGAGAAGAGCCCCGCCGAAGCGGGGCTCTTCCGTCAGCAGGCCTGTAAGCCGGATTCTGTCTTGCGCTGCCATCTATCTATGCGCCCTACCTGGATCTCGCCGGGCCGGGTCTTCGATCCTGCTTGGGCTTGCACCTGACGGGGTTTGGCCAGCCGCCGCGTCACCGCGACGCTGGTGCGCTCTTACCGCACCGTTTCACCCTTACCTGTACGCCCCACGCGTGTCGGGCGCCATCGGCGGTCTGTCTCTGTTCCACTTTCCCGCGGGTTTCCCCGGGTCGGCGTTACCGACCGTCGTGCCCTACGGTGTCCGGACTTTCCTCGAGAGTCACCTCCCGCGACTGCGCAGCCTGCAGGTCAGATGTTACGCGTACATGAAGGCCGTGTCATAACCGGGCAAATCGGGGTAGAGGAATTGCATGTCCAACGGGCTCATCAGGGGGGAGCCGGTCGACAACGACCTCTATTCGATCCTGATCGAAGGAGATTTCGATGCCTCACTTCAGGAGGTCGGCATTGCCGTGACCGACGCCGCGCTCGCTGCGAGCCCGCGAGCGATCCTGGTCGACGTGAAGAGCTGCACGTTCCTTGACTCGACGGCAATCGCGGTGATCCTGGGCGGCCGGCAGCGGGCCATGGCTGCCGGCATCGGCTTTGCCTTGATTGGCCACAACCCGACCGTCGACCGCACGATCGAGCTGACGGGCCTGAGGGAGGACCTGGAGATCCTGGCCGACCGCGACGAGGCGATCGCCCGGCTGGGGGCCGGCGGCCGGCTGGAGAAGAGCGCCTAGCTGAGCTCGGAGCCGCAGGTCTCGCACTGGTGTGCGGCGAGCACGCGGCTCGAGCACACCGGGCAATCGGCAGCCCCTTCGCTGACGAGAGACGACCAGGTGGACGAGATCCTCTCGTCCAGCGTGCGAGCGCCCGGCTCGAACATCTGACGGGCTTCGAGGTGCTGGAAGCGGCGGGGCCGCTCGTTTCTGACGGGGAGGCCGCGCGAACTGTCCCTGTGAGCGATCGCAGGCATGTCACATGCTCCGGAAGACGCCGACCACCTTGCCGAGGAGCTGAGCCTCTCGGGTCCGGATCGGCTTGTAGGCGGGGTTCTCGGGCTGAAGGCGGATCTGGTCCTTCTCGCGGAAGAAGCGCTTGACGGTTGCCTCGTGCTCCAGGAGCGCGACCACGATCTCGCCATTGGTCGCATCGTCGGTCTGCTTGACGACCACATAGTCCCCGGCGAGGATCCCCGCGTCCTTCATCGAGTCGCCCTTCACCCTGAGGATGTAGTCGCCCTCCTCGCCGCCGATCATGTCCGGAAGCTCCAGATACTCCTCGATGTTCTCCTCGGCGAGCATCGGCTCGCCGGCAGCGACCTCTCCCACCACCGGCAGGCCCCTGCCCGTGATCGCCTGCTTCGCCTTGTCCACGAGGAGCTCGATCGCACGCGGCTTAGTGGGGTCGCGGCGGAGGAGGCCGATCTTCTCGAGGTTCGCGAGGTGGGCATGGACGGTCGAGGATGAGGTAAGGCCCACGGCCTTCCCGATCTCGCGCACAGTGGGCGGGTAGCCGGTCTTCGCCGCGTACTTGCGGATGTATTCGAAGATTTCCTTCTGGCGCTTCGTCAGGTCCATGAGGCGGCTCCTCCTAGCGGGAATCGAGGCGGGGACGGGAACACATGTTCGTAGACTAGCCGCCCCTCCGGACGGATGTCAAGGGGTCCGTCCCGTCCGGGACGCGCTGAATACACTTGCGCGCGTCACGCGGCTGTGGCGGAATTGGTAGACGCGCAAGGTTGAGGGCCTTGTGGCCTGTATAAGGCCGTGGAGGTTCGAGTCCTCTCAGCCGCACTTCGTCCACTTATCGAAGGAGTCGAGATGTCCCAGGAATCCCTCGTCCAAGGCGTCGACTTCATCTGTGTGCCGACACAGGACTACGAGAAGGCGAAGGAGTTCTACGGCGACGTGCTGGGGCTCGAGTTCGGAAAGCAGTGGGGCGATCACCCCGCCGGCGAGTTCGAAACGGGAAACCTCACCATCGCGCTGATGCAGTCCGACGCGTTCGGCCTCGAGTTCAAGCCGCACTCCCTCCCGATCTCGTTCCGGGTGGACGACGTCGCTGCCCGTAAGGAAGAGCTCGAGGCCCAAGGCGTCGAGTTTCAGATGGACATCATCGACTCCGGCGTATGCCATCAGGCGTTCTTCTCAGATCCCGACGGCAACACGCTCAACCTCCACCACCGCTACGCGGACTAGAGGTCAGTCGGCGGCGGCCAGGCCGGTGAGCCAGGCGCTGGAAAGCGCCGGGATCTCCCGCCCGGAATCAATGCCTCTGACGGAGCGCTCGACCCCGAGGAACGTCCCGCTCGTGCTGGGCAACACGCTCAGGAGCGGATCCTCGCGAGCCTGATCCGCCTGCTGGAGGTCCAGGTCGTCGGCGAGCTGGGCGTCACCGGCATCGAGCATCGCCAGCCGCAGCGACGATGAGGGCGTGACCTTGAACTCGAGCTGCTCGAGAGCGGGGCCGAGGTCGATCCGGGCCCCGGTTCCCCACCACCGGGTGTTCCGCGCCAGCAGCACCTGGTTGCCGTCGCGCTCGCGTATCTCGAACGCCCCCGTGCCCGTGCCGAGCGCCCTGCTGACGACCGCTCCCTCGCCGGTCTGCGGCTGGAGGGCGGCGGGCGAGACGATGCCAAGCCGCGGATCCGACAGGCGCTTCGGGAATGCCGGATCGGGCGCGGCCAGGGCGAACCGCACCTGACCGGGGCTCGGGGCGTCGACCGAGACGAGGTCCGGAAGCAGGGCGCCTCCTGCCGCGGTCGTCATCCAGCGAGTCGCATTGGCCTGCACGGCGGCGGCATTGAACGGCTCGTCGTCCTGGAAGAGCACGCCGTCCCTGAGGGTCAGTGTCCACACCGTGTCACCCGCCGAGCTCTGGGCGTCGACCACGAGCCCGGCCGTGCTTCGCTCGGGATCGAACGGGCCCGGGACTCTGGCGGTAAGGGGCTCGTTCACCTGCCTGGCGACGAGCTGCTCGGTGCGGGTGCCGGCTTCCAGCGGATCAGTGGTGTTCAACGGGTCCGAGACCGCCCAGACCAGGGTTCCGCCCTCGCCCTGAGGGGTCGCGCTTGACAGGGCGGGCGGTCCGTCGTCGGCGCCGCCGCACCCCGCGAGCGCGCATGCCGAAAGTGCCGCGCAGAGCGCTCCCCGCCGAGTGAGCGAGGGCATGCCGTGGCCCCTCTAGAGCTTGAGCAGTACGAGCGTGTTCAGAGCGAACATGATCGCGAAGAAGATCGTCCAGCGATCGAGGTTGCGCTCGACGAGCGAGCCGCCGCCGAAGGAGCCGCCGCCACCGCCGATGCCGAAGGCACCCGAAAGGCCCGCGTCCTTGCCCGAATGCAGCAGGACGAGGATGATCAGGATGACCGAGATGAACACCTGGACGACTTGAAGGATCTGTTCCATCGCCGGCGATTCTAGAGGCTCGGGTCGTCGCGGCGGCCGCGTTTCGGCAGCGCGTCGATCGCCCGCAGGATCTCGATCGCCTCCCGTCTGAGCTCGGCGTCCGCCCGCGCCCAGTCGGCCTGGCTCAGCTTGCCCTGCTCCCGATCCAGCTCCGCGTCACGGATCTCGCGATACTTCGACTCCTTGCGCGCCTCGAGCTCCGCGCGCTCGGGGTCCTCGATCCGCTCCTCGTCGCCCTTTGCTCCGGGGCGCAGCGGGATCGAGACGAAGAGCGCCACGGCGGCGATCACGAACAGCGCGATGAGGGCGACCTCCATGGGCCGTGGAGGCTACGAGGCGCGGCCGGCTACGAGGCGCGGCCGAGGTCCTTCGCCAGGCGCGCCGCGTAGACGTCCGAAACCCGCCGGCGGCGCGCGGAGGCGGCCGGCCACGCCGCGATCAGGCCTCCGATCACGGCGATCGCCCCGCCGACCCAGATCCAGATCACCAACGGGTTCACGTTGATGCGGAAGTCGACCGGGATCTGGCCGTCCTCGTAGCGGCGCTCGAGCGTCGAGATCGCCAGGCCCTGAAGCTCGGAACGCTGCTCTGCGATCCCGCGCATCGCCTCAACCCCGCCGGGCGTGCTCGGATCCGGCAGCGTCTCCGGAATCGTGATCTCGTCGATGCGCTTGTCGGCCCCGGAGATGAAGTTGTCGATGGCCGGCTCAGTCAGGTCCGGGCGCATTGCCGTCCAGAAGTCTTCCCCCGCCCCGCCCGAGCGGCCCACCTCGGACGTCGCCTCGCCCTCGAAGAAGCTCCGGACGCTCCCGGTCGAGCTCGACGAGTAGTAGTTGCGGCTTGGGGTGAGCGTCTCGACCAGCTCGCCGTCGCGCCGCACCTCGACCACCGAGCCGAACGTCAGCCTCTCCTCCTCCTGGTCGCGGAACGCGGTGGGCCGGACGTACGTCAGCTCGTACTCGCCCACCGTGGTCGAGTCCCCGGGCAGCATCCGCACGTCGTCCGACGTCTGAAAGCTCGAGGAGGCGGCGATCGACACGAACGCCAGGATCACGCCGATGTGGACGATGTAGCCCCCGTACCGCCGCCTGTTGCGGACCACCACGCGCCCGAGCGACAACATGAATCCGTCCCCCGAGAGCGCGTTCTGGGCGGCCGCGCCGCGCACGAACTCGCCGACGAGACCGGCGAACGCGAATGCCGCGAAGGTGAACATGATCAGCGCGCCCGGCTCGTCCGCCGTGTCGGTGAACGCCAGGAGCCCGGCGAGCGTGAGCGCAGCAAAGGCCACCGGAGGCGCGAACAGGCGCAGCGCCCGGCCGGCCGAGACCTGTCGCCAGGCCAGGAGCGGGCCGATCCCGGTGAAGAGGACCAGGAGGATCGCCAGGGGCGTCACGTACTGGTCGAACCACGGCGCGGCGAGCGTCGAGCGGTTGCCGGTGAACGCCTCCGCGATGAGCGGGAAGAACGTGCCGTAGAAGACGACGAAAGCGAGGCCGATCAGGAGGATGTTGTTGACCAGGAAGACGGCCTCGCGCGAGGCCAGGGACTGCACCCGCCGCTCCGAGCGCAGGTCGGGCAGGCGGGAGACGATGAGCGCGGTCGAGCCGGCGAGCACTGTCGCGATCAGGATCAGGAGAGGCGTGCCGACCGTCGACTCGCCGAAGGCGTGGATCGACTGGAGGATCCCCGACCGGACCAGGAACGTGCCGAGCAGCGAAAGGGCGAACGTCGCGCAGATCAGCGAGACGTTCCAGACCTTCAGCATCCCGCGGCGCTCCTGGACCATGATCGAGTGGAGGAACGCGGTGCCGACGAGCCACGGCATGAGCGAGGCGTTCTCGACCGGGTCCCAGCCCCAGTAGCCGCCCCAGCCGAGCTCGACGTAGGACCAGCCGGCGCCCAGCAGGATCCCGACGGACAGGAACATCCAGGCGAGCAGGGCGAAGCGCCGGGTCGAACGGATCCAGCTCGTGTCCAGCCGCCTTGCGATCAGGGCGCCGATCGCGAACGCGAAGGGGATCGAGAACAGGACGTAGCCCGAATAGAGCATCGGCGGGTGGATCGCCATCGCCGGATGGCGCAGGAGCGGGTTGAGCCCAAGGCCCTCGGCGGGCACGGGGCTCATGCGCGTGAACGGCATCGCGTCGCCGCCCGAGATGAGCATCAGGCCCGTGAAGAAGACTCCGAGGCCGCACAGGACCGCGGTCGCCCAGGGCACGACCTCCCGGTGCTTGTGGCGGGTGGCGAAGAGGACCCCGGACGAGGCGAGCGAGAGGACGAACGCCCACAGCAGGAGCGACCCGCCCTGGCTGCCCCAGAGCGCCGTCATCTTGTAGAGCGTGGGCGTGGTGGTCGAGGAGTGGTCGGCCACCAGGGCGACCGAGAAGTCGGAGCGCAGGAACGCGGCCTCGAGCACGACGACGCAGATCACCAGGAGCGCGGCCGCGGCATAGACGGCCCTTCGCGCCGAGTCGACCCAGCGCCGGTCGCCCGTGTGCCCTCCGTAGATCCCGGCCGCGGCGCCGTAGGCGAAGGCGACGAGAGCGCCGACCAGGCACGCGTGCCCGGCATCGATCGAAAGTTCGCTCACGTCAATGCCCGCCCGGATCAAACCGGCTCGTTAACGGGGTCTGACCCCGCTCACACTTCAAAGCGACTCGTCGATGACGATGTTCGGGTCCTCTTCGGCCTCGTCGGAGAACTTCGACGGGCACTTCGTGATCAGGCTGTCCTTTTCGGCGACCAATGTGCCGTTGACCATCTCGCCGGTGACGATCACGTCGCGCCCCTCCCGGAACGGGTCGGGAACCTGGCCCTCGTATTCGACCGGGACCTCCTTGGTGGGATCCTCGGGGTCGGCGATCACGAATTCGCGCGAGCCGTCGGGAAGCGTCTTCTCCGTGACGACCTTGCCATACGCGTCTACGGCCCCGGCCGGCGTCTCGGCCAGAAGCTCGGAAGGTGACTTCGCCTCGGTCGAGGCGGAGAAGGACGTGTAGACCAAGGCGGTTGCCAGGAGCACCGCCACGGTCAACGCGACGACAAGGCGGATCTTTCGCTTTCGATCAGGGTCCACGCCACCCCGAATTATCGCAGGGGCGCTACCAGCACCCCTGCGGCCAACACGTCAGGCGCTGAGCTCCATCTTCTTCTCGCAGCGATCAACTGACGCCCTCGTGCCGGGCGTGTCAGACGGGTCCATACTGTCCAAGGCAGCCTCGGATTTCGCCATGTCGTCTGCGGAGTCGAAGAACTGCAAAACGACCACCGTCGCCTGATCTTCGTCATGAAGGAACTGGATTCCGGTCGAGACGACGCCTTCCGGCGGGCCATCACGCCCTTCGATGTCGCTCAGCCGGCTCGCGATGTGCTCCGGGTCCACGTCGGTGAACCTCACAACCCTTACGAATGACATGGCTCCCCTTCCGGGTCGGTGACTCTCCGGGAGAAGCTACTCCTCGCTAGCTTCGTGTGCATGGCCGATTCACCCGTTCTCCTCATCACCGGAGCCTCGACCGGCATCGGTGCGTCCACCGCCCATCACGCTGCCGAAGCCGGCTACCGGCTGGTGCTCGCCGCACGCTCGGAGGACAAGCTCGAAAAGCTCGCCTCCGACCTCGGCGGTCAGGACAAGGCGGTCGCGGTCAGAAGCGACGTGACCGAGTGGGAGGACTGCGAAAACCTGGTGAAGGCAGCGACCGACGCCTTCGGTGGGTTCGACGCCGTCTTCGCCAACGCCGGTTTCGGCGCCTCGCGCGGATTCCTCGAGGAATCGCCGGAACACTGGAAGTCGATGGTGCTCACGAACGTCCTCGGCGTCGCCTACACGATCCGCGCCACCCTCCCCCATCTCCTCGAGAAGGGAACTGGCCACTTCGTGATCACCAGCTCGGTCGCGGGCAGGCGCGCCCTACCGGGTTCCCTCTACTCAGCGACCAAGTGGTCGGTCACCGCGATGGGCGAGGCGCTTCGGCAGGAGCTTCGCCAGATGCACGACAACACGCGCATCCGTGTGACGCTGATCGAGCCAGGAATGGTCGACACGCCGTTCTTCGACAACCGGCCCACGGGCGCGCTCGAGGACGAGGACATCGCCCGCGCGGTCATGTACGCCCTGTCCCAGCCCGAGCACGTCGACGTCAACGAGATGTTGATCCGCCCGACGGCACAACCGACCTGACACGTCCTCGCTCGCCCGCCCGGGGTAGCGCGGCAAAGGAAGTTCTGGCAATAGGCTGAGGTCAATGACCGACGTGGCGTTTGCGGGGATCGCCCGCCTGTCTGAGATGGTCCGCGCCGGTGACGTCACGCCGACGGACCTCGTCGAGCTCTACCTCGACCGCATCAGCCGGCTGGAGCCCGAGCTGAACGCATACCGGGTCGTCCTGGCCGACAAGGCGCGGGACGAGGCCAAGCGGATCGAGGCGCGCCTCGCCGCCGGCGAAGCGAATCGGATGCCACTTGCCGGGGTGCCGATCGCCATCAAGGACACGGAAGACCTGATCGGCGAGATCACCACCTGGGGCACCAACGGCTTCGACCAGCCGGCGAAGAACGACGGCGAGATGGTTCGCCGCCTGCGCGCCGCCGGCGCGATCATCCTGGGCAAGACGAACCTCCCCGAGCTTGCGATCTGCGGGTTCACGGAGACCAAGGCCTGGGGAATCACGCGTAACCCGTGGGACACATCGCGCACGCCCGGTGGCTCGAGCGGCGGCTCGGGCGCGGCCACGGCGGCCGGCCTCTGCGCGGGCGCCTCCGGGTCCGACGGGGCCGGCTCCATCAGGATTCCCGCCGCGCTCTGCGGGCTCTTCGGAATCAAGCCTCAGCGCGACCGCATCTCGCTCGCCCCGGCGCGCGAGCACTGGCACGGCCTGTCGGTCACCGGTTGCGTCACCCGCACCGTCGAGGACTCGGCGCTCTGGCTCGACGTCTGCCACGGAGGGGTCGCCGGTGGCCCGCCCCATCCCGACCACTCGTTCGTCGAGGCCTCGCACGCGGTGCCGCGCCGCCTTCGCATCGCCTGGTCCACCAAGCCGCCCCGCCTGGCGGCTCCGGCGAAGCTCTCCGACGAAGTCGCCCAAGGCGTCGAGGACACGGCGTCCCTCCTGGCCAGGCTGGGTCACGCCGTGGAGCGCTCGGACCCCGACTGGGGCCTGATCGGCAACAACGTCACCCCGCGTTTTTTGAACGGCATCAAGGTCGAGTTCGACAAGGTGCCGCACCCCGAGCGCCTGGAGGACCGGACCAAGGGCTTCGCAAGGCTCGGCCGGGCCACCGGCGGGCGCATCGTCAAGAGGGCGCGCCGGGGCGAGGGCAAGGACGCGCGGCGCATCCTGTCCCTGTTCGATCGGTGCGACGTTCTCGTCATGCCGGTGACGGGTGAGACCGCCGTCGAGATCGGGCGCTGGGCGGGCCAGGGAGCGCTTCGCACCGTCAGCGGGATGTCGCGCACGTATCCCTACACCGGCCCTTGGAACCACCTGGGAAATCCCGCGGCCTCGGTGCCGATCGGCCTCTCGAAGAAGGGCATGCCCCTGGCGGTCCAGCTGGTCGGGCGGCCGAACGACGAGGTGACGCTCCTCTCTCTTGCCGCGCAGCTCGAGGCCGAGAGCCCATGGGCGGACAAGCGCCCACCGGTCTCATGAGCGTTTCGCCAGGTACCAGGTACCTCACATGGCGCTAACGACGATCGCGCAGGTCTCCGACCCCCACGTCGGCCTCCACGCCGACTACTCGGATTCGATCGCGGCCCTGGAACAAGCGGTCGCTGCGGTCGGCGAGCTGAACCCCGCGCCCGTCGCCGTCCTCCTTACCGGCGACCTCACCTACGACGGCAACCCCGCGGAGTACGAAGCGGTGCGCGAGATCCTCGAGCCCCTCTCGATGCCGGTCCATCCGATCCCGGGCAACCACGACCGGCGGGAGAACCTGCGCGCTGCGTTCTCCGAGCACCCGGGCATCGCCGCCGCGGGTGAGTTCTTGGACTACGCGGTGGACTGCGGACCCGTCCGCGTCTTGAACGTGGACACCTCAATGGAGGGCGAAGCGGGTGGCGCGCTCGGGCCCGAGCGCATCGCATGGATCGAGCGGGAGCTCGGCGGCGCCTCAGGCTCCTCGCTCCTCGCGATGCACCACGCCCCGGTCGGAGTCGGCCTGGCCGAGTTCGACGAGATCGGCCTCGCTCAGGACGACCGCGACGCGCTGGCCGAGATGTTCGAGCGTGGCCCCGCGCCCGAGCTGATCGTCACGGGCCATATCCACCGCTCCGCAACCGCGCAGATCGGCCGGGTGCCCGTCTTCATCTGCCCGTCGGCTCACCGACAGGTCGAGCTCGACCTGCGGCGCGGGGAGCAGCTTCGGATGGGCAAGGACCCCCCGGCGATAGCCGTCCACGTCCACGGGGCTGACCCGCGGCTCGTGAGCCACGTCATCCCCCTCGCCCGCGCTACCCCCGCCGGGCGCGACCCGCGCGTCTAGAGCAACTCGTCGATGCGCGAGTTCAGCTCCGGGTCGTCGGGACCCGTCCCCTGCTCGTAATGCTCGACGACCCGCCCCTTGCGATCCAGCAGGTATTTGTTGAAGTTCCAGGTCGGCTCCCCCGCCGCCGCGGCGAGGCGCTGGTACAGGGGGTTCGCCGACTCTCCGACCACGTCTGACTTCGCGAACATCGGGAACTCCACGCCGAAGTTCTCCTCGCAGAACTCCGCGATCGCGGCGTCGTCGCGCGGCTCCTGGCCGGCAACGTCGTCGGCCGGGAAGCCGAGCACCGTAAAGCCTTCCCGGCGACGCTCCTCGTAGAGCTTCTGCAGGCCCTCGAACTGCGGCGTGTAACCGCATTCGGATGCCGTGTTCACGACCAGCACGACGTCGCCCTCGAAGTCTGCGAGCTCCTGCTCCTTCCCCGTGAGGAGCGGCAACGACCCCTGGAGGACGCTTTCTCCCTGCGGCGCGACGGAAGCGGACGTATCTGACCCTTCATCGCCGCAGGCGGCAACCGCGAGCGTCGCGGCGAGCGCCATCAGGGCGGCTGCGGGGCGGCGAAGGGCCATGTACCTGAGACTACGGCGGCTCCTGACGCTTGGTTCACTTCCAATCAGCCTGCGTTGCCCTTAGGATGCCGCGCTCGGACCATGAAACACCGAATTCTCATCGCGCTCTGCCTCACACCGGCGTTTATCGCCGGTTGCAGCTCCACCGAGGACTACGTCGACGACGTCAACGAGATCCAGGAACAGGTGATCAAGGCGTCGAATTCCATCGGCTCCGACGTCAACGCTTCGAAGAAGGAGATCCTCGACGAGCTCGAAGGCGCCAAGGCCGAGGCCGAGGAAGCCGTCTCGGAGCTCGAGGACGTCGACGTGCCGTCAGATGCCCAGGAAGGGCACGAGCAGCTGATCAAGGGCTTCGAGCACCTGGAGAAGCTCTACGCGGATGTGCGAAAGCAGGTCGAGTCGGGAAGCGGCGCCGCCTTCGAGGAGCTCCGCTCGGAGGGCACCCGGATCGACAAGGAGATCGACTCGGCGCTCGACCAGATCAACGAGCAGCTGGGCCTCGAGTAGGCGTCAGCCGCCGCGGGTCAGATCCAGCACGTAGTGCTGGTAGGCGATCTCCGGCCCCCACATGTCCGTTTGCTCCTCGCTCACGAGGGTGAAGCCGAGGCCACGGTAGATCGAAGCCGCTGCGCGCAGCGCGCCGAAGGTGTCCAGCTCCAGGCGCTCGAAGCCCAGGCGCCGTGCCTCCGCGACCGCCTCGGTGATCATCCGGCGTCCGATGCCGAGCCCACGCACCTCGGGCGCGAGCACCACCCACCGGATCCTCCCGAGGCCGTCGCCTTCGTCGGTCAGCCCGATGCAGCCCGCAAGGCGCCCGTCCTCGCCGTCCACCAGCCAGGCCCCGCCGCCCGCGGGCCAGCCGGCCTCGACGGCACGCTCGACCGTGCCGCGCACGCCCTGGACGAAGCGGTCGTCCATCCCATGCTCGGGCTTGTAGACGCGCTCGTGGATCTCGATGATCGCCTCGGCGTCGCCATCGCGGACCTCGCGTCTGAGTTCGTAGTCGGTTCTTTGTGCCACGGTCATCGACAAGCATGATGCCCGCGGCCATTGATCGTCGCAACAGTTTGTTGCTACAGGATTCATCTTGATATGAGATAACTTGCCCGGATGGAGCTTCGCCAGCTGCGCTACTTCGAAGCGGTTGCCCGCCACCGGCACTTCACCCGGGCGGCGGAGGAGCTCCACGTGGCCCAGTCCGCCCTGTCGTCGCAGGTCCGCCGCCTCGAGTCCGAGCTCGGGGCCGAGCTCCTGCGCAGGACGACGCGCTCGGTCGAGCTGACGGAGGCGGGCGAGTTGGCGGTCGGCCACGCGCGCGCCGCGCTGGCGGAGTCCGACGCGCTCCGCGGCGGGATAGACGAGCTGCGCGGGCTCGAGCGCGGGACCGTCTCGATCGGCGCGCTGATCGCCGCCGGCGAGATCGACGTGCCCGCCGTCCTTCAGAGGTTCAACCGCCAACACCCGGGCATAGAGATCGAGTTCCGCGAGGGCACGGCCCAGGAGATGTTCGACCACCTGGCGCGCGGCGAGCTGGATGCCGCCTTCACGCTCGAGGACGGCGCGCCGCCGGCGGAGCTGGGCAGGCTCGAGATCTCCCGGGAGGAGCTGGTGGTCGCGATGAGCCGCCGCCACCCGCTCGCGGGCGAGGCGCCCCTTCCCATCGCAGAGCTCGACGGCGAGCCCCTGATCGCCTTCCGCCGCGGCTCCGCCGCACGCCGCGCGATGGACCAGGCGATGGAGCGCTCCGGGACGGCGCCGAGCATCCGCCTGGAGGGCTCGGACCTGGGCCTGATCCGGGCGCTTGCCGCACGCGGGTTCGGAGTCGCGGTCCTCCCCCGCTCCTTCGCCGAGCTGCCGGGTCAGCCCCTCTCGGTCCGCCCGCTCGACCCCGGCATCAGCCTTGCGGTGACCTTGATCTGGCGCGACGCCCCGTCCTCCGCCGCGAAGGCGTTCATCGACTTCGTCACGGCCGAGGCAGGGCTGGCGTGACGCCTGAGCTTGTGCCAGATCACACGTTTTTCACCGTTTCCCTCCCCCGGCCCGGGGTAGCCGTGGAGCATGGGAATTACAGACAAGATCACTGGTAAGGCAAAGCAGGCAATCGGCGACATCACAGGCGACGACGACACCCGTCGCCAGGGCCAAAAGGAAGAGCTCAAGGGCGAGAAGAAGGATCAGCTCGCCCGCGAGGACGCTCGCGCAGAGCGGGCCGACGAGCGCGCCGATGAGAAGGCCAAGGAGGTTGCGGACCTCGAGCGGCGCACCTAGCGCTCAGGTCCGCATCGACGCATCGAGAGCCCGGCCATGTGCCGGGCTTTCTCGTTTCTATAGAGCGGAAGACGAGGCTCGAACTCGCGACCCCCAGCTTGGGAAGCTGGTGCTCTACCAACTGAGCTACTCCCGCGTCGAGTCGATTCTATCCCGAATTGAAGCGGGATTCGACCCCTCAGCAGGGCCTTGGTCGGGGTCGGAGCCAAAGGCGGCGGGGCGCAGGCCAAGACTGTGCGCCGACTGGGGGGAAAGCCGACAACACACGGTCCTGGCCCTGGTCCATCAATCCGCGAGAGGAGTTTGGCGGGGCATCGCGGCCTGCCCGCGGCGCTTTCTTACCCGCCACAAATGATGGGTAAACCTGAGAAGCGAACGCCCCAGCTGGTGGCCGGGGCGCTCTTCCCGGAGGGACAGACCGGGATGCCTCCACCCAAGCTACAAAAACTTGAACAACTCGGAAAGAGGCGATGTTGATGCAGCCCGGAATTTCCGTCGGAAAGCGCTCTTGGCAATCGCCCAATTGGGGCGGCATTCCGTCTCAGCGGCTGGAACAGTCGGTAAGCCCAAGTTCTTGGGCGGCCTTCTCTTTCTGCTCGTAGGCCTGCTTCAACTCGAGTCCTTCTTCCGCCTCGGTGAAGCGGAGTTGCTGCTCGAGCGCAGCCAAGTAACGATCCCACTCGGTTGAGATTCGTGCGGGGGCGTCAAGGGCTTCCAGGTCTGCGTTGGATTGGTCCCAGTCCCTGTAGTACTCGGCCGTCGCCTCGGGTACGCCTACCCAACTGTCGTTGAAACTGGCGCATATTTCATCGGCCTTCGCGATGAAGCTGTCGATGTTCGACCGTTCTTCGCTCGGACGGTTAGTCGCACCTTGGTCGGCGGCGGGCGCTTTCGCCCTGGGCTCCGACTCATCGCCGCCACCACAGCCGGCGATCGCCATCACAGCAAAGGCCGTTGCAAGCTTGGATTTCACAATTGCACAGTAAGCCGGTGAGTAGCGAGAGGAGCCGGCCGGATCGGCGCTCAGCAGCTCACCGGGTCCGGGTCGAGCCCCTGGTCGATCTTCGCCTTTTCCTTGGAGTTGTCGCCCGGCCCGCAGTCGATAAGGACGTCCGCGTCGCCGTCCTTCGCGTCGATCACGTCGATGCCGCCGCGGCCCCTGATCTCGTCGGGGTCGCCGCCGCCGACCAGGAAGTCCTTGCCGCCGGATCCCAGGATGGAGTCGTCGTCCTCGGAGCCCTGGAAGCTCTCGATCCCGGAGAAGAAGTCCGATCCGATCGAGGGGCCTGTCACGGTTCCCTCTTCGAGGTCGGCCGTGATTCCGCCAGGCATCGCGTTGTTGTAGCTCAGGTAGTCGGTGCCGCCCTGGCCCGCGATGTCGTCCGAGTCGGCCTGCGGCAGGATGATGTCGTCGCCGCCGCCCGCGCAGATGAAGTCCTGGCCCGAGTAGGTCGTGATGAAGTCGTCGCCGCCCAGGGCCAAGACGGTGTCGTCCGCCCCGAACCCACCCTGGATCTGGTCAACCGACTTGCGGCCCACATACGAGTCGGGGCCGGCGACTACCGACTGGTTGCAGCCGGTGAGCTCGACAGCGCCGGCGTCACAGCCGTCGCGCTGGGGCCGCGGGACGCCGCGTGCATCCGTCTTCAGCGACTTGCCGCCGACCTTGCATTTGTTCGGAGGCACGATGTCGTGGGCCGCGCTCGAATCGTCCGTGAAGGCGTTCGTGAACGGAATCGTCACCGGCGTGAACGGGGGCTGGCCTGGCACCCCTACAGGCGGGCTGCCGTTGGGGCCGCTGGGATTGAGCAGGTCGGCGCCGTCGGAGTCGGTCGGCCTGTCGAGCCCGCAGTCGGGATCCGTGACATCGGCGACGTTGAATCCGCCCGACTCGATGTCGGTGCTCGTTCCGATGGTGCAACCGTCGGAACCCTCGTCGATGATGGACGCCTTGATGGAGATCGGCCGGCCGTTCAGGTCAGCGCCGATCGCATCGCCGTCGCTTGCTCCGATGCCGGCGACGTTCTCGCGGAAGGTGGAGAACGCGATCGCGACGCTTCCGTCCCCGTCCTCCTCCTCGACCAATAGGCCGCCGCCGGCCGCTCCCGCCAACGGGACGCTGTTCCCGCTCAGGGTCGAGTTCTCGATGCTGAGATCGACGCCGGCGGCATAGACGCCCCCGCCCAGCTGCTCGGCGCCCCCTGAGATCTGGTTGTTGGTGACGCTCGTCCTCGACAGGCTCACCGTCTTTGCCGCATTCGATTCGCTCCGGCCCGCGAAGATGCCGCCGCCCTGGGCCCCGCTGCCCGGGTCGGCGGCAAACAGCGTGTTCCCTTGAAAGACCGACTCCGTGATCTTCGCGTCGGCCAGGGTGAAGAGCCCGCCGCCGGCCTCGACGCCCACGTTGTTCAGGACCGCAATCCGGTTCGCGACGAGCCGTGCGCTGGTTTCGTCCGCTCCGAACCCTCCGATCTCGATCGCGCCGCCGCGACCCGAGGCGGCATTGTCCTCCAGGGTCACATCCGTCAGCTTCATCGTCGCCGGCGGGCCGTCGGCCGGCTCGAGCATGGAAATCGCGCCACCCGCTCCTTCGCCCTCGGCCTCGTTCTGGTTCAGCACGGTGTTGGTGATCGTCAGGTCGGCCCCGAACACCATCACGGCGCCGCCATGCGCCTGCATTGCCCACTCCGGGCGTCGCCGTGTTCCCGAAGAACCTCGGGCTGCCGAAGATGAAGTCGGGAAACGGTTGCCCCTCGATCACGGTGGGCGCCGTCGAGAAGATCGCGCCGCCGAGCGGGGTCTCGGGCGAGATGATCGAGTTGTCGAAGAACTGAAAGTTCCCGCTCACGTCCAGGCGTCTTGCAGAACTCGCACGCCACGGCGCCGCCCCTGTCGATGGCGCTGTTGTCGTGGAACACGACGTCCTGCATCTTGAGCGCGGTGTTCTCTCCCGTCGCAAGGACCGCACCGCCCGCCGCCTCGCCGCTCTCGATGTCTGAGATCTCGATCCCGCGCAGGGTCACCGTGCCCTTCGTCGCCTCGAGGACCCGGTCGCTCCACGCGGGCGCCACGTCGATCTGGGGCGGAGACGACGTGAAGGTCTCAGCGCCGATGATCGTGAGCTTTTCGTTGGCGTTGTAGTCGAGGTCCCCGCCGGCGTTCGTCCCTCCGGCCTCGGGCCGCTGCAGGACCACGCTCCCCGGCATCTCGATCCGGTCCTTGTCGGATCCGGCGGCGCAGCCGCCGAACGAGTCGTTCGTCCGCGCCGCCTCGACCGCCTCGCGAAGGGTGCAGGCGCTCGTTCCGCCCGCGCCGAACTCGTCGACGTCCGTCTCGACCACGATCGTGGTCGCGGCCGCGGGCGTCGCAAGCGCAAGGACCAGCCCGGCGGCGATTGCCCCTACCCGGACGGTCAACGCCTCCCCTGAGCGCATTGGCGCGCACGTTACACCCATCCGTACGCTTTGCCAAGTGAGCGGGAAGACCTTCGCAGCGGTGATGGCCGTCATGGCCGTAATCGCCCTCCTCGTCTTCGGCGTGGCCACCAAGGGCGAGTCGAGATTGGAGCCCGGCGACGCCGTGCCCGCGGCCGAGCTGGAGGTCCTCGCGGCCGAGGATTCACCCGACTGCCGGCACCACCGCATCCGTCGAGGACTACCGCGGCCAGTGGGTCCTGGTCAACATCTGGGCCTCCTGGTGCGGGCCCTGCAAGGACGAGGCGCCCGACCTCGTTGATTTCCAGGACGAGAACGGCGGCGGCGACTTCACGGTCCTCGGCATCCAGACCCAGGACGGGACGGATGACGGCCTCGACTTCGCCGACGAGTTCGAGCTCAACTACCCCTCCATCAGAGACGGCTCAGGCGACTACGCCGACGAGCTCGGCGCCTCAGGCGTCCCCGAGACGATCCTCGTGGACCCCGAGGGCAAGGTCGCCTACACCCGCCCCGGCCCCGTGGACGAGCAGATCCTCCAGGCCGAGATCCTCCCCCTCATCCAGGGCGCATGACCCCGCCCCGCCCGCACCACCGCCCGCGAAGGCAGGGTTTCTCTCGCATAGCGCGACAAACCCTGCCCTCGCGACTCCTTGCCGCGACCGTGCTCCTCCTCACCGCCATCGCGCCTCCGGCCCTCGCCCAGTCGACCGAGCCTCAGACCACCCTCCCCGACGTCGAGGACGAGGTCATGTGCCCCGTATGTGGCACGACGCTCGAGCTCGCCTCCGACTCCCCCCAGGCGATCGACGAGCGCGAGAAGATCCGCGAGCTCATCGCCCAGGGCCTCACCAAGGAAGAGATCAAGGACGAGCTGGTGGCCGAGTTCGGCCCGGAGGTTCTCGCCGAGCCGAGCACCGAGGGGTTCGACCTGGCGGCGTGGCTGGTGCCGGGCCTGGCCGTGCTGGCCGGCGCGGCGCTGGCGTTCTTCGCGGTCAGGCGGTGGCGCGGGGATACGCGCTCGCTCCAGGCTTCCGAGGGCTCACAGCCCGCCGAGTCGGTCGAGGACGGCGAGCGGCTTGATGAGGATCTGAAGCGCTACGGGCTGTAGCTCGCCCGGCCGGGGTCTCGAAGGTCAGCGGGTCGAGACCGCGATGACAGCAATCGTGGGAGAACGAATTCGCGCGTCGTCTGCTCCCATCTGCTGGCAGGAGAACGCGACTGTGTGCGTTCCCTGGATCGAAGGTTCCCCGTGACCAAGGTTCGGGCGAATCCGTCAGCAGCCACAACGCTGGTGTTGTCAGAGTTCTCTTCTCCCGGTCCCTCCGAAGCATTCGCATCCTGTCCGTCGATCCGTAACTCGCATTCGGCAGATGCTGCCGCGCCTTCGCTGTAGAAGCCTCCGGTTCCGGTGACTAAGAGCTGACTGGGGTTATTCAGGTTCACGACCTGACTAGCGCAATCTGTCCAGACTGAATCTGCGGGATCGCAATTCCCTGCCTGAGCACCGTCCAGGCTCAGGATGCGGTCGCCATCGAGAGAGCCTTCGTCGATCTCGCGCCCTCCGAGAGTGTTCCTCTGGACGTCCTTGCCGCGGACAGCGCGGCGGTCCTTCAGGTCCTGCGTTCGTACAGAATCGTTCTTCAATTCCCGAGACCCAATCTCGCCTGCGGCGTAGACCGCGCCGGTCCCGAGAGCGAGGAAAAGGGCGATTGTCGCCGTGACGTTTGCGTACGTGAGGTGGCGTCGGATCTTCACCGGGCTTCGACGATAACGCGGCGCGCAGCGGTCCGTGTTCCCCGATATGGCCATCCGCGTTCAGACGGGACCTTTAGCCGGAATCGGATCCCGACATCTTGCTCGTAGTGCGTCCCGAACCCGTACTTGAATCGAAATCGTCCGTCGGACTTCGTCCGGAAGGGATTTCGCACCGTCGCCCACCTGCCCGAGGTCGGATCCTGATACTGAATCTGAAGCAGCTTGCCCCTGGTTGGAATCCGCGCTCCCAGCCGCCCGATCCGGCCTTTGAAGTTGTCCCCCTGCCCTCCGGTACATGCCTGCGGGTCAGGCCGAGTCTCGCCCCGGTCTTGACTGCAAGCCGGCCAGCGGCGACGGTCGTGTCCAGGTACCTCTGATCACCGGCGTACTCAGCGCTGACCGACCGGGTCGGGCCGGCCGGCAGCTTGGACGACCATCGGCCTGCCTCGTCCGTCACCACGGTGCGAACCCGGTGATCGATCAAGGCGCCCTCACCGAAGTCTTCGTCGACTACGACCGGCTTGCCGGCAAGTGGCTGGCCCGACGCGTCGAAGAGCCGCCCTTGAACACGGGCGCTCTTTCCGTAAGCAACGGTCGTCCGCTTTGATCCACCGGGCTCGATGTGGGCGTTCAGCTCCACCCCTGAACGGAGTGGGAACTGAAGCGTCATTGTCGTTCCGTCTTCTCGCAACACAGTTTCAGAGAAGTTGCCCGCGACGTCTGTAGCCGTCGCCATGAACTCATATGTGCCTGGCGTCTCGGCTGCAGAGTCAACTCGAGCTCGTAATTCGCCGGGAAGCTCCTGCGTAAGCAGTGGACGCCAGTCGGTCATCCCAACCTGGCGAAAATAGATCGTGCCACTTTCGACTCCAGAGAACTCGTCTTGAGCTGATACGCGGATCAGTTCAGGGTCTTCCGGCTCATTCTCTGCAAACGAGAGGCGTGACGCTTCGTTGTCAACTCTTATGTCACGGGTGACGCAGGACTCGTTCCCGGCGAAATCCGATCCACACTCTAGGACCTTATTCACCCCATTGGTGAATGGGCTCTGTAGATGTCGAATCAACCACGGTCGCTGAGCCTGTGCGGACTACAAGGGACGATCGCGGACGCCACACCTTCAAAGATCTGGCCGCCGCACTCCGGCTCAACCTTGAACAAGGGCTGCCCGTTCACCCCAACCGTCGCATGAATCAAGCCAGAACCCTCATCGGTCGCGCCGACGAACGCGCTTGCGTCTCCCCTAAGCCAGCCGCCATCGAAAAGAGTTCCGCCGACCTCCACCTCCGGATCCGCCGCATCCGCGACCGTCAACCGCAAACTCCTTACCCATGTCTTCGCGGTGTCCGAGGCCGGGCAGCTCGGGCTCTGGACGCACTCGAGGCTCGCGACGAACTCGGGCTGCGGCTTTCCCTGCCATTCGTAAGTCTGGAATCCGTTCGAGGTCGAGTCGCCGAGAGCAACCTGATGGGTGCTGCGCCCGTCGCCGTCGGCCATGAACAGCTCGGATCGGTAGCCGTTGGCCCGGCGAAGCCTTCCCTCGACCTCCACGCCGGTGATCCCGAGTGGTTCGCCTACCCGCCAGAAGGCTTTACCGGAGCGGCCCTCGGTCGTTCTGTCGACGCTCTCGATCTGGACCGCCGAGCTGTTCTGAGGATCGCTGCAGAGAGTGCGAGCTGAGAACGAGTTGGTCGCTTCGATCGTGCCGCCGAACCCGCGATGGAGCTCGTGACAAAAGAGGACGTCGTAGGTCCCTCCCTCGGCCACCGACGCCGTAGGCATCAGGGCCGAGCCCGCGAAGGCGAGTGCGGTGGCGATCCTCACTCTCGTCATGGGCCGAACTCCTGCGCGACCGCGCCGGAATCCGAGCTAGAACTCGTCTGCGCAGGTGGGGTCCCCACGGGCTGGGCTGCGCTTTCGACTCCGAGCTCCTGGGTTGCCGGAGGCGTGTCGGGCGCCAAGACAGGCTCAGACGCCGCCGTCTCGGTCGCGGCGCCGCCATCACTGCTCTCGTCCCGGGCTTCCTCGGTGTCAACCTGAGGGACTTCGGGCGTGACGCTCTGCGGAGGTGTTTCAGGACGAATGTCGCGTGCGACCTCGGCGAGCGGCGGCGAGTTCCGGCCGCTCCTGTCCAACGGTTCGGCGCCTGCGCTGCCCGGCGTGATCGGACCCACGCCGGCAACGACACAACTGGAGATCGCCACCACTCCGCCGGTGCACGCGAGGGCGGCCTTGGTTCCGGTCCCGAGGGCCGACAACTTCGCGAGCACTCCCGCGCCGGCTGCTCCAGCTCCCCGCGCGCCAGTTACGACCGCGATTCCCTCGCTCGTCTCCGGGCGCGAGGCGATTCCGGTTGCCGAGTCGCGCGCACCATCGAGCGAGTCCTTCGCCCTCTCGATGAGGGAAGAGTGCCCGTCGATCGCCTCCAGGGCTCCTGGAAGCAGGATCGAGGAGCCGACATCGTGCAGGTGCCCGGAGAGCTTGCCGACGAACTCGCTGCAGCTTCGGCAGTGCGAGATGTGGCGCCTGGCCTGCAGCGCTTCGTCGTCGGTCGCAATCCCGGCGGCGAATGCCTTCAGGAGGGGCTCCCGGTCGTCGCACCAGCGGCCCTCCTCCACAAGCTTGATCCGAGCCGTCATCTCGTCGACGCCCCTCGTGATCTCCTTGCGGTACGCGCGTGGCGAGAGGCCCTCCACCATGCCGCAAATCTCGCTGGGCTCGAGCCCCCATCCGTAGCGGAGGAGCATCACCGCGCGCCGCCGCGGCGGGAGGCTCGCGAGGAGGTCGCGCGTCAACCGGCTCGACTCCATCGTCTCTGCCTGTTCGTGAACCGCATCGGACGTGCCCACCACCGCGGATGCAGCCTCAAGCGGCGCGATCGGCTTCCTCTTGCGACGCCGGATTTCCTTGCTTGCGTGGTTGGCGACGGCGGTGAGCAGATACGAGCGCACTTCGTCATCCGTGAGCTCGTGTGCCTTTCGCTCGAGCGACCGCAAGGTGCCGAGCCACGCACTTGAATAGATGTCCTCGATCTCCGCGTCGCCGAACGTAGATCCGTAAGCCCGTCGGATCAGTCCCCTGGCGGGGTGGCGTAGCTCTTCGTACAGCGCGCTCGCCCGCTCATGCCATGCCATCCGATCGCGCTCCGCGGAACTGACGGCTGACGCACGCCCGGCGCTGATCGTTGATCCGTATTCCATCGCGGTGTTTCTTCCAACCCCGCCGACGCGACCTGTGCCCCCCTCGCTTGGCAGATTTCCTAATCGGACCGTAAGTCGGCATTCGACGCCTGCGCGCCGGTCGGAGCGCCAAACTTGCGCAAACTGCTCGCGTTCGTACGCAAATAGCGGGAAGTTTCTGCGTGAAGCCACGGTGCTTCTGGTCGTGGGTCGACTTACTCCCGGATACCGGGAACAAATCGACCCACGTCAGTCTTGCCGCCTATTGCTTCATCGCGCGGCTAGGCTCGCAACCATGGTCATCGAAGGCCGCCAAGCCCCGGATTTCACCCTGCCGGACCAGGACGGGAACGCCGTCTCGCTTCATGGCCTGCGCGGCAAGTGGGTCGTCGTCTACTTCTATCCCGCGAGCCGACACGCCCGGGTTGCACCACGCAGGCCTGTGGCGTTCGCGACCGCTCAGCCGACTACGCCGCGGCCGGCGCCGCGGTCCTCGGCATTTCCCCCGACACCGTCGCGGCGGTGAAGAAGTTTTCCGACAAGAACTCGCTCCATTTCCACCTCCTCGCCGACGAGGCGCATTCCGTCGCCGAGGAATGGGGAGTGTGGGCCGAGAAGTCCATGTACGGGAAGAAGTACTGGGGCGTCCTGCGCTCCACCTTCATCATCGACCCCACCGGCAAGGTCGCCCAGGTCTTTCCGAAGGTCTCGCCCAAGACGCACGACGACGTGGTGCTGGGCGCCCTCGCCGAGCTGACTACCTAGGCCCGCGCGACAAACACCCGGTGGCCGGGCGCGAATGAGCGCCCGCCGTAGCCGCGGCGCATCTGCACCTTGAAGTGCGCCTCGCGAAGCATGTCCTCGATCTCCGCCCCGGGCCAGAGGCGTAGGCGGTGCACCTCTTCGGAGCGGCGGTAGGTCGCGCCGCCGGCTATGCGCCTGAAGGTGGTGATGCGCCGCTGGAGCTTTCGCCCCTTGCGGTCCTCTGACGCGGTGTAGAGGCACGCCCAGTCGTCGCCGGCGCGGAAGGCCGAGTCCTCTCCGGTCGGCACCCGGCCAGGGGTCGCCAGATCGAAGACGAAGAGGCCGCCCGGGCTGAGCGAGGAGCGAACGCGCCCGAAGAGGTCGCGAAGCTCCGCCTTGGTTCCCGACGCCGTGCCGACATAACCCAGTACCTCGCCGATCGCAAGCACGGCGTCGCACTCGGGGATCGGGGCATCAACCCACGAGCCGACACGAAAGCGCGCCGCGGGCGCGCGGGAGCGGGCGAGGGCGATCATCGCCCGGGAGGCGTCGATGCCGAGCACGTCGTGCCCCGCCTCAGACAGCGAAGCCGCCGTTGCCCCGGAACCGCAGCCCAGCTCGATCACGCGACCTCGGTCCACCCCGCGCTCCTCCAGAAGGCGAACTACGAAGGGAGTGGCCTCGGCGGCGAGGTCGAGGAAACCGGCGTCATGGATATATGCGACATCGGAGCCGTAGTCGGCCATTACGTCGTAAGAACGTAGAACAAGAACGCGACGAAGAGGCCGATCCAGGCGAGCACCGCCCAGAGCGAGAAACGGTTTCTCCCGTGGACCTCGATATAGGCGATGGCGCCGCCGACGAGGCCGAGCGCTCCGGAGACGATCGCGAAGCGATCGAGATCCCACTCGGTCAGGAGCAGGCCGATGGCGATGGGGATGGTCGACTGGAAGACCATCGCGCCGGTGATATTGCCCAGTGCCAGCGCGTCCTTGCCGTCGCGGACCCAGAAAAAGGAGTTCGCCTTCTCGGGCAACTCGGTCGCGAGCGGGGCGAGGATGAGCGAGAGGACGAGCGGCTCGATGCCGATGTCTTCCGCGACGTGGAGCAGCTCTTCGACGAAGAGGTGGGCGCCGCCGATGATCGCCGCAAGTCCGGCGGTGAGCTGGATCACGATGAGATGGAGCTTGGGGTCGCCCTCGTGAGGCGTGCGGTCGAGGATGAGCGGCCCGATGTCCTCGGCTTCCTGGACGTCTCCGCCCTCGCGAAGCGTGCGCCGAACGTACGTCGCGTATGCGGCGATGAAGAGGATCACGAGCGGGATCTGCGCCCAGGTCGGCAGTGGCGCGGCACCCACGGCGATGCCGAGCGCGAAGAAGATCATGAAGAAGCGCAGGTCGCGCCTAAGCGTGGGGCCGTGCGCCCTGAGCTCGGTGCCCTGGTCTCGGCGACCTTTGTAGATGAACGCGGACACGCCGACGAGGCCCATCGCGATCGTCGCCAGCAGAAAGGGCGCGCCGATGATCGCGCCGACCGCGACGTCCTCGGACCCTTCCGCGCCGCCGACGATGGCCACGATGGGAATAAGCGTCTCGGGCATGGCTGTCCCGACCGCAGCGAGGAGCGAGCCCACGGCGCCCTGCCCCATGTCCAGGCGGTGCCCCATCCATTCGACGGCGTTCGTGAAGAGAAGCGCTCCGGCGAGGATTACGGCAAAGGAAATTAGAAGTAGAACGAGAGGCGGCACTCCCGCCCCAACCTACCCAACGATTGTTGCGAGTCCGTTAGGAATCCTGGGCATCCCTCAGTCGTGGAAGCCGTAGCGCTCCTGGAAGCGCTTGAGCGGCGCCACGTACTTGGTCGACATGTGCCCCGGGAGGACGACCGAGCGGAGGTCGTCGGCGATCAGGGCGCTCTTCGGGCAGGCCCTTCGCGACCTTCTCCAGCTCCTCCTCGCGCTGCCGCTCGAGCGGGCGGAGCGTGTTGACCGCGCCGCCGACGAGCCCGGCTGATTTCTCAGGCCGAATCGACCAGGGAGATGCAGACCGCGTACGAAGTCAAGGTCACCCTCCTATTCGTCCCGTTGAACGACTTGGCGTAGAACCCATCTTCGGGCGTCTTCCCCTTGTCCTTGGGTGAATCCCAGGGCCGGATCGCCAAGGCGGGGACATCCTGCTGCCAGACCGTTCCGCGGGTGACCTTGACGCCCCCGCCCACGACCGCCTCGCCGCTCCGGCACTTCGCGACTGCCTTGCCCGGCCGCTTTGACTCGACCTCGCTTGCCTTGTCGCGGATGGTGGTCGCGTACCCGGCGCAAAGCGTCGTGAAGACAGCCTCGCCATCCACCGGGCTCTCGTTCGCGAACGAATGCGTGAACGCGTTGGGCGTCATCGCGGGGAAGGTGCCGAGGATCTCAGGATCGCCCGCGGTGCCGACGATGCCGCCGCTGAGCGGGACCTCCCCGCTCGGGCAGGCCAAGGAGAAGTTGGCCTGGCTCGTGTTCGGCCCGACGTTCTCGGTCGAGCTCGCTCGTGAGACCACGCCCGGCCCGCAGATCGCCCAAGACGTGACCGTCTCGCCATCGGGATCGGCCGTTCGGCCCTCGGCAATCCACGACTCTTCGGCCGGCACCGGCCCGGATGCGTTCAGGTGCCCTTTCTTCCCGCTGCCGCCGATCGCGGCGCCTCCCCCGGTGAGGCTGTTCTCTTCGCACTCCGTGACCGGCCCGGCCTGGGTGACAACCTGCGGGTACTTCGTGCGCAGATACTCGAGTGGGCCGGCGCTCCCCAGGTTCACCGTGGGATCCGGCGTCCCCGCGCTCGCAGCAGGAGCGAGCCCGAACGCGACGATCAGCGCCACCGCAAGCCATCCGGTCCCCATTACGCGCCCCACGTTGGAAATTCTAAGCGAAGTGAGAACGCCGCGCCTAGGCGTAGAGGAAAGCGAGCGCGAGCACGACGTAGACGGCCAGGAGCTGGACGCCCTCGAACCAGTTCGACTCGCCCTCCTGGGTGACGTAGTTCGCGATCAGGACCGCGACGAGGACGCCGCCGAGCTCGAAGCCGTTGAACACGAGCGGCATCGGATTGGGGCCGAGGACGAACGAGACGAGGACCAGGATCGGCGCGACGAAGAGCGCGATCTGAGCCGCCGAGCCGATCGAGATGTTGACCGCGAGGTCCATCTTGTCCTTCTTGGCGACGAGCACCGCTACCCAGTGTTCGGCCGCGTTGCCGACCACGGCGACGATGATGATCCCGACGAAGAACTCCGAGATGCCGAGTGACTCCGACGCCTCGGAGATCGAGCCGACGAGGATCTCGGACACGAGCCCGACCGCGGCGCCGGCGATCGCCAGCATCGCGACCGACCTCCTGACCGACCATCCGTAGGTGGCATGCCCGTGATCCCCCTCTCCGGCCTCGCCTTCGCTGTCTGGGGCGACGGGATTGAAGAGGTCCTTGTGCGTCTTCAGGGAGAAGATCAGCCCGGCGACGTAGCTGAGCCCGAGGACGATCGCCACTCCGATCGAGAGCTCCTCCAGGTCGGACCCGAAGTTCACGATCTCGGCATCGATCGGCGGCAGCCCACCACCCTGGACGAGCGCGTAGATCGCGGGCATGATCAGCGCGGCGACCGCCAGGAAGAGCATCGTCGACTGCGCGTTGGCCGCGGTGCGATTGAAGACCTGCTTCTTGCGCCCGAGCCCGCCGACGAACATCGACAGGCCGAGGACCAGGAGAAGGTTGCCCAGGATCGAGCCGATGATCGACGCCTTCACGACCTCCTGGAGGCCCTCCGCCAGGAGGAACAGGGCGATGATCAGCTCGGCCGCGTTGCCGAAGGTGACGTTCAGGAAGCCGCCGATCCCCGGGCCCGATCTGGCGGCCAGCTCCTCGGTTGCGAGGCCCATCAGCGCGGCGGTCGGGATGATCCCCGCGGCCGAGCAGAAGAAGATCACCGTCGGCGACGCGTGGAAGACGAACTCCAGCAGGACGGCGAGCAGGATGAACGGCGTCAGCAGGTACGGCCAGCCCTGCGCTGAGAAGAGAAAGCGGCTCACGAGGCCGTCAATTTAACGGGCGAAACCGCGCTGATCCCGAGAGCGCTGCTGGCGGACCCGTGAAAGACCGAGGCCCCGGCGGATCGCCGGGGCCTCGAGCCGTCAGGTCGGTAGTTCGAGAGCCCTTACTCGAGGCACGCCTGGATCGCGTCGGGATCGCCCGCCGCTTCCTGGATGCAGTCGGGGTCGAGGCTGCCGCCGCCGGTACCGCCGGCGCTGCCCGAGCCGAGGCCCGGAAGCTCCGAGCCGCCCGGGATCGCGCCGAGGCCGCCGAACTCCTTGGCGAGGTCTCTGATCGGCTGCGGATCGTCCGGCACCTCGAAGGTCTGCTCCTCGCCGACGTCGGCGAGCTCGAGCGAGAAGCCGAGCGAAGCCGACTCGACTCCGGCCGCCGCGCCGCCGAGCGCCGCGGTGTCGAGGTCGAGCGAGAAGTCCAGCCCGCGGAGCGTGCCGTCCTCGGTCGCGGCGTAGACGTCGAAGCCCGCGCCGGAGACCGCATCGGAGATCACGCCGAGCTGCGGCTCGATGATCGAGGGATCGACGCCGCCCGTCGCGCCCGGGATCGAAGCGCCCAGGTTGAACAGGTCGGTGACCATCTGCTCGACGTCGAGAGAGCCGGTGACATGGGTCGCCTCGGCGCCGCCGACGTCCTCCGTGCCCTCGTTGGAGAGGTTGGAGAACCAGGCGGTCAGGTCGATGTCGCACGCGGCGGGGTCGCCACCCTGCGCCTCGATGGCCTGCTCGCACTGCTCGGTGAAGGTGCCGCTCTCCGAATCCTCGGGCGCCGCCTCCTCCTGCGCTGCCTTCAGCTCCTCGTAGACCTCGGTTCCGAGCTCGTAGTCCGTGCCGTCGTAGGCCACGTACAGGTTGTCCTCGGTGATCGTGATGCCGGCCTCGAGGTCCTCGGGAAGCGACTCGGAGGCCGCGCCCTCGCCCGACGCCGTGATGTCCAGGTCGAGCTGGCCGATCATCTCGGGGTTCTCGGGGTCGGTCGCGAACGGGCCGGTGACGTTCGCCGTCAGGCTGCCGCCCTCGGTTCCCTCGACGGAAAGGTCGAAGGTGAGGTCGATGACGCCGCTCTCGATGGAGGTGTCGTTGTTGAAGGCCTCCTCGAGGACCTGCTGCGGATCCTCGGTCGATTCTTCGTCGTCGCCACAGCCGGCGATGATGGCCGGCACGGGGATGGCGAGCGCGAGTGCGGCGATGAGGGTCTTGGTGCGAGTCAAGTTATTTCAGTGTCCTTCGCTTTTCGGGGTCTTCGAGGCCGGTCAACGATAGTGGGTACGGTTGCTCGCGACCGTGGCTCCAGACGCTCAAAGCGCCGCGCCCAGGACGATCCTCTACACCGGTAAGGGCGGCGTCGGCAAGACGTCCGTGGCCGCCGCAAGCGCCCGTCGCGCCGCGGCCGCGGGGCTCCGGACGGTCGTGCTCTCGACGGACCCGGCACACAGCCTTTCGGACGCCCTGGAGCTGGACCTGGGATCCGACCCGACGCCTGCGGGCGAGAACCTGTGGGGCCAGGAGGTCCAGGCGCAGCGTGAGATGGAGGCGAACTGGGCTCAGGTGCAGGCCTGGCTCGGCCAGCTCCTGCACGAGCGCGGCGTCATGGACATCGCGGCCGAGGAGCTATCCGTCCCGCCGGGCATGGACGAGCTCTTCAGCCTGCTCCAGATCAAGCGCCACCACGAGTCCGGCGACTACGACGTGATCATCGTCGACTGCGCCCCGACCGGAGAGACGCTCCGCCTCCTCTCGTTCCCGGAGATCGCCAAGTGGTGGCTCGAGAAGGTCTTCCCCGTCGAGCGCAGGATGGTCGCCGCGGCGCGGCCGATCGCCAAGACGTTCCTGGACGTCGACCTCCCCGGGGAGGAGGTGCTCGCCGAGGTGAACGGCCTCGTCCGCAACCTGATCGCGATGAACGACATCCTCCGCGACTCGGACCGCGCCTCGATCCGCCTGGTCATGAACGCGGACCGGATGGTCATAAACGAGGCGCAGCGGACCTTCACCTATCTCAACCTCTATGGGTATCTGACCGACGCGGTGGTCGTGAACCGGCTCTTCCCCGACGAGGTCGGCGGCGGGTACTTCGGCCCCTGGCGCGAGCGCCAGACCGAGCGCCTCGCCGACATCGCGGACGGCTTCGCCCCGGTGCCCGTGCTCAAGGCGCGGTACTTCGCCGACGAGGTCGTGGGGCCGGAGATGCTCGACCAGCTCGGCGAAGAGCTGTTCGCCGACCTCGACGTGGCCTCGCTCCTCCTGGCTGAGCAGGCGCACGAGTTCTCCGAAGGCCCGGATGGCGCCACCACCCTGCGGATCCGCGTCCCGTTCGCGGAGCGCTCGCAGATCTCGCTCAAGCAGGTCGGCTCCGAGCTGATCGTCGCCGCGGGCCGCGAGAAGCGGACTCTCATCCTGCCCCCGGGCCTTGCCCGCCGCCGCACGAACGGCGCCAAGCTCCGCGACGGGGCCCTGGAAGTCACCTTCCCCGGTGAGGCATGAGCTCCCGCGGCCCGGACCCATCGGAGCTCGGCGACCTCTTGAAACGCCACTCGTCCGAACGCGAGTGCGTGGAGCTCTGCCCCATCTGCCGCGCCGCGGACGTCCTGAGGGCCACCGCCTCCGACGACCTGCGGGACGGCTGGCAGGACGTGCAGCGCGAAGCTCTCCTGACGATGAAGGCGGTCATCGACCGCTACGTGGAGCGTCTGGACGAGGAACCGGGCGAGCAAGGCCCCAAGGTCGAGGACATCCCGATCGACTGAGCGCCGAGATTTGGCACATGCCGGCCCAATGTGATCGATCTCACCTTGACTGAAATCGCCAGGTACGTAACCTCCGGCACATGGGGATGGAGTGTTCTGCCTGCGGCACGCAGAACCCCGACGGGGCTCGGTTTTGCATGTCCTGCGGGAACGGGCTGGCCACCACCTGCCCAAGCTGCGGGAAGGAGAACCCGCCGGGCGCGAAGTTCTGCATCGAGTGCGGGACCTCGCTGACCGGGGCCCCCGCCCCTCAGACGTCCACGCCGCCCACTCCGCCGGCGGCGGCGCCCGACGCGCGGCCCGAGGAACGGCGCAAGGCGACGGTGCTGTTCGCCGATCTCTCGGGATACACCGCGGTCGCCGAGCGGATGGACCCGGAAGCGCTCAAGTCCATGGTCGACCGCGCGCTCAGGCGGCTCGGCGATGAGGTGACCCGCTTCGGGGGCACCGTCGACAAGTTCATCGGCGACAACGTGATGGCCGTCTTCGGAGCGCCCGTCGCCCACGAGGACGATCCCGAGCGGGCGGTTCGCGCGGGCCTGGCCATGCAGGGTGCGATGGACGAGATCAACGAGCAGATCCCGGGCGTCGACTTTGCCCTTCGCGTGGGGATCAACTCGGGCGACGTCCTCGCCGGGAAGATGGGTGACGGCTACACGGTCATCGGAGACGCCGTCAACGTGGCTTCGCGGCTTCAATCGGCCGCGCGGCCGGGATCCGTGACGGTCGGCGAGGTCACCCACAGGCTCACCCGCACATCCATCGAGTACACGGAGCTCGACCCGCTCGACCTGAAGGGCAAGGCCGAGCCCGTCGCGGCATGGGAAGCGGTGCGGGTCGCGGTCGCCGGCACGGCCCTGACTCGCGCCTCCACCCCGCTCGTCGGGCGCAACGACGAATCCGAGCTGCTGTCGGCGATGTTCGACCGCGTGACCCGCGAGAGCCGGTCACACCTGGTGACCGTGGTCGGCCAGGCCGGGGTCGGCAAGAGCCGCCTCCTGCGAGAGCTGGCCGGCAAGGTGACGGAGCGGCCCGGCTCACCGCTCATGCGGGTCGGGCACTGCCCCGCCTACGGCTCCGGGCTCGCGTACTGGGCGCTGGCTGAGATCGTCCGCGACCAGTTCGGGATCGCCGACACGGACGAGTCCGACGTCGCCTTCAGCCGCCTGCGCGCCGGCTTCGAGAAGCTCCTGGGCGACCACTGCGTGGAGGGTGAGGAAGACTCGCCCGACCGGCTGGCCGCGACCCTCGCCCGCCCACTCGGCATCGAGATTCCGGAGGAATTCGCAGAGAGCGCCGACTCGGACGATCCCCAGCAGGTGCGCTCCCGCCTCTTCTCGGCGGTCAGGACGCTGGTCGAAGCCGCGGGCCGCGAGCGCCCCGTCGTCTTCGCGATCGAGGACATCCACTGGGCCGACGAGGGGATGCTCGACCTGATCGAGTACCTCGCGCGCTGGGTGCGCGGCCCGGTCCTGATCATCTGCCTCGCGCGCGACGAGCTGCTCGACCGCCGGCCCGGCTGGGGCGGCGGCAGGCGCAACGCTACGACGATCGCGCTGGAACCCCTGGCGCCGACCGGCGCGCGCGAGCTCGTCCACGCGCTGCTGCCCGAAGGCGCCGAGGAGATCGAGGAGGCCCTGGTCGCCCAGGTCGCCGAGCGCTCGGGCGGCAACCCGCTCTTCGCCGAGGAGATGGTGAACCGCATCCTCGAGGAAGGGATGTCCGGGGACTCCGTCCTGCCCGAGACCGTCCACGCCGTGCTCGCGGCGCGCCTCGACGCTCTGAACGCCAAGGAGCGCTCGCTGCTCCAGCGGGCGTCAGTCGTCGGTCAGACCTTCTGGGCCGGCTCGGTCGCCGAGGGCGCCGACGCGCACGACCTCCTCGGCTCGCTGGCCGACAAGGACCTGATCGTCGCCACCGCGGGCGGGCGCCTGATGGGCGAGCGCGAGTACGCGTTCAAGCACGTCCTGATCCGCGACGTCGCGTATTCGACCCTGCCGAAGACCGTGCGGGCGCGAAAGCACGCCGAGGTGGCCACTTTCATCGAGGAGCGCGCGGCGGACCGGACCGAAGCGGTGATCGCCATGGTCGCCGACCACCTTGCGAAGGCCGCCGAGATCGGCGCCGACGCCGGCATGGACGACTCCGAGCTGCACGTCGTCCGAGACCGCGCGCACCGGGCGCTCGAGGCGGCGGGAGACGTCGCCGCGAGTCTCTATTCCAATCAGGAGGCCCTGACCCACTTCAAGGCCGCGCTCCGCCTGGACGGCGACGACGACTGCGAGCACCCGGACGCGCGAGCTCGCATCGCCGAGAAGTACGGCGACGTCGCGCTCCGCCTGGGCCGCGTCGACAAGGCCGTGGACCTGTGGGAGCGCTGCCTGGAGTACCACCGCGGCGAGGAGGACCTCGCGCGCGTCGGCGACCTCCATCGGAAGATCGGCGCCGGCCTGTGGAACAAGGGGGACCGCGAGGGCTCGATCAGCCATTACCAGCGCGGCATCGACCTCTTGAAGGACGGGCCGCCCTGCCTCGAGCTCGTGCGCCTGTACGAGGAGGCCGCCTCGCTCTATATGCACACGGGCGACAACATGCTTGCCATCTACGCCTCGGAGAAGGCGCTCCGACTGGCCGAGCGCCTGGAGGAAGCGGCCGCGGCCAGCCGCGCGCACGGCATCTTCGGCCGCGTCTTCGGGCGGATCGGGGACACGGAGCGGGCGCGCGAGAACCTCGAGCGCTCGGTGGAGCTTGCCCGCGACTCGGATCCGGCCGAGGCGATCCGGGCGCTCCTGGCGCTGGGCTACCACTTCGAGGTGTCCGAGGCCGACTACAGCGCGGCGACCGACGCTTACAGCGAAGCGCTCGGCATCGCCGAGCGGATCGGCGACCTGCCATCCCAGGTCGAGCTCCATTTCTCGCTCACCCTCCTCGCCTTCCACTGCGGCAAGTGGGACGAGGTCGAGGCCGGCACAGAGACGGTGGCCGCGCTGGTCGAGCGCGAGGGCCTGACCGGAAAGCTCTGCTTCCCGCACCTACTCCGCGGCGCGCTGCGGTGGCGCGACTCGGACCTCGAGGGCTCGGAGCGCTCGTTGCGCCGCGCCGCCGAGATGGCCGCGCAGGTGGGCCGCTCCGAGATCGCCTTCCAGGCGCTGCTCGCCCTGGCCGCGACCCTTCGCGACCAGGAGAACTTCGCCGACGCCGACGCCGTGCTCGCCTCAGCGCTTGACACGTGCGAGCGCGCGGGCCTGGTGGCGCAGTCGATCGAGGCAACCGCCGCACGCTCGGTCAACTCGACGCTCTGGGGCCGCGCCGACGCAGCGGCCTCCCTCGCCGACGAGGCGACCGGCCTGGCCGAGCGCCTTCGCTACCCGGTCGGCTCGGCAGCCGCGCTCGAGGCAAGAGGCTTCGCGGCCGGCGACGCAGCGGTCCTCCGCGAAGCAGCAGACGCCTGGCGCGAACTGGGCCGCCCAATCGAAGCGGACCGAGTCAGCCGCCTGGCCGAAACCGCCTGACACCTTCGACCTAGGCCATCCGCCGGCCGGCCGGAGCTGTGGACGGCCGGGCAAGCCCTCTCCAGGGGGCTAATGAAGAACCAGGCGCATCAACGCGGGCGGGAGATCCCGAAATGCACGGCCCCCTGGAGAGGGCTGCCGGGCCGTCCTCAACTGCGGACCCAAGGAGGACGCCCGCCGTCTTAATTTGGGGTCACCCGGAGTCTGCTATGAGTATTTGCTCACATCATGCTCAATATTGATTTACAGAAAAAGCTGCCCCTGCCCACCCGATCGCTGGCGATCCTCTTCACAGGGCTCGTGCTGGCGCTCCTGGCCGTGTTCATGCCGGCCGATGACTCCGACGCCGCCGACCTTGGCGGCGGCTACGTGTTCCCCCTGCCTTCGGAGCACGAGTACGGAGATGGATTCGGCGCCGGCCGCGGCCACGACGGCCAGGACCTCTTCGCCAAGTGCGGCCGCAAGCTGGTCGCCGCGAACGACGGGAAGATCCAGCGGTCGGAGAAGGACGGGAGCGGCTACGGCAACATCGTCGTGCTCGACCTCAAGGGAACCGGCGTGGACCTCCTGTACGCGCACATGAAGAACCGCGTCGTCAAGAAGGGCGACCGAGTCAACGTGGGCGAGAAGATCGGCGAGGTCGGCGACTCGGGCAACGCGTCAGGCTGCCACCTCCACTTCGAGATGCACACGGCCCCCGGCTTCTGGGAAGGCGGGCGCGCCATGCGCAAGGTCACGGATTACCTGAAGAAGTGGGACAAGACGTCGTAGCCGGCCGCTCGCCGAGGCGAGCCCACTTCACTCGTCCAAGAGGGACTCGCTTCAGGCGAGTCCCTCTTTTTCGTACTCGCGAAGGAATCCCTCGAACTGGCGCATGTGGCCCTGCTCGTCGCGAAGGACCGCGATGACCATGTCCTCGGTGACCGGGTCCGTGTCCGCGCAGAACTCGATGATCCGCGAGTAGTGCTCGATCGCGCCGGCTTCCGCCTCGATCACGCCCTTGATCACGTGGACGATGTCGATCTGGTCGCCGGGAGGCTGCAGGAAGCTCTGCTCGGCCGTGAACTCCGTTGAGCCCGGCACGACTCCGTAGAGCTCCTTGATCCGCTCGGCGAACTGCTGGGCGTGACCCAGCTCCTCCGTGATGTCCTGGGCCAGCGACTCCTTGATCTCCTGCGCCCTGACACCGTCGGGGTTGACCGAGTTGGCGATGTAGCTCATCACCGTCTCGATCTCCATCCAATAGGCCTTCTTGAGGAGCTCGATTACCTCCTCGCGAGCTTCGGTGTTCTCCTCGGCAAGGATGTCCTTCCGGCCGACACCCGCATCAGCTGCATGTGACATTTCGTTCCTCGTTTCGTCGCAAGTCATTGCCCCCCGGGAATCGCGGGGCACACCACCAGTTTCCCTGATCCGGGGGCTGATAACCGCCCACCTAGACTCGGAGCCATGCCCCAGGCAACGGCCTCAGACGGCGTCAGACTCCACTGGGAGGAGCGGGGCTCCGGGCCGACCGTGCTTCTGACCCCGTACTGGGCGATGCACCCATCCGTCTTCGATCCGATCGAGGCGGTGCTGGAGGGGGAGTTCCGGGTTGTCCGCTTCGACGAGCGGGGAACCGGCCAGTCGGATCGGGTCGGCCCATATGACATGGCGACCGGAGTCTCGGACCTGGAAACGGTTTGCGAGGCCGTGGGAGGCGTTGCGGCGGCGGTTTGCCTGGTCGACGCCGCGAACCGCGCGGTCAGGGTGGCCGACACCCGCCCCGACCTGATGGACGCGGTCATCTGCATCGGATCAGCGCCATTCGGCGTCGGGGCGCTCCGCAACTCCGATTCCCTGCTTGCCTCGGAGGCCGTCGTCGGCGCCTACCTGCAGCAGCTCGAGGCCGACTACCGCGGCGCGGTCCGCGCCGCGCTGTCCGGGGCCAATACACAGCTCGACGAGGAGCAGGTAAAGGAGCGCGTCCAGATCCAGATGGAGTACATCGACGCCGAGGCAGCGTCGGTACGGGCACGGGAGTGGGCGAACGATGCGGAGGCCACCGAGCCGGCGAACCGGATAGGCGACCGGATGCATATCTGCCTCTCGGAGACGCTTGGCGGCACGGGCACCTGGTTCCCCTCCGCCGGGGAGCTGGAAGCGGTGGCGAACGAGCTGTTCCCGAACGCCGGCCAAAGCTTTCTGCCTGACGGGATCGTCTCGGCCCCCGATGAGGCCGCCGCGGGCGTCGCCGAGGTCATCGCGCGCCGCCAGGCCGAGATATCCGCGGGCTCGGGGCCTCTAAGCTCGGCCTAGGCATGCAGACCTGGATCCTCACCGGCGGCGTCGAGAACTTCCGGATCTATGTCGAGCGCGGGTTCGACGTGATCGGCATGAAGGAGGGCCGCCGTCGCATGGCCGAAGGGTTCGAGCCTGGTGACGAGATCATGTTCTACGTGTCGGGCCTTCAGGCGTTCGGCGGCATCGCGAAGGTGCGCTCGGGCATGTTCGAGGACCGCACCCCGATCTGGCCTCAGGGAAAGAAGAAGAAGCCGGAGGCATACCCGTGGCGCGTCGAGGCCGAGCCCGACGTCGTCCTTGCCGAAGAGGACTTCGTCCCCGCCGAGGAGATGGTCGGCCGCCTGGAGCACATCGCGAAATGGCCCGCCGACCACTGGCACCTCGCGTTCCAGGGACAGCTGCGAGTCATCGGTGAGGCGGACGCGAAGAAGCTCCGCAAGCGCATCGAAAACGCCGCCCGCGCCGGCGTAGTTGCGTAAACCTTAAAAAGGCTCGCCCCGGGCGTCATACAAGTGTCCACATTCGCGTCCCGCAGCCAAGAGCGGCTCCGCAGGCGTCGAATTTCCTACTAGATACCCGAGGAGAGTCTGGTGTCGGCCCCTGGCCGGTCCCAGACCTGAACCCCGGGCACCTCCGATGCCGAGACGGGGCGTCCTTCGGGGCGCCTCGTCTCATTTTCTTGGGCGGAAATCCGCGTCTTGCGTCGAATGTGAGGGCTGAGAGCCGACTACCCGCAGAAAGTTCGGGCCGAGCCTGCTATTAGTATCCGCTCACAAAATGCCCAGCTCACGCAAACAAGAAAACCCCGCCCTTCGAATCCCCCTTGCGATCGTCGCGCTCCTTGCCGCGCTCCTTGCCCCGATCGTCCTGACCTCCGCCGCCTCGGCGGGCGGAGGCGGTGTCGACACCGGCGGCGGTGGCGGTGGTGGCGGGACCGGCGGAGGTGGCGGCGGAGGCCAGCAGTACCTCTTCCCCGTTCCCGCCAAGCACCAGTACGGCGACGGCTACGGCGCGGGCAGAGGCCATCAGGGCCAAGACGTCTTCGCCAAGTGCGGCGTCAAGCTGATCGCGAACCACACGGGCAAGGTCCAGACCGTCGACCGCCACTCCTCCGCCGGCAATTACATCGTGCTCGACGCCAAGGGCACCGGCAAGGACTACGCCTACATGCATCTCAAGGACAAGGCGATTCCGCGCGAGGGATCCAGGGTCCGCAAGGGCGACAAGATCGGCGAGGTCGGCAAGACCGGCAATGCCTCCGGGTGCCACCTCCACTTCGAGAAGTGGACCGCCCCCGGCTACTACGAGGGCGGCGACGCCACGGCGTCGGTCACGAAGTCCCTCAAGAAGTGGGACAAGTACAGCTAGGCGACGCGCCTGCCGTGGGCCGCAGCGCCCGCATCCAACGTCGCCGCTCCATAGCTGGGCTCCCCCTCGAGCAGGGTCGCCCCGACGCGCTCGCTGAAGCGCCGGGACGCTCCCGCTCCACCCACGTATACGGGCCACCGGCTCGCGATCTCCGCGATCTGGGCGCCTGACTCACGGAGCCTCCGCGAGTCGACGGCGGAGACGACGACCGCGTCCGGCCGCAGGGAATCCGCGGTCTCGACGAGGTTCAGGGCGGGTGTGTCCTGCCCGAAGTAGGCGATGCGCCAGCCTCGCTCGCGCAGCAAGAGCCCGAACGAGACCAGCCCGAGGTCGTGGCGCTCGCCCGCGGGACAGGCGAGCACAGCGAGCGGGCCCTTCCCTGTCCCCCAGCCGCGCCCCATGCTGAAGAGGCGGCTGCGGATGAGGTTGGAGGCGAAGTGCTCCTGGGCGGGCGTGGTGTCGCCCCGCTGCCACCGGACTCCCACGTCCCGTAGGAACGGAAGGATCAGCTCCTCCAGGAAGGCGCTCAGGGGAAGCGACGCGACCGCATCGTCAAGGACCGCGTTCGCCGCACGCTCGTCGAACGCGTCGAGGGCGAGGGCGAGCCGCTCGATCCGATCTGCGGTGACCGGGATGCGAAGGGGCGCCGGTGCCAAAGCACCGACGCCCTCCTCGCGGGGCGCGGCACGTCCCGCAACGCGCGCGCCGGCTTGGGACGGCGCGGCTTGTCCCGCCGTTGCCGTGCCAGACCCGGTCTCGACCGCGAGATGGGGGACCTCGCGGGCAAGTCTTGCCGCCTCTGCGGTCGCGACCCCCTGGCCGCGGAGGCGGGTCAGTTCCCTGATCCTCGCCTCGTCCTCGGCGGTGTAGAGCCGGTAGCCCCCTTCCGTGCGCCGCGGCTCTGGCAGGCCGTAGCGGCGCTCCCAGGCTCGCAGCGTTCCGGGGCTGACTCCCACCCGGCGGCTGAGCTCGCCGATGCGAAGGGCGGGCCGGCGCGATCGATCCGGCTGGCCCTTGCTGCTCTGGGTGGTGGTCACGGTCACGACTCCTCGACCGAGGACTGTATCATCTTTGCTTAGAGATTTTGCTTAACCTTATACAGCCTCCACCGTGGGCACTTTGACCCGCATGACATCGCCAATTGCCCTCGCGGACCGCGTGATGGACGCAGCGGTCGCGCCCGGCTTCACCTCCCTCGGCTACAGCGTCCGGAGCCGCGCCTGGGGGCGCACGCCCGATCTGAGCGGGCGCGCGGTGCTGGTGACGGGCGCCAGCTCCGGCCTCGGCGCTGGCACGTGCGAGCTCCTCGCTGACGCCGGCGCGAGCGTCCACATGCTCGTTCGCGACATCCAGAAGGGCGAGCGGGTCCTGGCCGGCATCTCGGAGCGCACAGGGTCGGACGAGCTCCGCCTCTGGCGCTGCGACATCTCCGAGCAGGAGTCGATCCGTGAGTTCGCCGCCGCGTTCACAAAGGAGGTGCCGAAGCTGGACGCCCTCGTGAACAACGCCGGCGTCATGCCGCCGGAGCGGGTGAGGTCGGTGGATGGAATCGAGCTCAGCTTCGCCACCAACGTCACGGGGCCGCTGCTGCTCGCGCTCGAATTGATGCCCAGCCTTCGCGCCGCTGCGCCGGGCCGGGTGGTGAACGTCTCGTCAGGCGGCATGTATGGAGCGAAGCTCGACGCGGACGACCTCCAGTTGGAGCGCCGCGACTACGACCCAGTCCGCTTCTACGCACACACGAAGCGCTGCGAGGTCATCCTCACCGAGCTCTGCCAGGAGCACCTCGGCGGCGACGGCGTGACCTTCCACTCCACGCACCCCGGCTGGGCGGATACCCCGGGGGTCCAGGACTCACTGCCGGGCTTCCGCAAGGTGATGGGGCCCTTCCTCCGCGACGCGCGCCAAGGCGCGGACACCTCCGCGTGGCTCTGCTGGGCGCCCGAGCCGATCCGAAGGCCGGGTCTCTTCTGGCACGACCGAAAGCCGCGCGCCACCCACAAGCTTCCGAACACCAAGGAGTCTCAGGTGGCGCGTGAGCGCCTCTGGACCGAATGCACCCGACTGATAAAGGAGGCCCCGTAGAAATGGCCAGATACACCGGAACCATCCTCACGTCCAAGCCCGCGGAGGAGGTCTACGACTACATGGCCGACTTCACGTCGGTCGAAGATTGGGACGAGACCGTGACCGAGGCGAAGCGGATCGGCAACCAGCAGCCCGGGAAGGGCGCCCGCTTCAGCGTCACCTTCAAGCTCGCGGGACGGGAGAACACCTTCGAGTACGAGACGGTCGAGGCCGAGCGGCCGAGCCGCCTGCTGCTGCGGGCCGAGAGCGGCACGGTCACCTCGCTGGACGAGATCACCGTCCGCGAGGTCGCCGAGGGGACAAAGCTCGTCTATGACGCGAAGCTCGAGCCGAAGGGGCTCGCCAAGGTCGCCGACCCGGCCCTGGGGCTCCTGTTCAAGCGACTCGGCGACAACGCGGCCAAAGGCCTCGCGCGCGAGCTCGACGGTCAGGTCTGCTGAGCGCTCAGCCGGCTTCGGGCTGGATGAGCGGCGATGACGGCGGCGGTGGCTGCGGTGGCGGGGACTCAACTCCGAGCGTGACGGCCCGGCGGTAGTCGATCCACTCGCGCACCGCGATCTGGATCGACGCGGCCGCCGGGATCGCAAGGAGCGCGCCGACCACTCCGAAGAGGGTCGATCCGAACAGCACCGCAACCAGGATCACGATGGGCTCGACCGCCACGGCCCGGCGCTGGATCTGGGGCTGGATCACGTAGTTCTCGACCTGCTGGTAGACGATCGCGAAGATGATCCAGACGATCAGGGCGACGGGGAAGTTGACGAACAGGAGCACCACGCCGACCAGGAAGGCCGCGATCGTGGCGCCGACGACCGGGATCAGGTCGCCGAAGGCCATGATCAGCGCCAGCGCGCCCGCGAATGGCGCGCCGAGGATGGTCAGCACGATGAACGAGACGACCCCCGCGATGGTCGCCTGAAGCAGGGCCCCGCCGACGTACCCGCCGATTGCGCTAGCGATGTGCTCGAACGCCCGGCGCAGGCGCTCGGCGCGCTCGGGCTCCTGGGCCTTCAGGAACCGCTCGATCCAGTTTGCGCCTCCAGAGACCATGAAGATCGAGAGGATCATGATCGTCACAAGTGCGAAGATCGAGCTGACTAGCCCCACGCCGATGTCGGAGAGGGTCTGGGTGGCATCGCCGATCTTCTCGGGCAGCTTCTGGGCCTCCTCCTCGAGCGTCCCCGTGATGTCGTAGTCCTCGTTGAGGTTCGACAGCGTCTCGTTCTCGTTCACGAACTCGGTCACGTCCCCGGCATATTCAGGAAGGTTGTTGACCAGGTCCTCGCCCTGGCTGACCAACGGCGGGACGAACAGGACCATCAGGAGAACCGGGATGGCCACGAGAGCCCCGTACACGGTCGCGATCGCTGCGCCCTTGCGCATGTGCTGGGAGAGGGCGGCGATCGGCCCGGAGACGGCGATCGCCAGGAATGCCGCGACGACGAGCCACGAGATCGGCTGCTGCAGGAGGTAGACGAGATAAGCCGTGATCATCACCCCGACGACCACGAAAACCACTCTCAGGATCGAGCGGAGGCTCGTGTCGAACCCTCTGAAGACGGCCATCATCGGCGTCCTCTTCGACGCCGGGGGCTTCTCTCCTTACCCCTTGGGGGACCGCGGCAAGAAAGCGCTCGTGCGCTTGACGTAATCCGCGTAGCCCGGGCGTCGCGATGAGATCGTCTTCTCCGTCAACGCCACTCCCGAGACGCGAAGGAGCAGGAAGGTGAGCAGAGCGGGCCCGACCGCGGTCCACCACGCCGATCCGGTCTCCAGCGCGATCAGCCAGATGCCCCACCACACGCACACCTCGCCGAAGTAGTTGGGATGGCGCGAATAGCGCCAGAGGCCCTGGTCCATCACCTTGCCTTCGCTCTCCGGATCCTTGGTGAACGCGCGGAGCTGTGCGTCGGCAATCGCCTCGAACAGGATCCCGAACGCCGCGACCGCCGCCCCGGCCCAGGCCAGGACGCCCAAGGTCGCCGGCGTGGGGTCGGTTGCCGCAACCTGGATGGGCAGCGAGATGACCCAGGCGATCAGGGCCTGGGCCCCGAACACCGACCAGAGGCTCCTGAGCGCAAAGTTCTTGTGCCGCGCCCGCATCGCGGCATACCGCCGGTCCTCGCCGTCGTGGCGCTGCGCGATGTAGCCGGCCAGGCGAACCCCCCAGATCGAGACGAGAATCACGATCAGGAGCGAGCGCTGCTCGTCGCCGTCGCCCACGACCAGCGCGACGATCGCGATCGCGACGAACGCAAGCCCCCAGGCAACATCGGCCACGCCTGCATCGCGCATCACGACGCTCGCAAGCCAGGCGACGAGCATGACGCCGAGCGCGGCGCCGAGTGACGCGAGCTGAACCGCGGCATCGAGCATGGAGCGGAGTATGAGGGGTCAGACCCTCATGAAGCGCGATCGGCGTGAGGACGGTGAGGTCTGACCCTAGATCGCGGCGCGGGCGGCCCAGGCCATCCGGCCGAGCTTCTCGCCCAGGGTCTCCGGAGTCCATTCGCCGGAGCCGCTCAGGAGCGTGCGCGCGCCGACCTGGGCCAAGCCGACGATCGTGTGGCCGAGCAACTCGGCGGCAGCTTCCGCCTCCTGCCCCTCCAGGTCCGAGTACTGCTCGACCCACCGCCTGGCGATGCCGGCGGCCGTCGTCGCCTGAAGCTCGATGCCACGGGAGATCCGGGCCGCTACCGCCTCGTTGCCGCCGCCCTCGCCGAGGAAGACGACGCGGTAGATGTCGGGCGAGCGCTGGGCCGCCTCGAGGAAGACCTGGAAGCCGCGGATCAGCGTCCCCTCCGGGTCGTCGGAGGTCCCGGTGGTCGCGAGCGCCTTGCCCGTCTCGACCAGGATCCGCTCCTCTTCGCGGTCGAGCATCGCGGTGAAGAGCTCGTCCTTGGAGGCGAAGCAGTCGTAGACGACCGGCTTGGACACCCCCGCTGCGGACGCGATGGCGTCCATCGAGGTGCCTTCGAAGCCGTTCTCGAGGAAGAGCTCGTAAGCCGCGTCGAGGACGAAGGGCCGCCGACGCTCAGGTCCGAGATGCGCCGCGCGCTTTCGCCGCGGGCGTTCCATCGCCGGTGCGCTTGGGTTCTCTGAGACTGCCATTCCTACTTATGGTAGCATTTTCCTACCGAACGTAAAGAACCACGCTACCGCAGATTGGACTTTGATGAACGCAGCAACCGCCACGGCCGCTACCTCCGCCTCGCAGGTCGACGACATCGTCGACGGGTCAGAGGACGCTCCCCCTTTCTCGCTCGAGCTCTCCCAGGACCAGAAGGACATCCGCGACTGGGTTCATGGCTTCGCCGAGAACGTCGTTCGCCCGGCAGCGCATGAGTGGGACGAGCGCGAGGAGACACCGTGGCCGGTGATCCAGGAGGCGGCGAAGATCGGCCTCTATGGCTTCGAGGGCATCGCGCAGTTCTTCGCCGACCCCTCCGGGCTCCAGCTTCCGCTCGTCAACGAGGAGCTCTTCTGGGGCGACGCGGGTATCGGCATGGCGATCATGGGAACGACGCTCGCCGTCGCTTCGCTGTTCGGCCAGGGCACGCCCGAGCAGATGGGCGAGTGGATCCCGCAGTGCTTCGGCACCGAGGACGAGCCGCAGGTCGCGGCGTTCTGCGCCTCCGAGCCCGACGCAGGCTCAGACGTCTCCGCGGTACGGACCACGGCCAAGTACGACGAGGCAAAGGATGAGTGGGTCCTGAACGGGCAGAAGGCATGGGCCACCAACGGCGGCATCGCCAAGGTCCATGTCGTGATCGCGTCCGTCGACCGCGAGCTGGGCTCGCGCGGCCACGCGGCTTTCGTGATCCCTCCGGGCACACAGGGCTGCGAGCAGGGCTCGAAGGTGAAGAAGCACGGTCTGCGCGCGTCGCACACCGCCGACGTCCACCTGGACGACTGCCGCATTCCCGGCTCCTGTCTTCTCGGCGGCAAGGAAAAGCTCGACGAGCGCCTCGCCCGCGTCCGCGAGGGCAAGAAGTCCAAGTCACAGGCCGCGATGCAGACCTTCGAAGCCTCGCGCCCGACGGTGGGCTCCCAGGCCGTTGGCATCGCGCGCGCTGCGTACGAGTACGCGCTCGACTACGCCAAGGAGCGCCAGCAGTTCGGCAAGCCGATCATCGAGAACCAGGCGATCGCCTTCACCCTCGCGAACATGAAGATGGAGATCGACGCCTGTCGCCTCCTCGTCTGGCGTGCGTCGTGGATGGGCCGCACCGGCCAGACCTTCGAGAACGCCGAGGGCTCGATGTCGAAGCTGAAGTCCGGCGAGACCGCGGTCTGGGTCACCGAGCGGGCGATGCAGATCCTGGGCGGCAACGGCTACACGCGCGAGTTCCCCGTCGAGCGGATGCACCGCGACGCGAAGATCTACGACATCTTCGAGGGCACCGCGGAGATCCAGCGGCTCGTGATCTCCCGCGCCATCTCGGGCCACCACATCCGGTAGGAAGCGGCAGATATGAGCGTTGCGTCAGGTACCTGGTACCTGGCGGAGCGCTCACATTCAGTCGTCGATCGATCCCGTTCGCCAGGTAGCGGGCGAACCCGAAGTCGCCGTCGCCGATGCCGGCGGCGACGATCACGTCCTCCTTGCCGATCGCGAGGCCCTGAATGAGGTCCACGTTGCCGGCGAAGTCGGTCGTGGTGGCTCCCTTGAAGCCGAACGACTGATCGAGCTTCCCCTTCCTGGTGAAGCGGGCGAGCAGGAACTCGAGGTCGCCAACCCTGACCGCGCCGCCTACCACGATCCCGCCGGCCTTCTGGATCCCGATGTTCTCGAGCCTGGTGTCGATGCCGAAGTCCCGGAGCGCGAGCCCCTTCTTGCCGAACTTCTTGTCCTTCTTGCCGCTCTCCTTGACGGCGGAGACTCCGTAGTTGACGTCGGGCCCATCGAAGATGCCGACTGTGCCCAGGACCCGGCCGCCCTTTTCGACCGCAACGTCTTCGACTCTGGTACTGGCTCCCTTCACCTTGCGGGTGAAGATCCCGTCGCCCGAGAACGACTTGTCGAGCTTTCCGCCCTTGGTGACGCGCGCAAAGAGCTGACTGCCGTTGTCGCCCATCTCGATGCCGGAGGTGTCCCCGGCAACCACGATCCGGTCGTCCTTCTGGATGGCCGCAGCCGCAAGGCTCGTTCCGTCCTTGACGCCGAATTTGAGAAGGCCCTTCTTGCCGAACTTCTTGTCCAGCTTCCCGTTGGGCCTGACCCGCGCCACCAAAGCGTCCTGGCCGTCGTTGGCGCCCTCGATCGAGCCCGCCACCACGATCTTCCCGTTGTCCAGAAGCTCCATGTCGTCGATTCCCGACGCCTTGCCTCCGAAGGGAAAGATCATGATCCCGTCCTGCGAGAAAGTCGGATCAGGGTCGCCGTCGGGTTCGTAGCGGACCATCGCCGATCGCCTCTGGTCGTCGATCGCGTCCGAGGATCCACCCACGACGATGGCGCCGTCCTCCTGGATGACCACGGCATCACTTGTGTCAAACCCTCCGAGGTCGGTCGTCTGTTCTCCGTCGCCGGAGAACGACGAGTCAGGGAACCCCGCACTGGTGAGCCGAGCCACGGCGATGTCGAATCCGGTCGCGCCCGGCACCGCCGCGCCGGCGCCGACGATCGTCCCGTCCTTGGCGATGGCGACGTCGTCCGCGGAGTTCGTGCCGCCCACATTCACGATCGTCCTGCCACCGGTCCCGAAAGCGCCGAGCGCCGTACTCACGGCTAGTGCGAAGACCATTCCCGCTCCGAGCAACGCAAACGCCCGCCGCTTAGGTGTCCCCATGTCGTTCCCCCTCAGTAAGTGTCTCGCGCAATCAGCGCCTTGGGCGAATCCTACGTCTAACCTCGGTCGCGGATGAGGCGCACGACGGTGGGACTTATCGGGCTGTGCGTGGCGATCTTCGCGACGCCGGCAGTTGCTCGCGCCGAGACGCTCAGAAGCACCCAGACGCTGGTGCGGGACTGCGCGGCGGGCCTGAGTGATCACGGAGCCGACACCGCCACGTTCGTCTCTCCCGGCCGCGGCTTCGTCACCGCAAGGCTCCGTGGCGGCCCGCGCGGCGACTGGGACCTGGCCGCGTTCGAGCGAGGCGATGCGCTCGGCGCCTCGACCGCCAACGGCTCGACCGAACGCGTGGACTTCTGGGTCGAGCCCGGCGACAGGCTCGTCTTCCAGGGTTGCCGGCGCGGTGGCGGCCCGGTCAGCGTGCCGCTTTCCATCTCGCTCTTCAAGACTGGCCTGCCCAAGCCGGCGGAGCCCGCCTCGCTCGTCCGGGTGCCCATCGCGGGCCCGGAGGACGTGGCCGAGCTCGAGAGCATGGACGTGGACGTCACGCACGCCGTCGACGGCGACTCGGCGACCGTGGTCCTCTACTCGCGGGAGGAGCGTCTCGACCTGCTCGAGAGCGGGTTCGGGGCCGAGACCCTCATCCCCGACCTGGCCGCCGCGGACGCGGCCGACCGCCGGGCGGAAAGCCGCGCCATGGCACGGGGCGACGTGCCGGCCCTTCCCAGCGGACGCACCCAGTACCGCCAGTACACGGACTACACGGACGAGCTGACCGATCTCGCCGAGGCCGAGCCCGATATCGCCCGCGAGGTGACGATCGGGATGTCCCTCGAGAATCGCCCGATCCAAGGCATCGAGATCGCCGCCGACGTCAACGCGACCGACGACGGCAGGCCGGTCTACGTGAACATGGGCGTCCACCACGCCCGCGAGTGGCCTTCCGGCGAGTTCCCGATGGAGTTCGCCATCGACCTCGTCGAGAACTACGACACCGACCCGCGGATCGCGGCGCTGCTCGAGGACGTGCGGATCCTCGTGATCCCGATCGTCAACGTCGACGGGTTCATCGCGTCGCGGAGCTTCGGGACGTCGGCCGCGGACGACAACCAGAACGCCACTCTGGCCCAGTCCTTCGCCGGAACCGGCGCGTACCGCCGCAAGAACTGCCGTCCGGTCTCGCCTGCGGACGCGGAGCTCAACTGCGCCATGCGCACGTCGGGCGTCGACCTCAACCGCAACTACGGCGCGTACTGGGGCGGGCCGGGCTCGTCGACGGACCCGACTTCCCAGAGCTTCCGCGGCGCCGGGCCGTACTCGGAGCCCGAGTCGGAAGCGGTCCACCAGCTCTCGTCGGGCCTCCACCCCACCGTCTTCATCTCCAACCACACGTTCACCGACGACGGCAAGTGGCTCCGCCAGCCCGGGTTCGACGCGCCGTTCCTGCCGCAGGACTCGATCGGGGCGACCACTCCGGACGAGGCCGCGATGAAAGACCTCGGCGACGACATGCAGGCGGCGACCGGATGGACGTCCGAGCGCGGCTACGAGACCCTGGGCGACATCACGGGCGCGACCGAGGACTGGAACTACTTCGCCCAGGGCTCCTACGGCTACACGCCCGAAGCGCGGGGCCTCAACTTCCACGCGAACTACCAGGACTCGGTGATCGAGGAATACCTCGGCGACGCGCAGCATCCTGGCGAGGGAGTGCGCGAAGCGTTCCTGGTCGCGGGCGAGCGGGCCGCCGATCGCGCCGAGCACTCGGTCATCAAGGGCTCGGCGCCGGAGGCCGCGACCCTGCGGCTCCACAAGGAGTTCGAGACGCCCCTTCATCCCGACCAGGGCGCGAACGCCCATATCGACGATGTCCTGGACTCAACGCTCGATGTGCCCGACGGCGGCGATTACGAGTGGGACGTCATGCCCTCCGGCCGTCCGCTCCACCAGGGCGAGACGTGGACCATGAGCTGCGAGCTGCCGGGCGAGGATCCCGTCTCAACACAGGTGTTCGTTGCCCGTGGCGACAGCGCGGACGTCGACTGGGGCGCAGACTGTGCGGCGGGCGGAGGCCCCGAGCCGGTCAGGTGCCGCGGCACCGTAGCGACACTCGTCGGCTCGACGGGCAACGACCGTGGCGCCTCCAAGCTGATCGGTACGCCGGGCGCGGACGTGATCGTCGCCAGGCGCGGCAACGACGTGGTCCGAGCCGACGCCGGCAAGGACATCGTGTGCGGAGGCGGCGGGGATGACGTGCTCGAAGGCGGCAAGGGCAAGGATGTCTTGCGCGGCGGTCCGGGCAAGGACGCCTGCCCGGACGCGGAGGGCAACGAGGCCCGAAGCTGCCGCGGCATCCAGCCCGCCCGGAAGTAGAAAAACACTCGCTAGGCGAGTGAATTCCTACGCTCGGTGCTTGGCGGCCAGTTCCGAGGCGAGCGCGTAGGCGACCTTCGCCGCCTCGGCCACGGTCCCGTAGTTCACGTTCTCGGCCGTATCGGAAGGCAGGTGGTAGTTCGAGAGGTAGTGGTAGTCGTTGACCGACGAGAGGTTCGCGATCGGGTAGCCGTGGCGCTGCGGAATGATCGCGTCGGTCGAGGCTCGGGCCCGGAAGTCGCGCTCCATGGCCAGGCCGTCGCGCTCTGCAACACGCGCCACGGTTTCGCGGAGATCCGAGTCGTAGTCCTCCATCCAGGCGGGCCCCTCGCCTTCCAACATCATCAGGCGCGGCGAGCCGACCGTGTCAATGCAAAGAAACGACGTGGCGTCACGGTCGAGCTCCGACTCGTGGCGGCCCATGAAAGCGCGGATGCCGTCCTGGAGCGTCTCCTCCGCGCCGGCCGAGACCAGCCACACCCGAATGTCCCGCGGGCTCTCGCGGAGCATCTCGGCCAGCGAGACGAGGACCGCGCAGGCGGTGAGGTTGTCGTTGGCGCCGGGAACCGTCTCCGAGCGCCACATATCTCCCACCGCCGCGACGGTGCCCAGGTTGAAGATCATCCCAGCCTTCGCCAGGCCCCGGCGCCCGGTCAGCGCCCCGGCGAGGCCCAGGATGGGGCCGGCGAACGCGCCCCACCACTGCGGCGGCTGCGTCTTGATCCGGGGGATCACGGTCGGGAAGCGCTCGTGGAAGGTGCGGACCGCCGTCTGGTCGAACAGAAAGCCCGTCTGCGCCGCGTCATGGTGGGCGAGCACAACGAGGGTGTGGGGTGCGTCCGGGTTGCCGGCCTTGGCCAAGACGTTCACGGTCCTCTTCTCGCTTCGCATCGCCCGCCGGAAGATTCGCGGCCCGTTCAGGACCTCGTCGGCTAGGCCAAGCCCTGCCTTGGCTGATCCCATCGCCCCCAGGAACCGATGGCCCCTCGAGGCGAGCGCGGCGCTCACGGCACCCAGGGCAGCCAGCGTCGTCACCGTCGGGGGAAACGTCCCCCAGCTCGGCTCGTCCTCCAGGGCTACGTCGCCGGCGCCCGCTGCGCGCAGCCGCTCAGCCAGCCACTCGGCCGCCTCGCGCTCGCCCGGAGAGCACGGCGGGCGATCCATGGCCGCCAGGGTGAAGACGACCTCGCGGAGCGTCTCCTCGGATGGGAGCGGCGCTGCGCTCTTGTCGCTGGCGTCCTGCGGCAAGGGGCGCAGGCTACCCCACACCCACTAGGCGGTATCGGGGGCGGGCGCTGCCACAGGAGCCTCGCCCGCGCCGATCTCCGTATGCGCCTTCGAGTCGCGGCCGCGGATCAGGACGAGGCTGGCGATCACGCCCAGGAGCGCGATTCCGGCGCCCACAAGGAATGCGTCCGCGTACCCCTCGGTGAGTGCCGCCGGCCCTGTTTCGCCCTGTGCCGCCAGGTCGCCGATCGTCGAGAAGGCGATCGACGAGAGGATCGCGAGGCCAAGCGCACCGCCGACCTGCTGCGAGGTGTTGATGAGCCCGCTGGCGAGGCCGGCTTCGCGGTCCTGGACGCCGCTCATCGCCGCGATCGTCACCGGCACGAACGAGAAGCCCAGCCCGACTGCCGCCAGGAGCGACGGGAACAGGACGTCGCCCAGATAGCTCCCGTCGGCCGAGATCTGGCTGAACCACGCGAGCCCTGCGGCGACGAACGCCATGCCGGTAGCCATCACCGGCTTGAACCCGACCTTGGTCACCAGCTGCGACGCGACCCCGGCCGCGAGGATGATCGAGATGGCGAGCGGCAGGTACGAGAGGCCCGCCTTGATCGCGGAGTACCCGAGCACGTTCTGCATGTAGAGAGAGATGAAGAAGAACATGCTGAACAGCGAGGCGCCAGTCAGCAGCCCGACCACGTTCGCGCCGGTCAGCGTCCGGATGCGGAAGATGCTGAACGGGACGAGCGGCGCCGGCGAGCGGAGCTCGATCGCGACGAACGCGCCGAGCAGGGCGAGCGCGCCGGCGATCATGCCGAGTGTCTCGGGCGAGCCCCAGCCCGCGTCGGGAGCCTCGACGAGCGCATAGACGAGGAGCGCGAGGCCGCTGGTCACGGTGATTGCGCCGGGAAAGTCGAAGGTGCGGTTCTCTGCGTCCGAATGGCTCTCGAGGAGGAGGCGCGGCGCGAGGAGCGCGGCCCCGATCCCGATCGGCACGTTGACCCACAGGACCCACTCCCAGCCGACGTACTCCGTGAGCACGCCCCCGAGGAGGACGCCGGCAGCACCGCCGGATCCGGCGACCGCGCCCCAGACGCCGAGCGCCTTGTTGCGCTCGGATCCGTCCTTGAACGTGGTGGTGACGATCGAGAGCGCGGCCGGCGAGAGGAGCGCGGCGCCCAGTCCCTGAACCGCACGTGCGGCGATCAGGACGCCCTCCGTCTCGGCGAAGCCACCGACGAGCGAGGCGAGAGCGAAGAGGAGGAGGCCGACGATGAAGACCCGGCGGCGGCCCAGGAGGTCGGCGAGGCGTCCGCCGAGCAGCAAGAAGCCACCGAAGGTGAGGACGTAGGAGTTGACGACCCATGACAGGTTGTCCTGGTCGAACGTGAGGTCCTCACCGATCGTGGGGAGCGCGACGTTGACGATCGAGGCGTCGAGTATCACGACGAACTGCGCCATGCAAAGGAGCGCCAGCGCAACCCATCGCTTGTCCAGGTACTCCTTCTCGTCCGTCATGCTGTTGCTCCTTCGCCGTGTTTTTCGCGTATAATCGGAACTGGAGTTCCGGTTCCGAAACCTACCATACGGAACCTGGGTTCCGTTTCGCCGCCCGAGTATCACCGCCCGTACACGCTTCTTACGCGACGTTCGTCACTCAACAGTCCTTAGCCATGACGATTCCAGCCCAAGCTCTTCCCCGCGCTCAGCGCGCCGACGCGCGGCGCAATCGCGAGGCCGTGATCGAGGCGGCGCGAACGCTCATGGCCACGGATGGGCTCGACACGCAGATGGACGACATCGCGCGCGCCGCTGGGCTTGGCGTGGGCACGGTCTACCGCCACTTCCCCACCAAGGAGGACTTGATCTACGCGCTCACCGAGCGCCGATTCGAGCGCCTTGCCGAACTCGCGAACGAGGCCTTGGCAGAGGATGATCCCGGGCCGGCCTTCGAGCGCTACCTCTTCCGCGGCGCGGAGCTTCAGGCCATCGACCGCGCGATCAACGAAGTCATGCGCGACCGCCCCGAGGCCATGCAGGCAGCAGCGCAGAAGGTTGGCCTGCTCGAGCTCGCGCGCGAGCTGATGACTCGCGCCCAGGACACCGGCCACATCCGCGCCGACGCGGAGGCCGAGGACATCCCGATGCTCATGTGCGGGCTCGGAACCTCCACCCCGGGGTCGAGCGGGCCGTTCGTGACCGCCACGTCGTGGCAGCGCTTCATGGCAGTGATCCTCGACGGTCTCAGAGCGCCGGGCTCGTCGCCCCTGCCGCCGCGCTAGCGAGTCAGCTCTTCGAGCGCGAGGATGATCGAGCCGTAGGGCTCGCCGGTGGCGCGCTCCATGCCGATCTCGCACGTCCTGTTGGTCGAGAGATAGGCGTCGAACGGGCCGCGCTCCCGCAACTCCGCGGCCTGGGGCGCCGTTGCAGAGGCGGTGAGCTCAGGGTGCAGCATGCCGCGGTCGCCTGCGAACCCGCAGCAACGCGCGGCGGCGGGTACGGCCACCTCGTCCGCCATCTCCGCGGCAACGGCGGAGAGGCGCGCCGCCAGGCCGAGATGGCGCGTGGCGCACGTCGGGTGGATCGCCACCCGGCCGAGCTTTCGGGTCAGGCCCAGGTTCGGCAACAGGCGCTCGAGCCACTCGACCGAGTCCAGGATCTCCAGCTCGGCGTGACGGGTCTGAAGCTCCTCCGGCAGCGCGGCTGCGGTCTCCGCGGTGAGGCCGAGCGTGCACGAGGAGGCATCGCTCACGATCGGCAGGCTGCCCTCGCCCGACCAGGCCCAGAGCTTCTCGAACGTCTGGCGCGCCATCCACGCATGGCCGTCGCGGTGGCCCTTTGAGGACCAGGGGACGCCGCAGCAGCTACCCCCGACGTCGGGAGGGATCCAGACCGGCATGCCCGCCCGCTCGGAGACCGCGACCGTGGCGTCGGCAAGGCTGGGGCCGGGCTTCGCCTTCTTCGACGCGCCCATCATGCGGTTCGTGCAAGACGGGAAGTAGACGGCCGCCGCGCCCTCGCGTGAGGTCGATCCGGGCAGCGGCTGCGCGGGCTTCGGCAGGTCTCCCCCACCGACCCGCTCGGCGAGCGGGCCGAGCCTGAGGCCTGCGCGCGACGCGTGTTCGACCGTGCCCCAGCTCCGAGCGGCCCGGAGCGCAACCGCCTCTTCGAGCCTTGAATGCTCCTTCGCCCGGAGCTCCTTGACCAGCTTGCCGGTGTCGATCGAGAGCGGGCAGGCCAGGACGCACGATCCGTCGGCTGCGCACGTCTCGAGCCCGTCGTACTCGAATTCCGCTGCCAGGGCCTTCGCCACCGGCGACCCCTCCGTCTGCCGCGCCATCTCGCGCCTCAGCACGATGCGCTGGCGCGGCGTCGTGGTCAGATCCTGGCTCGGGCAGGCGGGCTCGCAGAAGCCGCATTCCACGCAGTGGTTCACGACCTCCTCGACCTCCGGCGTCGTCTTCAGGTTCTGAAGGTGGACGGCCGGGTCGTCGTTCATCAGAACCCCGGGGCCGAGCACTCCGTCCGGGTCGGCGAGGCGCTTCACCCGCCACATGAGCCCGGTCGCCTGCTCGCCCCACTCGCGGACGACGTAAGGGGCCATGTTCACCCCCGTGCCGTGCTCCGCCTTGAGCGAGCCGTCGTACTTGTCGCAAATGAGGCCGACCAGGCCCTCCATGAAGGCCTCGTAGCTGTCGAGGTCCTCCTGCTTGGCGAAGTCCGGGGTGAGCATGAAGTGGAGGTTCCCGGCCGACGTGTGACCGGCGACCCCGGTCAGGTAGCCGTGCTCTCCAAGGAGCGCCTGGATGTCCTTCGCCGCCTCGGCGATGCGGGCAGGGGGCACGCAGACGTCTTCGACGATGAGGGCGGTGCCGGGAACCCGCAGGCGCCCCACCAGGCCGTGGAGGCCCTCGCGGACGCGCCAGTTGACGCCGATCTTCTCCCGCTCGCGGGTGAAGTCGGCGGGCCGGATCAGACTGTCCTCGCCGACGGCGGCGATCGCCGCGCTCTCCTTCTCGCCCAGCGACGCCTCCTCGTCCGCCCCGAACTCGACCAGGAGCACCGCCGACTCGGGAGGGAGCTCGAGCCAGTCCTGGGGTGCGCCCGGGATGTTCATCGCCGCGACCATCAACGCGGGCGCGACCATCAGCTCGACCGCGCTCGCGCCGAGCGCGACCAGGTCGGGGACGGGCGCGCAGGCCTCGGGGATGCCCGCGAAGTGAAGCCAGGCCGTCGTGGTGTGAGCCGGCACCGGGAGCGTCTCGAAGGTCGCGTCGCAGATCAGCGCCAGAGTCCCCTCGGAGCCGACGATCAGGCGCCGGAAGATCTCGACCGGCTCGTCGGCATCCAGGAAGGCGCACAGGCGATAGCCGGTGGTGTTCTTGATCTCGTACTTGTGGCGGATCCGCGCGGCCAGGGCCTGGTCGGCGCGGATCTCGTCCCGCAACTCGGCCAGGCCGGCCGCCAACTCGGGCTCCTCCGCCTGGAAGAGGGCGCCCGCACCGGGGTCGGAGGTATCGATCACCGTCCCGCTCGCGGTCATGAACGTCATGTCGCACACGGTCCGGTAGGAGTCGAAGCGGGTGCCGCACCGCATCCCACCGGAGTTGTTCGCGACGACGCCCCCCACGGTCGCGATGTCCGTCGAGGCGGGGTCCGGGCCGAGCTTGCGGTGGTTGCGGCTGAGCACCCGATTGGCGTGCCCGAGCACGGTGCCCGGCCGGACCTTCACGCGGGACGCTTCCTCGTCGAGAACCTCGATCCCGCGCCAATGGCGCCTGACGTCGACCAGAATGCCGGAGCCCTGGCCCTGCCCGTTCAGGCTCGTCCCGCCCGCGCGGAACGTGACCGGGATCCCGTTCTCGCGCCCATAGGCGATGACGCGGGCGACACCGGCCGGGTCACGCGGCTGGACGACCACCTGCGGGATCAGCCGGTAGGGGCTGGCATCCGACGCGTAGCGCACCAGATCGGTTGCCCGGCCCAGGACGGCGCTTTCGCCCACGAGCCGGGCGAGGTCGGTTCGAAGGGGCTCAGGCGTGCCCTCGGCGACCCAGTCGGGCGCGCGGTCAGGGGCTGCGATCGTCACGGAAGGACCTCTAGAAAAGCCACATGCCGGGCGCGATCCCCACCTCGACAAGCGCGGGACCCGGCGACGCGATCGCGGTCCTGAGCGCTTCCGTCAACGCGTCCGCGTCCTCGACCTTCTCCGTCGAGAGGCCGTATGCGGCGGCTATCGCGGCCGTGTCGAGCGCGGGCAGGTCCAGGCCGGGCGCGTTTTCGACCTGCTCGACCATCGCGAACCACTTCAGGATCGCGTACTCGGAGTTCCGGAGAACCAGAACCGTCATCGGGACGTCGTAGGCGGCGGCGGTCCACAGGGCCGTGATCGCGTACTGCGCGGAGCCCTCGCCGATCACGCAGACGACCGGCCGGTCGGGCTGAGCGAGCTGGACGCCGACCGCGGCCGCGAGGCCGAACCCGAGCCCTCCGCCGGCGCCGAAGAAATATGAGCCGGGACGGGAGATCCGAAGCTGGTTGCGGAGCGCGAGCGTGGAAGATGGAGCCTCGAGGACGACGATGCCGTCGTCGGGGAAGGCGTTTCTGAGAGCGTGCATCGCGGCCGTGCCCGTGATGGGGCTCTGGTCCTCGCCGGCGATCGGATCCGGCAGGGACTCGCCGATGTCGCGGTCCGCCTCTCCGACCCGGCCGAGGAGGTGCTCGAGCCCCTTCTTCACGTCGCCGACGACGGCGTGGCCCATCGGAGCGCGGGCGGCCTCCTCCGGGTCTGACGTCAGCTGGACGAGTTCGGCCCCCTCGGGCAGGTACTCCCCGGGCAGGTAGGGGTAATACGGGAAGACCGAAGATCCGACGACGAGAATCAGGTCGAAGCCCTTGAGGGTGTCCGCGACCGGCGCGATCCCGGGGGGCAGGACGCCGCGGAAGTTGGGATGGCCCTCGGGGAAGCCGATGCGCCCTCCACCGGTGGCGGGGATCGCGAAGACCGGAAGGTTCTGCTTCTCGGCGAACTCAACCCCGACATCCCAGGCGCCGGACGCGTCGATGTCCGGGCCGGCGATCATCACCGGCCTCGACGCCTTCTCGAGCGAGACGGCCAGGGCTTCTATGGCATCGGGATCCGGGGCCGGCGCCCCGGCGACATGCCGCTTGATGATCCGGTCGGTGGCGGCCGGATCCGCCTCGGCGTCCCAGTCGTCCATCGGGACCGAGACGAAGGCTGGGCCCTTCGGCGGCGTCTTGGCGAGGTGGATCGCGCGCGCGATCGCGTGCGGCACGTCCGCGGCGCGGGCCGGCTCGTAGCTCGACTTGACGAGCGGGTGCGGCATGCGGATCGCGTCCCGGTTGGTCAGGTTCGCCTGAATGCCGATATGCGGGCGAACCTGCTGGCCGGCGGTGACCAGCAGCGGGGCGTGGTTCGCCTGGGCGTTGAAGATCCCGCCCATTGCGTTGCCGACCCCCGGCGCCGTGTGGAGGTTCGCGTGGCCGACGGTCCCGGACGCCTGCGCGTAGCCGTCGGCCATGCCCATTACGACGAGCTCCTGGAGCCCGAGCACGTAGCGGAAGTCCGACGGGAAGTCGGCGAGCATGGGCAGCTCCGTCGAGCCGGGATTGCCGAACATCGTGGTCATCCCGTGGCGGCGGAACAGCTCGTATGTGGCGTCGCGAACGCTCGTCACGAGCGGGACAATATCGGCGGGATGCTCAGGCGGGGTTCCGTGCCGAGATCGCCCAGGTGGATGCGGGCGCCACCACGGACCCGTCAGCTTGGACGAAATCGCTGAGCGCGGTTTCCAGATCGGCCTTGATCTTCGGGCGGATCTCGGCGATCCGCTCACCCCACATCCTCAGAACCTCCGCCGCCGGGCCGAGATCCATGTTGAACGCGACGGCCTGATCGAGGTCGGTGCCGATCTTGTAGGGAAGGTCCTGGCGGGTTAGGTGAATGTCGGCAAATCCGGCGTGGACCAGCACGTCGGTGACGGTGTCGGCGTTGGCCATCGAGAACGGACCGGGTCCGCAACGCGGCGCGTCGGATTCCTCGGGCTCCTCCAGATACTCGGCCACCACCAGCTCGGCCCGATGCATCATGTCGTTGTCGAGCTTTCGCCGCCAGACGACCATGTTGAGAACGCCACCGGGGGCCAGCGCCTCGCGGACATTGCGGAGCGCGACGACCGGGTTCGCGAAGAACATCGTTCCCATCCTCGAGAACGCGTAGTCGAACTCACGGTCGAACGGCTGAGTCTCAACGTCCTGGACCGCGAAAGTCGTGTGCGCGTCGCCACGCTCCCGAGCCTCCTCGATTGCCGTCTCGATCATCCGCTCGGCGACATCTACTCCGTGTGCGCTGCCGCCCTCCCCCACCATCTCGGCCAGGCGAGTCGTCGTGTCCCCGAGGCCGCAGCCGATGTCCAGCACGCGGTCTCCCTTGCTCGGTGGGAGAACTCTGATCGCGTTATCGCTGTGTGCCCGTAGGGCGTCAGCGGTCAGATCGCGGTACTTGATCCAGATCTCGTACAGCGGGCCGTTCCAGGCCTCGGTCGCCTCGGCGTTGTCCTCGACTTCGCGGATCCCCGATTCCACGCATTCCAGTCTAAGCGCAGACCGCATAGATTGCGAGCGTGGCCGAGACCCTGACCCGCGCCGAAGCCGCTGCCCGCCTCCACCCCGCCGACACGCTTGGCATCCCGCTCGCCACGGGCCAGCCGCCGAACTTCATGGCGGCGCTCGGCGAGCGCGACGACTGGCAGGACCTGAAGGTCTACGGCGCCCTTCTGGGCGTGGGCACCGAGCTCTTCAACCACCCGAACGTCCACTACCTGTCGGGCTTCTTCGGCCCGTTCGAGCGGGCGCTCCGCGATGCGGGAGCGAACATCTCGTTCGCCGCCGCCGACTTCCGCCGGTTCGCGCCCCTGCTCGAGGAGCAGAGCCCGCGCGTCATGGCGACCGCCGCCGCGCCTCCGGACTCCGAAGGGTGGTGCTCGCTCTCCCTGCACGCCGGCGGAACCTCCTCCGAGCTGATCCGCGCGGCGGGCGACTCGGACCGCCTCCTGGTGGTTGAGGTGTCGCCCAACTACCCGCGCACCTTCGGCGTCGCCCCCGACCACCTGCACGCGCTGAAGGTCGACGAGATCGACATCCTCATCGAGGGCGACGGCTCGCCGCTGCCTCTCCCCGAGGCCGAGCCCTCGGACGCCGATCTCGCGATCGCGAAGCACGCCGCGGCCTTCATCCCCGAAGGCGCGACGCTTCAGACCGGCATCGGCACGATCCCGTCCGCAATCGCGGCCGAGCTCGCCAAGGGCGAGCGAGGTGACTTCGGCGTCCACTCCGAGATGTTCACGACCGGCCTGATGGCTCTCCACCAGGCGGGCAAGGTCTCGAACGCCCACAAGGGGTGCTACGACGGCGTCTCGGTCGCCACCTTCGCGGCGGGCTCGGAGGAGCTTTACGAATGGCTCCACGAGAACGAGGACGTCGCGTTCCTCCCCGTCGAGCTCGTCAACTCGACCGAGGCGATCGCCCGCAACCGGAACATGGTCACCATCAACGGAGCGCTCGCGATCGACGTCCACGGCCAGGTTGTCGCCGACACGATCAACGGCGCCCAGTTCTCCGGCATCGGCGGCCACGAGGACTTCGTCGCGGGGCCGGCGCTCGAGGTCGAGGACCGCTCGCTCCTGTGCTTCCACGCCACGTTCGAGCCGGAGGAAGGCGAGCTGCAGAGCCGCATCGTCCCGTGGTTCGAGGCCGGAGCGGTGATCACCACGCCTCGCCACCAGGTCGACGTGGTCGTGACCGAGTTCGGCGCCGCCGAGCTCCAGGGAAAGACCGTCCACCAGCGCGCTCAGGCGCTGGCCGCGATCGCGCATCCCGATTTCCGGGACGAGCTGATCGAGGCGGGCGAGCGCGCGACAGGAGGACGGGCTCCCCGCGGGAGCTAGTTGACGGAGGCCGGAGTGAGCCCAGGATTCGGCGGGCAACACCGACTCATCACCCGCCAAGCTTCGGGTCACGATCAAGAAGTAGCCGGAGTTCGCCCCGCTGCCAGCAAATAGGGTTCGGGATCCGTGAACCCGCTGGACGCGATCCTAAGCCCAGTTTCCCGTGCCGGTGCCGCGGCCCAGAACGCCTTGGAGGTCGCGCGCTTCGGTGGCCTCGAGACGGGCGAGGAGGCCTCACCGTTCGACGTGGTGGCCACCCGTCCGATCTACCGCCTTCGCCGCTACTTCCCGCCCGCCGAGGGCGAGGAGACGGGAGCCCCGGTCATCCTGGTGCCGCCCATGATGCTGGCGGCGGAGGTGTACGACGTCTCCCCCTCCTCGACGGCGGTGGGCACCCTTCACTCCCAGGGCGTCGACCCCTGGGTCGTCGACTTCGGGGCCCCCGAGCACGAGGAGGGCGGGCTCGAGCGGACGCTTACCGACCACGTCCTGGCCGTCTCAGACGCCGTCGACCGCGTGCGGAAGGAAACCGGGAAGGACCCGCACCTCGGCGGCTACAGCCAGGGCGGGATGTTCTGCTACCAGGCCGCCGCCCTGCGCAGAGGCGAGGGACTGGCGAGCCTCATCACCTTCGGCAGCCCCGTCGACACGGCCGCGGCGATGCCGCTCGGGATCCCCGAGGAAGTCGCGACGCGCGTCGCCGACGTGCTTGCCGTCAGCCCCCTCGCCCGCACGGCCGTGCCCGCGTGGATGTCGCGCATGGGCTTCCGGATGCTCGACCCCGTCAAGGCCGCGCGCCAGCAGCTCGACTTCGTCCGGCAGCTCCACGACCGCGACGCGCTGCTCCCGCGCGAGCGGCAGCGCCGCTTCCTGCAGGCCGACGGCTGGGTCGCCTGGCCAGGGCCCGCTCTGGCGGACTTCCTGAACCAGTTCGTCGCGCACAACCGGATGCTCGAGGGTGGCTTCGTGATCGACGAGCGCCTCGTCACGCTGGCCGACATCGAGTGCCCGATCCTGACCGTCGTGGGCGAGGTCGACGAGATCGCGCCGGCCGCCGCGGTACGCGCGATCGTCCGCGCCGCGCCGCGCGCCGACGTGTACGAGCTCAGCCTTCGCGCCGGGCACTTTGGGCTGGTCGTCGGGTCCGCTTCCAGCGCGACCACCTGGCCGTCCGTCGCCGGATGGACCCGCTGGCGCGACGCGGACGCCGAGCTGCCCGACACCATTCGCCGCGTCGAGACGTCCACCGAGCTCGAGAGCCCAGGCGCTACCGCTCGTGCGGGCTACGGCCTCTCGCTCGCCGGGGGCGTCGCCTCCAACCTGGCGCGCTCGCTCTTCACCGGCGTCGCAAGAACGGCTTCGAGCGTGCGCACCATCGGCTCCGAGGCGATCGCGGAGCTGCCCCGGCTCATCCGCCTCGATCAGGTGCGCCCTCGCACCCGCATCTCGCTCGGAAAGCTCCTCGACGAGCAGGCCGCCGACCACCCCGAGCAGGTCTTCTTCCTGTTCGAGGACCGGGCGCACACGCACGCCGCCGCCAAGCACCGCATCGACTCCATCGTCCGCGGCCTGATCTCGATCGGCGTCCACCAGGGCGAGCACGTGGGCGTGCTGATGGAGCCTCGCCCCACAGCGCTCACGGTCGTCGCCGCGCTCAATCGCCTGGGAGCGGTGGCGGTCCTCCTCCGGCCCGACGGCGAGGTCGAGCGAGAGGCCGAGCTCGGAGAGATCGGCCGGGTCGTCTCCGACCCCGAGCACATGGAGGTTGCGGCCACAGCGGGCGTGCAGGTCCTGGTCCTGGGCGGTGGAGCCGGGCCGCGCGACCTGGGCTCGGGCGTGGTCGACATGGAGCGGATCGACCCCGACAAGGTGAAGATCCCGGGCTGGTACAAGCCGAACCCGGGCAGGGCGCGGGACCTGGCGTTCATCCTCTTCACGGGCTCGGGCGACCGCACGCGCCCGAACCGGATCACCAACAGGCGTTGGATCCTCTCGGCGTTCGGGACGGCGGCGTCCGCCTCGCTGTCGGAGGCGGACACCGTGTATTCGGTCACGCCCGTCTACCACCCGTCCGGTCTGATGGTGAGCCTGGGGGGAGCGATCGCGGGTGGCGCCCGGATAGCGATGGCGCGCGATTTCGACCCCGCGACGTTCTGGGACGAGGTGCGTCGCTACGGCGTCACGGTCGGCACGTACACGTGGACGATGCTGCGAGACCTCGTCGAAGCGCCCCCCAACCCGAACGAGCGACATCATCCGGTCCGTCTTTTCATGGGCTCGGGAATGCCAAGGGGACTCTGGGCCCGCGTGGTCGAGAGGTTCTCCCCCGCCCGCATCGTCGAGTTCTACGCGTCCACCCAGGGTGAGGTGGTCCTCGCGAACGTCTCGGGGCAGAAGGTCGGCGCGATGGGAAGGCCCCTGCCGGGGTCCGCGCGCGTCCGCATCGCGGCCCTCGACCTGGACGGCGGGAAGCTCCTCGCAACCGATGACGGCTTCGCCCGCGAGTGCGACACGAACGAGATCGGCGTCCTGGTATCAGAGGTCAATCCGGATGTGAACCCCACGGCCGAGACGCCACTGCGCGGCGTGTTCCGGCCGGACGATGCGTGGGTCGCGACCGGCGACCTCTTCCGCCGCGACGCCGACGGCGACTTCTGGCTCCTGGACTCGATCGCGACGCTGATCCGCACGGCGGACGGGCCGTTCGCCCCCACTCCCGTCCGGGACGCGCTGTGGTCCATTCCGGCGGTGGACCTCGCCGTCTGCTTCGGGGTGCCCGACCCCGGCGGCTCGGGCACGCTGGCCGTAGGGGCCGTCAAGCTCCGCCAGGGGCAGAAGCTGACCCTTGCCGACCTCGTCGATGCCCTCTCGGCACTGCCGGAGAAGGCGCGGCCGCACTACGTTCGCGTCGTCGACGACATACCCGTCACCACCTGGTACCGGCCCATCACCACCGACCTCCGGGCACTCGGCGTGCCGGACGGGAAGAAGGGTGTCGCATACCGCCTGACCGAGGACGGCGGGTACAGGAAGGTGGCCAAGCCCAAGCCGAAGCCCAAGCCCAAGGAGAAAGCCAGTGCCTGAGTTCGAAACCGTCAACCTCGAGGTCGCCGATGGTGTGGCGACGGTCGAGCTCAACCGGCCGGAGGCCCTGAACGCGTGGAACTTCCAGCTCGGGGACGACCTCCGGCGGGCGCTGGAGACCGTTGCCGCTGACGAGGCCGTGCGCGCGGTCCTCCTGACGGGCGCGGGTCGCGCGTTCTCGTCCGGCGCCGACCTGACGGAAACCCGCGAGGACACCTCCGACTCGCTCGACGCAGACGGCAACTTCGACCTGTCGAAACGCCTTCGCGAGCGCTACCACCCGATCATCCACGCGGTCCGTGACATGCCGAAGCCGGTCGTATCCGCCGTGAACGGGCCCGCCGCGGGCATCGGCTGCTCGCTCGCGCTCTCGGCAGACCTCATCGTTGCCGCGCACTCCTCGTTCTTCCTCCTGGCCTTTGTCAACATCGGCCTCGTCCCCGACGGGGGCTCGACCGCCTTCGTCCCCGCGCGGGTCGGCCTGGCTCGAGCGGCCGAGATGATGATGCTCGGCGAGCGAGTCAGCGCCTCGAAGGCGCTCGAGTGGGGCCTCGTGAACGCGGTGGTGCCGGATGAGTCGCTCCACAGCGAGTCCCGAGCCCTGGTCGAGCGCCTCGCGAAGGGCCCGACCCGCTCATACGCTGGCGCGAAGGCGCTTCTGAACCGCCGCGTCTACGCCGACCTCGCGGGGCAGCTCGAGGCCGAGGCGGACCAGCAGCGGGAGATGGGCCACTCGAAGGACTTCGTCGAGGGGGTCATGGCGTTCGCGCAGAAGCGCGAGCCGGAGTTCAAGGGCCTCTGAGCGCTCCGCCTGACCCGCCGGACCGGGACGCCTGGGCCTGGCAGGTCCTGAGACCCCTCCTCGACGGGCGGCCGTACCTGCCGTGGACCGAAGGCGCCCTCAGGCCCGCGGCCCTCGTTGCGGTCCTGAACGAGATCGCGCTCGCCGGGCGCCGGACCGTGGTCGAGCTGGGGTCGGGCATCTCCTCGATCGTCATCGGGCGCCTTCTGGCTGAGCGTGGAGGCACTGTGACCACGCTCGAGCACGACCCCGCCTGGGCCGGCCTCGTCCGCTCCCAGATCGACCGCGAGGGGCTGGGCGACGTGGTCGAAGTGATCACATCCTCGCTGGAGCCTCACGTCTCGAGCTGGGCGGGAGCGCCGTGGTACTCCGGCGAATCGGTAGCTCATCTCCCTGAAGAGATCGACCTGCTGCTGATCGACGGCCCGCCGGGATACGGCGAGGGCATGTCCCACAGCCGCTACCCCGCCATGGATGCGCTCGCCGGCCGGGTCGGGGAGCGGGGCCTCGTGGCCCTCGACGACGCGGACCGGGCACCGGAGCGCGAAATCGTCGAGCGCTGGACGCGGGAGCACCCCGGCTGGACCTTCGGCATCGACGCCGAGACAGGCCTCGCCCTGGGAAACCGGTCCTAGTCGTCCTTCTTCTCCTGGCCGGGCGGGGCCTTTTCCTTCTCCGGCTTGCCTTCGCTGCCTCCGCCCGATGAGACTCCGGCCGCCTCGTACGCCTCATCGAGCGTCGCCTGGACCGTGCCGAGCTGGCCGTCGTCGAAGGTCATGCGCTTTTCGAGGTAGGGAATCGCTTCGTCGGGGCGGCCCGCCAGGAGCAGCGCCTCGCCGAGGTTGTAGAGCGAGTAGGCGTAGTTGATGTCGCGCGAGTCCTCGGGGTAGTAGTCCACGGCCTGCTGGAGGATGGGAATTGCCGCCTCCGGGTCGCCCGCGTCGATCAACGCCCTGCCCTCCTGGTCCAGCGCGACCGGGTCCACGGCGGGCGGCGTTTCGTTGCTCACCTGCTTTTCGGGGCCTGAGCCGCCTCCGGAGCCAGATCCGGAATCGCCGTTGCCGCTGTCGGACTTGTCGTTTTGTGAGTCGCTCGACGCCGTTGTGTCCGCCGGATCCTGCCGGGGAATCCTCGTCCCCGCTTCCGATGGCCTGCGCGATTGCGACGACGGCGACGATCGCGAGCACCGCAAGGCCAGCGATCGCGGCGCGACGATGCGACCGTGTCTCGGGCTGGATGACCAAGGTGCGTGGCGTCTGGGCCTCCGCGCGGCCGTCCGGCTCGAGCGGCGCCGTCGGGGTGGGCTCGGCTCCACCCATCTCGGCCAGCGCGGCCGCCGCAGATGCCGGCCTGTCCGCGGGCTCCTCGGCGGCGAGGCGCTCGATCAGGTCGAGGATGGGCTCAGGCGCATCGTTCCCGATCGCTTGCCGCAGCACGATGCCCGTGGCGTAGAGGTCCGTCCGCTCGTCGGCGGGGTGGCCCTGCCATAGCTCGGGCGCCATGAAGCGGGCCGTGCCCGGAATGTGGCCGGTCTGCGTCAGCGACGTCGCGTCCTCCGGCCGGGCGACGCCGAAATCGGTCAGGCATGCGGTCCCGTCGCGGTCGAAGAGCACGTTCCCCGGCTTGATGTCGCGGTGGATGATCCCGCCAGAGTGGATCGCGACCAGCGCCGAGAGGAGATCGTGCATGAGGTCTTCGGGGTCTGACGCGTCGCCCTCCTGGAGGCGATCCCAGAGGGATCCTCCCGGCATGTGCGCCATGACGATGTACGGGCGCTCGTCCGCTGCGAAGTCATAGACGGAGACCAGGTTCGGGTGCGAGAGCCCTGCCGCCAAGCGGGCCTCCCGGCCGAAGCGCGCCAGCCAACTCTCGTCGGCGGCGAGCCCCTCGGAGAGGACCTTGACCGCGACCGGGCGCTCCAGCACCGTGTCCTCGGCCAGCCACACGGTCGCCGCGCCGCCCCGGCCCAGGCGGCTCTGAAGCACATAGCGCCCGTTGCCGAGCTCGGTTCCCTCGTCCATGAGGACGGTCATCGGCTCAGAGCGGCGTTTGGATCGTCCGCATTCCCCATCACGGACCCGTATACCTCGATTACCCCCGCCTCACTCAATTCCGTCCGCGAAAAACCCGAAGTGTGCGGATCGTCACACGCGAACTGGGGGATCATCCGGGCTCTCATCGAACCGGTCGAGTCCTAGCTCGAGCCTCCGTTCTCCGAAGATGCCGCTTCCTTGGCGGCCTTCGCCTCGGCGGTCTGGGTCGTCGTCACCGACGTCGGCTCCTTCTCTGAGGGGTCCACGACCACATCGGGCTCGTCGCCCTGGGACCTCTTCCAGAACGCGACGGCACCGGCTGCGGCTCCGGCGGCTCCAACCGCTGCGACGGCCTTGCCGCGCGTCGACTCGAGGCCGGAAGGCGAGCTCTTCGTGGTCGCGACCGCGCGGTCGCGGACGGTCTTGGCGCCTTCGGCGACGACCTCTCCGGCGGCCTGCGCCGCGTTGCCAACGGCCTTGCCGGCGTCTCCGGCCGCTGCGCCGGCGGCCTTGACGCGATCCGTGACGGTCTTCGGCTTCGAACGTTTCAGACTTGGCATTGCTCTGCCCCTTTCAATCGGTTTGACCTTGGCTGGGCGCTACCCCGGCGCCTTGTGAGCTAACCGAGGTTGCTCAGGTTCACCCCGTGAGATAGAGCATTGGCGCCAACCCGTTTGCGAGACTTCGCACATGGATGCGAAGGGCAGGGGCCGGACGCGAGCCGCGGTGCTCGCCGTGGTACTGGCGGGCGCCGGAGGGCTTGCGCTGCCTGCGCACGCGGCGCGAGGGGAGGTCGAGCCGGCCCTGATCGCGTCCATCGACTCGCGTGGCAACAACGAGACGAGGGCCACGATCCCAATCACCCGGTCGCGGGGCGCGCAGCCCTTCGTCGTCCTCTCCGAGCGGGTCAAGGCCGGCGGCGGCCTGCGGCGCGGTGACGTCCTTCGGGCGACCGCGGAATTGCAGCTGTCCACGACATGCGTCACCTTCGAGCCGCGCTGCATCGGCAGCCAGTACAGCTACAGCCCGCGAATGGACGGGCAGGTGGTCCTGGCGTCGAGCTCCACCGCAACGGGCGGGTCGAACGCGGACCCGATTTCGGGCGTCGACACCAGACGGTGCAACCAGAAGCGCCCGAACCGGAATCACCACTGTGTCCTTGTCTTCTCCGACGCCGTTCAGCGGGTCAGGAACCTGGGCAACCTGCCCTGTCCGCCGGATGCCTGCTTCTTGAACGTCGTCGCCTCCGCCGATCACGAGAACGCGGGATCCGGGGACGTGGTCGTCGTCGGCGCCGATCGCCCCGACGGCTCCGTCGACGGCGACAAGGGCCGCGTCGACGGGCTGCTCGAGCGAGGCGCGATCCCGCGGCCGGCTGTGCAGGAAGGAGGCGCGAAGATGCGCGACACGGTCCCGATCGAGCCCAGCGGAAACAAGGGGCGCCGGGTGGTGAGGTCGCTTCGCATCGACGGCCTGCGAAAGGGGGACGCGCTCAGGATCCGCGCCAGGCAGCGCATCGGGATTTCGAGCGTTCCCTACAACGTCTTCATCGGGACGCGGGTGATCATCTCCACATCGCCGACCGAGATCCGCACGAACGGCTTCGTGGCCAAGACGTTCTCGAGCGGAGGCGAGATCACGGAGCAGAACGGCTTCAACTGCACCCAGGGAGGCAGCACCTATCAGGACCCGTGCAACTCGCCGAAGGCCGCAACCGCATACGTCAAGCGCAACCTGCCCCTGAAGAACGGCGAGCCCAAGCCCGTGTTCGTGAACATCGTCATGGCGGGCCTGCCGAAGCTGGCCTCTGCGCAGCCGAACGACAGAATGAGCGTTCGCGACGGCGAGATCCGCGCCGAGCGCTACCGCGTTCCCTAGCGCCCAGGGACCGCAAACTGGGGGCGGCCGCCGCTCGCGCTACCGCTACTCCGGCCAGCCGTCCACGAAAAGGTCGAGAACCAGTTCGGCATCGGGGGCTGAGTACTTCGAGAGATCGGTGATCCCCTCCTCGGCGAGCACCTCGTCGTCGATATAGGCGTTCCCGGTGCATTCGCGCGGATCACGAGCGAGGATCGCGTAAGCGGCGTCGGCGTAGATGTCGGGCGTGCGGGCCCGGGCCATCGCCTCGTCGCCGCCAAGGAGGTTCTGGACGGCCGCGGTCGCGATGATCGTTCGCGGCCAGAGGCAGTTGGCGGCCACGCCGTTCTCAGCCTCGTCCTGGGCGAGCCCGAGGGTGAGCATGGTCATGCCCATCTTCGACAGCGTGTACGCCGAGTTCCCCTTGAGCCACTTCGGATCGGCGGAGAGGGGCGGCGAAAGGGTGAGGACGTGGGCATGCTCGGACTCGCGCAGGTGCGGTAGGGCCGCCTTGGTCAGGACGAAGGTCCCACGGGAGTTGATCGACTGCATCAGGTCGAACCGCTTCACCTCGAGGTCCGCCATCGGCGAGAGGTTGATCGCGGAGGCGTTGTTGACGACGACGTCCACGCCGCCGAACTTCTCGACCGCCTGGGTGACCGCGGCCGCCACCTGATTCTCGTCGCGCACGTCGCCCACGATCGGCAGCGCCTGCCCGCCCGCCTCCTCGATCTCCTCGGCGGCCGTGAAAACGGTTCCGGGCAACTTCGGATGAGGCTCCGCGGTCTTTGCGATCAGGACGAGGTTCGCCCCGTCCTGCGCGATCCTCTTCGCGATCGCGAGGCCGATCCCCCGGCTCCCGCCCGACATGACAACGGTCCGGCCTTGAAGTGACATTTCGCAACCCTATTGAGGGGCGCGCCGGCCTACGGGTCCTGTCGGATCTCGACTCCGCGGTCCCCGTCGCCGAAGACGGCGCCACCCGGGAAGTCGCCCTCGATGTAGCACGGGGCGTAGCTCGCGCTCGGAGGATTGCCCATGTTGAGGTCCGGATCGGTCTCGCCCGCCTCGAGCTCCTCCTCGTCGGACTTCGACTCAACCGCGGGATCGAACGGGAGGTAGTCGGTATTGCGGCAATCGAAGTTCGGGAAGATGCCGTTCGCCGCCGCCTGGATCCCGTTCAGGACGCCGTCGGCGACGTATCCGTTCCCGCGGTTCGTGTTGAGCCGGTTCGGGTGGATCGAGAGGGTCTCGGTTCCCGCGACGGTCAGCTGGCGCAGGAAGTGGCGCCGGGCCGGGTCGGAGGGGAAGCCGTCGAGGGCACCGGACATCGCCGCGCCCGGTCCGGTCATGAAGTCGGCGACCGTGGACTTCTGGTAGCCGAGGTAGCGGATGAGCGGGTTCAGGTTCGCGAGGAAGTGCTCGAGCTCGTCGATGACGGGCGCAACGCCGGTGAGGAAGCTGCGGAGTGCGGGCAGCCCCTTGAGGGAGACGCGATTCAGGATGCGCAGGTCGTAGAAGAGGTTCCGCAGGTTCGGCGCGAGGCGCCTGACGTCCTCGAGGGTGGGGCTGAGCTTCTGCGCCACGGGCATCAGCGCCTCGATCGTCGGGGTCGCGTTCTCCTGGAACTGGTCGAGGCGGATCAGCGTCGCCCGGGACTCGCGCTGGAACGTCGGGAGGATCTGGAAGAGGTCGGCCAGCGCCTCCTGCTCTGAGGCAAGCGCGGAGAACGTGTTCCTGCCGCCACGGATCGCGTTCGTCAGCTCGTCGCCGCGCGACGAGAGCGCCTCGAAAGTCGTGCCGGTGTCGCGCACCGCGCCCTGAAGCGCCACTTCCTGGCGATCGAGCACCTCCAGAAGGTCGCTCGTGTCCGTGATGAACGGAGCGAGGTTGCCCAGGGCGTCGTTCAGATCAAGGCCGCGGTCACGGATGGCGACGGCCGCCGATGCCTGCCAGCGGCGGAACGACATGCGGGTCTCTTCGTCGAGCGCGTTGAAGAACTCGTCGATCTGGTTCGCCTCTGTCGTCTGCGAGACGCCGAGGGTCCCGCCCTCGGGGATGGATTCGATCTCGTCCGCCTCTGCGTCGCTCACGCCGGCCTGGGCGCCGAGCGACACGCCGGTGGTCCCGGGCTCGGTGCCCGACGTGAGCTCGATGTAGGTCTCGCCCAGGAGCGTCTTCTGGCGCAGGATCGCCTCGGCGTCCTCGGAGATCGGCGCGTACTGCGGCTCGATCTCGATCACGGCCTCGGTCGTGTCGTTGCCGTTGATCCGGGCCTCGATGGGAGCGAGCCCGGTCTCCTTCACCTTGCCGACCGAGACACCGCCGATTCGCACGTCCGACTCGACAGCGAGCTGCGCGGCCTCGGGGAAGTACGCCGTGATCTGGTAGCTCTTCGCCTTGAACGGGACCGGCCCGCCGAAGGCGATCCACAGGAAGAGGAGCAGCACGAAGCAGGACACCGCGAACGCTGCCGCGATGAGGATCCTGATGGCTGAAGGGGCTTGCTTTTGCATGGTCTAGGGGCAGGCCTCGGCGAGCACCGCGTTGGTGAAGCCCGTCACGAGCTGGGTCAACTGCTGGGTCACGGGGTTCGGGTCCGAGATCAGGTCGTTCAGCTGCTCGCAGCCCATGGACAGGTAGATGCGCCGGTAGTAGCCGTTGCCGTCGCCGGCCGAGTAGAGGCTCGCGGTGTTGTGGCCGAGCCACGCGACCCAGTAGAGGTAGCCCTCGTCGCGCCCGGCCGCGCCGGACGGCTCCGCGCCGCCCGGGTTGAAGGCAGCCATGTTCGCCAGGCGGTTGAGCTTGGAGAACGAGGTGCGCAGGTGCGGCGTCGACTCGCCGAAGCGGGTCGCCGCCTTCCGGAGGTCGGGGATCGGCTCGCGCGCCGAGCGAACGAACGGGCGGATCTGGTCCCGCACGACGGGAGTCGAGCTCTCGGCTAGCTGGATGTTCGACTCGTTGAGCTCCGGCAGGTTGCGGGCGAAGGGACGCAGCGAGTTGAAGGTCGGCCCCAGGATCGCCGAGAACTCGGCCAGGTTGTTCAGGGTCGTCTCTGCCTGCTCGAGCGTGCCGGGCAGCCTGGCCACGAAGCGCTGCACGTCGGGGTCGCGCTCCGCGATCGCGCCGAGCGCCCGGCGCGAGGAGGAAACAAGGTTGGTCAGCTCCGACTCGACCTGGCCGACGCGGGTCATCAGGAGGTTGAACGAGTGGACCATCGAGGACAGCTCCGCGCGGCGCTTCGCGACCTCCTGGTTGAGGGTCGAGAGATCGTCCTGGATCGGCCCCAGGTTCCCCAGCAGGCGCCCGAGCCTCTGCCCGTTCCCGTCGAGCCCTTCCCCGGCACCGACCAGGAGCATGCGCAGGTAGGCCTGGGTGTCCGAGTCGAGCGCCTCGAGGATCTCGTCGAGGTTCACGTCCGGGAGGGTGTTCGTCATCGGGATGATCTCGCCCTCGTCGTACTCCCCCGACTCGCTCGAGCCTGGGTCGAGGTCGAAGAACATGTCCTTCAGCCCGGTGGTCGGGCGCATGAGCATCGTTGCGTCCCGGTAGATCGGCAGGTACTTGCGCTCGACGTCGAACGTGATGACGCCGCGCCCGTCCACAAGCTCGACCTCACTCACCTCGCCGACGTCGACGCCGGCGACGCGGACCGTCTGCCCCTGTCCGGGCACGACCGCCTGAGCGGTCCGGAACTCCGCCTTGAGCTCGAAGGGCTTCTCTTCCAGGATCGGAATCCGCAGGCGCTGCTCCTGGAAGATGTAGTACGAGATCCCGGTTGCGAAGATCGCGAGGGCGAGGATCGCCAGGAAGTCGCGCAGGTGGTCGCGGATGACCCTCTTCATCGGCCCTCCACCCCCAGGGCACGCTCGAGGTCCGTTGCCAGGCCGATCTCGTCGAGGAACGCCTGGGCGCGATCGATGTCCCTGACGGCGCCGCGCGCGACGCTCCGGTCGCTCGAGTCCGTGAGGCTCGAGACGTCGGAGAGGCCGTTCACCAGGTCCACCATCGAACGGAAGCGGTCGGCGCCGCGCCCTTCGAGCGCTCCGATGCCCTGCATGCTGCGGGGGACCGGGGTCTGATCGGCAGGCGGCGACCCCAGGCCACCCTCCAGGCTGGGCGGCTCCTGCGTCTCGCAGTTCACGTTCGGCCGGAACGGCGTCTTGGCGGAGTCGCTCAGCGCCGGCATCGCCCCGAGCAGCTCGAAGGGCGTGAGCGCGACCACGTCGCCCAGCCCGCCGATGTTCGAGCGCACCAGATTCGCTCCCGAGCCGCCGAGGACCCGGAGGTTCTGGCCGTTCGCGTCACCGGAGCGGCTCTCGACCGCCGTTCCCGTGATCCCGTACGGGCCCTCCTCGAACACCTGCGCGCCGTTGGCGTCGTGTGGGTACACGTTCCCCGGGTCGACGGGCTGGACCTCGTCCTTCGACCAGGGGACGACGACCTCGTTGAAGCATGACGAGAAGGCGCGGGTCTCCTTGAAGAGATCGATGTTCTCGCGGCCCAAAGTCCACAGGCGGGGCACCGTGGGACGCAGGTCCGCGACGAGGCCCTGAAGCTCGGGCGGCGAGGTGAGCAGGCGGAGTTGCTCGATGAAGGGGCGCGACGCCCTGAGGCTCTCCGGCGAGGTCCTGACACCCGGCAGCGCCTCGCGGGCGAACGCCCGCACGAACGGGAAGGATGCGTTCAGGTTGTCGAAGACGGGCTGCGCGGCGCGAAGCGTCTCGGGAAGCTGCTGGACAGCGCGACCGAGCGCTTCGCTCTCGGCGGCGAATGAGCCGGTGAAGATCCGGAAGTTCGTGACCAGCTCGCGCAGGTCGGACTCGCTCTTCGAAAGCCCTCCGAGGACCTTCGAGAGCCCCGAGATCATCCCGCTCAGGTCTCCCTCCTGCGTGCCGCGCGTGGACTCGGCCACCTGCGCCGAGTACTGGAGGTTCGGGCCGGCCTGGTTGAGCTTGCGGAGCCCGTCGGCCCCGCCGTGCACCGAAAGCGCCGAGCCGAACTCCTGGAGGAGCGTCTGGAGGTTCTGGCGCACGTCGTACTGGAGCGTCGTCAGGACCTGGTCGAGCTGGACCGAGTACGAGGTCCGGTTGACCGGGAAGGTGTGGTCTTCAGCGACGACCGGCGCCGAGGGGCTGCCGGGCTGAACGTCGATGAAGTAGTTGCCCTCCAGGAAGAGACGCGGGCGAACCTTGAAGAGCGCGTCCTCGTGGAGGGGCAGCGCATCCTCGTCGAGCGCCATGGTCACCGCGACGCCCCCACCTTCCGGCGAGTCGAGCGCGTCCGCGGTGGTCGCAACGGTTGCGTCCGTCTCGTCCTCGCCCAGGAGCTCGACCGAGGTCACCTCGCCGACGTTCACACCCGCGATCCGGACCGGGTTCGAGGGCCGGAGCTTCTGGCCCGACTCGAAGATCGCCGTCACCTCGTAGCGGTCGGCCCATGGGAGCTCCTTCGTGTAGGCGATCATCGAGCCGATCGCGATCGCGACCACCAGGAAGAGGCCGATGAACCAGTTGGGCAGGCGTTCGCGGCGGGGTGCCCTCATGGCCGGTTCCCCTCCCACGTCTCGGGGGCGCGGCTGGGGTTGGTGGTATCGACGATCTGGCGCTCGCCGTCCGCGTTCCAAAAGAGCGTGGTGACTCCACGGGAGCCGGGCAGGTCAGAGGCGCGATTCGCCGGGTCCGAGAGCGGCTGTCCCGGCACACCCTGGAAGCCGAGCGGGTATCCGGTCTGCCCGGGCTGGCAGTCGCGGTCGCTCCCGACCTGGCCCGTCGGCGCGTAGGGGTGGGAGTTGAAGATAGGCAGCTCGTATGGCTTGAACACGCCGTTGCCGTCCGGGTCCAGCCGGGCCGGACTTGCCGTTCGCCGGCAGGCCCGAGTAGCCGCCGAGCGGCGTCTCCACCGTCTGCGCGGCGGGGAAGCGCGTGAGCGTCTGGCGGAAGGCGTTGCCGAGGAGCGGCTCTTCGTCGGACAGCGCGTTCGGGAAGTACGTGAACCAGTAGTTCCAGTAGTTGCACACCGTCTGCGCGGGAACGACGTGGCGGGCGAGCGGAGTCGCCTCGTCGAACGTCTCGCGCAGGTGCATCAGCGTGATCCGGGTCGACGGCTGCCGGACGAGCCGGTTGAGGGCCCCCAGGGCGCTCCTGAGCCGGCGGTTGACCGGGGGCTGGTCGCCCAGCACCGGCGTGCCGACCTCGACCGCCTCGTTGAGCGCCGGGGCGGCGGTCCGGAGGTCTTCGATGCCGGGGTTGAGCTCGATCGCGAGGTCGGCGAACTTGCGGTTGAACTCGCGCTGCGCCGGCAGGAGCGAGATCGCCGTCCTGAGCGTCTCGGGCCCCTGCTCGATCACCGTCGCGTACGCGTCGGGGTCGCGCGAGATCGCCTCGAACGCACGCGCCGCGAAGGCGAACTGCTCCGCCTGAAGGCTGGCGACGGGCTGGACGAGGCTCGCGGTGCGCGCGAGCGCCGGGAATAGGCGGTTGAAGCGCGTCTCCGGGTCGGACAGGTTCCGCGCGACCGGGCCGAGGTAGCGCATCAGAGGGCCGAGCTCCTGGATCGTGTCGTTCAGGCTGAGGCCGCGGCCGGCAAAGGCGCTGCCGAACCCCTCGAAGTTGTCGCGCTGCGCCATCCGCGTCTTGCGGTCGTACGTGTTGCCGAGGTCGTCGAACTCGTCCTGCGCCTGGAAGCAGCCGTTGGCGGACGCGGGGTCCCTGTCCGCGGCGAACTGGCCGTCCTCCTCGGTCGGCAGATCGCACACCGCGCCGTCGTCGAGCCCGTCGAAGATGTATCCCTCCTCGGCGGGCTCCCCGGTCCCGCGAACCACCTCGAGGTACTTGAGCCCGAAGGCCGAGCGGTAGCGGACCCGGAAAACGGAGTCCACGCGGCAGCGGCTTTGCCGCCTCGTCGAGCTTCAGGTTGAGCCTGGCCGCTACTTGTGGCAGCTCCTCGGAGCCGGAGTCAACGGAAACCGTCTGGCCCCCGGACGAGTCCACGATCGGCTCGATCGACTCGATCACCCCAACCCGGGTTCCGCCGATCCTGATCTCGTTCGCGTTGGTGGCGCGGGCGCCGTTCGGGATCTCGACGGAGACCCGGTAGACCGGCACGAACGGCAGGCCCTTGTTGGCGTTGTAGGCCAGGAAGACGGCAACGATCGCGACCAGGACCGTCACCGCGCCGACCATCGTGGGCGACGCGGCGAGCACGGATGTGGCGTTACGTCTCATGGCTTGAAGAGGAAGTCGAGAAGGTCGTTGGTGGCCTCCTGGGAGCCGCCGCCGCCACCGCCTGAGCCGCCAAGCCCACCGCCGCCGCCGGAGACGGAGCGACGTCGTCGATGCCCGGCAGGTCGAGGCCGTCCGGGCAGGCCCTGCCCCGGGTTGGGCACCGAAGGAGGCTCGGGCGCGGTGTCGCCGGCCGGGCGATCGCGCTTGCGGTCGGGGCCTCCCCCGCCATCCCGGCGCTCGCCGTCGCCGTCTCGGCGGGCGACGCCGTCGCAGTAGCGCGTGGCGGCGTCCATGGGGAGCGTCCCGTTGGGGCAGGCCGCCGGGTCGTACTGGGGCAGCCCGAGGTCCTCGTCCTGATGGCCGGGCGCGATGCCGCCCTGGTTGGCTCCGAGCCACGCGATGCAGTCGGCGGCGTCGACGAGGCTCGTCGTCGTCCCGCCGGCCTGCGCGGGGACACCGATCTCGCCCGTGTCGGGATTGCGCCCAGAGGAGAACGAGCCGCAAAGGCCCGTATTCGCCTCGTAGATGCCGAAGCGGAAGAGGTGGCTCACGCCGTCGAACTGGTTGATCGTGAGCGTCTGGTTGCGCACGTAGTTGAGGAGGCCCTCGAGGCCCGTGTAGCCCATCGTGTTCCGCCTCCCGGGCTCGAGGCCGGTGCGGCCGGTGTCCTCGCCCGCACGCTCGTCGATCTCGACGGCCCGGCGGGGGTCGTCGATGTCGGTGAGGAAGTCCCCGAGCGGCTCCAGGGTGGGAGTCGCCTTGCGCCCCGCCTCAGCGAGGAGCTCGATCTCGTCGGCGCCGTTCTCCAGCGCCCGCTTGCCCACGACCCCGGCCTTGCCCAGGGTCCTGAGCGCGTCCTCGGAGTTGCGGTTGAAGGCCGGCAGGTTGCCCGACAGGCGCGCGAGATGCGGCGCGGCTCCGCGCAGGTTGTTGAGGAGCGGCGTCTGCGCGCGGGCCAGGCGGTCCAGCTGCACCAGGCTGGGGCGGAGCTCGCCCAGGAAGTCGTCGAGGAGGCTGAAGTTGGTCGAGACGTCATCCGTGCGCGCCGCCGAGATCGCCGCGGTGTCCTCGGCCTCGTCCACGAAGTCGACGATCTCCTCGCGCCGCTTCGCGAGCTCGCCGATGGTCTGGCTCGAGTCCTCGTTCAGCTGTCGGATCGTCGCTCGCTGGCTGCGCAGGGTCTCCGTCACCTCCTTGAGGTCGGAGAGGGCGGGCGCGCCCAGCCGGATCGCCTCGTTCAGGGCCTCCGAGTTCCCGGAGAGGCCAGTTCCGAACTCGTTGATGAGCAGGCGGAACCGCTGCTTGAACGGCTCGCGCATCGTGTTCTGCACCAGGTCCGGCTGAACGGTCTGGGAGACGCGGGAGGCGGGGATCATCGCCCCGTCCTCCAGCGGCCGGCCCGCGGGCCGGCAGTCGATGAAGTACTCCGCGATGAGCGATTGAGGCTCGGACGAGCAGGTCGTCTCGTCTCCGAAGACGGCCAGCTCGTCGGAGACCTCCACGGTCACAACCGCGCGCTTGTCCTCGTTGACGTCCAGCGACTGCACCTCGCCGACGTTCACGCCCGACACGCGAACCTCCGACTGCTCGACGATGCCGAACGCGTTGTACATCTCGATCTCGTAGGTGCGCGACTCGTCCTCGGCCGACGCGACCGCCGACCACCCCGCCCAGAGGGCCGCTAGCGCGAAGGGGATAGCGACGATCCTTCTCATGGGCCGGGGATGATCTGGTCGGGTTCGCAGTCGCCGCCGTCGCCGTCGGTCAGCGCGCCGTCGTCGGTAAAGGGGATGGAGTCGTCGCCCGGCTCGAGGTCAGAGACGGGCCGCTCCGCGGATCCCGGACAGCGCTGGTCGTGGCCCGTGGTGAGCGCGTCGAGCTGCTCCGCGGGCGTGTCGAGATCCGCGAGGTTGGGAATCGCCGGCAGCCCGGGCACGGAGGGCGCGAACGTGTTCGCGGTCAGAGAGACGCGCCCGACGGCGCCGAGCGCGTCACCGTAGCCCGAGTGGCTGAAGCCGTCGAACCACGAGACGAGCTCGGGGGCGTAGGCACGGAAGAAGGCCAGGTTCTCGTCGCCGTTTCGCAGGGAGCAGACCGCTTCGCCGAAGGCGCCCTGGTCGTAGTTGTCGTCGGCGGCGACCAGCACGTCAGAGCGCTCGCCGGTATGCGGCCCACAGTCGGGCGAGCCTTCGCCGACCGCCCTGGCCGTCACGCGCGGCTGAAGCTTCTGAAGCTCGACGAGGTCGTTCCCCTTGCCCGACCGGCGCACGGTCGCCGCCAGGTCGCGGACGGTCGGAACGGCTCCGCGCGCGAACCCCTGCAACTCGGTCAGGTACGGGTCTAGCTCTTCCGCGACCGGCTTCGTGGCGACGACGAGGGGCTCGACGTCGTCGAGTGTCGCGCGGAGGTTCACGAACGTGGTGTTGGCGCTTCGCAGGAAGCCCGGGAACAGGCTGATCGCCTCGGCCAGCTCGGCGCGCTGGTCGCCGATGGCGTTCATCATGCGGTTGAGGTTTCCGACGAGCTGGGAGACGTCGTCCGAGCGGTCGGCAAGGGCCCCGGAGAACTTCGAGGCGCTGACCAGGAACTGCTCCAGCATCGCGTCGTCGGCGGTCAGCTCGGCAAACGTGCGGCGTGACTGGTAGAGCAGCGGGTTCAGGTATTGAAAGCCCTTGTTCGCGTTCCGCTCGACGCCCTCGTATGAGCGCTCGAATCCCTGGATCACCCTCTTCAGGCCCTTGACCGTCTCGTCGTCGAGCGTGTTGAAGAACTGGTCGATGTCGACCTCGCCCACCGTCTCCGACATGGTGAGCGTGCCCTCGTCCGGGATCGCCTTCCCGGCGGTGCCCGTCGGCGGAACGGTTAGCTGGACCTCTCGCGCCGCCTGGCTGGAGAGCGAGCGCCAGCGCACCGTCGCCGTGGTCCCGCGATGGAGCGGCGCGTGCTCTTCGTCAACGCTGAAAGTCACGAGCGCCTCGCCACTCGGGCCTAGGTCGATCCGGTCGATCATGCCGACTCCCACGCCGCCGATCGAGACCTCGTTCCCCTCGACGAGCTGGCTCGCATTCGAGAACTCGGCGGTGACGGTGTACTCGTCGCCGCCGCGCAGGAAAAGGAGCCAGATCAGAACCGCGGACAGCGCAACGAGTGCCAGCACAAATGGCCAGCGAGCCCTTTCCTCGTTCGTCTCAACTGGTGCCATGCCGCGGGCAGCCGAACCTACGTGCGGCGGCTGAGCGCGTCAACCGACAACCTCTGGCTCGCTGGCCAGTTTTCGCGCCCGCTCATAGACTGGCGCCCCATGGCGCTCCCTCCTGGACCCCGGGTCCCCGCGACAGTCGCAACCGTGCAGTTCGTCCGTCGCCCCATGGACACCCTGCTTCGCTGGCATCGGGCCTACGGCGATGCCTTCACGGTCAGGTTCCTCGTCTTCGGCACGGGCGTATACGTCGCCGACCCCGATGAGATCCGCAAGCTCTTCACCGGCGATCAGTCCGACCTCAGAGCGGGCGAGGCGAACTCGCCGCTCAGCCCCATCCTGGGCGAGGCATCCGTGCTCGTCCTCGACGGCCCCGAGCATCTGCGGCAGAGGAAGCTCCTCCTGCCTCCCTTTCAGGGCTCGGCCGTCCAGCAGTTCCGGGAGATCATCCGCGACGTAACGACCTCGGAGGTGGCTGGATGGCGGACGGGTGACGAGTTCCCGATCCGCGAGCGCATGCGAGCCATCACGTTCGAAGTGATCTGCCGCGCGGTCTTCGGGGTCACCGAACGGGCGCGAATCGAGCGGCTGCGCAGCGCCCTGCTCGCGGTGATCGACATGGGGAACCTGTTCATGCTCCCGGACCGGATGCGCGCCGACCTCGGCCGCTTCAGCCCGGGCGGCCGCCTACGGAGACGGCTGGCCGCTGCGGATGCCTTGCTCTTCGAAGAGATCGCCCGCCGCCGGACCGACCCGGACCTCGAGTCCCGCGGCGACGTGCTCTCCGTCCTTCTTCGCGCCCGCGACGAGCGGGGCGAGCCGATGACGGATCGGGAGCTCCGCGACGAGCTCTTCACGATGCTGGCCGCGGGCCACGAGACGACCGCTACCGGGCTCGCGTTCGCGTTCGACCTGCTTGCGCGCCACCCTCAGGTCACCTCGCGGCTGCGCGACGAGCTCGCGTCGGGCGACGATGCCTATCTCGAAGCCGTGGTCAGCGAGAGCCTGCGCCTCAAGCCGGTCATCGACGCTGTGGAGCGCACGCTCGCGAAGCCACGCACCGTCTGCGGGTGGGACCTCCCGGCCGGCATCCGCGTCTACCCGGGCATCGCGCTCGTCCACCGGCGGGAGGATCTCTACCCCCGGGCCGGTGAGTTCAGGCCCGAGCGCTTCCTCGACGCCGGCACGGCCTCGTATTCGTGGCTGCCCTTCGGAGGAGGAATCCGCCGTTGCATTGGCGCCGCCCTGGCACAGGCGGAGATGGCCGAGGTCATCAGGGGCGTCGTCCAGGAGGTGGATCTCCAGACGGTCCGCGACCTGCCGGACCCGGTTGTCCTCAAGGGCATCACGCTGGCGCCCAAGTACGGAACCCGCGTCCGGGTCCGGCGCGATGCGAGGAGACCGTCGGCCGGCGCGGACCGCCGGCGCCAGCTTCCGGTCGCTTAGCTCAGTCCTCGCGCTCGGGCGGATCGACCTTGACGCCGTCATCCGCCTGCTCCGGGCCCGCCTCTGCGGCTCCCTGGGGAGCAGGTTCGCGATCCCGGACCTTGCCGTTGCCAGATCCCGAGCCGTTCGGGCTTCCGTTCCGGCCGGGGCCGTTAGCGCTCGGAGCCGTGGATCCTTCCCCACCGACGTACGGGCCCGGCTTCGGGCGCGGCTCGCCGCCAGGGAATGCCAGGCGCACGATCGTCCGGTTCACCATCCCCCACTGCTGGAAGAAGGGGCCCGTGTTGTAGGGCAGCTCGTACCGCTCGCAGATGTCCTTCACTCGTGGCGCGATCTGCGCGTACCGGCTTGAAGGCATGTCGGGGAACAGATGGTGCTCGACCTGATAGCCGAGGTTGCCCGACATCACGTGGAAGAACGGACCACCCTCGATGTTCGCTGCGCCGGTGAGCTGGCGTACGTACCACGCTCCGCGGCTCTCGTCCTCGGTCTCCTCCTGGGAGAAGGTGTAGGTCTGATCGGGAAAGTGCCCGCAGAAAATAATCGCGTGCGACCACAGGTTGCGCACGACGTTCGCCGTTGCATTTGCCGTCGCGGCCTTCTTGAACGTGTCCCGGGCGCGCTTCAGAGCCTTGTCCTTGTCGCGCCTGACGACGAAGTCCGCAGCGCCGGCCGCGGCCGCTGAGATCGCGGGCCAGCCGATGTAGTCCTTGACGATCTGGTCGCGGGCCTTGCCGCCGATGCCCTTCAGATCCTCGACGACGTCTTCCTTGGACTTCTCGCCGGCGCGGAGCGCCTCGAGGTCCATGTCGTGGAAAGCGACGCCCCATTCGAAGAGGGCCATGAGCACCAGGTTGTAGAGAGGCTGGAAGAGGTACACGGGATGCCACTTCTGGTGCGGGTCGATCCGCATGATCTCGTAGCCCAGGTCCTTGTCCTTGCCGCGGATATTGGTGAAGGTGTGGTGGACGTAGTTGTGCGAGTGCTTCCATGCCTCCGCCGTAGAAGCGGTGTCCCAGTCCCAGTTAGACGAATGGATCTGGGGATCGTTCATCCAGTCCCACTGGCCATGCATGACGTTGTGGCCGATCTCCATGTTCTCGAGGATCTTCGCCGTCGAATTGGTGACCGTTCCAAGGACCCAGGCGGGCCTGAAGTCTGCCGCGAGCAGCGCGACGCGCGACATAACGGCAAGGCGGCGATGGAACTCGATCATCGCGGTGATGTAGCGGCGGTCGTGCTCTCCGAGATCCGAATAGACGTCGTCATGGATCGCGTCGAACTCCTTCGCGAGCTCTTCGATCTGCTCCTCGCTGAGATGCGAAAGGGGGCTCTTGATCTCGCCTTCAGTTGCGGTTGCGGGTGTCATCCGATTCCTTTCGTTGCATTTCCACGCGCTTGGTACCTGGTACCTCGTGAAGCGCTCATAGTTCGATTTCGACGTCGCCCTCGGCCGTGTTCACGCAGATGCGGACCATCTCGCCGTTCTTCCCCGAGAGCTCCCCGGTGCGCATGTCGCGCACCTCCCCCGACTTCAGCTTTCCGACGCAGGTGTGGCAAATTCCCATCCGGCACCCGTGCTCGAGTTCCAACCCGGCCTCCTCCCCCGCTTCCAGGATCGGCTGGCTCCCGTCGCACTGCGTCTCGCAATCCGACTTGAGGAACGTGACCGTCCCGCCCTTGCCCTCCTCGCCGCCGCCGCCCTTCGGCTGGAAGCGCTCGAGGTGGAGCAACTCGGGGTCGGCATCCGGGTCGGATTCGAAGTGGTCGTGGAAGGCGTCGATCATCTCGCCGGGGCCGGAGAGAAACACGGAGCGCTCGCGCCAGTCCGGGCAGAGGTCGTCCAGGTCCTTCGGTCCGATCCGGCCGTCAGAACCCGTGACCTGGCGATGGAGCTTGAAGCCGTCGTGCCTGCGATCGATCTCCTCCAGGGTGTCGCCGAAGATCACGCCGTCGTCGCGCCGCGCTGAGTGGATGTGGTGCACGTCGCGTACTTCTCCGGACGCGTCGATGTGCCGCAGCATGCTCATGATCGGGGTGATTCCCGACCCGGCAGAGATGAACAGCAGCTTCTCGGGCACCGGATCCGGGAGGACGAAGGTGCCCTCCACCCCGCCGAGCCGCAGGATGTCGCCGGGCCGCGCCTTCCGGTTGAAGAAGGGGGAGACAACGCCCTCGTCCACCGTCTTCGGCGTGATCGAGATCCAGCCGTCGGGCCGGTCCGGATCGGAGGTGAGCGAGTAGGCGCGCCAGTGATGCACCCCGTCCACGACGACGCCAACGCGCAGGTACTGCCCCGGCTTGTGGCCCTCCCACTCGAATCCGGGCCGGATCAGGATGGTCACGGCGTTGTCGTTCTCGCGCTGGATCCGCTCGATGCGGCCACGAAGCTCGCGGGTAGACCAGAGCGGGTTGATGAGCTCGAGGTAATCGTCGGGCAGAAGCGGCGTGAACAGGCCACGCATCATCTGCAGCGCGCGTTTGCGCAGCACGGGAACCTTCGGCTCTGCACCTACTTCAGCCATGGGATTCGCACCTTGCGTCGCTCATCGGGGATGTCCACCGGCACATGCTTGTTTCGCGCCTTGCGTCGCTCATCGAATATATGAACCTAGCTCATTGTGAGAACGTGTGTCAACCAAGTGTTCTCATATCACACTGAATTGCCGTATCGTTAGGCGTCGTGGCCACTACCCAGAGGGCGCAGCGGCAAAATCGCGAGCGCGAGCTCATCGCGGCAACGCGTGCACTTTTCGACGAGAGGGGCATGCAGGACGCTCCGATCGAGGAGATCGCGAAGTCGGTCGGCATCGCTCGCGGCCTCATCTACCGGCAATTCTCCTCGAAAGAAGAGCTCTACGTCGCCACGGTCGCCGACTACCTGAACGAGCTGGTGGGGGAGCTCGATGCCGCCGAGGCGTCCTCGGGTGAAGATCCGGTAGACCGCCTCGAGCACATGGCCTATGCGTACGCCGGCTTCTGCGACCGCTACCCCGCCTTCCTCGACTCGGCGCTGGCGATCATGCGACGACCGGCCGGGGAGTTGAACGAGTCCGTCTCCGAGGTGATCTGGCTCCGGCTCGGCCGCGCCATGATCGATTGCATCGATCACGTCGCACGCATCCTGCGAGCAGGCAACGAAGCGGGTGTCTTCGCGGTTGACGATCCTGACTTCACCGCGAACATGCTCTGGACACAGATGCTCGGCGCCATGCACCTCGCCCGTATCGGGGTCGGCATGATGCGCGCCGACAACGGGATGCCCGACCTGTTCCGGGTCGATGCCGAACAGGTGGTGCGGGCGTGCGTCGAGAGCGCCCTCGCGACGGTGCGCCCGGGTTGAGAAGGAAGACCGAGAAAGCTCTCGACCGGATCTACGCGGGGCCTCCCGCAAGCTTCATCAAGGGGCGCGACGCGCTCGCGAAGGACCTTCGCGCGGAAGGCTCCGAGGAGGCGGAGCTCGTAAAGGTTCTGCGCAAGCCGTCGAAGGCCGCGGCCGTCGTCAACGCGCTCGCGCTTGACGATCCGAACCCCGTGAAGCGCTACCTCGGGCTGGCCGAGAAGCTCCGGAAGGCGACGTCGGGCAAAGTGGATGCCAAGCGGATGCGCGAGCTCGCGCGCGAGGAGGGAGAGCTCCTCGAGGAGCTGGTGGCCAATGCCGGCAAGCTGGGCGACGGCGCTTCGGCTTCGACGCTCGACCGCGTGCGGGAGACCCTCCAGGCCGCCCAGGTCGACGGTGAGCTGGCCGCCCAGGTTCTCGCCGGCCGCGTCGAGCGCGAGGAGCGTGCCGCTTCGGTCGGGCTGGAGAACCTTGCGTCACCTCCCCAGGCAAGCGGGAAGCGAGCCAAGACCAAGACAAAGTCCAAGGGCGACTCTGCCGCGAAGGAAGCAAAGCGGAAGCGCGTGACCGCGGCCAAGGACGCCCTCAAGGACGCGAAGGACGAGGCGAGGGACGCCGCGCGGGCAGTTGCCCGCGCGGAAGGCGAGCTCGCCAAGGCGGAGCGGACGCGAGACGCCGCAGAGGGACGGCTCGAGCGAGCGGAGAAGAAGCTGACGGCCTTGGGTTAGGCGCGGCGGGCCGTCAGTTGACCGGGTCCTTGTCCTCGCAGTTCTTGAGCTTGTCGGTGCCGGCGTCGAAAGTCACCGAGTCGTTCCCTTCGCCGCAGTCGATGACGTCCTTGACGCCGTCGTCGGCCTTGATCTCGTCCTTGTCCTCGCCACCGAAGATTTTCTCCTTCTCGCCGGCCAGACTCGAATCCGCGTAGATGTAGTCCTGACCATCACCGCCGCGGACGACGTTCTCGCCGGAGGAGCCTGAGAGCAAGCCCATACCTCCGTCTCCGTCGTTCCCGTCCCCGGCCTTCACGATGTCGTCACCGGAGCTGCCGAAAACCTCGAAGTCGTCCCCGGGACCTCCGAGCACGGTGTCGTTTCCTCCGCCGCCTTCGACCTCGTCATCGTCTCCAGGGCCCCCAGAGACGTAGTCATTCCCGTCGTCGCCCTCGAAATCGTCGATCGCGCCGTCGACGCCCGGACCGCCGAGCATCCGGTCGGCACCCCCGTTGCCGTTGCCGCCGTCCCTGCCCTCGCCGCCGTCGATGAAGTCCTTGGCGCCCTGGTTGCCGTCGTCGACGTCCTCGCCTTCGAAGTCGTCGTTGCCGTCCGTGCCGTTGCACTGCGCCTTGGTCTGAGTCGTGCAGTCCTTGGGGTTCACGACTCCGGCCAGTGCCACCGCCCCGATTGTCAGGCCCGCGACCGCCACCGCGATCGAGACTCGCAACAACAACTTCATCGTTCCCCCTCATGAGTCGGCCTTTCGACCGACTATAAACCCCTTGAGAGCTAGCCGCTCATGATCAGGCAGGTCGATGTCGCATGGGCGAGGCGCTTGCCCGTCTCGGCCGACGTCAGGGTCGCCTCCGCCATCGCGGTCCGCGAGCCCCTGTGGATCACCTTGCCCTCGGCGACGATCATGCCGGAGCCCGGGAGGATCGGCCGCAGCATGTTGACCTTCGTCTCGAGCGTTGCGTACAGCTCGCCGTCTGTAAGCGTCGAGTGGACGGCGCAGCCGGCGGCTGAGTCCAGCATGGTCAGCGCAAGGCCGCCGTGGACGGTCCCCAGCGGATTGAGGTGATCCTCACGCGGCTCTCCCTCGAACCTCGACTCGCCGAGCTCCACGCTTTTCAGCTCAAAGCCCATCGTGACGGCCATCGGCGCTTGCGGGATCTCGCCGCTGATGATGGCCCGGATGTGATCGAGGCCCGAGGACACGCCGCCACCCTAGCGCCGATAGCCTCACTCGTGATGGCGCCCTCAAATGGATCGAAGCGCCGAGTTTCAGTCGGCATCGTCGGCGCCGGGTTCGGGGGCGTCGGCATGGGGATCCGGCTCCGGCAGGAGGGCATCGAAGACTTCGAGATCTTCGAGCGGGGCGAGACGGTTGGCGGCGTCTGGCGCGCCAACACCTACCCGGGCGCGGCCTGCGACGTTCCCTCCCACCTCTATTCGTTCTCCTTTGCCCCCGGCCACAACTGGTCGCGGCGCTACGCGCCCCAGCCCGAGATCCTCGACTACATGGAGGAGATCACCGATCGGTTCGGGATGCGCTCGCATCTGCGGCTCGGGACGGAGGTGACCGCGGCGGCTTTCGACGAGGCCTCGGCGAAATGGACGGTCACACTCGATGGCGGCGGGACGCGGGAGTTCGACGTGCTGGTGACAGCGTGCGGACAGCTGACCCGGCCTCAGGTACCTGCGGTCGAAGGAATCGAGGACTTCCGGGGCGCCGTCTTCCACTCGGCCGAATGGGATCACTCCCGCGACCTCGCCGGCCGCAGGGTCGCGGTGATCGGAACCGGCGCCTCGGCGATCCAGTTCGTGCCCGAGGTCGCCAAGGAGGCAGCCGAGCTGACCATCTACCAGCGATCGGCGCCCTGGGTTCTGCCGAAGACCGACCGCGCCTACCCCGATTGGGAACGGCGCGTCTTCGAGCGCTACCCGGCCAGGGTCGCCGCGGCGCGAGCCGGATTCTTCGCGTTCTTCGAGGCGGGGACCTACGGCTTCACCGGCACCCGCTGGGTGCTCGGCCCGTTCCGCAAGGTGGCGAACGCGTATCGCGACAGCGAGCTCGGCGATCACCCTGAGCTCCTTGCCCGGGCAACGCCCGACTACGAGATCGGCTGCAAGCGCGTGCTCTTTACCAGCGACTGGTATTCGACTCTCCGCAGGCAGAACGTCGAGCTCCTGAACGGCGCGGTCCAGCGGGCGACCCCCGACGGAGTCGTCGGCGCTGACGGCAAGGAACGGGCCGCCGACACGATCATCTGGGGCACCGGATTCGACGCTTCGCGATTCGTCTCGCCCATGGACGTCCATGGGCTGAACGAGCGCTCCCTGGACGAGAGTTGGGGGGACTCGCCCGAAGCCTTCCTCGGCACCACCGTTGCCGGCTTTCCGAACATGTTCCTGCTCTATGGGCCGAACACCAACCACGGGTCGGGATCGGTCCCGTACACGCTCGAGTGCCAGTTCAACTACGTGATCGACGCGGTCAGGCGGATGCGATCAGGGGGCATTCGCTGGATAGACCTCAAGCCGGAAGTCCAGGAGCGCTGGCGGGAGGAGATCGATCAGCGCTCCGTCGACACCGTCTGGACCACGGGCGGCTGTACTTCCTGGTACACGAACGCCGAGGGCCGCAATACGAACAACTGGGTCGGCCCCTGGCTCGAGTACCGGCGCCGCACGCGACAGATCAACCCGGGCGACTACCGGGCGGCAGTCTGATGGCGAGCCGCGGCACGGCCGTGGTCACGGGCAGCTCGACCGGCATCGGTCGCGCCTGCGCCGTCGCGCTCGACCGTGCGGGGTTCCACGTGCTGGCCGGGGTGCGCAAAGACGCTGATGGGGAGTCGCTGCGAGCAGCGGCGCCCGGCCTCGAGCCCGTGCAGGTGGATGTGACCGATGCCGCCACGATCGAGGCGCTCCGCGCCAAGGTCGACGCCGAGCACGGTGGCCACCTCGCCGCGCTGGTCAACAACGCCGGGATCTCCGTGGCGGGCCCGCTGGAAGGCGTCCCGCTCGACGAGTGGCGGCGCCAGTTCGAGGTCAACGTGATCGGGCAGGTCGCGGTCACGAAGGCCCTTCTCCCCGCGCTCCGCAGCGCAAAGGGGCGGGTGGCGTTCATGTCATCCGTGGGCGGAAGGAACGCGCTGGGCCTCCTGGGCCCGTACGGCGCCTCGAAGCACGCGATCGAGGCGATCGGCGACGCCCTGCGCCAGGAGATGCAGCCCTTCGGCGTGAACGTGGCGATCGTGGAGCCTGGCTCGGTCGCGACACCGATCTGGGAGAAGGGCCTCGAGGGCGCGGGCGCGATGCGGGCCGAGCTCGGCGAGGAGGTCAATCGCCTCTACGGCGAGCGCCTCGATGCGTTCGAGCGCCTGGCCGAGAAGACCGGCGCCGCGGGCGTCCCGCCTGAAGACGTGGCGAAGGCCGTCACCCACGCACTGACGGCCGACCGCCCGAAGACCCGCTACGTCGTCGGCCGCGACGCGAGAGCTCAGTTGGCCATGAAGGCCGTCCTGCCGGATCGCGCGCTCGACCGATTGATCGCCCGCATGATCAGCGGCCAGTAGGCCCTCTTCGGCGGGCCGGCCTGCGACACTCGTGGGAATGCCGGGCGAAGAGCTCACCGACGTCGGCGAGGGGATCACGATCTGCCACGAGAGCTTCGGGGACCCCGCGGATCCGCCGGCCCTCCTGGTGATGGGCCTCGGGACGCAGATGATCGCGTGGCGCGAGGACTTCTGCGAGCAGCTTGCGGCACGCGGCTTTCACGTAGTCCGCTTCGACAACAGGGACGTTGGCCTCTCGACACACCTGCAGGGGCCGCCGCCGACGCTCAGGCAGATGTTCACGCGCCGGCTTCCGGGGGATGCCTACTCACTGGAGGACATGGCCGACGACACCGTCCGCCTGACCGAGAGGCTCGGCCTCGGCTCGGCCCACGTGATCGGAGCGTCGATGGGCGGCATGATCGGGCAGGTGCTGGCCGCGCGGCATCCGGACAGGGTCCGCTCGCTCGTCTCGATCATGTCGAATACCGGCTCCCGCTGGACCGGCCAGCCCGCCCTGAGCGCCTACCGCCTGTTCCTGGCCGAGGCGCCGAGCGAGCGCGAGGCGTTCATCGAGCACGTGTTGAAGCTGTTCAGCATCGTCGGCTCGCGGGGCGACCTCTACGACGAGGAGTACATCCGCGACGTCACGGCCCGCAGCTTCGACCGCGACCACGACGAGGCAGGCGTCGGCCGCCAACTCGGCGCGGTGCTCAAAACCGGCAAACGCAACGCGATGCTCCGCTCTATCGCCGCGCCCACGCTGGTCATCCACGGCACCGAGGACCGGCTCGTCCGCCCGTCGGGCGGCAGGGCCACGAGGCGGGCGATCCCGGGCGCACGGCTGATGGAGGTCAAGGGCATGGGGCACGACCTGCCCCGAGGCGCCTGGCCGCCCATCCTCGACGCCATCGCCGAGAACGCCGCACGAGCCGGCGACCCCCGGTCCGCTCAGCTAGCCGCCTAGCCCGGCACCGCACTTACGGGCGGCTCGGCGTATCGACCACCGGCCGGCGTGGCGGCGGTGGTCACTCCAGCGGGGTATCAGCCAGGGCATGGATGCCCGTGCGGGCGGTCGCATGGACGCGACGCCCCGTCGGAGGGACTACCGCCGACGCGCCGGCCCAAGCCTCACCGCGCTGGACCGAGAACGCGACTGAGACTGGTCAGCAGCTGATCGAAGTTGCGTGCCGCGGATCCAGAGCGTTCATGATCATCTGAGTCACCACGGGATCGAAGGCGACCAGCAGATGCTCGGAGAGGTTCAGCGGGCAGACGTCCTGGAGGACGATGTTGGTTCCGCCGTCTCTCATCAGCCCGCTGGTGTACGGCTGGACCAGCTCGTCGTACTTCGTGGCGATGTTGGTGTGGACGATCCCGGGGATCGCCTCACCGTCGGCGTTCAGGTCCTTCATGAAGTCGGAGCCGCGCAGGAACTCGGGGCAGGAGGCGCAGAAGCCCGAGACCCCGTCGATGATCGGGCCGGCGAGCCCGAACCCCGAAGCGACGTCGCGGAGGTCCGCCAGCGCGGCAGGGTTGGTCCCGCGCCAGAGCGGTGTCAGGGCGACGAAGCGCTTCACGAACTTCGCGCCGCCGCGGCGTTCCATGTAGTAGCGAGGCATCACGGTGCCCTCCGAGTGGCCCACGATGTCGACCTTGCGAGCGCCGGTCGCCTCGAGCACGTCGGCGACAAAGGACTTCAGCTCCTTCGAGCTCTTCTCCATCCGCTCTACGCCGCCGGGCTGGTAGAGCGGATTCTCCTGCTCTTCCCGCTGCCCGTAGGTGAGGGCAAAGACGCAGTAGCCGGCATCCGCGAGGCGGGGCGAGTTGTAGCTCCAGTTGGCGCTCATCGTCGCGCCCAGGCCATGGACCAAGACAACGGGGCGTGGGTGCGCCGCGCTCGGCTCGCATCCGAAGTCGTTCGCGCCAGCCGGGGGTGGATCCTCGGCCGCGCCCGCGGCGGGAGCTGCCGCGAGGGCGAGAACCGCCCCTGAGGTCAGAATTGCGGCAAGTCGGCGCAGGGTTGGCCTTTTGCTGGTCACCGACCGAACGGTAATCGGACGGAATGCCTCAGGTCGCAGTTCCCCCGGCGCCGGGACACGCGGGGGCGGATAGATTCCCGGCCGTGCCGGCGGTGCCTCGTCTCCCCTTCGTGCCGGACCTCCTCAACCGCGTGAGGATCCCTCGCGACCTCGACTCGGTGACGACCATCGGAGACGAAGCGCCTGACGGCGGCTCCATCGGCAGCGAGGGCGTCGAGAAGATCTGGAAGGCGGCCGTGGCCATGTACCGCTCGGGAGTCCACCCGGCGGTCCAGGTGTGCGTGAGGCGCGAGGGCGAGATCGTGCTCGACCGCGCGATCGGCCACGCTCGGGGCAACGGCCCCGACGACTCCAAGGAGACGCCGAAGGTGGCCGCAACTCCTGACACGCCGATGACCGTCTACTCGGCGGCCAAGGGGGTGACGGCGTTCGTCGCCCACAAGATGGTCGAGAAGGGGTTGTTCGCCCTGGAGGACCCGGTTGCGGCGTACATCCCGGGCTACGACAAGAACAAGAAGGGCTCGATCACGATCGGCCACGTGCTCTCCCACCGCGCCGGCGTGCCCAATCTCCCGCGCGAAGCCATCAGCCTCGACTACATCGACGATCGCGAGTACCTGGCCAAGATCCTCTGCGACGCGAAGCCGATGGCCGAGCCGGGCAAGCTCCTCGCCTACCACGCTGTCTCGGGCGGATTCATCATCGGCGAGCTGATCTACCAGGTGACCGGGAAGTCCATCCGTGACGTCTTGGCCGAGGAGATCCTGGATCCGCTCGGCTTCCGCTGGACCAACTACGGCGTCGCGCCGGAGGACACGGAAGAGGTAGCGCTGAACTACCTGACCGGGCCGACGACGCTGCCGCCCCTGTCGACGCTCTTGCAGCGAGCGCTCGGCGCACCGCTCGACGAGCTGGTCGAGACCACGAACGACGACCGCTTCGTGACCGGCGTCGTGCCAGCCGCGAATCTCGTCACGACGGCCCACGAGCTTTCACGCTTCTTCGAGGTCATGCGCTGCGGCGGCGAGCTCGACGGCGTCCGAGTCATGGAGACGGACACGATCCGTAAGGCTCTCGAGGAGCAGTCGCACCTCGAGATCGATTTCTCCCTGGGCTTCCCGACCCGCTTCTCCTACGGGCTCATGCTGGGCGCGCAGTTCCTCAGCCTCTACGGACGCGATACCCAGCATGCGTTCGGACATCTCGGCTTCACCAACATCCTTGGTTGGGCCGACCCCGAGCGCGCGATCTCGGCCGCGGTGCTCACCAACGGCAAGCCGGTCCTCTACCCAGAGCTTCCGCGCTTCCTGATGCTCTCGCAGCGCATCACCTCGGAATCGCCGAAGGTGCCGGCGTCCGAGATGCTGGTCTAGGGATCTGGGCTAGCGCCCGGCAAGCGTCGACGCGGTCCAGTCCAGGATGCCGCTGTCGCACTTCTTCCGCCCGCCGCCATCCACGGGCACGTTCTTGCCTTCGATGCTCATCGTCCCCTCCGCGAGGGTCTTCCCCTTCAGCTCGCCCTTCAGCTTGAGGAGCGCTCCGGGGTCGGCCTCGTTGTCGACAGCGCGGGTCTTGAACTCCTTGTTCTCGACCTCGACGGCAAAGAGCAGCTTGCTGCTGGATGTCTCCGGCGTTCCCCGGCAGTCGAGCGGGAAGCCAACCCACTTGAAGTTGAAGATCTTCTTGCCGTTGTTTGCCTTCTTGAGAACGAAGGACATGTCGCCGGTCGGCTCGAAGGCGCCGAAGTACTTCGTCTTATCCTGCCCCGCTCCGGCCGAGCCGGGCGCCGCAAGCGCCACGGCTGAAACCGCCGCGATGGCGATCAGCTTCGTCATTCCCTGCGTCTCCTTTAGCTCGAGGCGACTCGAACAAGCCGCTTGGCCAGCTTATTCAGCTTCTTGGCCGCCGTCTGTGAGACGGCGCCCGTGTGGCTGACCTCGCCGCCGCTGACGATCCACACGTATGCGCGCCGGCCGCCCTTCCGGCTGATCCAGACGTCGTCGGAGATCTTGGTGGCCTTCTTCTTCAGCTCGCCCTTCGAGTCGCCGGGCGCGACGCCTTCGATCTTGTGCTGGGGAAGGTTGGAGATCGCGAAGTCCATCTTGGCGCGCTTGCCGAACACGGCGAGGACCGCCTGCTCGGACTCGCGGCCCCCGTCGCCGGCGCACCAGCGCCAGACCCGGTGGCGGTCTACCGGCTGACCGGCCGTGCGCAGGTTGCGCTTCGGCTTCAGGTTCAGGCGAAGCTCCGAGCCCAGGCCCTTCGGGTTGAAGTCCTCGTCGCCCCATTGGGAGCAGTCCACCTCGCCGATGCCGTAGGTGCGCTCCCACATCTGGAGGTAGGCCTCGGCGCCGCGGTTCATGTCCTCGACTATCTCGTCGCCCTTGATCTTGCGGAGGTCCTCGAGCCAGTCGGGGTAGAGGCCGTAATGATCGACGCCGTCGGTGTTGATGTCGTACGTGCGCCCTTCAGCTTCGGTGCCCGACATCTGCTGATCGAACGTGACCGCCCCGTCGATGCCCGTAAAGGGATACGTCACCGCATTCTCGGGCGCCGGGTTGCGTGGCCCGCCCTGGGCGCCGAAGCCGTTCGCGTCGGCTCCATAGCCCATTCCGAAGTACTGGTCGCCGAGCTCGCCCCGGACCTGCTCCGACTTGATCTGCTCCCACTCGTTGGCAAAGCCGCTTGCGCTGCCCGCGTAGGGCGTGATCACACCGCCGAGCCCGTACACCCTCGGAAGCGTGTTCTCGGTGGACCAGGAGTGCGAGGAGATGATCCCCGGGTATTCCCGCTCCTCGAGCATGTCAAGTGCCTCGTCGCGGGCGATCACGCTCATGTGGTCGGGGTCGAACACGAATCCGCGGTCCATGATCCCGTTGATCGTGTGCGCGCCCAGGTTGGTCTCGGCCTTGGTCGCCGTCCTCGAGCCCCTTCTCGTTGCACTTCTGCTGGTCGGTGTAGACCGGGAGGATCGTCGGAAGCGCGGCCAGGAAGCCTCGAGGCCGTTGCCGAAGATCTCGTCTTGCGACGTGGGGCCGATCGTGCCCGGGATCCGGTCGTGATTGTGCTCGTCGCAGGGATCGCCCTGTTACGGCCCGAAGTCCCAGAAGCTTCCGCTCGTCAGGAACTGGCCGCCGTTCACGACGATCCCGGTCGAGCCCCCATCACCGGCGACGCCCGTGAGCTGGTTGTCGAACTTGTTGGTGATCTCCATCTGGCGGACGCCTGCGTCCCAGAGCTCGTCCAGCACGTCGTCGATGTGCTCCTCGGAGCACCGCGGATCCGGCGTCGGGATCCCGGGAACAGGATCGTTGATCCCCTGGTATCCGCAGTCGAATGGCTCGGAGACCTCCATGCCCTGGATCACCGCGAGATCGCCGCGGTTGATGACCTTGCGCGCCTGGAAGGGGCTGTCCACGATGCGGAACCAGCCCTTGCCGGGGCCGCCCTCCTGGGCATCGATGTAGTCCTCGAGCTGGTGGATCCGCTCGATCTCACGGCGCACCGTGTCCATCTCATCGCAGTTCGTCTTGGGCTCGCCCTGCGCGACGGACATGTCCGGGTAGATCTCGCAGAGGACCCTGTTCTCGACCATCAGGTTCACGAAGACACGCAGGCCGCCGAGGTGCGCGCGCTCGAGCCAGCGGTAGTACGAAGACTCGTGCGTGAGCGAGCCGGACTGGGGCCAGCCGGTGAAATCGGGCCAGCCGCCGGTGTCGTGGCACGGGTCGCCGCCCAGGCCGGTTTCGAGCACCGCGGCACATCCGTTCGGCTCGTGGTCCGCACAGTCCTTGAGCGCGTATGGCGCCCCGAACTTGTGCCAGGGCTCGCCGCAATGTGCGTGGCCGCCGAGGAACTCGAAGGCCATCATGTGCATATGGCCGTCCACGGTCCCCTCGACCTCGCCGTACGCGGGGAGCGCCCTTGTTCGGCTCTCCGGTCGCGTTGAGCGAGATCTCGGGGTAGGTGGCGCAACCCTCGGCCGGGACGAAGGTGAACGTCTCCGCCTGAGCGGCCGGCACCGACACGACCTCGCCGCCGTTCCCGACGGCAAGGCCCAGCCCATCCGGCGCGTTGACGATCGTGAACTGGCCCTGCGCGCCGTCGACGGTCCACGTCGTGCGGCCGCTGGGCGCCGTGGCGACGATGACGTCGTCAGCCGCTAGCGGGCCCTCGTCGAGCCCGAGGAAATCCTGCGCCTCGCCGTAGAGGAGGTATTCGCCGAGGTCGGTCGCCTGGAAACGGAAAGCCTCGGCCTCGGCAAGCGAGGGCGCGGTTGCGGAGTATCCGTCGCCCGTCTGGGCCACCAGGTCGCCCGTCGCGGACTCGAGGGCAAAGCACCCGTGGACGATCGAATAGCGATCGGTGGTCGTGCCCGTCTGGGCGTCCGCGGGGGCCGCGGCGACGCCGATGGCGACGCAGGCCGCCGCCAGCGCAACTCCTGCGCGCTTCGACATCCTCGCCACCGGCCCTGGGTCGGGGCGTGCCCCACGTACCTCCATCGCGGGTCGAGAGTAGACCCTTTGGGAGCACGGTGCGCCGGTTGGAAATCGCCATCTGCCGCCCACACGGGAGCCCTACCCCGGCGAGTTGGTCATCCTTCGTGATGTAGGGGGATTCGAAGGCCGGATCCGAAAAGCCCAATGTCGCCAGATAGCCACACCCGCCCCTGGCATCGAGCCGGCCTGAGCGATCGGGCGGCTCTCGCCGTGGCCGCGCTCGCCGGCGTATTTGTGGTGATCGTCGTGATCGCCGTCCGCTCGCTGGGTGGCCCCAGCGCTGCGACGGCTCTGGACGGCTACATCGGGGGGCTCGAGAACGCAGAGCCGGAGACGGCCGCGGTGTTCACCAGCGGCGATCCGGAGCTTGTCGCCGACATGATCCAGGCGAACGTCGACGGCCTGGACGGGGCGACGCTCGAAGCGGAGGTGACAGAGGTCACCGAGAGCGGATCAGAGGCGACGGCCAAGGTCCGCATGACCTGGGACGTTCCCGAGTTCGGCGCATTCGAGTACACGAACGACACCCTGACCCTGTCTCTTGCGGATGACGTCTGGCTGGTTGACTGGTCAAGCAGGGCCATCCATCCGGCGCTCCGCGAGGACGGGCAGCGCCTGGGCACCGTCGAGGCATTCGAGGACCGCGCGCCCATCCTGGATCGCAACGGAGAGGAGCTGGTTTCGCTCGGCTCGGTCATCGACGTCGGCGTATTGCCTTCGGAGGTCGAGGACGTGGCGGCGACTGTGGACGCGATCGCAGCGGTCACCGACGTCGACCCCGAGACGCTCACCGAGGCGATCGAGAATGCGGACGAGGACACCGTCGTCCCCGCGATCACCTTGCGGCAGGAAGACTTCAGCCCCGTCGAGACGGAGCTTCGCGCTGTCCCCGGCATCCAGCTCGCCCCACGAGAGACGCCGCTGGCGCCCACCCGGGACTTCGCTCGTGCGGTCCTGGGCACCGTCGGGCCGGCGACCGCCGAGCAGGTCAAGAAGTCCGACGGGGAGCTCGACGCCGACGACGTCGTCGGCCAGTCGGGCCTGTCCGCCGCGTTCGACGAGCAGCTCGCGGGAGAGCCGGAGCGGTCGGTCGTGGTGAGGAACGCCGACGGCGAGCCGGTCGAGACGCTCGAGACTCAGGAGGGCGAACCGGGAGAGGCCCTCGAGACCACGCTCTCCGCCGAGGTGCAGAGCGCGGCCGAGGACGCGCTCGCCGACGTGAAGGGCGCCGCCGCGCTGGTCGCGCTGGAACCGAAGACCGGTGACATCCTCGCGGTCGCGAACCGCCCGACCGATACCGGCGCGAACATCGCCTTCACCGGCCGGTACCCGCCCGGCTCGACGTTCAAGGTCGTCTCGACCGCCGCGCTTCTGGACACGGGCCTGGACACAGCCGAGATCGTCGACTGCCCGGAATCGATCGACGTCGGCGGTCGCGATTTCGTGAACTTCGAGGGCTCCGCGGCTGGGGCCGTGCCGTTCTCCACGGACTTCGCCCAGTCGTGCAACACGGCCTTCGTTTCCCTCGCCGACGAGCTCGGCCCCCTCGACCTCCGCGACAAGGGCGAGCAGTTCGGGATCGGCATCGACCCGAAGCTCGACCTCGACGCTTTCGGCGGCGACATCCCGCCCGGCAAGGACGAGGTGGAGGAGGCCGCGGCCATGATCGGCCAGGCGCGGATCCTGGTCAGCCCGCTGGCCATGGCGGGAGTCGCGGCCACGGTCCAGAGCGGCGAGTGGCACAGTCCTCGCCTGGTGGCGGACGATCCCGAGGAGACGGGTGAGCCTCTCGGGCCCCAGAACGCGAACGAGCTGCGAACGCTCATGCGCTCCGTGGTCACGTTGGGAACGGGGACCGCGCTCGCACTCGTGCCGGGAGAGCCGATCGGCAAGTCCGGAACGGCCGAGTTCGGGACCGCCGACCCACCCAAGACGCACGCCTGGTTCATCGCCGCCCGCGACGACGTCGCGGTGGCCGTCCTGGTCGAGGAAGGCACCTCGGGCGGAGAAGTGGCCGCCCCCATCGCGGCGGACTTCCTCACGGCACTCCCGATCGAATAAACCCTCGACCACCCTCAAGGGGGTCTGACCCCATGGAGGGTTGGATGAGGGTCTGCCGCTGCCTCGCAACCCTCAACCTCTCTCAACGGGGTCTGACCCCGGGTCTGACCCCTCGCTTTACTATCTGAAGCGTGGAGGCAAGGAGCAGCGAGCTAGTCCGCTTCGGCACGCCGAAGGGGCGGTGGGTCTTGGCGGTCACGATCCTGGGCTCGGGGATCGCGTTCCTCGAGGCCACCGTCGTGAACGTCGCGGTTCCCGAGATCGGGCGTGACCTCGGCGCGACCACGGGTGACCTCCAATGGATCCTCAACGGCTACCTGCTGACGCTCTCGGCGTTCATCCTCCTCGGCGGCTCGCTCGGCGACCGGATGGGCAGGCGGCTGATCTTCAACGTGGGGATCGTGTGGTTCACGCTCGCCTCGGCCCTGTGCGCGCTCGCGCCCAGCTCCGAGGTCCTGATCGCCGCGCGCGTCCTTCAGGGCGTCGGCGGTGCCCTCCTCACGCCTGGAAGCCTCGCCATCATCGAGGCGACGTTCCACCCGGAGGACCGGGCCCGGGCGATCGGTGCGTGGTCGGGGCTTAGCGGAGTCGCCGCTGCGGTTGGGCCGCTCCTCGGCGGCTATCTCGTAGATGCGGTGTCCTGGCGCTGGATCTTCCTCATCAACCTGCCAATTGGCGCCTTCGTGGTCTTCATGTCGAACCGGCATGTGCCGGAGACACGCGACCCGACGGCAACCGGCCGGCTCGACATCCCCGGGGCACTGCTCGCGGCAGGGGGGCTCGCCGCGTCCACGTTCGCGCTGATCAGCGCATCCGAAGGTCGCAGCGCCGCCACCGTGGCGGTGACGGCACTGACCGGCGCGCTTCTCCTGGCTGCGTTCATCGTCCAGGAGCGGCGGAGCCCGAATCCGATGATGCCCCTCTCCATCTTCGAGTCCAAGCAGTTCACCGCGGCGAATCTCGTGACATTCTGCGTCTACGCCGCGCTCAGCGGGGTCTTCTTCCTGCTGGTCGCCTTCCTTCAGATCACCATGGACTACTCGGCGATCGCCGCAGGCTCGGCGGCACTGCCCGTGACCGTGCTCCTGCTCCTCTTCTCATCGCGCGCAGGTGCGCTCGCGACCAGGATCGGGCCCAAATGGCCGCTCACCATCGGGCCGATCGGCATTGCCGCCGGCATGCTCCTGATGCTCCGGATCGACCCGGGCGACAGCTACCTCTCCACGGTCTTCCCGGCCGTGATGGTCTACGGCGCGGGGCTCGCGCTGGTGGTCGCCCCCGTGACGGCCACGGTCCTCGCCGCGGCCGACGACCGCCACGCCGGTGTTGCCTCGGGGATCAACAACGCCGTCGCCCGCGTTGCCGGCCTGATTGCCGTCGCCGTCCTGCCCCTCATAGCGGGGCTCTCGGGCGACGCCTTCTATGACTCGGAGGCGATGGCGGACGGCTTCAAGATCGCGATGGTGGTGACGGCGTGCCTGTCGCTCGCCGGAGGCCTTGTCGCCTTCCTCATGATCGACTCCAAGGTGCTGGAGGAGGACGACGCCGAGCACTCCTGTGACCGAGCCGCCACCGATCGCAACTGCGGGGTTGCCGGGACGCCGCTCCGGCCCGGCCGCAAGGCCGGTACCGAAGCGCCGACACCGGCTCCCGCTTACTCGGCCAGCGAGATCGAGTAGATCTTCCAGCCCCGTCGACGTTGTAGATCGTCGCCGTGGGGCTGGTAGTTGGCGTCCGGCCGGGCTACGAGCACCAGCCGCCGCCGGGACGGCAGCCGTGGTCGGCGATGCGCTCCAGGTACCCGTAAAGCTCGGCGCGCTCCTCGGCCGAGAGGGGAGACAAGAGCTCCCGCTCGGCTTCGGCGACGGCGGTCTCCGCACTGCGAAGACGACGAGTCCCGGCGGGTGTGAGCTTGATCAGCTGGCGCCGCCTGTCGCTCGGGTCGCGCCGGCGGGCGATGAGGCCATCCAGCTCGAGTTGGTCGAGCATCGCGACCAGGTTCGATGGGTGAAGGCGAAGGTTGCGGCTGAGCTCTCGGCCGTGGGCGGAGCCTCCCTGCTCGAGGCGGTGCAGGATCGCGAACTCGTGGCCCGTCATCCCCAGCTCGTCGAGCGAACGGCCGAGGCCCTGGCCCGACATTCGGGCGATCCGCGCGAACAGGAGCCCGCAGCCGGTCCCGGCCGCGGGAGTCGTCTGTGCGGTGGCTTCGGTGGCGCCCATGGCGAATGAGTCTAACGACAAACGATGACTTTCTATAATCGTTGGCGTTCATAACTACTTTTAGAGCTCGGAGCCCTTAATGGAACGACTTCCCCTCATCCCCCTCGACGACTCGGTCCTCTTCCCCGGCATGACCGCGACCGTGATCGCGGACGGCCCCTCCGAGGGGCACGTCTTCGTGGTCGCGCGCCATGACGAAGAGTTCGCCTCGGTCGGCACGATCGCCGAGGTGGCCGAGCGCGCCCGTATCCCCGGCGGGCGCGCTCTCAACCTGGTCGGGCTCCATCGCGGAGTCGGCGGCACCGCCGTCACCGATCCCGACGGGACCCTGATGGTCGAAGTCACCCCCCATCCCGATCCCGAGGACGAGACCTCGGAGGAGATCCGCGTCCTCGAGCGCGAGTACCGCGCGGTGGTCGAGGAGATCCTGGACCTCCGCGGCGCGGACGATCGCATCCGCGCCTTCCTCCGCTCGATCGACGACGCGGGCACGCTCGCCGACACCGTCGGGTACTCGCCCGACGTCTCGACCCAGGAGAAGGTGCGCGTCCTGGAGACGATCGAGGTGGTCGAGCGCCTGCGCATGGCGGTCGAGATCCAGCGCGACCGCCTGGCCGAGCTCCAGATCCGCAAGCGCATCCACGACGACGTGACCGAAGGCGCCGAGAACCAGCAGCGCGAGTACTTCCTGCGCAAGCAGATGGACTCGATCCGCAAGGAGCTCGGCGAGGACGACGCCTCCGTCGTGGAGGAGTACCGCACGAAGATCGAGGAGTCGGGCATGCCGGATGAGGCGCGCGAGCAGGCCGAGCGGGAGCTCGGTCGCCTCGAGCGTGCCGGCGACGGCTCCGGCGAGTCGTCGATGATCCGCACTTACCTCGACTGGCTCGTCTCCGTGCCATGGTCGGAGACGTCGGACGAGGTGCTCGACCCTGTCGGCGCCCGCGAGGTCCTGGACTCCGACCACGCCGGCCTGGAAGACGTCAAGGAGCGGATCACCGAGTACATCGCCGTCCGCAAGCTCCGGGAGGAGCGCGGGATCGAGGACGAGGGCAGGGGCGCGGGCGCCATCCTGACCCTGATCGGGCCGCCCGGCACCGGCAAGACGTCGATCGGCGAGTCCATCGCACGCGCCACGGGCCGCGAGTTCGTCCGCATGTCGCTGGGTGGCGTGCGCGACGAAGCCGAGATCCGCGGCCACCGCCGTACCTACATCGGCGCGATGCCCGGCCGCCTCGTCCGCGCGCTTCGGGACGCGAAGACCATGAACCCCGTGATCCTTCTCGACGAGGTCGACAAGGTCGGCGCCGATTGGCGCGGCGACCCCTCGGCCGCGCTCCTGGAGGTCCTGGACCCGGCCCAGAACCACTCGTTCCGCGACCACTACCTCGACGTGGAGCTTGACCTCTCGCAGGTCCTGTTCATCGCGACGGCCAACATGGCCGAGACCATCCCGGGGCCGCTCCTCGACCGCATGGAGGTAGTGAGCTTCGACGGCTACACGACCGACGAGAAGGTCGAGATCGCCCGCGGCTACCTGTGGCCCAGGCAGCTGGCGAAGAACGGACTGCGGGAAGAGGAGATCGAGATCTCCGACGAGCGCATTCGCGAGATCGTCACCGAGTACACACGCGAGGCCGGTGTGCGCGGCCTCGAGCGCGAGCTCGGCAAGCTGCTTCGCAAGGCTGCGACCCGGATCGCAGCCGCCGGGAGCGACGAGAAGGTGAAGATCGACATCGACGCGGTGCGCGAGGCTCTCGGGCGCCAGCGCTTCTTCCAGGAGTCGGCCGAGCGCACGGCGGTGCCGGGCGTCGCGACGGGCCTGTCCGTCACCGGCGCCGGCGGCGACGTCCTCTTCATCGAGACGACGTCGATGCCGGGCAAGGACGACTTCGTCCTGACCGGACAGCTCGGTGACGTGATGAAGGAATCCGCCCGGATCGCCCTCTCGTACGTGCGCGGCCACGCGGAGGAGCTCGGCCTGGAACCCGAGGGGTTCGAGAAGCGGGAGTTCCACATCCACGTGCCCGCTGGCGCCATCCCCAAGGACGGCCCGAGCGCGGGCATCACGATGACGACCGCGCTTGCGTCGCTGCTCACAGGGCGGCCGGTCAAGCACACCGTCGGCATGACGGGCGAGGTGACCCTTCAGGGCCGAGTGCTCCCGATCGGCGGGCTCAAGCAGAAGGTCCTTGCCGCTCACGCCGCCGGGCTGACGGACGTGATCCTGCCCGAGCGGAACCGCGGCGACCTGGACGACGTGCCGGAGGAGGTGCGCGAGGAGATGACCTTCCACCCGGTCATGACGATCGGCGAGGTCCTGGAGCTCGCGCTCGAGCCGGAGAGGGCGCAGGCCGCGACGGCGTAGCGCCAGGCGGGCGCGCCCCAAACATCGAGCGCGCGTGAAATCATGTCGCGCGATGGGTGACGAACGCTCAGTCAACGGCGCGGACCCGATGCTCTCGTGCCCGATCGACCACGTCCGGATGTCGGAGTGGCCGAGCTGGGAGGACGGCCCTCCGCACGAGCTCTTCAAGCGCCTTCGGTCCGAGTGCCCGATCCATTGGACGGACAAGATCACCGAGTGGCCGGAGGAAGACGGCTACTGGTCGGTCACCAAGGCCGAGGACGTGCACACCGTCTCCAAGGACTGGAGGACGTACTCGTCCGAGCGCGGCGGGATCACGGCGCTGACTCATGCGATCATGCCGCTCGAGCTCCAGCAGGGGATGTTCATCGCGATGGACCCGCCCAAGCACGACCGTCTGAAGTCGCTCTTCCAGCGAGGATTCACCCCGAAGCGGATCGCGGAGCACGAGGACGAGATCCGCGCGATCGCCGAACGCGTCCTGGATCGCCTCGAAGGCCGCGCCGAAGCCGATCTCGTCCATGACGTCGCGCAGCCGGTCGTCTCCCGCGTGATCGGGAGCTTCATGGGCATTCCCGAGGAGGACGACGCGATCTGGGCCCGCCTCATGAACTCGGTGATCGCGGCGGGTGACGACGACGTGAACCCGGAAGGGCCCGACGCGATCATGCAGCGCGACGTCCCCGAGATCTTCGAGCGCTGCCGCCTTCTGATCGAGGAGCGCCGCGCGAACCCGACCGACGACCTGACCAGCGTGCTCGTTCACGCCGAGCTTGACGGCCAGGGGCTTGAGGAGCACGAGATCGTGATGGGCTTCTTCCTCTTGATGGCTGCGGGTAACGACTCGACCAAGGCGACGTATTGCTCGGGCATGCGCGCGCTGCTGGAGAACCCGGACCAGCGACAGCTCGTTCTCGACGACCCTTCGAAGATCCCTGGGCTCGTCGAGGAGTCGCTTCGGATGTTCCCGGCGTTCGCGCACTTCCGCCGTACCGCAACGACGGACACCGAGCTCGCCGGGCAGCCGATCCGCGAGGGCGAGAAGGTCGTCATGTGGTACGTCTCGTCGAACCGGGACGAGGACCGCTTCGAGGATCCGGACCGCTTCGACATCACCAGGACCACCGAGCATCAGGCGTTCGGCGCCGGCGGAAGGCACTTCTGCCTCGGCACGGCGCTCGCCCGCCTGGAGCTCAAGATCCTCTTCGAGCAGACGCTCGAGCGCTTCCCCCGGATGGAGCTCTCGGGCCGCCCTCGCCACGCCGTCTCGCCGTTTTCGAATCAGCTGACCACGCTGCCCGTCCGGCTCTAGCCGATTGGGAGCCCCGAGCAGGGGTACGGATTACCCATGGCCAGGCGAAGGACTCCCGCTCCGCTCGAGGGCCTAATCCAGCGTCTCGAATCAATCGACGCGCTCGATGGGCCGCTCAAGGCGCTCTCCTTGAAGCTCTCGGAGGTGTTCGGCCCCGGGCCGCTCAAGGACGCGGTCAGCGGAACCCGGCTCGGCCACGCCGTCCACCCCATGCTGACCGACGTCGTGATCGGATCCTTCATCAGCGCGACGGCGCTCGACCTGATCGGCGGCGACGACTCAGGCGAGGCCGCGGAGCGGCTGATCGCGCTCGGCATCGCGGCCTACCCGCCGACTGCGTTGACGGGTGCGAGCGACTGGGCGGACGGCTCGGTCGGCAACGATTCGCTTCGGCGCGTCGGTTTCGCCCACGCCGTCTCCAACTCGGCCGCGCTGGGGCTCTACGCCGCCTCGCTCGCTGCGCGGCGGCGCGGAAGCCGTGGAAAGGGCGCGGCGCTGGGCATGCTGGGCGCCGGAGCCCTCGGATTCGCCGGCTACCTCGGCGGCCATCTGACCTACGCCCAGGGGATCGGAGTGGACCGGACGATCTTCGACCCGGGCCCGAGAGCCTGGACCGACGCCGCGGATGCCTCAGCGTTGAGCGACGGGGTGCCCCACCGCGCGACGGTCGCGGATACGCCGGTCATGATCCTGAAGCGGGGAGACCGGCTGCTCGCCATCCACGACCGCTGCTCCCACCGCGGGTGCTCGCTGGCCGACCGTGGCAGCGTCGAGGGCACCGAGGTCGTGTGCAACTGCCACGGATCGCGCTTCTCCCTGGAGGACGGCTCCCTTCTGGAGGGCCCCGCGACCAGGCCGCAGCCCGCGTTCGAAGCGCGCGAGCGCGAAGGCAGGGTCGAGCTCAGAGCGCTTCATTCGTAAACGATCAGGTCGGGCGCGGGCTTCAACGCCAGCACGTCGCCCGGAGCCATCAGTCCGTAGTCCTCGAGGTAGAACAGCTTGAAGCCGGAGAAGAAGCCGCTCCTTCGCCTCGGATGAAGCTCGTCGTACTTCGCGATCTTGTTCGGCGCGTCCCCGAAGCCGTCGACGTTCAGCACCGTGGCCAGGCCGTCGTGCTTCTCCAGAAGCGCCTTCGACGTGATCATCTCGTCCGTGAACTGATGGATCACGAAGAGCTTCTCGGGCAGGCCGAGCTCCTCAACCGTCGCTGACAGGCGTTCCGCGACGCCGTTCACCTCGGTTGCCGTAACCGAGCCGATGACCTCGCCCGGGATCTCGTCCGGGCCGACGTGCCACTCGGGATCCAGCGCAAGCCCGACGTCAGGCTCGTCCAGGTAGCGCTCCAGGCGCCGTACCTCGTCGGCGAAGTCCGCGCGGCCCGGCTGGATGTCGAGCAGGAGGATGCCCCTGCTCTTCCTGGCCTGCGCCAGGTACTCCCGGATCACCGAGTGCGGCTGGCGGGTCCGATACATGCCGTCTTCCCCGGGCGACGCGTCGGCGATGGTCGCCAGGAGCTCGAAGACCGGCATGACCTTGCGACCGCCCCGCTCATAGGCCTCTGCCTGCTCGGCCAGGCGATCGGCGGCGTCCTCCGGAGGGCCGATGCCGAGCGCCCCGAGCGCCTCGTCCTGCGGAGCGCCGTAGAAGCCGACGAGCCGGTACTCCGGCAGCAGCGACCGGCCCCCTCGCGGAAGCTCGATCGGGCCGGACGTCTCCTCGGTCGCCGCGCTGTCGTCGCCGTCCTCGGACGACTCCCCGACCACGGCGCCCAGGACGAACGCGGCCATCCCCGCCCCGAGCGCCGCGACGAACAGGCGACGGCGCCGGTCCGCCCGGACGGCCTGCATCCTGCGCCGCGCGGTTGGTGGCTCGAACTCGTCCTCCCGCATGCAAGGAGTTCTACCCCCTTCTTCCAAGCCGAAGCCGTGCGTATCTGGAAGACTCGAGCCATGGCCAAAGTGATCCCGATAGACGACCTGCGGCTGAGCGCGACGGCTGCGCTGTTCGAGGGCCGCGACGACATTCCGGTCTCGATCTTCGTGACCCGCTACCAGGCCGGCCAGGGGCCGGATCTCCACTTCCACCCCTACGCGGAGGCGTTCGTCGTCGAGGCCGGATCGGCGAAGTTCACGGTGGGCGACGGCGAGATCGAGGCCGGCGCCGGCAACATCGTCGTCGTTCCCCCGGAGACCGTCCACGGGTTCAAGTGCGTCGGGGACGATGAGCTGCGAGTGGTCAGCGTCCACCCCAGCCCAACCGTTCAGCAGACGAACCTCTAGCCGAAGCGGATCGGCAGCTCCTCGAGGCCGTATACGCCTGCGACGGACTCGTACACCGGCTCTCCTGCCAGCTCGAGGTTCGGCATCCGGGGCGCGAGGAAGGCAAGGGCCTCTTGCAGCTCGGCACGTGCGAGGCTCGCGCCCAGACAGTTGTGAATCCCGGCTCCGAAGGTCATCGGCTTTGCCTTGCCCCGGTCGGCCTCGATGTCGAACGTGAACGGCTCCTCGTAAGTCGCCTGGTCGCGGTTGGCGGCGAACGTGGAGATCATCAACACTGTTCCCGAGGGGATCGTTATGCCCCGGTGCTCCACGTCCTCCGTCGTCATCCTCGCCGTGAAGGGCGTGATCGGTTCGAAGCGCAGGATCTCCTCGACGGCGCGAGGCACGAGGCCAGGGTCCGAGCGAAGCCGCTCCCACGTGTCCGGATAGCGCGCGAAAAGACGTATGCCCTGGGCGAGCTGAGCCTGAGTCGTGTCGACGCCGCCGGCCAGGACGTTCATGACCAGGTTGAGGCACTCGTCGTCAGAGAGCCGGTCGCCCTCGTGGGTGGCGGTGAGGAGAGTCGAGATCAGGTCGTCGCCGGGGTCACCGCGCCGCGCCTCGATCAGGTCGGTCGCGTAAGCGGTGAACTCGACGATCGCCGCCTCGATCTGATCCCGGCTCGCCATGATCGCCGCCGGATCGAACTGGCGCTGGAACCACGTCGCCCAGCGGTGTAGGCGCGGGGCGTCCGCCACTGGCGCGCCGACGACAGAGGCGATCAGCATCGACGGATAGCGCTTGGCCACGGCGTCCACGAACTCGAATTCGCCACCCCCCTCCAGCGGGGCGAAGATCTGGGCCAGGTGCTCGCGCATTAGCGGCCGCCACCGGTCGGCTGCGCGGGGCGTGAACGACGGGTTCACCAGGTTGCGGAGCCGCCCGTGGTCCGCGCCCTCCGTCGAGATGATGTTCTTGCGGATCGCCTCTGCGAGCGGGCCGTCGGTGATGCCGAACGCGGCGGCTACCACCGCCGACGGGAAGACCACCTGCTTCGAGCGGAGGAAGAAATTCGCCGCCTCACGGTCGAGGACGAAGATCCACCCGGGCTCGGAGCCCGCCAGCCAGCTCTCCGCCGCCAGCGCCTCCATCCGGTCGTGGAACTCGTCGCCGCGAAGCGCGTCGTCGGTCCAGTCCAGGAACGGAAGGTCGAGGTCGGCAAGCGCGGGCACCCCGGCAGCGTATGGGTCCGCGGCGCGTCCCGCTCAGCCCTGCTCGTAGCGGCAGGGCTCGTCCTCGATCTCCTCCGGAGGGCAGATCACGTCGAGGACTACGCGCTCGGCCTGGGCCTGGCCCGACAGCGGCTCGATCAGGATCAGGTCGACGGACTGAAGCGCTGAATCCTCGTCCGCGAAATGCAGCTCACCGAGCCCTGCCGACTCCTGCCCGACCCTGAATGGCCCGCCCGCTCCCAGCGTGCCGGCGTTGACGACGTTGATCAGGCCTCCCGCGTAGCGGTCGATCTGCTGGAAGTGGTTGTGGCCGGTGACGATCGTGAGCGGCTGCGTGTACCCGTCGGCGATGGTCGCCGCCAGGTGTTGGGCCAGCGAGCTCTGGTGGACGAGCGCGATGTCGGGCAGGCTCGGCAGCCCCTCGAACCATGCGACGACGTCCTCCTTGGCCGCCGCGAACCGCTCGTCGCCGTCCTCGAACTCGGGGAACGAGTAGATCCTTTCCGGCGACGCCGGATCCGGCCCCGCCCACTCGAGCGGGTCCGAGAACCCGGCGACCGTCAGGCCCTCGACCTCGAGGTACTGACCCGCTTTCCAGATCCCGTCCTCTCCCAGCACTGTGCCGTCCGAGCCGACGACGTTCACGCCGGCCGCGGCGAGGTCATCCATCAGGATCTCCGAGTCGTGGTTTCCCGAGACGGCGATGACCTCATCGGAGAGGGCGGCGATGAGCGGGGTGGTCACGCTCGACTCCTCCACGCTGCCGGTGACGCCGAAGTCCCCGGCCATGATGATCGGCTCGCCACCGACGAAGTCGCCGAGCGACGAGAGGATCGGCAGGTTCGAGTGCAGGTCCGACGCGACGAAGACCGCCCGGTCCGCTCCCTCCCCCACCCTCGGCGCATCGGCGAGGTAGGCACTGAAGTTGGTCAGCGCGTTGTCGAAGGTCGCGGAGTATCGGTCGTTGTCCTGCTGGCGCTGGAAGAAGGCAAGGAGTTGCGCCAGCTCGGGGCCTCGGCCGTAGTAGGACGGCGCAGAGAACGCCCTGGCGTCGAAGGTGGTGACCGCAAGGAACAGGCAGGCCGCTGTGCCGACGACGCCAACCGCGGCGACCCAGAGCGCAGCGAGGCCAAGGCGGCCCCAGCGCGAGCGGAGCAGCCACAGGACGAGCGCCACGAGAAGAGCGGCCCCGAGCGCGAACGCGAAGCCCCGGATCACAGCGCGCCTGGCGGCGCTCTCCAGATCACTCCGCGTGGCGCTGACCGCCGCGCGCTCCCCGCCGGCCGCCTCGAGCGCGCCCCTGCGGTCGAGCGAGCGGATCTCGGCCCTGAGCTCGAACGGCGCGTCGAACGCGTTCGCCCGGATTCCCCAGTCCGCGATGGGGACGTAGGCGTCGACCTCGCCGAACGGGTCGGCGCCCACCTCGAAGGAGACCCGGCCGAGCTCGGTGTCCGACTCGGTCGGCCCCGCTACCCGCCAGCCGGCCACCATCGCAGCGACGGCCAGGACGGTGGCGGCCAGGATGCCGGCGGACCAGGCGGCGATCCGGCGGGCGGTGGCGGCGCGGCCTTGCATCGCCCGGATTCTGACGCCGCGAGCGGCTAGCGCCGGGCCAGCTCGCGCGCCCGCTCGACCGGGAACGCGTCCTGCATCGTGCCATCGAGCCGCTCCGCAGGCTCGGCGGCGACCAGGCAGTTCATGACCGCCTCGTGGGCCGCTTCGTAGGCGGCGGCGAAGATCGGGTTGAGGCCGCCGTTGCCGAGGCTTCCGCCCCTTACCGTGGAGAGCGCGAGCCCGATCTCCCCTGACCCCTCCGAGCCGTAAGAGCCGGTCCGCGCAAGGCCAAGGAGCGGGCGCAGGGCAAGGCGCTTCAGCTGCTGCGCGGTGAGTGGGGCGTCCGTCGCGCAAACCGCGATGCATGACCCGTTGTCCACCGCGGGCCTCGCCGCCGGCTCCAGGGTGTGTCCGAGCAGGTCGAGGTACTCGCGCTCGCCGAAGTTGCACTGGAGAAGAACGCCCACGTGCCACTCGCCGACCCGGCGGGACGCGGTGCCGATGCCGCCGGGGAACTCATAGAGCTGCATCCCGGTCCCGGCGCCGACCGACCCCTCCGCGACCTCGGCGCCCAGAGCGGCGATCGCGGCGTCGACGTCGGCCGCGACCACGGTGCGCGAGTCGGCCATGTCACCGTCGTCGGTCTCTCCCACGACCGGGATCACCACGTGCTGCGGCCCACGCCCCGAGGCCATGATCGCCGCCTGGTACACGGTGCCCAGGGCGTGCGTGCCGCAGAGGTAGACGGGCGTGTCCATCAGCCCCGTCTCGTCGATCTCGAGCTTCGAGGTCAGCTCGCCGGTGCCGTTCACCACTGCTGTCCCGGCAAGCGCGGGGAGCTCCGGGGGCGCCACGACCGTGACCCCAGTGCGCTGGCCGCTCTGGGCTTGCGAATGCCCAACGCGGACGCCCGGCACGTCAGTGATGGCGTTCCGCTCACCTGGCGGGAGGTGGCCGACCGCGCCGGCGATGTCGCGCCAGCGATCAGTCACTTCTGGTGGCCGCTCCGGAATGCGCCGGATCATGGAGGAGGCACGCGGCCAGTTGTCCCGTGGCCCCCGCGGGCAGGAGCGACGGATCGACCGAATCGCACGGACCGAAGCGCTTCGGGCAGCGTGGGTGGAAGCGGCAGCCCGACGGTACGGCTGTCGGGTCGGGCAACTCACCGGGGAGCAGGTCGCGCGTGCCGCCTCCGCCGGGGACGGGCACCGGGATCGCGTCCACCAGCGCCTGCGTATACGGGTGCTGTGGGCGCTCGATCACGTCGGTGGCCAGCCCGCTCTCGACAATGCGGCCCATGTACATCACCGCCAGGCGGTCGCAAAGGGACCACGCGAGGCTCAGGTCGTGGGTGATGAAGAGAAGGCCAAGCCCGCGGCTCTCGCGAAGGCCGCAGAGAACGTCCAGGATCTGCGCGCGGACGGAGCCGTCCAGCATCGAGACCGGCTCGTCGCAGATGAGCCCGTCGGGCTCGAGCACGAGCGCCGAGGCGATCGCGACGCGCTGGCGCTGCCCGCCCGAGAGCTGGTGGGGGTAGCGCTCCCCGAAGCGCTCGGGGTCCATGCCGACGTCGTTGAGCGCCTTCGCGACCCGCTCCTCGTGCTCGGACTGCTCGACGCCCATGACAACGAGGGGCTCGGCGACGAGCGTTCGCACGCGATGCCGCGGGTTCAGCGTCTGGTAGGGGTCCTGGAAGATCATCTGGACCCGTCGGCGGAGGTCTCGCATCTGGCTTCGGCCCTCGGCCGCACTCCCGTCCAGGAGGACCTCGCCCGCCTGCGGCTCGACCAGGCCCAGGATGGCCCGCGCCGTCGTCGACTTGCCGCAGCCCGACTCGCCCACCACGCCCAGGATCTCGCCCTGCTTCCACTTGAACGAAATGCCGTCCACCGCACGCGCCTCCCCCGCCCGGGTGGGGAAGCGCACGCTGAGGTCTGAGACCTCGATCAGCGGCGGCACTCCCCCGTTGCTCGAGGCGGGCGGGCGCGCCCTGCGCTCGCCGCCGATCACGGGCAGGATCGAAAGGAGCTCCTTCGTGTACTCGTGCTTCGGCGCGCTGAAGATCTGGCCCGCCTCGCCGATCTCGACGATCTTGCCCTCGTTCATGATCGCGACGCGATCGCAGGTTTCCGCGAGCACGCCCAGGTCGTGCGAGATGAGGATCAGCGCAAGGCCCAGGCCCTCGCGAAGCCGCTCCAGGAGCTGAAGGATCTGGGCCTGCATCACCACGTCCAGCGCGGTCGTCGGCTCGTCCGCGATGACCAGGGGCGGGCTGCACGCCAGCGCGAGCGCAACCATCGCGCGCTGTCGCTGGCCGCCCGAGAGCTGGTGCGGGAAGCGCCTGGCGGTGTTCGCCGTCAGGCCGACCGTCGTCATCAGCTCGTCGATCCGCTCGCCCACCTCGGCCTTGCTCGCGTTGCGATCGTGAAGGGTGATCGCCTCGGCGATCTGGTTGTCCACGCGCTGCACCGGGTCGAGCGAGTTCATCGCGCCCTGGAAGACCAGCGAGACGTGGCGCCAGCGCACCACCTGCATGCCCCGCTCGGTGCGCCGCCCGACGTTGATCTGCTTCGACACGGTCTCGGGCCGCAGGGTGATCGTCCCCGTCTGGGTCAGCGAAGGCGGCAGGAGCCGCATCACCGAAAGCGCCGTGGTCGTCTTCCCGCAGCCCGACTCGCCGGCCAGCCCGAGCGCCTCGCCCTTTCGCAGCTCGAAGCTCACCCCGTCGACGATCGCCGTTCCGTCGCCGGTGGTGACTCGCAGGTCGGAGACCTCGAGGAGCGGGGCGCTCATCCTGCGTGCTGCTCCCGAAGGCGCGGGTTGATGTATTCCTCGAAGAGGTAGCCCAGCATCGCGATCGCGAGCACGAGCATCGTGATGCAGAGCCCCGGCGGGATCACGTACCACCACGCCTCGGCGCTTGGCGCGTTGGCGGAGAACGCGGCTTCGAGCATCGAGCCCCATGAGATCCGGTTCGGGTCGCCGAGGCCGAGGAACGCGAGCGCCGCCTCGGACAGGATCGCGACGGCGACGATCAGGACCGTGTTGGCGAAGATGAGCGGCAGCGTGTTCGGGAGGATGTGCGTCTTCAGGATGTAGCGATCGGTTGCCCCGAGCGCCCGCGCGCGCTCGACGAATGGGCGCTCACGCAGCGTCAGGACCTGGGCACGGACGATCCGCCCGGTCCCGGCCCACGAGGTGAGCCCGATGACGAGGATCAGCACCGTCAGCGAGGGATCGAGGAGGCGCGCGAGGACGATCATGAGCGGCAGCGCCGGGATGACCAGGAACCAGTTCTCGACCGAGTCGAGGATCCGGTCCGTCCAGCCGCCGAAGTAGCCGCTGAGAAGGCCCACCGTCGACCCAAGCACGGCCGATATGAAGGCGGCCGCGAACCCCACGACCATCGACACCCGCGCCCCGACCATCAGCTGGGAGAACACGTCGGCGCCGTTCTCGGTCGTGCCCAGGATGTGGTCCCAGCTGGGAGGCTGGAGCACCTCGCGGCTTGATGCGGTCGGGTCGTAAGGCGCCAGCGCTTCGCCGAAGACGGCCAGGAACGCGAACAGGCCGAGGATCGAAAGCCCGAACCGGCCACGGCCCGTGCCCAGGAGCAACTGCCTGACTCCTGCTTCGGGCGTCATCTCGCCTGCACCCGCGGGTCGAGGGCGAAGTACACGAAGTCTGCGATCAGGTTCGCGAGGATCACCCCGAAGGAGAAGACGAGGAAGGTCCCCTGCAGCACCGGGAAGTCCTTGTCGTCGATCGCGTCATACGAGAGCTCGCCGAGCCCCGGCCAGGAGAAGATCCCCTCGATCGTGATCGCTCCACCCGCGATGGCGCCGAACTGGATCGCGGAGAGGGTCACCAGCGGCAGCAGCGCGTTTCGAACCGCGTGGCCTCTCACCACCCGGTACCACGGCAATCCGGTCGCGCGCTTGACGGTGATGAAGTCCTCGGTGAGGACGTCGACCATCGACGAGCGCATGATCAGGAAGTACTGGCCGAGGAGCATCAACGTCATCGCCGTCACGGGCAGGATCAGGTGCTCCGCGACGTCGAGCGCCTCGTCGAACCAGGTCGGAAAGTCGATTCCGGGAGTCACCTGCTGCCCTGCCGGCAGCACGGGTATCCAGACGGCGAAGACGAGGATCAGGAGGATCCCGATCCAGTACTCGGGCGCCGAGTACGTGAAGAGGCTGAAGTTGAGCGATCGGGTGTCGGCCTTCTTGCCGCGCCGCGTCGCGGCGAACACCCCCAACCATGAGCCGATCAGTGTTGCGAGGAGCGTGCCGGTCCCCACCAGGAGCAGCGTCCATGGGAGCGCGTCGACGATCTCGTCCCAGACGTCGCGGCGGGAGGCCTGTGAGATACCCAGGTCGAGCGTGGCGGTGTCTCCCAGGTAGTCGGTGAACTGGCTCGTGATCGGCTTGTCGATGCCGTAGTCCTCACGAAGCTTCTCGACCTCTTCGGGCGAGGCGTTGGGAAGCCGCGCGAGCTGGGTCGTCGGATCCCCCATCACCCGGAACAGGAAGAAGTTGAAGATGAGGACGAAGATCAGGGTCACCACCGCGGCCCCGACCTTGCCCATGATCCAGCGTCGGTTCACTCGTCGAGCTCCAACGGCTCGGCTTCGCGGCGGCCTCTCCGCAGGCCCACGAAGTATGCGATCAGGCTCGCGACCGCCATGCCGACGAGCGCCAGGAACGTGGCTCCGCGGCCCCCATCGTCGCCGCCGGCGCTTGCCGTCGCGGGCTCCATGCTGAGGAGGGGCTCGTACGAGGTCTGCTCGCAGATGAGATCGCCCGTCTCGGCGGGACAAGCGCGCTCGACTCCGGCGATCGTGTCGGTCCGGTAGGCCTGCAGGTTCGGATCCCAGGTGAGGACCAGGTAGGGCACCTCCTCCTGTGCGATCTCGATCATCTCGGCGATCAGCTCCTTGCGCTCGCCGACGTCGAACGTCTGGCTCTGCTCCTCGTAGAGCTGATCGAACTCGGGGTTCGACCAGAACGAGTCCGAGAGGCTTCCGATCTCCTTGGAGGTCAAGACGTTCAGGAGATAGCCGGGGTCGTACGGATCGCCGCCCCACCCCCAGATGAAGGTGTCGAACTCCGGCGCGGGCAGGCCGTCGACCTTCCGGATGGTCAGGTCGTAGAGCTTGTCCACGCTCACGACCTGGACGTTGAACTCCACGCCGATCTCATCCGCCATCTCCGCGACCAGGCGTGCGGCCTGGACGTTGTAGTTGGACTCGGAGCGGACGAAGAGGTCGAACGAGAGCGTCATGCCGTCCTTCGTGCGCGGCTCGTCTCCGTTGTCTTCCCAACCGGCGTCGTCGAGGATCTGGTTCGCGAGCTCCGGGTCGTACGGATAGAGCTGCTCGGGCTCGGTGTAGAACTGCTTGTAGTACGAGGGCAGGACGCCGTTCGCCACGAACGCCGTTTCCTTCGCGGCGATGTCGTTGATGCGGCTGCGGTCGACCGCGTAGGCGATCGCCTGCCGGACCTCGAGCTCCTGGACCGCCGGGTTGAACACGGCATCCGGGCAGTCCTCTTCGGAGCAGAGGTTGAACGCGAGCTGCGTGTAGCTCGGATTGGGGCTCGACAGCGTCTCGATGTTCGGGTCCTCGCCGATCCGGCCGAACGTGGACTCCTCGACCTCGACGACCATGTCGATCTCCCCCAGCGTCAGCGCCCGCTCGACCGCATCCTGGCTTCCGTACTTGATGTATTGGACCTCGTCGAAGCCGGGCTCGTCGCCCTGCCACTCGGGGTTCCGCTCCAGGGTGATGATCCTGTCCCGCTCGAACTCGGTCACGATGTAGGGCCCGGAGCCCACCATCGGGATCTTCGGCTGGTAGGTCCCGGTCAAATCGTCGAGATCGACCTTCCCCCAGACATGCTCAGGGAGGATGTAGACGAAGAGCCCGCCGATCAGGCGCGCGTCCGGCTCCTTCGTTTCGAGCACGACCGTGTAGTCGTCAGGCGTCTTGATCTTCGTGATGCCGTCGGTGTAGCCGGCGAAGATGTCGCCTTCCGAACCGAGATTTTCGAGGCTCCACTTGACGTCTTCAGACGTGATCGGCTCGCCGTCGGACCAGACGCGGTCCGGGTCGAGCTCGAACGTGACCGACTTCTCGTCATCGGCGACCTCCCAGTCCGTGGCGATGCCCGGAGTCGTCGAGAGGTCCTCGGGGTTGAAGTTGACGAGGAGGTCCCAGGTGAGGGACCAGACGTTGAAGTTCTCCTCGTCCTGCCCGACGAACGGATTGAGGGTCTGGGGCTCTTGGGCCCAGCCGATGCGAAGGGCGTCGGTGCCCTCCTCGTCCTGCGCCTGGCCCGGCGCGGCCAAGAGGCCCAGCGCAGCCGTCGCGAACAACACCGCCAGCGCAAGCGGAAGCCTCGAGTACCTCGTCATCGCCACTCCTCTCATTGCCTATTCCACCCCTGCCTCGAGGACCTCGAGGGTCTTCGCGTCGCCGTTCACCCGGACATTCGCGCCGAGCGGCATCGTCGCCATGTGCTTGCCGTGGCCGACCGGCACGTTGGAGATCGCGGGAATCCCGAGCGGCGCGATCAGCTCGTCGAGCATCTCCTCGATCGAAAGGTTGGACTGGGGCTCTTCGGGGATCGTCTGGTCCTTCAGGTTCACATCCGTGCCAAAGACGAATCCCTTGATTCCGTCGAGCTTTCCAGCCTGAATCAGGTGGTTGATCCAGGTGTCGACCATGTACGGCTCCTCGTTCAGGTCCTCGACCATGAGGACGCAGCCCTCGGTCTGGATCTCGAACGGCGTGCCGATGCTCGAGCAGAGGAGCGTCAGGCAGCCGCCGACCAGCGGCCCCTCCCCTACGCCGCCGCCGAGCGTCAGCACGTAGGGGTTCTCGGGATCCTCGAAGACCCGGCCGAGCGGCTCCGGCCGGAAGGCCCGGTGAAACCACTCCTCGGTCTCCGGAGTCAGGGGGTAGTCGTCCTTGCGCCGGGTGAAGCGCAGGACGTTCGGCCCGTAGAAGGTGACCCAGTTCGCGTGCCGGGCCAGCGCGAGATGAAGCGCCGTGAGATCCGAATAGCCGCACACGATCCGCGGATCCCCCACGGCGTCCCAGTCGATCAGCTTGTAGAGGCGCGCCGTCCCGTAGCCCCCCGTGTACGCGTGGACCATGTCTATGCCCGGCTCGGAGAGCGCCCACTGCAGATCCGAAGCGCGCTCTGCGTCCGTGCCGGCCAGGTATCCGTGCACCTTGCGCACGTTCGGGCCCAGGAGCACCTCGTGTCCGCGCGACTCGAAGTAGGCGACCGCCTGCTCGAGGTCAGAGCGCGTCTGCGGCGAGGTCGCGGGCGCGACCACGGCGATCCTCGCGTTGGCCGGCAGCGCGGGCGGCTTGATTCGCGTCACGCCATCGCCTCCGCGATCAGGTCCGGGCTCGCGCCCAGCGAGGACAGGACGAGTTCGACCTGGAGGTCGGCCACGTGCTCCAGCGTCAGCGGCCCCTCGGCGTCGAACCAGAGCGCCACCCCGGTGCAGGCGAGGAGCGTCGAGTACATCGCGACCCTGGCGTTCGAGACGCGCAGCGATCCGTCGGCCACTCCGTCTTCGGTCGCCGAGACGAACACGTCCTGATAGGCGTCCCGCTGGGCGATGAGGCGCTTTCGCGCATCCGGGCGAAGCGCCCTGATCTCCGAGTCGGTGACGAACGCCGCGCGGGGATGCAATCCGTGGAAGACCACGTGCTCGCGGACCGCCGCCGCCAGCTTCAAGGCCGGGCGCTCCTCGGCCGCCATGGCCGCCTCGACCTTGTCGGTCAGGCGATCCATGAAGTCGTCCTGGAGGTGGACGAGCAATGCCTCCTTGGACGGATACCAGTGATAGATCGCCGCCGGCTGGATGCCCGTGGCGGCTGCGATCGCGCGCATCGAGGTGGCGTGGTAGCCGAGCCGCGCGAACAGGTCGACGGCTGCCGCATGGATCTCCTCGCGCGTGGCGGGGCCGCGCCGGCGGGACGTGCGCCCGTCGCTCGGCGCGCTGGCTGTCGCCACCTCAGCCAAGCCCCAGGAGCTCCTTCGCCTGCTCCAGGGAGGCGACGTCGCGACCCAGGGAGCGCGCCGTCTCGCACGCCATCTCGACGAGGGCGGCGTTCGACGGAGCGTGAACGCCCTTCTCGACGTAGGCCACGTCCTCCAGGCCGGTCCGGATCCCGGGCGCTCCCTTCAGAAGAGCAAGCCCGAGCATGCGGCGGTGGTGGCGGCCGATGCAGGTGACGGTCCAGAACGCCTCGGGCGGCAACGGGCGCAGCATCGCGTCGAGCGCCTCGGGCGAAGCGTCGATGCCGCCGGGGACGCCGAAGACGAGGTTGATGCGCATCGGGGCGGGGATCACGCCGTCCTCCAGCCATTTCACGGCGCTGACGACATGGCCGACGTCGAAGACCTCCACCTCGAGCGCAATGCCCTCGTCCTGCGCGCGCTTCGCGATCCCCCTTCCTGCCGGCGGCGGCGTGATGAAGGTCTCGTCGCCGAAGTTCATCGAGCCTGACTCGACTCCCGAGATGTCCGGCTTGGCCTCCAGGCCGGTGGTGCGCTCCGCGATCGTCATGTCGTTCGAGCCACCCGTGGACACCATCGTCAAGACCGGGCTCTTCGCCCGGATGCGGTCGATGACGTCGACGAAGAGCTCGGGCCTGCCGCTGGGCGTGCCGTCGTCCTCCCGCACGTGGAGATGGACGATCGCGGCACCGGCCTCGGCGGCCCCGATCGACGAGTCGGCGATCTCCTCGGTCGTGTAGGGGATGTTCGGGTTGTTCTCCCGGAAGACGTCGGCACCGGTGATCGCGCAGGTGACGACGACCGGGTCGGAGTTCCAGCTCATCCGTCTCCCCTCTGGAGCGCGACGCGCTCCTCGTCCGTGATGGGCCGCGAGCTGCGCTCGCCGGGATCCCAGAGCACGATCCCAAATTCCGCCTCGACGAGCGCGTTGCCCTCCGCGTCCACGATCCGCTCCAGGGTCTTCACGCTCGAGGTCCCCAGCTCGGCGACCTCGCACATCACCGTGACCGAGCCCATCGCGGGATCGATCTCGCTTCGGAAGGAGACGGTGCACCGGCCCACGACGTACTCGTCACGCCTGATCCCGCGGCGGGCCAGGAATGCGTCGCGGCCCTCCTCCAGGTAAGTGAGGACCACCGGGTGGTTGACGTGGCCGAGCGCATCGAGGTCCCGCCAGCGCATCTGTACCTCGTGGCCGCTCATGCCGCCGATCCCAGCTCGATTCCCATCGCCTCCCGAAGCTCCGGCCGGCGGCGGACCAGGTCGAGGGCATACGCGCCGTGGTCGGGTGAGAAGCCGCTTCCGATCACCATCCGGGCGTCCGAGGAGAGGCCATCCGACGTGAGCGCGGCGGCCCCGAAGCTCGTCGCCATCGAGAAGAAGAGGACGCGCCCGCCCGAAGCCGTCATCAGGATCGCCGCGGCCTCGCAGCCGGTTGCGTTCACCACCACGACCGTCAGGTCGGCGGGCGGAGCGCCGGCCGCACGAAGCGCCTCGAGCGCTCCCAGCGGGTCTCGCAGGTCGGCGGCGACGCCGAAGTCGGCGAGCCCCAGCTCACACGCGCGAGTCACCGCGTCGCGGTCGAGGTCCACCACGGTGAGCGTGGATGCGGGCGCGGCGTCGCGCGCGGCAGCGAGGGCGAGCTTGCCGGCATGTCCGGCCCCGAGGACGCACACGCTTCCGCCGGCCGGAGCCAGGTCGCGCGTGTGGGATGCGGCCGCGCAGACGTCCAGGACCTCGAGAGCCTTATCGCTCGGGAGATCCGACGGCATCTCGGTCCAGGCGGCCCGGGCGCACACGTACGCACTTCCCCGCACGTCGATTTGCGGCGACGAGGGATCGAGGTGGGTGACCTCCTCCAGACGCAGCGGCGTCAACGTGAGGGAGGCCAGCGTGACCACGGGGGCGCCGACCAGCGGGTCGCCGGGGAAGTCTGCGCCGACCGCCGAGACCGACCCGGTGAGGATGCCGCCAGAGTCGGTAACCGGGTTGTGCATCTTCCCGCGGCTCCCCACGATCTCAAGGATCCGCCCGGCCATGGCGTCCGCGTCTCCCCCGGTGCTTTCCGCGAGCTGGCGATGCGAGGTGGAATCGAGGCAAAGGCGCTCGACCCCGATCTCCATCTCGTGCGGGCGGACCGGCCCGGAGGCGTCGAGCTCCTCGGCCGGCTGCGGAAGGAATCCGGGCGGCGCGACGACCCGGTCGGCGCCGACCTCGAGCGCGATCTCCTCGATTCCCCGGGTGTCCACCTTCATGAACGGTCGTTAAGAAGCTATTCCCGCCCACCTATTCCCGTCAATGGGCACATTCGGCGGAACTTGATGCCCGGCTTTGGCCATTCCGCGCAGCGCGGCCCGTGCTTGGATAGAGCTATGGGGCTCTCGATGCCGGTGGTCTGGAGCGAGCGCCACCGGCTTCATGAGCCAGGGGGCGAGGTCTACGTGGGGGTGCGCACACCGGGCACGGAGCTCGCTGCCCGGGCCGAGCGGATCCGCGACGCCGCGGAGCAGGCCGGCGCCGCGATCATGCCGGCGGTCGAGCACCCGGACGACGAGGCTCTGGCCCTGCACGAACGTGGGTTGATCGAGTACCTGCGCTCGGCGTGGGACGAATGGCAGCGCAGTGGCCTGTGGGCGGACCCGGGGCAGGATCGCGTCGTTCCGTACCTCTTTCCTCATCCCGGGCTGGTCGGAGAGCGGGAGTTCGGGCCAGCCAGCGACGTCGCGGCCCGGGCAGGCACTTATTGCTTCGACACCATGACCCTGATAGGACCGGGCACGTGGGAGGCGGCACGGAGCGCCCTCGACGTTGCCCTGACGGCGACGGACCTCACGGTTGACGGTGAGCGCGCCGCATATGCGCTGTGCCGGCCTCCGGGGCACCATGCGACCTCCAGCGCCTTCGGCGGCTCCTGCTATCTCAACAACTCAGCCGCGGCGGCGGCACGTCTTCGCGACCGGACGGGGATGCCCGTCGCGCTGCTCGACATCGACGCCCATCACGGGAACGGCGCGCAGTCGATCTTCTGGCGGGACGGATCGGTGCTGACCGGGTCGGTCCACGTGGATCCGGGGGCGGGATGGTTTCCACACTTCCTGGGCTTTGCGGAAGAGGAGGGCCAGGGCAAGGGTGAGGGAACGAACCTGAATCTGCCGCTCGCGCCAGGCTCCGAGGACCATGCCTGGATCGAAGCGATCGAAAGGCTTACGTCGTGGGCGCTCGACGGCGGAGCGCGGGCGCTGGTGGTCGCGCTGGGCGTGGATGCCGCCGGCGGCGACCCCGAAGCACCCCTCGCCGTGACCCCGGGCGGGTTTGCGGCCGCCGGGCGCATGCTGGCCGAGTTGGGCGTGCCGACCGTCTTCGTCCAGGAGGGCGGATACGACCTCGATTCGATCGGCTCGCTGGTCGTCCAGACGCTATCCGGCTTCGAGTCGGCGACCTAGCGATGCGCGTTCTCGAGCTGAGCGACGGGATCCTCGCCTTCTATGACGGCCGGTCTGAGGGCGCAACGCTCGAAGGTGCGGACTGGGTCGAATACGACCTCGTGCTCGGGCTCGCGAGCTACGCGATCGTGGACGGAGAAAGCGCGCTCGTCTACGACACCCACACGTCCCCGGGCCGCGGCCAGTTCATCCGGGCCGAGCTCGTTCGCCGTGGCATCGCGAACCCGACGGTGATTCTCAGCCACTGGCACCTGGACCACATCGCGGGCGCAGGCGCATTCGCCGACTGCGAGGTCATCGCGACCCAGCGGACGGCCGAGCACCTGGAGGAGAACCGCGCCGAGATCGAGAGCGGCGCATTCGCCGGACCGCCGCCCATCGACCCTGTCGTCGTGCCGGACCGGACCTTTGCGGAGTCGCTGACATTGAGTGTCGGCCCCCGCGAGGCCGAGCTGATCCACGTGAACATCCACTCGGACGATGCGGCCGTCATGTGGCTGCCGGAATCCCGAACGCTCCTGGCGGGGGACACGCTGGAGGACACGGTGACCTTCGTGGACGAGCCCGAATCGCTCGAGGCCCATCTCGGCGATCTCGACCGCCTGAAGGCTCTCGGCGCCGAGCGGATCCTTCCCGCCCACGGGGATCCCGGCGTGATCGCAGGCGGTGGGTATCCGCCCGGCTTCATCGACGCGACCCAGGCATACATCCGCCGGCTGATCTCGTGCCGGGAGGACCCCGCGCTCCGCGACGTTCCTCTCCGCGAGTTCGTCGCCGAGTCCCTCGCGGAGGGGTCGCTCGTCTATCACGCGCCGTACGAGACGGTCCACCGCGACAATGTCGCGAAGGTGGCAGCGCAGTGAAGCCGGTCCGGATCGGCTGCTCCGGCTGGGTCTACAAGGACTGGCGCGGATCGTTCTACCCGGAGAAGAAGCCGCAGCGCCTGTGGCTGGAGCACTACTCGTCCGTCTTCGGGACGGTCGAGATCAACAACACCTTCTACCGCCTGCCGAGCGAGGCAGCCGTCAGGGGGTGGGACGAACAGACGCCTCGCGGCTTCGAGTTCGCGGTCAAAGGAGGCCGCTACACGACCCACATCAAGCGGCTCCTCAGCTTCGACAAGTACTCGACCCGGTTCTTCAAGGCGATCGAGCCCCTCGAAGAAGCGGGGAAGCTGGCCGTCGTCCTCTGGCAGCTGCCGCCGAGCTTCCGCCAGGACCTCGGCAGGCTGGAAGCGGCGCTCGACGTCCTCGATGCCCGCCCGGGCCGGCACTGCTTCGAGTTCCGCAACGAAACGTGGTTCGAGAAGGACACGTACGACCTCTTGCGGGCGCACGACGCGGCCCTGGTTACCGGCGACGATCCTCGATTTCCATTCGTGACCCGCGAAGTCACCGCCTCATGGGCGTACGTCCGCTTCCACCGGGGCGCGCACGGTGTCCGTGACACATACTCGGAGTCGGAGCTCGGAACCTGGCGGCGACGCATCGCCGCATGGCGGCGAAGGACGGACGTCTACGCCTACTTCAACAACGACTTCGAAGGCTTCGCGCCCGACAACGCAAGGACGCTGGCGCACTCGTTCAAGCGGTGACGGTGCCGTGTCTAGGCTGTTCGGCACGGCAACCCGACTGGAGAGAGGGCTGACATGGGCAAGTTGATCGTTTCGGAGTTCGTGAGCCTCAACGGCGTCATGGAAGCGCCTGGCGGTGAGGCAACTCACCCGCACACCGGCTGGACCTTCGAGTCCATCTACGGCGACGACCACTACGCGTACAAGGGCGACGAGATCGAGGAGGCAGATGTCCTTCTGCTGGGCCGGAAGACCTACGAGGGCTTCTCCGGAGCATGGCCCGAGCGCGAGGGCCCCTTCGCCGACAAGATCAACTCGATGCCGAAGATCGTCGTCTCCTCGACGCTGACCGATCCTGAGTGGGAGAACACCTCGGTGCTCTCTGGCGACCCGGTCGAGTCGGTCGCCAAGCTCCGCGACGAGACCGACGGCGTCATCCTCGTCAACGGCAGCGCCCAGCTCGTGCACGCCCTGGGCGAGGCGGACCTGGTCGACGAGTGGCGCGCGATGGTCCACCCCACCCTCATCGCCGACGGGTTGAGGATGTTCCCGGACCCGGGAGACATGCAAAAGCTCCGGCTCGCCGACAACAAGACCTACGACTCGGGCGTAGCGCTCCTCATCTACACGCGCGCCGGCTGAAGCGCCCCCGAGCTGCTTCGCCGAGCCCTTCGCGGCTTTAGCGCGGGCGGGCCTCGTAGAGGGTCCGGACACCCGAGGCGAGCTCCTCGCGCCGCACGATCTCGAAGCGCTCCGCGAGCTCGCGCTCGAACTGCTCCGAGCCGTAGTCCGGGTGCGCGTCGTCGCGCTTTCGCGTGAGCAGCCGCTCCACCATGGGGTCACCGCGATCGGCGAACTCGACCACCAGCGCGCCGCCAAGGCTCGCGAGCCAGTCGACGACCTCCGCCAGCGGGACGTTCGCGGCGATCGACAGGTGGTGGATCAGCGCAAGGCACAGCACCAGATCGGGCTTGCCGCGATCCTCCAGGCGCGTGCGCTCCCGCCCGCGCCAGCCACGGGCAGGCGAAGGGTCGGCCAGGTCCATGACCAAGGGGAGGATGCGCTCGTCCCCGGCCGCTTGCAGGTCGCGGTAGAGCGCGTCCACGGTCGCGTGGTCGCCGTCGACCGAGACGACGTAGCCGCCGTGCTCGGCCGCGATGCGGGAGTAGCGCCCGTCATTGCACCCGAGGTCCCAGACGAGCTTCGCGGGCCGCGACGCGCACGCCTCCTCGACGAACCGGTCCTTGCGTTCGAGCTCTTCAGCCTCGTAGTGCGTCCGCTCTCCGTAGTCGGACCACGCGGTGCCGGACGGCCCCCATGCAAGCCTCGAGACCAGCTTCGAGATGCGGCTTACGTTCGCCTCGATCAGCTCCTTCCGGAAGCCCGCGCGCTTCAGCTCCTTCCGGGTGTCCCGATCGCCTTCGCGGCGCTCGAGGCGGGCGTGAAGCGCCACGTGGGTGGTGACACCCCGGCGGAAGAGGCGCCGCCCTCGCAGCACCGCCCGCGCCTCGGCCGGCGCGATGCCCTCGAGCGAGCCTCGAAGCCACGGCTGGAAGTCGAGGCCCGCATACGCCTGGAGCATGAGCGGGTAGAGGAACAGGCTGCAGAACTGCCGGTATCCGGCCCATGGCTCGCCCTGGCGAAGGCGCTCGAACGAGCCGATGTCGATGAACAACGGCCGCGACCCCTGCCACTGGACGTTGTACGGGGATGCGTCCTTCAGGATCATGTCCTCTGAGAGCGCGGCCTGCAGGAGCTCGAGCTGGAGCAGGGCCGCGTCCCTGAGCATCGAGAACGACCACTCGTAGGGATAGGAGACGAACGGCACGGGCTCGTGGCGAAGGACCCCCGCGGCGGGGAAGTCGCCGACGGTCGCGGACGGGTCGTCGAGGCGTTCAGTGCGGACCACCTTCCCGGCGTCCTGCATCTCGGCGAAGAAGCGGGTTCCGGCCAGGAGGTCCCAGTCCTCGAGCCCGCTCGGAGAGAGAGCGCGCAGGATGTCGTCACCGTCACGGAAGACGCGACTGTCGGGGTCCCTGAACGACCCGGGCTCGGCTTGCGGCTGCGGGGCCAACTCCGCGGCCGGATCTACGAGGCTCGGTTTGATCCGGGCTCGTCGGGCGCGGCCGCGGGTTCGGGTGCTGGGTCGACCGGGTCCTTGCGGATCCGCAGGAAGGTGAGGAGGCGGTGCCACCAGAGCTTGCCGGTGATGGCGAGGGCGGCCACGCCGCCGAGGAGGGCCTGCAGCAGAACGCTTCCGCTACCGGGGTCCAGGTACGCGAGAAGTCTCACTTTGCCTCCAATTTCACAGCCTCTTCACAATAGCGGCCGTGGACACGCGCGAATCCCTACGCAGGCGAGCGCTGCACATCTTCATCCTGGCCTCGCTCGCGATGGCGCCGATCCTCCTGGTCACAAACGCGCAGTTCTTCATCGGGCGTGGCGCAAGCGGAGGGGAGGTGGTTGCCGTGGCGCTGATCCTCGTCATCGGCGTGCCCGCAGCGCTCGCCCTGGCCGACCTGGCGATCTCGGCCGTCGCCGGCGGGCTCGGGTGGGTCATCCACGTCGCCCTGGTGGGCGCGCTGAGCGCGCTCATCCTCTCCGAGGCCCTCTATCCCCTGGGCCTGAGGCTCGAGATCCAGATTCCGCTCGTGCTCATCGCGGGGACGGGCGCGGCAATCGCCTACGCCCGGAACGAAGGGGCGCGCTCCGTCGTGTCCGCGCTCGCTCCTCTCCCCCCGATCATCCTTGTCTACGTCTTCTTGCTCACGCCGGTCTCCGGCCTGGTCTTCGGCGGCGAGGACGAGGTGGAGCTCCCGGAGCAGCCGGACGCGACTGCGCCGGTCGTGATGGTCGTCTTCGACGAGCTGCCCGGCCATGCGCTGATGGACGCTCGGGGGCGCGTCGACGCCGAGCGGTTCCCGAACTTCGCGTCGCTGGCCGATGACGCGACCTGGTACCGGGACGGCACGACGTCGCGCAGCGACACGGAGCTCGCCGTGCCGACGCTCGCCACGGGCATCAACGCCCCGCTCGACAGCCTCGGGACGTCGGCCGACCATCCGCGGTCGATCTTCACGCTGCTCGGGTCGAGCTATGAGATGCACGTCTCGGAGCCGTGGACCAACCTCTGCCCGGACAGCCTCTGCGATGGGGTCACGCAGAGCACCGACGAAGGCGGGCTCGGGTCCATCCTCGCCACGATCCCCTCGATCCTCGGCTACGTGTCCATTCCCGATGCTCAGCGGGTCGGCATTCCGAGCCCGCGCGAGAGCGGCGCGGTCAGCCGGAGCGGGCAGGTCCAGACGTTCGTGGAGGAGATTCAGCCGGCGGACGGCCCCGTCCTCCATTACCTGCACGTGCTGCTCCCGCACAAGTCGTGGCGGTACCTGCCGTCCGGCAAGCGCTACCCGGACGTCGTTGGAGCCGATGCCGAGCTGGGCGGCCTCGAGGAGTGGACCGAGGACGATTGGGTCACCCTTCAAGCCGAGCAGCGCTTCTTCCTCCAGCTCCAGTACACGGACCGGCTCCTCGGCGACTTGTTCGATCGCCTTCGCGACGTGGGGCTCTACGACCGCTCGCTCATCGTCGTCACGGCGGACCACGGCGTGTCGTTCCGCGCTGGAGACGAGCGGCGCGACGCGACCGACACCAACGCGCCGGACATCCTCTCGGTTCCCCTCTTCATCAAGGAGCCAGGACAGCGAGCGGGAGCGATCGATGACGCTGCCGCGAGAACGATCGACGTCGTGCCGACCATCGCCGATGCGATCCGGCGCGGAGATCCCGTGGGAGGTGGACGGGCTGTCGCTCCTCGACGAGCCGGTCCCCGACCGTCCCCTGGAGATCGAGAACCTGCGCGAGGGCGGCGTCGAGATCACCGCGGCCGAGTTCAGGCGGGCTCGCGACGAGGCGCTTCAGGACCGCATCGGCCTGCTCGGCGACGGCACGACCAGCCTGTACGAGATCGGGCCGAGCACCGAACTGCATGGCCGGCTCGTAGAGCCGCTCATCGCCGAGGACGCCGGAGGCGAGGCGACGATCGTCGATGGCGACGCGGTAAACGACTACGACCCGGACTCCGAGGAGATCCCGGCTCGGATCGCCGGAGACGTCAACGGCGTAGATCCAGGCGAGCCGATGGCGATCGCCCTCAACGGCCGCGTCGCTGCCACGACCTACGCGTACGAGGGCGAGCGCGGAACGGAGTTCTCGGCGATGGTGCCTCCGGCCCTGATCGAGGCGGGCGACAACGAGTTGACCGTGTTTGCGATCGAGGGGGAAGGCGCCGACGCAACCCTCCACCCGCTGGACGTCTCGTTCTGAGGCTTCCTACCCGCCGTCAGGGGCGTTATCGAACGGCACGTAGTCGCGGCACGGCTCGCCGCGCAGCCCGGGGCACGGAGGCAGCTCGGTCGGGATGTCGACGCCCGGGGTGACCGGCAGCGTGAGCCTGGAGCGCCTCGACTTGCCGTACGCGATGTCGACCTCGGGCGTTCCCTTCGGCTTTGCCCGGGCGAACGCCCAGATGGGCTGATCGCCTCCGACCGCAGAGATGGTCACCCGCACGCGCGATCCCTCGCGGTACGCGTGGCCTTGGTAGTACAGGGGAATCGTGAGCTTGGCGAATCGCCCGTTGGGCATGGCCTTCATGTCCGACTTGCGAAGGCTCAGGACCGGCGCCAGCGGTGAGCTCTTCTTCCTGTCGAGCTTTCGCATGCTCGTCCGGAGCCACCCGCCCTGGACAAAGGTCTCCTTGTCGTCCGGGCGCACCTCGGAGATCGTTGCCTGCAGGTCGACGCTCTTCGCCTCGGAGCGGACCCAGAGCCGAACGTAGCCCGAGCCGAGCACCGTGGTATCGCTCTTGAGCGGCTTGGTCAGATACGAGACGGCCTTGCCGTCGGCGGGCTGGGACCACTCGTACGCGGGCGTGTCGGTCCAAAGGCCGTTCTCACCAGCGGCCGTGTCGCCCGTGAAGTTCGTCGGCGGTCGGGCCTCGTCGTCCCAGGTGAATGTGTCGGCCCGCGAGCCGCGCGCAGCCTTGCCGGTCAGACGCCCGTCCTTGGCGAGATACCAGGAGCGACCCTTGGTCCCGGCGGGAGGAAACTCCTCGAACGACTGCTCGTAGCCGGGATAGGGATGGCCGGGGTCGCCGCCCGCTCCGTTGTCGAAGAGGATGCGGACCGGCGGCAGGCTCTCGAAGGCAGCGAGCGCTCCCTCATAGGTCGGCTGCTGCTGGATGGGGTCCGGCGGCAACGTCACGCCGCTGATCCCGAACGCCTCCTCGTATAGGACCGGAGCGCCGCCCTGGACGATCGGCGACCACAGCGCCGGCGCTTCTTCGGCCACATAGAGCTTCAGGAAGTCGTACCAGCGGTTGAAGACCTCCGGGCTGAGCGAGTCGACGTGAGTGCCGTTCGTGAACGTGGACCACGCGCGGTCGGTGCCGGTCAATCGCGACGTGAGCGTGGGACAGTGGCCTCCGGTCTGCTCGTCCTCCCATTGGCACGCGAGGAAGACCGGCGACTCGATCTTGTCGACGAACGTGACGGGCGAGAGCGGGTCGGCGGCCTTTGGGCGGTAGGTGCGATTCGCGTGGATCTTCTTCAGGAGGTTGCGCGCCTCACCGTGCATCGCCTGATTCTCCGCGCACTTGGTATCGCCACTCTGGATCTGCTCATAGGCCCACGGCTGTCCGGAGTCCGGGCCGGACGGCAGCGCGTCGTGGATGCGGTCCTTGGCCCACTCGAGCGCGAACCCCGTGTTCAGGATGCCGCCCGGGTAGAGCGTCGTCTGCGTGTTGTCGATGACCGAGATCGGGGTCAGCGCCGCGAGGCTCGGCGGGTTGTACTGACCCGTGAAGAGCTGACTTATGCCTCCGTAGGAGATGCCCATCATCCCGACCTTGCCGCCCTTGACCCAGGGCTGGCGCGAAATCGTCTCGATCACGTCGTAGCCGTCCAGGCCCTGGAGCGGCTCGAAGAAGTCGAAGGCGCCGCCCGAGCATCCGGTGCCGCGCATGTTCACGTCGACGACCGTGAAACCCATGAGGTTTCCAATGATCGAGATGCCGCTTTCCGGCCCGTCCGGGTCGGCCGTGCCGTACCCCGAATACTCGATCAGGGTCGGCGTGGGAGTGCCGAGCGGGATGTCAGGGATCTCGACGGGAAGGTCGGGAACGACACTCGTGATGTCCGAGGGCGGATGGACGCTGATCGCCAGCTCGGTGCCGTCGCGCGTCTCGAGGTACTGATAGCCGTCGGGCTCGATCTCCTGGTCGTACACCGACTCGTCCGGCGGCGCGGGCCGCTCCGTCAGCACGCGGAGCTTGCCCGACGCATCGTCGCCCTGGGGCTTGACCCGATATCCGCCGCCCGGCTTCACGCGCCTGAAGAGCACGCCGCCCTCGGCGGTGGCCTTGTTCGTCTCGACGACCTTGCCGCGCCGGAGCAAAGCGACCTCCTGGCCCCCGTCGAGCCCCGTCGCATAGACCTGCTTGACGCTTCCACGAGCCTCGAACCCGGGGGTGGTGCCCGCTTCTGCGCCGGCGGCGAACATTGCGCTCAAGGCGATTAGAAGCGCCGCTCCACGCGCGCAGTGTCGCGCCGCATGACCGAGATCCCGAATCAGCACCGCCGGTTTGTAACAAGTCCCAGCGCCATTGGCGCCGGTTCATATAAGGGCCGGAAGCTAGGAAGCCGCGCGGCGGTAGGTGAGCTCGAAGTCGACCCCCCACTCGCCGTCCTCGTGCTTCTCCCATCGGCCCGAGATGGTGTTCCCGTCGTCAGCGAAGGTCGCGGTGAACCGCTGCGGAAAAGGGTCATCGGCGTCGCGCCACATCTTCCACTCCCCGCCCGAGAGCGTGACCTCGTAGATCCTGCTGACGTCGCGCTCATCCGTGTAGAGCTGGAACAACAGATTCCGCCCCTTGTCGCAGCCGAAGATGGCTATGCCGTTCGGCGCCTCGGGCATGTCGATCTCCCACGTCTCGCGCAGAAACGCTCCGTCGTCGATCCATTCGAACCTGACCGTCCCGCCACCCGGCCACGGCTCGCCGCCCGGCGGCCCGGCCGTCATGGTCCACTCCCCCACGAGCGGCTCGAGAGCCGAGAGGCCCGTGAGGGGCTGACTCACGGAATGCTCACCGAGGATTCGCAGCCACCGCCGTCGCCGTCGTTCCCGGGGCCGCCGTCGCACGAGTCATCCGCTCCGTCGCCGCCCCCGACCGAATCCGATCCCAGGTCTCCGCTGACGACGTCGCCGTCGCCTGGTCCGCCGTCGACCAGGTCGGATGCCGGGAATCCAGCCTTATCGGGGCCACCCGCGACGGTGTCGGTCCCGTCATCGCCCTCGACCCGATCGTCGCCCTTGCCACCGGTGAGCTTGTCGTCGCCGGAGTTGCCCGAGACGCTGTCCGTGCTGTTCGCGGCCTTGATGACGTCGTTCCCGTCGCACCCGTCGATCCCGTCGTGCCCATCGCCGCCGTTGATCTTGTCGTTCCCGGCGGTCGGGTCGATGCCGAGGCAGGAAGCCGTGTTGGTATCGCCATTGATGCCGTCGCTCCCGTCGTTGCCGCAGATCAGATCGTTGCCACCATTGCCGACGATCTGATCCGAGCCGCCCCGCCCGACGATCACGTCCTTGTCAGGAGTGCCGATGAGCGCGTCTGGCCCCGAGTCGGACTGATTCGTCCCGACGATCGTCGCGTTCTTGCCGAAGCACTTGGGCGAGTTGCCCGCCTCGGATTGCGCCGAGCCCCCGAGGATCGCGACCATCACCGCCCCGAGTGCCAGCAACGCCACGGCGCCGTTCACGTACCTCGCTTGCAAGCCCATGCGGGTCCCCTCCGTCGATTTTGATGGCCGAGGGCCGATCATCCCACACGGCGGGCTGGGCGTCCAGCGGAATCACGCCTTACGGATCAGGCGGGATCTCCAGGTTCGAGTAGTAAGGGGTCGAGAAAGGGAACTCGGCGGTGACCCACTCGCGCAGCGCCGCGTAGAGCGTTCGGTACTTGCCTGCCTCGTAGGCGGCGGGAGTCACCCACCAGCTCACGTCGACGTCATGGCCCAGGAGCTCATCGCTGAGCTCGGTGCGAAGACCCATCGGGTAGAGGTAGCAGCAGCCGAGGTACTTCCCACCGGCGTCGCGGACGACGTACGAGAAGGACGATCCCTCCCTGAACTCCTGCTCGTGCCAGACGAGGTCGACGAAGTTGAAGTCTGGTTCGACCGGGCCGGTAGGCCACCCTCCACCCCGCGTCCTCTGGATGAGCGGCACGCTCTCGTTGATGCCGAGGATGTCGTCCTCCAGGTCTTCGCGCGACAGCGCGATGGCCTCGATGCCGTCATAGCCCAGCCTCCTCGGCGCCTCGAAGCCCACCGGAAGCTCGAGTTTCCTGATGAACCGGCGCAGAGGGAGCGCGGGGTCGGTCACGTCGCTTTCAGGTCCTCGCCCACGAGAGTCGCTAGCTGGCTGACGTGCGGAGGTCGGATATGCCGATTGTGCCGCGACTTCACCGCCCGGACGTCGACCTCGGGCGCAAGCTCGTCCCAGCCCAGATAAGCGGAATCTGCGAGGTGAGCCGGCTGCGTGTTGCACCGGTAGAGATGGATTCGCATGTCGAGGGGCTCGGGCGTCCAGCGGTCCGCAGCGATTGAGCAACCGATCCGCAGGTGGCGGAACCTGTTCTCGACCCCGGTCCGCTTCAAACCGAGCAGGACCCTGAAGACCATCCGATAGTCGGCGAAAAACCTCCTGAAGGCCCTGGCCAACCGCCGCAGCCACTTGCGGGGGCTGCGAGCGAACGCCTTGGGGGAGAGATTCGAGCCGCGGCCGAAGTGCCCGAACGGGCGGATCAGGTAGTGGCCGCTCCTCGTGCCCGGCGCAGGAGTGTCGAAAAGGCCTAGGTATGCGACCTCGCGGCCGTCACGAATGAGCGCACACGCGGCGTTGTACGCGGCGAGGCCCCCGAACGAGGTGCCCGCGATCCTGAACGGAGGCTCGGCGCCGGCTTCGACCATGGCCGAGATCCCGAAGCTTGAAATCTCGTCCAGATCGGCAAGGGGACGACCGCGGCCGTCCGCCCCGGGCAGCTGCACGACGTTGACCGGCTGCTCCGGACCAGCAGCCTCGGCGAAATGGACGAGGGCGGTCGCGTCCGACCCGGCGCCAGGGAACAGAAAGAGCGGCTCGCGGCTGCCGTGCGGGTTCAGCCGCAGGATCTTCGAGGTGACCTGTGGCCCTCCGTCGAGGATGCCCCGCACATGCTCGGCAAGCGTTCGCGGCGAGCGATAGTCCAGCAAGGCGGCGGGCTCCAGGATCACTCCATAGACGTCCTCGATTCCCGTGCATACCTCGACGGCTGCCAGCGAGTCTCCTCCGAGCGCGAAGAAGTCCTCGTCCGGCCCCGGCTGGTCGATCTCGAGCGCCTGCCCCCAGAGAGCCGCCAGGTGGGTGACGAGAGGGTCCCCGCGATCGCCGGAATCGGACCGGCGCCGCACGCTCTCCTCCGCGAGGGTGGCCAGCCGGAGGCGGTCCACCTTCCCCGAGGGGGTCTGCGGGAGCGCATTGAGCACGTCGACGAGCGCGGGCACCGCCTCGGACTGCAGGAGCTGCCTGAGGTGTTCGCGCATGGACTGCGGGGTGACCGGGTGGGCGGGATCGACGGTCGCGAACAGGGCGAGAGCGATGGCCCCCTCCCCCGTCTTGAAGGGGACGACCGCAGCGTCGATGACGCCGGCAAGGCCGAGCGTCGCCGACTCGACCTCGATCGGGTCCACCCGGATCCCGCGGATGTTCACGCGCCGGTCAGAGCGGCCCTCGACCCGCAGGGATCCGTCCCCCTGCATCACGCCGCGGTCCCCCGTCAGGACCACCGGATCGTCTCCATCGAACGAGAAGCGAGTCCCGGCCGCGGGCTGCTCCACACCGAGGTACCCGGCGGACATGAACTCTCCGCCCGTCGCAATCTCGCCCTCGGTCCCAGGCGGCAGCTCGGCCCCCGAGTCGTCAACGATGCGCACCTCGACCCCGTCCAGGGGAAGTCCCGAGTCGAGCGGACGGGCGATTGCCTCGGCGTCGCCGAGCTGGATCCCCTTCTGGGTCACGATGCCGTTGGTCTCGGTCAAGCCGTACGCGGAGAGGAGCCAGGTCGCCGGATCGCAGGTCTTCACCGCGAGCGCAACGTCGCTGGGGAGCATGGGCTCGCCCGTGAGGCGGATGACGCGAAAGCTGTTCCCCTCGAAAGCGCCCGATCCGGCGAGGCGCCTGAATGTCGAAGGGCTCGAATGCCAGACCGTCGCCGCGCTTGTCCGCACCTGCTCGGACAGTGCCGCGGGCTTGCTCACGCCGGGATCGAAAAGGTGCAACTCGGCCCGCGAGAACAGGGCCGCAAACGTGGCGGAAGCGGCGGCTGCCGTCCAGGGAGGAGAGGCCAGGGCGAAGCGATGGTCGGCACCGAGGGCGTGCTCACCCGCGGCCGGAAGGCCGGCAAAGTACTGCCCCACCCGGTGATACGTGGCGGAGTGCCGGTAGCCGACCAGCTTGGGCGACCCCGAGCTGCCCGACGTGACGTAGATCCCGCAGAGCTCGCTGCCGGGCCGGTGATCGGGGCCGATCCCACCGACCCCCGGGCCCGCCGTGGGCGCGGTAGCGGGCAGTCCGACCGCATCGAGCTTCTCGCGCTGGTCCCGGTCGGAGACCCAGACCACGCTCGGCTCGATCGCCGCCAGCAGCACCTCGAGCCGGCGGCGAGGCTGCGCCGGATTCAAGAGGCAGTAGGGCTGGCCGGCAAGCAGGGCAGCGAGGGTGCCCACCACGGCGCGCGCGTTGGCAGGCATGAGCATCGCGACCGGCCGGGGATCCTCACCACCCCCCGGCAGCGACGCAGCCAGCGTCTCCGCCTCGGTCAGCATCTCGCCGTAGGTCAGGGTCTCGACGGCATCAGAGAGCGCGAGCCGGTCGGGCTCGTCCTGCGCGACGCGCCGAAGCTCGGCGCCGAGGTCCACGGTGAGCTCGAGCATCAGCAGGCGCTATTTGTGCAGGCGTCGCTGCCGTCGGTCCGGATTCCCACGGCTCGCAGTGTAAGCGGGGCCGCGCACCGCGGCAACCTGCGGCTCCGCCCATTATCAGGGATGGCCAGCACCCGTCAGCAGCACGGCGATCCGCCCTTCGCCGCGCTCCGTGACCCCGCCCTGCCGGAGCGCTGCCACCCCGGCCGCTCCTGCAGGCTCGACCAGGAGCCCCATGGTCTCGGCCACAAGCCTCATGGCGGAGCGCAGCTCGTCATCGTCGACGAGCACGATCGCGTCGACGAGCTCCGTCATGCGAGCGACGGATTCAGGAATCGGGTCGGTGATCGCCAGGGCCGTCGCGATCGTGCCGGCCTCCGCCGAAACCGGGCGACCCGCCTCGAAGCTGTGCGCCATCGCGGGCGCACCCCCTGCACAGATACCGACTACGCGGGTGCCCGGGCTCACTTCCTTGATCGCGCGAGCTACGCCCGTGATCAATGCGCCGTCTCCCACCTGCACGAGAGCCGTATCGACGGGGCCCGCGTCTAAGAGCTCCAGCCCGATTGTCCCGGCGCCCTCGGCTATCGCCGGGTCCAGCCCGTCCCTGACTAGCACGCGATCGACGCTCGCGTCGGCGAACCTCAGCGCCGCTGCCGCGGAGTCTTCACTCAGCTCGACTTTCGCGCCAAGGCTTCGCATGCGCTCGACCTTCTGATCGGGGACGTCGGCCTCCACGAAGACCTGAACGCTTGCTCCCCGCGCCCGTGCCGCGTAGGCGACGCCCTGGCCGAAGTTCCCCGCGGTCGAACAGACCCAAGTCTGCGCCGGGTCGAGCTTTTCCGCCAGGAGCCAGGTACCCCTGCCCTTGAAGCTCCCGATCGGGTTCAGCGTTTCGACCTTGACAACGACCTCGCGACCGGCCATCTCCGAGAGCCGCTCGTCGAGCAGCTGAGGCGTGTGCTGAAACGTCGCGGGGATCCGGCCTACCGCCGCCTGAATCCGCTCGAACGATATGTCCATGGGGCGATCATGGCTTATGCGCTCAGGCGGAACGGCGGGTAGCGATCCGTGACAAGAGCGAACGCATACCCGATCACCCGGTTGTGCCACCGCATGACGCCTTCGACGTAATCGAACAACCCTCGTGGATACCGACCGGTGAACAGGATCGCGAACCAGGCAGCGACCACCGCGAAGAACACGCCTATGAACAGGACCGCGAGCACGAGGTAGTGCGGGATGGCCAGGAACCACTTGACCAGCGGCATGCCACGTCCGAGCTCACGCGGAACGTCTGGGTACGGGTACTCGAGCCGAACAGCCTGCTCATCGTCGGTCGAGGGGTAGCGATCGTCCATCAGCGCCACGTACACGCCGATCCTGTTCGTTAACCGCTGCAGGTTGAGGTTCCACTCGAACCACCAGCGCGGATATTTCTGCCGGAACAGGATCATCAAGAGCGCCGGCATGAACAGGATCCCGATTCCTCCGACGACGACGGTGGTCGCCGTATCGCCCGTACCTTCGTAGCTCGTCGAAAAGCCCGTGATCGTCGCGAGCAGAATCGCGATCGGGATCAGCATGAAGATCCGAAAGAAGGATGTGAGCCGGTTGAGGCTCCGATCCGGGTATTCGACGCTGAATCGGACTGGATAGTCACTCATTCGTACCTTTCATTTGGTGCGTTTGCCGCATGTGCCACGTCGAAACGGAGCATCGATGGGCTGGAAGGTCCGTGTTCGGCATGCGAATCCCTGCGGGCCAGGGCGACACCGGCCTGCCAGCCAGGGGCGCGGCCACCTTCTGGAGCGCAAACCGAGGACGCCTCGATTCCGCTCCGAGCCAACGCCCAGGCGATCACGGAGTTCGAGTTCCACATCTCTCCGGTCCCGAGCTCGTCCCGACCCCATACGAGAGTCGGGACGCGGGGCACTTCGCGAAGGAGCCTGCCAGCGATCCGGTTGTCAGAAGTGAGCCGCAGTGGACTTTCCACAGCTTCGGCGACGTCGGGTATCCGGCCTCCCCGCCAAACGCGAATCTCGTAGCGGAAGATCCCGAGCCGCCCGGCACGTCGGGCGCCGACGGGGCCAACGGCCACAACGCCACGATCTTCTGCGGATCGCGGCAGCACCGGGCCCTGCTCGATCACGTAGGTCTCGTTGGCGCTCTTCACTTGGAGCGCAGAGTGGTAGAGGTCGCGCGGCGCCCGGTGCGAGACTCGCGCCGCCATCGCCTCGTAGACCTTGCCGTTGACCCTCACTGAGTGCCCGCCGGCCCCGAGCGGAAGCCAGTAGAGGTCCACGTAGGCGTCGGGCTCGCCTTCATCGAGCGACAAGCCGAAGCCCCTACCTGACCGGGTCGATCGGATCCAGCGCCATGGGCTGCGAGTGCCACTCGCTCGGGAGGGCCACATCGACGTCCACCGAGCTGCTCGGAGGCGTGGTCCAGAAATGCCCCAGGTCTCCGGCCAGATACGGAGCGAGGTACTTCCCCGCGACCTTGTGCGAGGGCCACCACAACGTGTCGGGATCCGACTCGCCTTCGCCTCCGCCGCCGGCGATCGGCGCCGAAAGGAACAGCGAATCGATATCGGTGAAGAGCTTTCCTCGCAGGACCGGCCGGAATGGCTTCGGGTCGACCGAAGCCCCTGTTCGCTCGGCGATGAGCTCTGCGATCGCGTCTGCCTGCTGAGTGCCGAGGCCGCCCTGCTTGATCGGAAAGTTCGTGCAGTCGCCTGCCGCGTAGACGTCCTTCGCTCCCGTCACCTCGCCGAACTCGTCTACCGGGATGAACCCGCCCTCGTCCGCGGGCAGGCCCGTGATCCGCGGCCCTTCCATCAGGGGTAGAGCGACTACCGCGCCTACGTCCAGCGGCTCACCCCCTGGATAGACCACGAGGCCGGCCTCGGCCTCGCCGACCGCCTTGCCGCCGATGAATTCGATGCCGCGGGATGAAAGGAGGTCAGCCACGGCAGACGACCCACTGGCCCCGAAGATGGCGAGCGGCCGCCCCTCGGTCGACACGATGCTCACATTGATCGCCATGCCGCGATCCGTGGCGCGCTTGTTCGTCAGGATCGCGAGCTCGTATAGAGGCAGCGCCCACCCCACTCCCGGCGGAATCACGAATGCCAGCGTCTTGCTGGCGTGCACGGCCGCGGCGTCGATCGCCTCGTCGATCGCCGGTGGCTCCGCCCAGGACCGAAGCGTGGTGGCGCGCTCGTTCTCGAAGGCCGGCCGGGACTTCGCGCCCGTGCAGACCACGCACGCGTCGTACGCGAGCTCGTCGCCATCGGTCGTGACCACGTGGTGTCCCGCGGGGTCGATGCTCGACAGGCCCGAGCGAACGAGGTTGGCGCCGAGGTCGTTGGCGATGGCGTCGATCTCGTGGCGCTCCGCCGGCTCGCCCGAGAACGGCTCGTCAACCAGGAGCGGTCGGTACACGAACTCGGGCTGGGGCGCCAGGAGGGTCAGCGAAACCCGGTCCTCGGCGAGATCGCGCAGGGCGAGCAGCGCCTCGAGCCCCGCGATCCCACCGCCGACGACAAGCACCTCGGCAGGAGCGGCATCGGCGGCGCTCAACGGGAGCCTCCCGCGACCTCGCGCTTGGCACCGGTGCCCAGGGGATCGATCCCTTTTCCACGCGGCAGGACCATCACGGCCGAGTGGGCGTGGTGGAAGACGTACGTTGCGACGCTGCCCGCGAACACCCTGCGGAGCGGCCCGTAGCCCTTGGAGCCGATGATCATCAGGTTGACGTCGTGCGAGGCCCGCGCCAGCATGTCGCCGGGTACTCCGCTCAGAAGCCTGCCACGAACCGGCAGCCCCTCTGGAACCCGCGCAAGCGCCAAGTCCAAGACCCGCCGCTTCTCTTCGCGCTCTGCGTCGGTCGTCTCACCAGCGGCGAGAACGCTGGTGGCTGTAGCCGTCACGTGGGACGTGAAGTCGGACACAGTCACGACGGTCAGCCGGGCGTGGGCCCTCTCGGCCATCCCGATCCCCGTCTCCAGCGCAGACCACGCCTCTGGCGTTCCGTCAAACGCGACGCCGACTTGAAGGAGCGGCTCCCTGCTCTTGGCGTAACCGCCCGGAGCGACGGCGACGGCGCACGAGCAGCCGTGGATCAGCGAGTTCCCGAGGCTTCCGAGCGCCACGCGGCCGATGGCGCCGCGGTGGCACGATCCGATGACGACGCATGCGGCATCCAAGTCCTCGGCGACCCCGGTCAGGCCCTGGCCGACCGAGCTGCTCATCGCAACGTGCACGTCTACGTCCCGTCCATCGAGGCGGCGGCCGGCGACCTCCACCAGTTCCTGGCGACGATAATCGCGGGCGGCCTCCGGCCCAAAAGACTCGATCGACGGGTGGGTCGGCGAGATGACCGAAACGAGCACCGGCTCAGCCCCGATCACGTCGCAGAGGACTCGCCCGTATTCGACGGCGTCTTCCGCCTGCTCGCTTTCGTCGTATCCGATGATGAGCTTCTTCACGATGCGCTCCCGCAATGACTCGAAGTGCCCGATGTCTTGAAACTAGATCCAGAAGGCGCTCCCGTCTTCCGCGCCCAGGGCTGATCTCGTGTCCGTAGTGGTCACGGATGCCGGGCCAATGGGGATCACAATTTGTGGCACCATGGACGCAATCGAGTTTGGGGGCGTATCGGTGGCAGCAACGACGAATACCGCTGGAAAAGCGCTGGACGAGGCCGACCTTCGCCACGTCCTGGACGTGGGGCTGGCGCTTGTGTCGGAGCTCGACGTCGAGGTGCTGCTTCGCCACATCCTGGAGGCCGCCAGGGATCTGACCACGGCGCGGTATGCCGCCGTGGGCGTGCTCGATTCGGATGCACGCGAGCTGGAGAGGTTCGTCTATACAGGCATCGACGAAGAGACGCGAGCGTCAATCGGCCCGTTGCCCCGCGGCATGGGAATACTCGGCGAGCTGATCAGGAACCCGGCTCCACTGCGGCTCAAGGACATCTCCGAGCACCCGCGCTCCTACGGCTTTCCCGCGAATCACCCGCCGATGGCGACCTTCGTCGGTGTGCCGGTGACGATCCGGGGCAAGGTCTACGGGAACCTCTATCTCACCGAGAAGGAGGGCGGGGGCGAATTCGACGAACGAGACGAGGCCCTACTCACCGTCCTTGCGCAGTGGGCCGCCATCGCGGTCGACAACGCGAAGTCGTACATGGCCGCCGAGGCCGGCCGCAGCGATCTCGCCCGGCTCGTTCGGGGGCTCCAGGTCACCGCCTCGCTCAGCCAGGAGCTCAGCGGCGAAAGCGAGCCCGAGCGCGTCCATGAGCTGATCGCCAAGCGTGGCCGCGCGGTCATCAACGCCCGCTCGGCTGCGGTCCTGGCCCTGGACGACGATGAAGTCTGCGTCTCGGCGAGCGCCGGAGAGGGCGCAACGCTGCTCAGTGGAATGCGCGTGCCGGCGAAGGATTCTCCGGTCGTGGATGCTCTGCGCACCGGAGTCGCGTTGAGAACGGGAGCCGTCAGCCAGCGCTGGCTCTCGGAAGCAGGCATCGACGCCCGGGCGATCCTGATAGTTCCCCTGCGCCGCGGCGCCTCGCAGGAGGGCGCCTTGCTTGCCCTCGACCCCGTTGACGGCGGGGAGTTCAGCGCCGACGACGAGCTGTTGCTCACATCCTTTGCGACGGCTGCCGCATCCGCGATCGCCGGGGTTCGCTCGATCGAGAGCGATCGCTTGCGCCTTTCGATTCGCGCGTCGGAGCAGGAGCGGCGCCGATGGGCGCGCGAGCTTCATGACGAGACGATGCAGGAGCTCGGTGCGCTCAAGGTGATGCAGGAGAGCGCGCTCGCGACCGACGACCCGTCTGTTCTGGCGACCGCGCTCGCTAAGGCGTCTGACCAGGTCGCGCGGGTGATCGGAGGGCTTGACGAGCTCATCAACGAGCTCCGGCCGGCGTCCCTCGATCAGCTCGGTACCCAGGCAGCGGTGGAGAGCCTGATCGAGCCGATGGCCGCTCGCAGCGGGCTCTCGATCGAGGCCGACATAGATCTCGCCTATGAGTCCGGGCGTGCCGAAACCAGGCATGAGCCGGACGTCGAGAACGCGCTTTACCGGATCGCCCAGGAATCCCTGAACAACGTCGTCAAGCACGCCGAGGCCACCCACGCACGGGTGGCGATCACCGAGAAGGGTCCCCGGGTCACGCTCATCGTCGAAGACGACGGCAAGGGGATGGGCCAGCGCGAAGGCGATCGGCAGGGCTTCGGGCTCATCGGCATGCGTGAGCGAGCGGAGCAACTCGGAGGAGAGTTGACGGTTGCGGCGGCGGAAGACGGCGGGACTCGCGTCACGGCCGTCCTGCCCGCACGCCGGCTGGATTGACTCAGCGTTCGACCAGGTTGTTCTCGAGGGCGTAGGCGATGAGCTCGGCTCGGGTCGACATCCCGGTCTTGCGCTGGATGTTGGAGCGATGCGTCTCGACGGTCCGGACGCTGAGGACGAGCTTGTCCGCGATCTCCGGATTCATGAACCCAAGCGCGATCAGACCCAGGATCTCGACCTCCCTTGGCGTGAGGTCATCCGGCGGGCCGTCCGGCGCGTCGGGCTCCGCAGCCAGGCGGGCTCCGACCTGCGGAGTGATGTACACGTCACCGCCGACGACGAGCCGCACCGCCTCGACCAGCTCGCGCGCAGCGGAGTGTTTGATCACGTAGCCCCGCGCGCCCGCCTGCATCGCCTTGCGCGCAAACGCCGGCTCGTTCTGCATCGTGAGGACGATGACGACCGTCTCCGGAGAGCGCTCCTGGACTTCTGGAATGACCTCCAGGCTTGGCGTGCCCGGCATGTTCAGGTCGAGCACGAGCACCGACGGCTTGTGTCCCAGCACATAGCGCGATGCGTCGTCCGCGGTGCTTGCTTCGGCGACGATCTCCATGTCGGGCTGCGCGTCAAGCACCATGCGGATGCCGTCCCGCACGATCTCGTGATCGTCGGCCAGCACGATCGTGATCGTCTTGGCGGCCTGCGCTTCGGTCTCGCTCTGGCTCACTCGGGCCAGCCTAGATGGGATGCTGCCCCGCGCGCGTTTGCTGGAAGGTGGCTCCGCTGGCCCATGACCAGAGGATCGCTCGCCCCCGGCGTGAGCGGATCGGTGGTCGATCCCCCACTCCCTAGGTACTCCCCACGGAGGGGGCCGGGCCGCGCGGCAGGGACAATGCCTCGATGCTCGAGGTTTTCGCGGTCGCCACCCTGACCGCCGTCGCCACCGCGCTAGGCGTGATTCCCGTCTGGGCTCTAGGGTCGGACGCGGTGCGCTGGCGCCCGTGGCTGACCGGCTTTGCCGCCGGGGCGATGGCAATCGCTGCCGTCGTCGGCCTCTTTCTGCCCGCCCTCGACCGCGGCTCGTCGGCCGAAGTGATCGGAGGCGTGCTCGCGGGGATCGTGTTCCTGTTCGCGACCCGCGCGATAATCGGCTCCCGGGTGGGCGTTAGCGCCAGCGGCAGGTCTGCCGCGCTGATCTTCGCGGTCCTGCTCGTGCACAGCCTGCCCGAGGGCTTCGCGATCGGCACCGCCTATGCGTCGAAGGAAGCGGGCCTTGGCTTGTTCGTGGTGGTTGCGATCGCGCTCCAAAACATCCCGGAGGGCACCGGCATCGCGCTCCCCATGAATGCCCGGGGAGCGTCAGTCGCACGCCAAGCGTGGGTTGCGTTCCTTTCCAGCGTGCCGCAACCGATCGGAGCGTGCATCGCGTTCGTACTCGTGGAACAGATCACGGGCCTGCTTCCGATCTCTTTCGGATTCGCCGCGGGGGCGATGGCCATGTTGGTGGTGATGGAACTGGGGCCGTCCCGAGGATCGCTTCTCGGATGGGTGGGCGGCTGCCTGACGGGAGTCACGTTGATGCTTGCGCTGGGGCTCGCGGCCGGTATCTAGCCCATCACGCACCGATGGCGACTACGACTGCGAAGTAGACGAGGATGGAAAGCAGATCCTGAGCGACGGTGGCCATCGGCCCTGACCCAAACGCGGGATCCTGCCCGAAGTGATCGAGGATCGCAGGAAAGGCCATAGCCAGGATCGTCGCGAACGCGCAACTCGCGAACAGCGCAATGCCCACCGCCACCGCCAAACGGCCATCGCCCCATCCCAGTAGCGCGAACAGCGCGAAGCTGAGGCCTACGACCGCGCCCACGATCGCACCCGTGCCCAACTCGCGCGCGACCATCGACCTGACCGTGACCCCTGATGCCATCGCCCTGATCAAGAGCGCCTCGGTCTGGGTGCCTACGGCGTCAGCCATGTAGACGACCGCAGGAACGAAAAGCGCAACGAGGATGTTCTGAGCGAGCCGGTCCTCGAAAGCACTGATGACGACGGCCGAAAGCATCGCTCCGAGTAGCCCGAGGAGGAGCCAGGGCATGCGGTGGACCAACCTACGGGCGATCGGTTCTCGGGCCGCGCCGCGTGCCCGATCCGCTCCCGCCACGTATCCGCCGATCCGGGCCAGGTCCTCGTCGTGCTCGCGCAGCAGGATCGAGATCATGGCCTCGGATGGGACCAGACCCCGGAACTGGCCCTCCGAGTCGACCATGACGAGGCTCGACTCGCCACGCTCGATCATCCGGTGCGCTGCCACATTGGGGTCCTCGGTCAATTCCGCGACCGGCGGCGCCGGATTCATCAATTCCTCGACGGCGGCCTCCCCGGGGGCGGCAAGCAGCTCACGCAGATCGAGCAGGCCGGCAACCCGCCCCTGGTCCAGCACGACCACGTCGTGGACCGACTCGAAGCGCTCGCCCTGCACCCTCGTCCGCACATCGCGGATCAGGTCCGATCGCGCAGCGATCGGGACGGCGTCAGGAGAAAGCTCGGCTGCTTGAAGATCGTTCACACGGCGGATTGAACTACGCGTCGCTGTGGGGAACGACGATCACGGGGCAAGGCGCCGTCCTCATGACATCCGCCGAGACGCTTCCGAGAACCCGAGATCGAAGCGGCCCTCGGCCCCGCGAGCCGACCACCAGCAGATCCAGCTCGACGGCGCGCTCTTCCAAGGCGGCTGCAGGGGCGCCTTCGAGAACCTCTCCACCCCCGCTTACAGCCCCGGACAGGCCGGCTACGCCTCTCTCGACCTTCCGCGCCGTCTCGTCCCGCAGGGGCTCGAGGGGGCCGAGGGGAATCTCGGCCGCGACATAGTCTGGCGCGACGCTCAGGACCTCCACCTCGGCAGAGACCAGCTTGGCGAGCCTGGACGCAAGCGCTATGGCCCCGCGCGATTCGCGGCTTCCGTCGTAGGCGACGCCGATCACGGAGATGCCGGGGTGGCCGCGTTGCGCATACCCGCTGGGCGCGACGACGATGGGGCACGACGATCGCGAGGCCAGGTGCTCGGCCACGCTTCCCGGCCACACGCGGCCAAGTGGGCCCAGGTGAGTCGAGCCCAGCACCAGGAGGTCAGCCTCGGTTTCGAGAGCGATCCGGCGAAGGCTCTCGACCGGTGCGGCGATGGCTTCCCGGAAGGCGAAGTCGGCATCGCCGAGCGCCTGCCGCGCGACCTCGTAGAAGTCGTGGATGACGGTGACGAGCTCCTCCTCGTCATCTGCCCGCTCGGGTGTAAGCATTTCCCGTTCGACCACGCAAGCGACCGTGATCTCAGCCGCGAGCTGCTCGGCCAGATCCGAGCCGAGACGAAGGGCATCGAGACCCTCCTCGCTGCCGTCCCACCCGATTGCGATGTTCATGTCGCTCCTTTTCGCCGATTGACCGGAGGCAGAAGCTATGTCGCCTCGGCCGGCCTTTCATCCGGCGCAAACACGGGCCTGTATCCGTGCTGACCTCGTACCCGGAACCCGCTCTCACCGACGATGTGCATGGCGCCGGCGCGGCCTAGCGTGGCGTCATGAAGATTCAAGCGGCGCCCCAGCGGCCCGGCCAAGAGGTAAGCGACAACGGGGGCGCTCCACGGTCGTCCGGAACCGTGGTCCAAGCGTCGGGCCTCAGCAAACGCTACGGAGACGGCCCTACCGCCGTTGATGCCCTTCGCGACGTCGACATTGCCTTCGCGAGAGGAACCTTCACCGCGATCATGGGCCCCTCCGGCTCGGGGAAGTCGACCCTGCTCCACATCCTGGCGGGCCTCGAGCAGCCCACGGCGGGGATGGTCGAGATCGCCGGCCGCGAGCTCGCGAAGCTCTCCGATCGCCAGCTCACGCTGATGCGCCGCGATGAGGTCGGGTTCGTCTTTCAGACCTACAACCTCCTGCCCGTCCTGAGCGCGGAGGAGAACATCACCCTTCCCCTGGACATCGGGGGAATCTCACCCGACCGTGAGTGGCTAGACACCCTGATCGGCGCGATGGGGATCTCGAGTCGGCGCGATCACCGCCCGGACGAGATGTCGGGTGGCGAGCAGCAACGCGTCGCCGTTGCCCGAGCGCTGATCGGCAGGCCGGCGGTGGTCTTCGCCGACGAGCCGACCGGCAACCTCGACTCCGTCTCGAGCCAGGAGATCCTCAGTCTGCTCCGCCACGCCGTTGACGAATTCGGTCAGACGATCGTCATGGTCACCCACGACCCGCGGGCGGCCGCGATCGCGGACCGGATCGTCTTCCTCGCGGACGGCATGGTCGTAGACGACATGACGGGCATGGACGTAGAGGACATTCTCGACCGCCTGAAAGCCCTTGCATGACGCGGATCGCGATCCGCAGCCTGCTTGCGCGAAAGCTCAGGACGGCACTGACGTCGATAGCGGTGCTCCTGGGCGTGGCGATGGTGGCCGGAACGCTGATCGAAACGGATGAGATAACGCGGGCGTTCGACGACATCACCGCTCAGTCGGTCGAGAAGATCGACGTGATCGTCAGCCCGAACGAGGAGTTCACGGCCCAAATGGCGTTCGACCCACCCCTGCTTCCGGCCAACCTCGTGGAGCGGGTCGCAAGGGTTCCCGGAGTCGAGGCGGCGCAAGGGGAGCTCACTGCTCAGGGCCACCTGGTGGTTGACGGCGACCTCGTCGAGACGAATGGTGCCCCCGCCTTCGTCTCCGCCGCGGGTGACCCGCGGTTCGACCCGACCGAGCAGGCGTCCGGCGAACGTCCGGACGCGCCGGGCGAGATCAACGTCCTGGCACAGAACGCCGAAGACAACGAGATTCAGCTGGGAGACGAGATCGGGCTGACCACGAAGGCCGGCGTCAAGCAGGTCACCGTGGTCGGCACCTTCGACTTCGGCGAGGGGGGAGCGGCGCTTGGTGGGACGACCGCGGCGACGATGCCGATCGATCAGCTGCGGGATTGGTTCGGGCTCGATGGCGAGGTCTCGTCCGTCAGCATCGCGGCCGCGGCCGCCGTGGACCCGAGCGACCTGTCGGCCCGGGTTTCGGCGGTCCTCCCCAAGTCCGCGCGGTCGCAGACCGCAAGCGAGAACGCCGCCGAGTCGGCCGACGAGATCAACGATCAGATCGGGTCTTTCCTGACGCCCGCCCTCCTCGCCCTCTCAGGAGCGGCGGTCCTGGTCGGGGCCTTCATCATCTTCAACACTTTCTCGATCACCGTCGCGCAGCGCTCTCGTGAGTTCGCCTTGCTCCGCGCGCTGGGTGTCACCCGCGGCCAGATCGTGCGTGTCGTCCTGGCCGAGGCCGCGGTCATCGGGCTGATTGCGTCCGCCTTGGGCATCGTCGCCGGCATCGGCTTCGCGTCGGGCATCAATGCCCTCTTCGACGCGTCCGGATACGGCATTCCTCACAGCGGTGCGGTGATAGCTCCCAGCACGCTCGTGATCGGGTTCATCGTCGGCCTCGGCGTGACGACCGTCTCGTCCGTCGCTCCCGCCGTCAGAGCCATGCGTGTGTCCCCGATCGTTGCGATGTCCAAGGCGCCGCGAGCGCCAAGCCGGCGCGCGCGACGATTCACCAGGCTGGCGGCCGCGGGAGTCCTGCTTCTGGGCGCGGTCCTGATCGCGCAGGGGCTGTTCGGCTCGGGCTCGGCCAACGGCCGGCTAGGCGGGCTCGCCGGCGGGAGCATCCTCTGCTTCATCGGCCTCGCGATGCTCGCCCGCTACTTCGTCGGCCCGATGGCCGGGGCGATCGGCAAGCCCATCGAGATGATCTTCGGCACCTCTGGGCGCCTCGCGCGGGAGAACGCCGAGCGCAATCCTGGCCGGACCGCGGTCACGTCGGCGGCCTTGATGGTGGGCCTGGGCCTGGTCGTGTTCGTCGCCGTCTTCGCGGCAGGGATCAAGTCGAGCATCGCGGGCCAGATCGACGAGCTCGTGCGTGCGGACATGCTCGCCTACGGACAGGATTTTCAGCCGTTTCCGAGCACCGCAAGGCACGAGATCGAGGCCGTCGACGGCGTCGATGCCGTCGTGCCGCAGAGGTTCGACCAGCTCGAGGTGGACGGCCGCTCCTCGAGCAGCACCGTGGACGTGCTCATCGGACTTGACCTCTCCCAGCTCCCGGAGGTATACGCGTTCGACTGGCTTGAAGGCGACGACTCGCTGGTGGGCAGCCTCGGCAAGGGCGAAACCCTCATCGAGGAACAGTTTGCGGAACGCCACAGCCTCGAGGTCGGTGATTCGTACCGGGCCGTCTCGCCCGAAGGCGGCAAGGCCATCTTGACGGCCGCGGGCATCTACAGGGACCCGACGGTCCTCCAGGGATCCCTGGCGAGCCTCGGAACGCTGCGCGAGCTCTCCAACGCGAGCGATCCGATCTCGATGCTCATCTCGGTCGACGACGACGCCGACGTGGCGAGCGTGGAAGCGGCCGTCAAGAATTCCCTCGAGCGCTATCCCACGGTCCAGGTCGAGAATAAGGCCGAGTACCAGGACACGATCGAGGGCCAGCTCGACCAGATCGTGTACCTCCTGTATGCCCTGCTTGCGATGAGCATCCTCATCTCCGTCTTCGGGATCGCCAACAGCCTCTTCCTGTCGATCCACGAACGGACCGGGGAACTGGGCGTCCTTCGGGCCGTCGGCGCCACGCGAACGCAGATCCGAAGAGTGATCCGCTACGAGAGCGTGATCACGGCGATCATCGGCGGGGTGCTCGGCACCGCGGTCGGCATCGTCTTCGGGTGGCTCGTGACCGAGTCGCTCTCGGAGTTCGGCTTCGGGCTCGACATCCCCGTGGGCCAGCTCCTGGTTCTGATGGTGGTTTCGGTCTTCGTCGGAATCGTCGGTGCGATCGCGCCGGCACGCCGGGCTTCGCGAGTCGACGTTCTCGAGGCGGTTCAGGCCGAGTGAACTCCGCCGCGCCTTGCGCCGGGGATCAGATCGAGACGATCGACGGGACCCGCCTTTCCGTTCGCCCGATCCGCGCATCTGACGCAGAGGCGCTGGACGCCGCCTTTCACAAGTTGAGCGCAGAATCGCGTTACCGCCGCTTTCTCCATCCCGTAAACCGTCTCGGCCATCGTGACCTCGAGTACCTCACGAGGGTCGACCATCGCACCCACGAAGCCCTGATCGCGCTCGACCAGAGCGGAGAAATCGTCGCCGTCGCGCGGTTCATTCGTGAGCACGAGCGCTCACAGCGCGCGGAAGTCGCCGTCACGGTGGCCGACGCCTGGCAAAGAAGAGGGGTGGGCACCCAGATGCTCCAACGGCTCGCAGCACGGGCGGCCGAGCTTGGTGTCGAGGTCTTCACGGCAATCTGCCTCGAGGACAACAAGGAGATGTTCGATTTGTTCCGCGAGCTGGGAGCTACGACGACACATCGCTCCTTGGGCACGGCGGACATCGAGGTTGAGGTTGCCCTGCCAGCAGACTCGCCAGCTCACATCCTGGGCGCTGCGCTCAAGACTGCCGCGACGGACTGAGCGCAGACAGTGCGGGCGCCTATTGGGCGGTCAGGCCACCGTCAACGACGAGAGCGTGCCCGGTGACGAATCCCGCGCCGGGAGAGCAGAGCCACAGCACGGCGCTCGCGATCTCCTCCGGTGTTCCGATTCTGCCGACCGGCTCCATCGCCGCGATCGCTGCGGCGGCTTCCGGATCGCCTTCGAACACGCGCTCGACCATCGGCGTCCGGATGACTCCTGGGCATACGGAGTTGACGCGTATCCGCGAGGATGCGCATTCGAGCGCGGTGGCCCGGGAGAGCTCTACGACCCCGCCCTTCGACGCGCAATAAGCAGGTAAGTCCCTGAATCCGACCAGGCCGGCAACTGAGGCGTTGTTCACGATCACGCCCTCGCCCTGCTCCCTCATCACCGGGATCTCGGCTCTCATGCACAGCCATACGCCTTTGAGGTTCACGTCGATGACCCGGTCCCAGTTCTCCTCGGTGCATGAAGACGTATCGGCCGAGTCCCCTTCGATCCCAGCATTGTTGAACGCGAAATCAAGCCGTCCGAAGCTTGAGACCGCCTCGCTGACGAGGTCGTCCACGTCTTGACGGACTGAGACGTCCGCGACCACCGACAAGGCATCGCCGCCCCGGTCGAGGATCGTGCCTGCGGTTCTCGCAACCCCTTCATTCGACACGTCGGAGACGACCACGCGGGCCCCGCGGCTTGCAAATTCGAGCGCTGTCGCCCGGCCGATCCCCGAGCCTGCCCCGGTCACCAGCGCGACCTTGCCGTTGAGCTCCTCGGTCGGTTCGGACACGACACGAAGATTGGCGCCGACGCGGCTGCATTCCATCCAGGCGGCCTACGCGACCCAACTACGTGGTCCCTACCTAGCCAGTTGGGGGGCGCTCCCCGATGCTGCCGGCGACCCCGTGCATCAGAGTCCGATGAACTCCACGATAGACCCCAAGGAGGTCATCTGATGTTCAGGAAGATCGTTGTCGGAATGGACGGCTCTGATAGAGCGGATCACGCGCTCGATGTGGCTCTCGAACTTGCTCGCGCCGGCGAAGCCAGCCTCACGATCGCGCATGTCGACGAAGAGACGATCGGCAAGGGCGGCGGCCACCTGCGCGCCGACGAGCCCGAAAGAATCGCCGAACTGAAGGCCAAGGCGGCACGCATGGCCGAGTCAGGTACCGCGGCTGAGGTGAAGGTTGCCTCGACTCTCGCCGGTTCGACGGGCTCCAGGATCGCAAGCATCGCGACGGAGGTCGGAGGGGACCTGATCGTCGTCGGCAGCCACGGCCACGGCGCGGTTGCAGGAGCACTGCTGGGCAGCGTCGCACACAAGCTGCTTTCCGTCGCCCACGTGCCGGTCCTCGTAGTGCCCGACCCCGCGAAGGAGCCAGTCAAGGCCGAAGCAGAAGGCTCAGCCACGGCGGCGGGTTGAAGGCAGCGCCGGAGGGCCAAAAAGCGACCATGACCGCTCCAGCGAACGCGGGTGGCCCTCGGCCCAAGGTGGTCATCGGCTACAACGGCACCGAGGCAAGCGAGGATGCGCTTGCGCTCGGCGCCGATCTCTGCCGGCTCGCGGGCGCTCAACCTCTGGTCGTGACCGTCGCTCCGTGGCCGAGGTTCATGCACGGGGAAGATCTGAAGATCGCCCTGGAGCTTGACACCGGGGAGGCCTTGACCCGAGCGTGCGCCCAGTTGCGCGATCTGGACCCGATCCCGAAGGCGGTGGCACACCGATCGGCGGCCGAGGAGCTCGGCCTCGTCGCGCTGGCGGAGAACGCTCTGGCGATCGTTGTCGGAGCGTCCCACCGCGGGGCCCTGGGCCAGGTCCTCCTGGGAAGCGTCGGAGCGTCGCTCCTTCACGGAGCCCCGTGCGCCGTCGCGGTCGCTCCCTCGGGATACAAGGAGAGGGCGGCCGGGTCGCCGATGCGCATCGCCGTCGCCGTCGACGACTCGCCGGAATCGTCAGCCGCACTGGCCGCCGGGATCTCCCTGGCCGAGCGGGCGGGGGGAACCCTTTCGCTCCTCTCGGTCGCTGAGACCGACTTCACCTTCAAGAGCGCCGCCTGGCCTGCGCTCCCGCTTACCGAGATGACGGAATACGAGCTCGAAGCGGCAGAACGAGTGCTGGAAAGCGCCATTCAGAAAGTCCCGGAAGGCGTCAAGGCTGCGACCCAGCGCCTCGAAGGTTCCCCCCGTGTCGCCCTTCCGAAGGCCTCCGGCGACTACGACCTGATGATCGTCGGATCCCGCGGCTACGGACCAGTCGGGCGGGTCTTCCTGGGAAGCGTCTCCGCCGCTCTGATCGACGGCTCCCGTTGCCCGTGCTCGTCATCCCGAGAGGGCTGGAGCTCGAGCCGCCCGAGCCGTTCGACGCTCAAGCGGCTTCTACCTGAGTCCCGGCCGAGCCCGCCGTGAGCCCGGACAGGTCCTCCAGGCGGCCGATCGCGGCACGTCCGCCGGTGCGCTCGGCGAAGCGGCAGACCGCCTCGACCTTGGGGCCCATCGAGCCTGCCGCGAAATCGAGTTCGCGCAGTGCGGCGGGCGTAACCCGTCCCAGCGCGCGCTGGGCGGGCGTCCCCCACTCCGCGTAGACGGCGTCGACATCGGTAGCGAGCACGAGGACGTCGGCCCCGAGGCCTTCCGCCAGAAGCGCCGACGCCAGGTCCTTGTCGACCACCGCCTCGACGCCCTCGTGGCCCGCTGCGATCTCGATGACCGGGACTCCGCCCCCGCCGACGCACACGACCAGGAAGCCTCCATCCACCAGGCGTCGAATCGCTCCCAGCTGAATGATCTCCTTCGGCTCCGGCGAAGCCACCACGCGTCGCCAGTGATCGCCGTCAGGCTTAATCGTCCAGCCGTGCTGGTTCGCGAGCTCGCGGGCGCGCGCCTCTTCGTAGACGGGCCCGATGAACTTCGTGGGATCCTCGAACGCCGGATCACTCCCGTCCACGAGGACGCGGGTGAGGACCGCAACCGTGTCCTGGTGGTCGATCGCATTGTCAAGCGCCAGCTCGATCACGTAGCCGATCTGGCCCTCGGTTTCGGCGTCCAGGACATCGAGCGGATACGGGTCTTCAGCCCCGAACGCGTCCTCCTTAAGCGAGAGCAGGCCGACCTGCGGGCCGTTGCCGTGGGTGACGACCACGCGATTGGCCTTGGAGATGGGCTCGAGCACCGCGGCCGCCCCCCTTGCCGCTTGCATCTGGTTGGCCGAAGTGGCCGGCGCGCCCCGAGGAAGCAGCGCGTTGCCCCCCAGGGCGATCACGGCCAACGGCGTCTTGCCTGGCGAGCTCACGCGAGCGTGGCGACCAGGACGGCCTTGATCGTGTGCAGCCGGTTCTCCGCCTGGTCGAAGACGATGCTCGCGGGTGAGCGGAACACCGAGTCGGCGACTTCGAGGCCGCTGGACATTCCCGTTGCTTCCGAGATCTCGCGACCAACGGTCGTCAGAGCGTCGTGGAACGCGGGTAGGCAGTGCATGAACTTCACGTTCGGGTTCCCGGTGGCCGCGATCAGCTTCTCGTTCACCTGGTAGGGCTTGAGCACCTCCGCGCGCTCCGCCCAGACCTCTTTGGGCTCGCCCATCGAGACCCAGACGTCGGTGTGGACGAAGTCCACTCCCTCGACCCCGGCTTCGACGTCGTCGGTGATCGTGATTCGAGCGCCCGAGTCGGCCGCGAGGTCGTTGGCCATGCGGACGACGTCGTCCGGCGGGGCGAGCTCAGGCGGAGTCACCAGCCGGACGTCGGATCCCAGGATCGCGCCGGTGACAAGGAGCGAGCGACCCATGTTGAAGCGGCCGTCCCCGACGAACGCATACGCGATCTCGTCGTATGGGCGCCGGAGCCTCTCCCCCATGGTCAAGAAGTCGGCGAGCATCTGGGTGGGATGCCACTCGTTCGTCAGGCCGTTGTAGACGGGGACGCCGGCGAAGCGCGAGAGCTCCTCGACGTTCTCCTGTCCCGAGCCGCGGTACTCGATCGCGTCGTACATCCGGCCCAGCACCTGGGCGGTGTCGGCGATCGACTCCTTGTGCCCCATCTGGGACCCCGTCGGGTCGAGATAGGTGACGTGGGCTCCCTGGTCGAACGCGGCAACTTCGAAGGCGCACCGGGTCCGCGTCGAGGACTTCTCGAAGATCAGGGCGATCTCCTTGCCGGCAAGCCGAGGGGTCTCGTTTCCCGCGTACTTCGCTGCCTTGAGCGCTTCCGCTAGCCGAAGCAGGTGAAGCAGCTCGTCGCGGCTGAAGTCGACCTCCTTCAGGAAGCTTCGGTTTCTGAGGTTGTACATGCTGATCCTCTCTTCAGTAGGCGGGGTCGCGTTCGATCGGACAGGTCATGCAGTGGGAGCCACCTCGGCCGCGGCCAAGCTCGAAGCCCTCGATCGTGATCACCTCGATGCCTTCCTTTCGCAGCCTGGTGTTCGTGTCGACGTTCCGCTCGTACGCGATGACCACGCCCGGCTCGAGGCAGACGACGTTGTTTCCGTCGTCCCACTGCTCGCGCCGGGTCTCGAACGGGTCACCGCCGGTGGGGATGACCCGGATCGAATCGATCTCGAGGGCGGCTTCCATCGCCTCCACGACACCACCGTCGAACTCCTCCGTGACCGGTATCTCCGGGTCGTCGCCCGCGCGGATCGTCCAGACCCGGGCGCCTTCGACGACATCCGGGAACAGGGTGACCGCGTCCCGATCGATCATCGTCAAGACGGTGTCCAGATGCATGTAGGAGCGCGAGCGCGGGAGCATCACCGCCAGTACGAGCGTTGCCGAGCCGGCCTTGAAGAGCTCCCTGGCGATCATGCTGACTGCCTGCGGGCTGGTTCGCTCGCCCATCCCGATCATCGCCACGCCCTTTCCGAGCGGCATGACGTCGCCGCCCTCGACCGTTGCCGGGCCCCAGTCCGTCTCGACTCCGCCGTACCAGAACTTGAAATCCTCCGCCGCGAATACGGGGTGGTGGCGATAGATGGCCTCCATGAAGACGGTCTCGGGGCGGCGCGCCGGCTTCGCCATCGGATTCAGGGTCACGCCGTTGAAGATCCACGACGAGGGATCGCGCTGGAACAGGAAGTTCGGCAGGGGCGGGACCAGCAGGTCCCCACTCACGCTCGCGTCGTACTTGAGCCCTGCCCCGCCGTCCAGGTCCTCCTTGATCATTCCCCCGATCAGGTAGTCCGCGACCTCGGCCGGGGAGGCGCTTTCGGCCCATTCCCGCCGGGAGCGCGCGAGTCGCAGGCCGACATGCTTTTCGTTCAGGACCTGATCGACGATCCACTCCCGGGCGTGGTCGATCGCCAGGACGTCGGTCAGGAGCTCCTCGGCATAGAAGACCTCGACGTCCCGCTCGCGCATCGTCTCGACGAAGGCGTCGTGCTCCTTCTTCGCCTGCTTGACCCAGATGACATCGTCGAACAGGAGGTCTGCCGCGTTCGCGGGCGTGAGCCGGGTGTGCTCCAGGCCGGGCCTGTGAACCAGGACGCGGCGGAGCTTGCCGACCTCTGAGGCTGCGTTGAGAGTCATTTGCGATTCCTTTCGCTTGGTGAGGGGACGTGCAGGGTCAGGCGAGCGTCGCGCCGAGGGCCAGGAAGGCGCAAACCACCACGATCACGATGCCGACGAAGGGCAGCACGAACTTCAGGTAGTGGTCGTAGCGGACCTTGGCCAGGACGAGCCCGCCCATCACGACGGCCGACGTGGGCGTGATGAAGTTCACGATCCCCGAGGCCGACTGGTATGCGGTCACGGAGATCGAGCGCTCGACGCTTGCGAAGTCGGCGAGCGGCGCGAGGATCGGCATGACCAGGGCGGCGTGGCCGGATGAGGACGGCACGAGGAACGCGATGGGCAGGTTCACCAGCATCGCCAGCGGGCCGAACACCGCGCTGGAGGTGCCGCTCACCGCATCTTCGGTCCAGCTGATGATCGTGTCCGTGATCGATGCGTCCTTCATCACCACGGTCACCGCGCGGGCGAGGACGATGATCAGGGCCGCGCCGAGGAACTCGCCGGCGCCGGCGACGATCGCGTTCACCGTGCGCTCCTCGCCGAGCTTCCCGATGAGCCCGATCGCTACCGCGGCGAGGATGAAGACGACCGACGACTCAGCGAAGTAGAAGGTCTCGAAGGTCGGGAACGGCCACTCCGCCCCGAAGACCGTGTCCATGACGTCGTTCCACGGGACGAAGCCGTAGATCATCACCGCGAAGGCCGTGAAGAAGACGCCCAGGATCAGCTTCTGCCTGCCGGTTAGCTCAGGCACGTCCTCGACCAGGCTCTGAGACTCCTCGGCATCTGCGGCCGAGATCCCTACGACGGACCGTGAGGGATCCCTCGTGATCCGGCGGCAGTACATGAGGACGTAGCCGATGGCCAGCCCGACCAGCACGACGAACATGAGGACGCGCAGGACGATCCCGTCGCCCACGTCGATTCCCGCCGCGTCGGACGCCACCCCCGTCGCGAAGGGGTTCACGGTGGACGCGAGCACACCCGTCCCGGCCCCGAGGAAGATGATCGAGACCGCGACGATGCGATCGAAGTTGAGCGCCAGGACCAAGGGCACGAGCAACGCGAAGAAGCCAAGGGTCTCCTCCCACATGCCATAGGTCGTGCCGCCCAGCGCGAAGATGCTCATCAGGGCGATCACCAGCACATAGCCGCTGTTCTTGAAGCGGAGCGCCAAGCGCCCGATGCCCGTCTGGATGGATTCGGTCTTCATCGTCACGCTGACGAATGCGCCGACCGCGAGGACGAACAGGAAGATCATCGCGGAGCCGTAGAGGAACCCGGAGTTGAACGGGTCTACGTCGCCGCGCTTGTTCTCGATGCCGTAGAGACCGTTGGGGACTGCGGTCCAAAGCTCCTGCAGCTGCTCTGAGACCGACTTGTTCACACACTCGATGCCCTTCTCGGCGTCGTCGCACGACGGGAGCTCGGTGTACGTCCCGGGCTTCGGGCCCCCGGTCTCGGGATCGGTCTCATAGGTGCCCGAGGGGATGACGAACGACAGACCCCACACGACCAAGAGGACGAGCGCCAGGATGGTGAACGCTGTCGGAAATCGCCGCTGCTTGGGCTCGGTGGGTCCTTGAGTCTCGTCGGGCATCTGTTCCCCTCTTGGTCTTCTGGGGGTCGCCACATCACATGGCGACCGTGTCCCGTCGGACGCTAGATCCGGGGAGAGCCCCCTACATCAGTGCTTCATGCGCGACCTGTCTAAGTGGTCGCTACGGGCCTTCGGCTGCGCGGTGGCCCGACTTTCTCCCGGGCTTTGCCCCCGCGGCACCGGTGTTAGCATGGGCAAACTTTGGACAAACCTTGGACACGGAGCACTCGATGAGATCACCGGCCCCCGGTGAGCGCGGGGCTGACTGATGCCGCGGTCAGAGAACGCTGGCTCCGGCGCACCGGCGTCCCTGCTTCGGATAGGTGAGCTGAGCCGGCGAAGCGGCGTCGGGGTGGACACGCTGCGCGCATGGGAGCGCCGCTATGGCGTGTTCGAGCCCGAGAGGTCTGAGGGCGGCTTCCGCCTCTACTCACCAGCCGACGAGGAACGGGCCCGGACGATGCGCGGCCTGATCGACCAGGGGCTCTCGGCCGCTCAGGCCGCAGCCGTCGTTCGCCAGGGGCAGGTTCCGAAGGCGCCCCAACCCGGTGGTGCGGCGATTCTTCCGGAAGCAGCCGCCGGAGATCTCCTCAAGGCGATCAAGGAGCTTGACGAGGAGGGCGCCAACCGCATCATCGACGAGGTGTTCGCTGGGTTGTCGTTCGACGCGATCGCCGAGGAGGTGCTCCTCCCCACCCTCCGAGAGATCGGCGAGGGCTGGACCCGCGGGGAGGTGAGTGTCGGCCAGGAGCACTTCGCCACCAACTTTCTTCGCGGTCGGCTTCTGGGCTTCGGACGCGGCTGGATGACGGGAATCGGGCCGGTGGCTGTCCTGGCTTGCCCCGAAGGCGAGCGGCATGACCTTGGCCTGATCGTCTTCGGCCTTGCTCTTCGTGCTCGAGGGTGGAGAATCGCCTACCTGGGGGCCGAGACTCCGGTGGCGTCCGTTGCCGAAACGGCCGCCTCCATCGACGCCGACCTGGTGGTCCTCTCCGTGTTGAGCCCCGAGCCCCTGGAGGCCGTTCGCGACGACCTTCGCGAGCTCGCGAAGGATCGAACCGTCGCGCTGGGCGGTCTCGGCGCCAGCGCGGACGGAGCTGCCGCGATCGGTGCCGTCCATCTGGCAAGCGGCCCGATCGAGGAAGCGGCACGCATATCGCGCTTTTCCGGCGCCCCTCCAGCAGTCTGAAGAACTTAGACAAACCTTAGACAGACGCCTTCAGCACCCTGGTAGATTGCCTGACAGAGTCTAGACAGACTCTTGACATACCTCTACCAAAGGAGTTTCAGATGCGCAAACTCGTTCTCGCTGCCGGCGGCGTAGTCGCCGCGTTCGCGATTGCGGCCAGTCCGGCTGTTGCCGCCAAGGAGAAGGACAAGACCATCGTCGACAAGGTGGTGGAGATCTCCGGGGCCGACGGGTTCGACACCAACCCGGGCGACTTCGACATCCTTCGCGAGGCTGTCGAAGCCACGGAACTCGTCGGTCTCCTTGACGGCAAGCGCCAGCTGACCGTGTTCGCGCCCACCGATCAGGCGTTCCTCGACCTGACCGGCACGAGCACCGAGGAGGAAGCCTTCCTCGGCGTGGCCGCTCTCGGGCTCCCAGCCGTGGAACAGGTCCTTAGGTATCACCTGGCTCCCGGCCGATGGGCCGCTGACCAGGTGGTGAACGCACGGCAGATTCCGACCCTGCTGAAGGGCGAGTTCCTGACGAAGCCCCGAGGCACGGCTGAGCTCGTGGACGGTGCGGGCCGGACCACCAACATCGTCGCGCCGGATGCCGCCAGCGTCTCGAACGGGATCATCCACGCGATCGACGGCGTGCTCCTGCCCGGCTAGCCCTAGCTCGCCGCACAGGAGTAACTGAACTGACGGCCCGGGGCGGCGTATCGGCCCCCCGGGCCGAGGTTCTGGTCCCAGATCTTCACACGCTTCGGGTCAACTGATGACCGTCGTCAGGCCAACCACCACGTAGATCAGTCCGCCGACACCCAGCGCTCTGCGAAACAGGTTGACCCCGCGTGTGACCTCTTCCCAGGCCCAGACGGTGAGCGCTACGTAGAACACGGCCCGGGCGACGTCGTAGACGGAGCCTTCACCGGCGACCCAGCTCACCGCGGCCGCGAGAAGGGCGACGATCAGGGGCGGATTCGGAAACTGAGCGACCGTGACACCGCGGACCTGAAGCGACGGGTAGTGCACTCGGCCACTCTAAGGGGCGGCTGCATGACAGCGGAGCGAGGGAGCGCGCCCGCCGCGCGGATCATCCTTTTCGGACGATGTGGGCCCGGTCTTCGCTTGATCGAATCGTGGGGCCAATGCACCCGCTGGGCAGTGAAAGGCGAACGCGATGACCATCTCGCAGGCAGACATCGAAGCGGCTTCAACCCCACCGCTCTGCGACAGCCCGAAGGCTCCCTTCTTCGACAAGAGCTGGCGGCCGGGCGGAATCGAGCCCGTGAAATGACTGTTCAGCCGCCGGCTTCGAGCCCCGATGAGCGTGCCGCCGCCGGCAAGGCCGCCCGTAAGCGGGTGCCACGCTCCACCCACGGGGATTGGGCGCCGGCCGACGACAGACCGGATCCGGTCGAGATCCTGGAGAAACAAGGGACTGAGCGCGTTGCCGAGCTCGTCCCGCTCCGCTACGGACGGATGCTCGTCTCGCCGTTCACCTTCTATCGCGGCGCCGCGGCGATCATGGCGGCCGACCTCTCGGCGACAGCGGACTCAGGCCTCTGGGTTCAAGCATGCGGCGATGCGCACCTCTCGAATTTCGGCGCCTTTGCGTCACCTGCCCGCACCCAGGTCGCCGACGTCAACGACTTCGACGAGACGCTGCCGGGACCATGGGAATGGGACTTGAAGAGGCTTGCCGCCAGCTTCGAGATCGGAGGGCGAGATCGCGGTTTCGACGACGCCGACCGAGCCGAGGTCGCGCGGATTGCGGCGAGCGCCTATCGCGAGCAGATGCGCGAGATGGCGAAGCTCAGCAACCTCGACGTCTGGTACCGGCGCATCGGGATCGATCAGATCCGCGAGGCCGTGTCGCCAAGGATCAGCAAGGCCGAGCGGAAGCGCTTCGAGCGCAACATCGCCAAGTCACAGCGGAAAGACCGGATGCGGGCCTTCGGGAAGCTCACCCACAGGGTCGACGGGCAACTTCGAATCGCCAGCGACCCGCCGCGGCTGGTGCCGCTCGAAGAGCTGTTCACGGGCGCCGAGCTGAGCAACGCCGAGGACTCAGGTTCTGGCGCTTGTCGATGAGTACCGGACGACCCTCGACGCGGACCGGCGCCACCTCTTCGACGGGTACCGCTACGTCCACGCCGCACGCAAGGTGGTTGGAGTCGGCAGCGTCGGGACCCGCGCCTGGATTGCGCTGTTCATCGGCCGGGACGAGGGCGATCCGCTCTTCCTGCAGATCAAGGAAGCCCAGGTGTCCGTGCTCGAGCCCTACACCGCACCGACGAAATTCGCCCATCAGGGCCAGCGGGTGGTCGAGGGCCAGCGGCTGACCCAGGCCGCCGGGGACATTCTGCTCGGCTGGCTGACCGCGGTCGGCCCCGACTCCAAGAAACGCGACTACTACGTCCGGCAGCTTTGGGACCAGAAGGGCTCGGCGATAGTGGAGCTGATGACCCCGAAAACGATGGGCATATACGCCCGGCTCTGCGGGAGCATCCTCGCCCGTGCTCATGCCCGATCGGGTGATCGAATCGCGATCGCAAGCTATCTCGGCGGCGCCGACACGTTCGAAAAGGCGATCGCTCACTTCGCGGCCGCATACGCCGACCAGAACCAGCGCGATTACGACGCACTGCTCGCTGCCGGCCGCGACGGCCGGATAGAGATCGAGTCCGAGCCCGAAGCCTAAGACGCCTAGCACGGCCCAGAATCACCCCTTCTGGACGATGAGGGGGCCATGACTCCCTCCTACGGTGGTTCTTGCCGCCATTTGGCGCCCTCAACCTGAAAGGGATTCCCATGTCCGACAGACCAGTCTTTCTCTATGCCGCGATCTACGACGAGGTCGCCGACGCGGAGGCCGACTACGAAGCCGTCTTCGACCTCCACGCGATGGGCGCGATCGGAACCTTCGATTCGGCGATCATCCGCCGGGACGAGGACGGCAAGGTCCACGTGACCAAGACCGAGAAGCCAACCCAGCACGGGGCGTGGACCGGCGCCGGCGTCGGTGCCCTGGTTGGGCTCATCTTCCCGCCCGCGATCCTCGGGAGCGCGATCGTCGGAGCCGGTGCCGGTGGGATCGTCGGACACCTTCGCGGAGGAGTCTCCCGGGGCGACCTGAAGGAGCTCGGCGACGAACTCGAAGCCGGAAGCGCCGCGGTGATCGTGATCGGCGAGTCGCGGATCGAGGAGCAGCTCCAAGCGGCGGTGACCCGTGCCAACAAGCTGATCGAGAAGCAGATCGACGCCGATGCCGAGGAGTTGAAGCGTGAGATTGACGCGGCGGCACGGGAGGACGCGGGCTAGGCCTCAGGTGGCGTGATGCCAGTTGTCCAGTGCAGATGCCGTCAGCCGGGCGAGGATTGTCCCCGCAAGCGCCCCGCCGACGACGTCACCCGGATAGTGGACCCCGGTGTGGACGCGCGAGTAAGCGACGAGCACCGCGAGGCCCTGCAGGGGTATCGAGGCAGCCGGCAACACACGGCCGACCCCGCTCGCGAAGGCGAAGGCGGTCGCCGAGTGACCCGAAGGAAAAGATGTCGAGATCGGCATCCTTGTCTGCCGCGCCAAGGGAACCTGATCGGCGGCACGATCTGGGCGCCGCCGGCCCCCCAGGGGCTTCAGGACGAGGTTCACGACGGCAGCTGTCACGCCAACCGAGGCCAGACCGCTTCGAGCCGCGCGACGACCACGCTCTCCTCCGGCCGTGGCCATGATCGCGGATGCCGTGATCCAAAGGCGAGAGTAGTTGGCGGCCTGCGTGAGCCGGGTCATCGAAGCGTCGAGAGCAGGAGTCGGCGTTCGCGCGATTGCGGCGTAGACGGCAAGGTCGACTCGCTCGGCGTCACGAAGCCACGCGAATCGACGCGATGTGTCGGGGTCTGCGGCGGTCGGGCTCAAGTGCCGGTGATCTTATGAGCGGCAGACGGATCGCGGCCCTGGGCGCCCTGGTGATCGGTTTCGCCGCGACCGTTCTCGTGGTTGTGGTCGCGATCGAGGAGTTTCCGCGAGGCCTGGCAGTGCTCGCCTTGGTGTGGTTCGCGGTCCTCGCCGGCTTCTACGGGATCCTGAGGCGAGGCCCGGCCCGCATCGCCGGCGTGACTGCGGCGGTGGTTGCATTAGCCGCCTCGATCTTGCTCCTGCTCGACGAGCGCGTGGTCGAGGTCGCTCTGGTCGTGGGGGCCTTCGCGATCGCTTGCGCCCTCGCCCGCTTCGCCGTCACGGAGCCCGCACACCTCACGCCTGCGGCACCGCCCCAGCATCCGGTTCTCATCTTCAATCCGAAGTCGGGTGGCGGCAAAGCAGAGAAGTTCTCACTTGCCACCGAGGCGCCTGCGCGCGGCATCGAGGCAATCGAGCTGGGCCTCGGCCAGGACCTCGAGAGGATCGTCCGCGACGCCGTCTCCCGTGGCGCCGACGGCCTTGCGATGGCTGGCGGCGATGGCTCGCAAGCGATCGTCGCCTCGGTCGCCGCTGAGCTCGACCTTCCCTACGCATGCATCCCGTCGGGCACGCGGAACCACTTCGCGCTCGATCTCGGAGTCGATCGCGACGATGTCGTGGGAGCGCTCGACGCATTCGTGGACGGCCGCGAGCGCAGGGTCGACCTCGGCGAGGTCAACGGGCAGGTCTTCGTGAACAACGTCTCGCTGGGCGTCTACGCCGAGGCGGTTCAGCGCTCCGGCTACCGGGACGCGAAGATCCGGACGCTGCTCGACACCGTGCCCGACGCAATCGGGCCCGAGGGAGCCGGCCTCGACCTCCGGTGGACGGGACCGGGTGGGGACGCACATCGCGGCGGCGCCGTGATCATGGTTTCGAACAACCGCTACCGCCTCGGGCCAATGGTTGGCTCCGGAACGCGGCCCGCGATTGACGACGGGCTGCTCGGAATCGCGGTGGCCGGCGCGCCGACAGGCCGTGGTGAAGGTGGGAGATTGACTCAGCGTCCTGTGCGCGAATGGACCGCGCCGACATTCGAGGTCGACGCGGACCAGCCCGTGCCCGCAGGAATCGACGGCGAGGCGATGCGCCTCGATCCGCCGCTTCGGTTCGGCATCCGCACCAGGGTTCTGCGGGTGCGCATCGCCCCACAACATCCAGGAGCGTCGCCGTCTGCGCAACTTCCGGAGGGTGTTGTCGCCGGCGCCCGCGCCCTCGCCCGGATCGCCGGCGGGCGTGGTCGGAAGTCACCGTGACCAACAACGAAGGAGATGTGATGGACATCGTCGAGATCGAGCAGAAGGAAAAGGTCAGTCGCAAAGAGGCCGCAGCCAGGCTGCGAAAGCTGGCGACCATGCTCGCCAAGGGCAACGACGTCAAGTTCGACCAGGGCGGAATGTCGATGACGGTCCACGTCCCGGACGAAGTCGAGCTGAAAGTCGAGCTCGAGGTGGATACCGACGAGCGAGAGCTCGAGATCGAACTCAAGTGGTGATGGCAACCGTGCCACCCGCAATACAACCACGGAAAGTTGGCTAACCATGAATAACCGTTCACGCGCAGTTGCCGGACTGATCGTTCTTTTGTCTTGCGGCTTGATCGCAGCCGGATGCGGCGACGATGACGAGACAACGACGTCTACGCCGGTCGCGGACGACGCGCAGCAAGAGGTGGACTCAGCGGTCCAGTCGTGCGTCGATGAGGCCGGAAACCTCGGAGCCACTGCGGGCGCTGCACTGGAAGCCGCGTGTACTGCCACTGGTGACACGGTGAACCAGGCGCTCAGCAGCGGAGGCGAGGACGCACAACAGGCACTAGCGGATGCCGAGAGCTCGTGCAAGAGCACGATCAGTGACCTTCCGCCGGGCGATGCTCAGGATGCGCTCTCGGCCCTGTGCGACGCGATATCGAGCGCCGAGTAGATCAAGCGCGTCGCAGCCAAGGCGATATTCGGCGATCTTGGTGATCGTCTTGATCATCGCGACCGGCTAGGAGAGGTCGCACCGGGAAACCCGGGATCCATGGAAACGGTCGCGGACGGCCTGGCGCACTTACACTCGCCCTGTGCCACTCGACCGCGGCCTTCGGCAGTTCTTTGCGATCGCCGCGATCCTCGCGTTGATCGCAGGGATCCTGCTCTTCATCGGCGCTGGGGAGACGGACCGATTCTTCTCCTGGACCATCGAGCCGCCACTCACGGCCGCGTTCTTGGGAGCCGCCTACTGGGCGGCGTTCCTGCTGCTGGGCTGGGCGGCGCGGCAGCGGGAATGGGCGATGGCCCGGACCGCCGTGCCGCCCGTGTTTGTAATCGCCCTGCTCCTGCTGATCGCCACCCTCGTGCACCTCGACCTCTTCGACCTCGACAGCGTCTTCGGCTGGTTCTGGCTGATCGTGTACATGGCGGTCGTTCCCCTGCTCGCCGTCCTGGTGGCGCGGCAGGTACGCGCCTCCGGGCGAGTCCCGCAAGGCACGCGCCCCCTCCGGGGCTGGCTTCGCGGGGCATTGCTCGCTCAGGCAATCGTAATGCTGGGGGTCGGGAGTCACGCTGTTCGTCGCCCCGACTGACGCGGCCACGTTGTGGCCCTGGGCCCTGACTCCGCTGACCGCGCGCGCCGTCGGCTCGTTCCTGTGCGGGTTCGCGGTCGCCGCCGCCTTCGCGGCGCGGGAGAACGATCTTGACCGGCTCCGGGGGTCCGGCTTACTCCTACGCGGCGCTGGGAGCGCTGGAGCTGCTGGCCGTCGCCCTGCATTCTGGAGATCTCAGCGGAACCACGCTGGAGTGCTCGGTCTACGTCGGCTTCTGCGCGACAGTGGCCGCCGATGGGCCTCTACGGCGTACTCGTCTCGGCCTCCAGCGCTCGCAGCGCCGCCGACTGATCCCGATAGGCGTCGACACTCATGCCGTGGCCGTCACGCATCGTCCAGACGTGCCCGTATTGGGCGTCGATCTCGGCGCCACTGCTTCGCCCGACAGCGCGCATGTGGAGGAGTACGGCGACCTGATCTCCCTTTACCTGGATTCCTTCGATCTCCTGGTGAAAGGAGCTCCAAGTCTCGAGGAACTCCTTCAGGAAAGCCTCGATCTCACTGCGGCCCCGCACGACGTCGGCACCCGGAAGCTCAGCGCTCTCCCGCCAGACAGCATTGGCATGGAGTGCCGCCAGCGGCGCCTCGACGTTCCCTTCGTTGAGCGCCTCATAAGAGTGGCGTAGCAGCTCGACTTCCGTGCCTTGCATTCCCAGCTCAGGTTAGCCCTCGGTTCTCTCGTTCTCCCCCGGATCTCAGGACCGATGATCCAGTTGGATTCCCTAGACGTACCCTAGACAGAATCTATACACATCCTCTACGAAAGGGAGGAAACGATGCGACGCAGTGCTTACGCAGTGCTTTCAACGATCCTGGCGGCCGGAGTACTGGCCGCGCCGGCGATGGCGCGTGGCGGTGACGAGGTCACCATTGTTGACAAGGTGGTCGAGCTCTCAGGAGCGAGCGGCTTCGACACGACCTCCGGCGACTTCGACATCTTGCGCGAGGCGGTCATCGCGACCGGCCTGGACGACAAGCTGAGCGGAGACTCCCAGGTCACAGTCTTCGCTCCCACGGATCAGGCCTTTCTGGACCTGACCGGGGCCTCGAGCGAGGACGAAGCCTTCACGGGAGTTGCCGCGCTCGGTCTCGGCAAGGTTCGCCAGATCCTCAAGTACCACGTGACCCCGGGCCGTATCGGGGCGAAGGAGGTCGTACGGGCCAAGCGCATCTCAACGCTCCTCAAGGGCGAAGAGATCCGTAAGAAGCGCGGCGAAGCCGTGCTCAAGGACGACACTGGCCGCAAGGTCGAGATCGTCGTCCCCAACGCGGCGAAGGTCTCGAACGGGATCATCCACGTCCTGGACGGCGTGCTCCTTCCGTACGAGCTCTAGCTCGCATTCCGCGACGAGAGGCGGGCCCGCGACGCACGGCGGAGGGGGCCCGCCTCCTGTCATTCCTAGAAAAGGAGCAACCAATGCAATCGAGTAAATCGCTGCTCAGCCGAGCCAGAGCGTTGATCGGCGCTGCAGCCTTTCTCGCCTTCGGGCTCTCCGTTGGCCTCTACTTCAGCGGCGACGAAAACGCTGGCATCTTCGTCGGAATCTGGGTGCCGTCAATCCTGGCGCTCGGTGCGTTCGTCGCTCCCAGACGAGTCGATCGGCCTGGTGCAACCGATGAGTGAGCTCGGAATCTTTCTCTATGGCCTGGTAGTGAGCGGCATGGTCGCCGGCGCGCTCGGCCTCATTGCCTGGGGGATCGTCAAAGATAAGCGCGACCGGCAATTGCCATCTCAGCGGCGGGAGGTCTTCGGCGAGCGCGCCGCGGAGCACATGTCGCGGCACGGCGACGGAGAGGTTTCGCCGGAAACGCTCGCTATCGAAAGAAGACCTCTCTGAGAGCCTCAGGGCCGTTGCCCTCCGCTCCGGCGCCAGCCCGTGCGTCGGACCAGCCAGTTGAGGACCGGCTGCGGCGTCAGCTTCACCATGATCTCTGCCCTGCGCGGCACGATCACCTCCCCACGGTCACGCTCGATCGCGTCAGCCGTTGCACGCGCCACAACTTCGGGTGTCACAGCGCCGCCAAGCAGCGCGACCGCCCGCGGGATGCGCTCGCGCGAGCCCGGGTTGTTCTCGAAGTACGGGGAATCGACCTCGGAAGGGGCGATCAGCGTCACACCGACGCCGGTGCCGCGCAGGTCCTCTCGCAGCTGGCTCGCGAAGGCACGCATCGCCCACCGGGCTACCGCGTACCCGGTCGCGCCGGGGATGTAGGTGTAGGCCGCGAGCGAGGTCATGCACACGACCCGTCCCTGCCCCTTGGCGATCATCGCCGGCGTCAGCGCCCGTGTGAGCTCGAACGCCGCTAGGTAAGGAAGGGCCATCATCTGCGTCGCCTCGCCGGGATCGGTCTCATCGATCGCCCGCCAGCGTCCAGCGCCGGCGTTGTTGACAAGGACATGGGGCGCCCCAGTGGCGGCGAGGATCCGGCCGGCCAGCGCCTCAATGTCGTCGAGCTGGGAGAGGTCGGCAGGCTCAACCCGAATGCTCCCACCGACCGCCTCGAGCTCCGCTGCCAGGCGCTCGAGCCGATCGCGGCTACGGGCAACGAGCGTGACCCGCGCACCCCGCCGTGCCAGCTCCCGCGCGATCGCGGCACCTATCCCGCTGGAGGCGCCAGTGACGACGATCTCCTTTTCGGCCACTTGCACTGGCGATCGATCCTACTGTTCGCGCCAGGCTCGGCCGACGGGCGTACCGCCACCAGCAGGTCGACGCTACAGCGCACCTCTTAGGCCGCGCGAAAACGCGCCGTCCAGCTCGGCGGTCGCGCGGTAGAGTCCATCGAGTGGACGACGCGAGCACCCGGGAACGGATCGAGCAGCTCGTCGAAGAGGAGCAGCGCCTGCTGAGCGAGGGCGCCGGCGAGGGTCCTGACGAGGCGCGCCACGCCCGGCTGGCCGAGCTAAAGGTCGATCTCGATCGCTGCTGGGACTTGCTTCGCCAGCGCGAGGCTCGCGAGGAGTTCAACCTGGATCCGAGCGACGCAAGCGTGCGCGACGAGCGCACCGTCGAGGGCTACGAGCAGTAGCTCGCCGCCGATGGCCTTCGTCTCACGGAGATTCGGTGGGAGACGCCGGATCCCTGAGGAGTTCGAGGGCCGCGTTCCCCCGGGCCAACACGTCGAGCCGGGATTCCCGGTTCTCACGGCGGGGCCGACGCCCATCATCGATCCCACTGCCGGCGAGTGGAGCCTACGTGTCGACGGCATGGTCGCCGAGGAGCGCGAGTGGAGCTGGGAGGAGTTCCACGAACTCGAGTTCGAGGACGTGCCGTGCGATATCCACTGCGTGACGAGTTGGTCGAAGCTGGGAACCCGCTTCCGCGGGGTGGCCGTGGACACGCTTCTCGAGGCGGCGGAGCCGCTGGAGGCTTACGCGACGGTCTACTCCTACGGCGGCTATACGACCAACCTCGCGATCGAAGACCTGACCGACGGCAAGGCCTGGGTCGTGACCGAGCACGAGGGCGAGCCGCTTCCGCGTGAGCATGGTGGGCCTGCGCGGCTGCTCGTCCCGCACCTCTATTTCTGGAAGAGCGCGAAGTGGATCGCCGGCCTGCGGGTGATGGACCACGATGAGCCCGGCTTCTGGGAGGCAAACGGCTACCACAACCGCGGCGACCCCTGGAAGGAGGAGCGGTATTGGACGGACTGAGCCCGGAAGTCATGCCTGCCGCCGCGCCGAAGGCGCCTGGCCGCTGGCAGATCGCCACCGTGAAGTCGATCAAGCGCGAGACGCCTCAGGTGAAGTCATTCCGGGTCGAGCTGCCGATGTGGATGCCGCACCTGCCCGGCCAGCACTTCGATATCCGGCTGACGGCCGAGGACGGGTACCAGGCGCAGCGCTCCTACTCCATTGCCTCGTCGCCGCTCGACAAGGGCGAGATCGAGCTGACGATCGACCTTCTCGCGGACGGCGAGGTGAGCCCGTACTTCCACGAGGTGGTGGAGGAGGGCGACCAGGTCGAAGTACGCGGCCCGTTCGCCTCGTATTTCGTCTGGCGAGGCGAGGAGCCAGCGCTTCTCCTGGGCGGCGGCTCGGGTGTGGTGCCGCTGATGGCGATGCTCCGCCACCGCCGCCGCGCCTGCCCCGAGCGACGGATGCGTCTTGTCTACTCGGTCCGCGCCGCGGACGACGTGATCTATGCGGATGAGCTCGGCGATGAGACGACTCTCACATACACCCGCAAAGCACCGGGCGGCTGGACCGGCCACACCGGACGTCTCGACGCGGAAATGCTCGCGGACCATGCGGCGGACGCTGACATCGCGTTCATCTGCGGTTCCAACGGATTTGTTGAGACGGCGACGCGGCTGCTGACCGGATTAGGGCTGGCGCCGGAACGGATCCGGACCGAGCGCTTCGGGCCGGCCTGATCAAGCGACGTGCTCGCGGGATTCCGCGGCTGATCACCATTCACGACAAACGCCCTCCACATCGGAGGGCGCTTGATAAAGCCACGATGGCTATAGCGGGGGCAGGATTTGAACCTGCGACCTCCGGGTTATGAGCCCGGCGAGCTACCTGACTGCTCCACCCCGCGGCGTACTTCCAATGTAGCAACGAGATCAAGGCGGTTGGGGAACCTATATATCTGAACGTATATACTGATGCAAATGGAGATCGGCGCTTTGATCCGCCGCGCCCGATTGGGCGAGGGCTTGAGCCAAGCGGACCTCGCGCAGCGCAGCGCAACCTCGCAGGAGGCCATATCCGCGTATGAACGCGGGCGCAAGGACCCAACGACAGCGACCGTGTCGAGGATCCTGGCGGCCGTGGGCTGGAGCCTCGTTGGTGCCCCCTCGGGGCGCGAAGTGTGGACTCCCACCGTGACGGAACTGGAGCGGCGCGGTCGCGTCCTGGCGCAGGTGATCGACTTGGCAGAACGACTGCCTGGCAAGGGACGCGGTCGCTTGAGCTACCCGCCGATGCGCAATCCAGCCGGGCAGGTTGAAGGGTGAACCTGGCGGATCGCATTCTCGCGCTCCATGAGGCGCTCGACGCGGGAGCTATCGAACACGCGATTGGCGGCGCAATCGCCTTGGCCTACTGGACCGAAGAGCCTCGAGGCACCAGGGACATCGACATCAACATCTTCGTCTCCCCTGACATGTGTCAGACGGCGCTCGAACACCTGCCGAATGGGGTCAGGTACGACAAGGCGAGCGTTGAAACCATTCGCCGCGATGGCCAGGTGCGGCTCTGGTGGGATGAGACGCCAGTCGACCTGTTCTTCTCGAACCTCCCGATTCACGACGAAGCCGCCCGTCACAGCCACCTGGTCCCGTTCGAAGGAACAACGATCCCCATCCTTGGGCCACTCGAGCTCGCGTTCTTCAAGGCCATGTTCGATCGAACTCGCGATTGGGCAGACATCGAGGAGATGCTCCTTTCCAAGTCGTTCGACCCGGATCGACTTGCGGAACTCATCCGAGAACACGCGGGCGAAGACGATCATCGCGTTGATCGCTTGGATGATGCGATCGCCCGGGCCGGCGATCGTTGAGGCTGTCTACGCGGCGATGCGTTTGATCTGCGCGGGGCGCAGGAGCGCGACCAGCGTCGAGCCATCCACCGCCGCCATGCCGCCCTTCTTCATGTCGATCCGCGCGCCGGTGAGGGCGCCGACGGCTCGCGAGAAGTCGGGCTCGTGGCCGACCAGGAGAACGTCACCGCGCCCGGCCACCAGCGCCTCCGGGTCGAAGTCGCCGCCCTGAAGCTCGTCGGCGATCTCGGGCTCCAGGCCGAGCGCGTCACACGCGAGGCGGGCGGTCTCGCGCGCACGAACCCGTGGGCTGACCAGGCAGGCATCAATCGTCACCCCGAGCTTCGAGAGCGCCCCGCCCGCGGCGACGGACTGCCGCTCCCCCTTCTCGGTCAACGGGCGGGCGAAGTCGTCCGCTCCGTCCGCTGCGTCGCCATGGCGCAGAAACCAGATCATGCGGCTCAGCCTAGAGCCGGGAGCCGCGGTAGCCCGTAGCGCTGGGGACCTGACAGCCATCCGGCGTCACTACGCTCCGGCCCGATGCGAGTAGCCGTTGTTGACATGGGCTCCAACTCGACCAGGCTCCTGGTGGCTGACGTGAGCGACGGAGAGATCTCCGAGATCGAGCGGCGCTCGACGGTGACGCGCCTCGGGCGCGGCGTCGACACCTCGCGCCAGCTCTCGAGCGAGGCGATCGAGGACGTCTGCGAGACCGTGGGCTCGTACCTCGAGCTGATGGAGCCGCTCGAGCCCGAGGCCACGATCGCCATCGCGACGTCCGCCGTGCGCGACGCCGAGAACCGCGGCGCCTTCTGCGGCGAGCTCCGCGAGCGCTTCGCGCTGGACGCCCGCGTCCTCTCGGGCGACGACGAGGCGCGCCTCACCTACCTCGGAGTGATCCAGGACCGACCGACCGCCGACGACGTCCTGGTGGTCGACATCGGCGGCGGCTCGACCGAGCTGGTCGTCGGCTCGGGCTCAGAGGTCTCGTTTCACGCATCGCTGGACGCAGGCACCGTCGCCACACCGAGCGCCACATCGGACATGACCCGGCCGAGCAGGGCGAGCTCGAATCGCTCGCGAACGACGTGCGCTCCCTGATCGACGGCGTCCTCAAGGGATCGGACTTCGCTCGCGCCCGATCGGGCATCGGCGTCGCCGGTACCCCGACCTCCCTCGCCGCGATCGATCAGGCGCTGGACCCGTACGACCCGGATGCGGTGCACGGGTCCAGGCTCTCGCTTTCGTCGATCCAGCGCATGCACTCGCAGCTCGCCGCCAAGACCCTCGAGGAACGCCTGGCCGTGACGGGCCTACACCCGGGCCGGGCGCCGACGATCGTCGCGGGAGTCGTGATCCTGATCCAGGTCATGCGCGCCTTCGGGCTTTCCGAGATCGAGGTTTCCGAGCACGACATCCTGTACGGCGCCGCGCTCGAGGCCGCCGCCGGTTGAGCCGCCTCGCGCCGATCTATGCGGCGATCGCGCTTTTTCCGCTGATCGCCGCGGGCGCCGCCCTTCCGTACGTCGCGCTCCAGTACCGCCGTCATGGCTCGCTGGCTCCCGGCCAGCTCATCCTGGTCGGCCTCTTCGGCCTCTACCTGGTGGGGCTCGCATTCGCGGTAGTGCTCCCGCTCCGGCCCGTCTCGGCCGACTTCTGCCAGGCCTTCGGCGTCGATCCGCGGCTGAACCCGCTCAACATCTTCGATCAGGCCCGCGCCGTGCGAAGCACCGGCGGCATCAGCGCGGTGGTCCGGGACCGCGACCTCCAGGACATCCCGCTGAACGTGATGCTGTTCATCCCGCTCGGGATGTTCGTGCGTCACCTCCTCAAGCGGGGCTTCCTCGCGACGGTCGCGATCGGTGCGGCGGTTTCGCTCTTCATCGAGCTGACCCAGCTGACGGGCAACTGGGGGCTCTACCCCTGCGCCTACCGGTTCTTCTCGACTGCTGACCTGGTCACGAACACGATCGGCGCTGGGATCGGAGCGCTGTGCGCCCCACTCCTTGGGCTGGTCCCCGGGCAGGCGACGCCGTCCTCCGAGACGGAGTTGCGGCGGGTGACTCCCGGCCGCCGTCTTCTGGCGACGTTCTGCAACGTCGCGCTGATCGCGGCCGTGGGCTTCGCCCTGCTGGCGGCTTTCGGCTTGATCCTCGATGCGTCCAGGGGTCAGCTCTTCGTCTCGGAGAGCATTCGCTCGCAGGCCCTGCGGGCATTCGCGCTCGTGCTCGTCCCGGGAGTCACGGCCTGCCTCCTGGTCCCGCTGGCAGCTCGCGGAGTCACGCCCGGCGAGTGGGCCGTGCTCCTCCAGCCGTCCAACACCGGCCCAGGAGCGTCCGCACCCAACCCGATGGTGGTCGTCCTCCGGTTCGCGCTGGTGCAGGCGCCGATGCTCCTTGCGGCGGCCGCAGGGGTCGCCGGATTCGAGCCGGCCTGGGGGCTTCTAGCTGTTCTGGCACTCGTCCAGGTGGGGCTTGTCTGGACCGCTCGCGACTGGAACGGCGGTGCTGAGCTTCGGCTTGGAATCGTCATCAAAGACGCTCGCTGAATCGCCCGCGGTCGTCCTCTAGACTGTCCGCCAGTTCGGCGCGGGGGAAGCCAGTAAGGGGGCTTTGAACGGGCGATGCCCGTGGCGCCGTGTGTCATCGAATGCGCGCAAGCGCACAGGAGGGTTCAAACACGTGAACATTCGTTCCAGGAAGCTCTGGGCGGGCACGCTCGCGGCAGGGGTATGCGCGACGGTCGGGCTCACGCTCGTCACGTCGTCCGCACCGGCCGAGAGCGCGCAGCGCGGCGGAGCAACAATCGAGATGACCTTCGACGGCGGCCCGCCGCTTTTCACGGGCGATACGTCCGAGGTCGTCGCTGGTCAGACGCTGACCATCGTGAACAACACGAGGCCGCGCCAGATCGGGCCGCACCTCTTCTCGCTCATCAAGCCCAGGGCCCTGCCCGAGACCCGCAAGGAGATCAAGGCCTGCCTCAGGCTGGAGAGCTTCGTGTGCAAGCGGATCTTCAAGGCCCACAAGGTCAACCCCGAGACGTTCGAGGTGAAGAAGGACACGGTCGAGGAGGGTGAGAACGGCTGGGACGCCCAGTTCGGGAACATCGTCGACGGCGACTCGTGGTACACCGAGAAGAAGGACGACACCCACAGCAGGACCGTCGTCGCCGATGCCGGCACGCGGCTCGGCTACATCTGCATCGTCCACCCGGACACGATGCAGGGCGTCCTCGACGTGGCACCGTCCCGCTAGGTAGCGAAATGGATCGGACCAGCGAGGGAAGGCGGTTCGGCCGCCGGCAGTTTCTCGCTGGAGCCGCGACGGGCGCGGCCGCGCTGGCACTGCCGGCGTGGCTGCGCCCGGCCGGCGACCTCTCGGTCGCCAGGGCGGGAAGCATCGAGCCGTTCACGCGGCGCCTTCCCATCCCCGCCGAGCTGACGGGCGCGAACCTGACGATTCCGATCGTCCCCGCCGACGTCAGGGTCCTGCCGGGACGCAAGACCAGGATGTGGACGTACGGTGGGACGTTTCCCGGCCCCACGATCCGCAGGCCCTCGGGCGAGCGCACGACCGTCAACTTCAAGCACCGCCTGCCCGAGCGCGCGGGCGAGCTGACCGTCCATCTCCATGGCGCCCACGCGCGCTCGAAGCACGACGGCCAGCCGGGTGGGCTCACCCGCCGGCAGCCGCGCTCGTTCTTCTGCGACATCTCGCCCGGACTGTCCGCCCGAGCGTCGGGGAACGACCTCCTGATCGAGCCCGGGAAGGCGCGCACCTACGCATACGACTTCACGGAGGACGGCGCGGACGAGCGCGGCGCGATGCACTGGTACCACGACCATCGCCTCGACCGGACCGGCGAGAACGTGTGGCGCGGGCTCGCAGGCATGTGGATCACTGAGGACGACGTCGACCTCGCGCTGCCGCTACCCCGCGGCGCGCGCGACCTGCCGCTGATGATCGCCGACCGGCAGTTCGACTCGAAGAACCAGCTCACCGATCCGTTCGGAAAGCTGGAGCCGCCGAACGACGGCGCCCAGGGCAAGCACGTTCTGGTCAACGGCGCGGTCCTCCCGTTCCACGACGTCTCAGCGCAGCGCCACAGGCTCCGCATCCTCAACGCGTCGAACTTCCGCGCCTACAACCTCAGCTTCGACTCCGCGACCCTCCAGGTCGCCCAGATCGCAACCGAGTCGGGCCTGATGCCGGAGGCGCTGTCCCGCTCCAGCGTGCTCATCGGGCCCGGGGAGCGGGTCGAGCTCATCGTGGACTTCGCCGGCGCCCGCGGCGAGGACGTCGTCCTCAGGAGCGGCCCTCGCTCCGACGGGGAGACGGCGCTCGGATCGAAGCCGTTCAACGGGCCGCTGATGCAGTTCCGCGTCTCCGACGAGGTGCTCGGGGACGACACCGCGGAGCCGCAGGATCTCGAGCTTCCGCCGCTGCCCGCATGGACCCAGACGGTGAACGCGGACAGCCCCGTGGACGAAACCTGGTCTGTCTCGAGGGGGGTGGGCGATGGAAGCCCGTGGCTCATCAACGGGAAGACGTTCGACCCGAACCGTGTCGAGACGCGTCCGGAGCTCGGCTCGGTCGTGGTCTGGAAGCTCCAGAACAACACGCCGGTCGCGCACATGATGCACCCGCATCACACGGACTGGTACGCGCTGAAGCGCCAGCCGGGCCCAGGCACCGTGCCGCCCGAGGAGGATTGCCTCAAGGAGACCTTCTTCCTGGACCCCTTCGAGAGCATCACGATCGCCGGGAAGGTGTCGGACTACACCGGCAAGTACGTCATGCACTGCCACATGCTGGACCACGAGGACCACGGCCTCATGAGCCAGTTCGAAGTCGTCGAGCCCTAGAGCTCGAGCTCGTACTCCTTGTAGTCGCCTGGCACGCCGCCGACGCGGTCGTAGACGGCCTGCGCGCGGTGGTTGTCGTGCGCCGTGTACCAGAGGACGTTCGGGGCGCCGTGCTTGCGGGCGACATCGGCGGTCGCCTCGATCAGGGCATCCGCGTAGCCCCCGCCCCGCGCGTCCGGGTGGACGAAGAGGTCGTCCATGAGCACGATCCTCGTGCCGCGCAGGCTGGACCACTTCCAGTCGTTGTTCGCGAAACCGACCACGGTGCCGTCGTCGTCGGTTGCGACAAGGAGATAAGCCTCGGTCTCGGGCGCGTCGATCACCTCGTGGAGGAGCTTCTCGAGGTCCTCGTCGCGGGGGTTGGACTCATAGAAATCCGCGTAGCCGCGGAACAGCGGCATGAGTGCCTGGACGTCGTCGTGGGTTGCCTCTCGAATTGCCATGCCTGGAGTTCTACCGATCGAGGGCGCGGCGCAGGATGTCCCGGAGCGTTTTCTGGTCAGCAGCCGACAGGCCGGCGATGGGCTCGGGCGGCTCGGCTATCCGCCGCGCCATCTCTTCCCTGAGCCGCGCGCCCTCCTCCGTCAGCTCGATCAGCTTGACGCGGCGATCGCCTTCAGCCGGCGCGCGGCGCACCAGCCCCCGCTCCTCCATCCGATCGACGATCCCGGTCATGTTCGAGTTGTCACAGCGCATCATCACCGCCAGCTCACCCATTGGGCGCGGCTGGTCGAGCAGCCGGAGCACGATCCCCTGCGGCGGCGAGAGCATCAGCTCCTGACCGGCGCTCATGATCTTCGGCCGGCCGAGGGTGAAGAACACCTCGAGAAGAGACCCCCAGGCCTCGGTTGCCGCAGTGGTCGTCTGGGAAGTCATTGAGGGCAATGATACTGTAGATTGCCGATGGTTGAGTACATCAACTTCCTGAGGAATCCATGAGCACGAACCAGACAGACGACAACGGCATCGAAGTCGAAGGGCTCGTGCGCGAGTTCAAGAAGGGCCCGCGTGCCGTCGACGGGATCGACCTCGAGGTCAAGCCGGGCGAGATCTATGGCTTCCTCGGCCCCAACGGCGCGGGTAAGTCCACCACGGTCCACATGCTGACCACGCTCCTCCCTCCCACCGCCGGCACCGCTCGCGTCGCGGGCTTCGACGTCGTGAAGCAGGGCCCCGACGTTCGTGACTCGATCGGGGTCGCCCTCCAGGAGGCCGCGCTCGATCCGTTCCTGACCGCGCGCGAGCACATGCGGCTCCAGGCGGGGATGCACGGGCTGACCAAGGCGGACTCGCAGCGGCGCGGGGACGTTCTGATCGAGCGGGTTGGACTGACCGAGGCCGCGGGCAGAAAGGTGGGCGGCTACTCGGGCGGGATGAAACGCCGGCTGGACCTGGCTCTGGCCCTCGTCCACGAGCCGCGCGTCCTCTTTCTGGACGAGCCGACTACCGGCCTGGACGTGCAGAGCCGCACGGCGCTCTGGGACGAGGTCACTCGGCTCTCGCGCCAGAACGGCGTCACCGTCTTCCTCACGACTCAGTATCTGGAGGAGGCCGACGCGCTCGCGCAGCGTGTGGGGATCATCGACACGGGAAAGATCGTGGCCGAGGGGACGCCCGACTCGCTCAAGGCCGAGATCGGCCGCCCCACGGTCGAGGCGATCCCGGCCGACGAGGCTGACCTGGCGCGCATGGAGCAGGTCTTCGAAGCCTTTGGCGAGCCCGCGCCCGCCGCGCTCGGGGCCGTCGGGGTTCGGCTGCGTGAGGGGGCAGAGGAGCTGGCCCCGGTCGTCCGCGCGCTCGACGCGGCCGGCATTGTCGTCCGCAACCTCGAGATCCACGCGCCGACCCTGGACGACGTGTTCCTGGCCAAGACCGGCAAGCGCCTCGAGGGCGCCGGCGCCGATGAGCCCGCGGACGAGCCGCGCACCACCGGCGAAATGGAGGCAGTGGGGGCTTGACCACCGCCGCCGCCACCTTCGACGGCGTTGGAGCCCGGACCGGCACCGCGGTCCAGGTCGGCCACCTCGCCCGCCGCTCGATCATCCGCACGATCCGCCAGCCCGCGGTGGTCGTGACGAGCATGATCTTCCCGCTCTTCCTGCTCGCGATCAACTCCTCTGGCCTCGCGGCAGCGACGAACCTGCCCGGCTTTCCGACCGACTCCTATCTGACCTTTGCGCTCGGGCTCACCTTCATGCAGGGCGCGCTGTTCGCGACGATGGGCGCCGGCCAGTCCATCGCCGAGGACATCGAGCGCGGCTTCTTCAACCGCCTTCAGCTCACCCCGCTGCACGGACCCGCGCTGATCGCGGGGCAGCTCGCCGGGACGATGGTCCTCGGGGTCGTGCAGGGAATCGTCTTCCTGACCGTCGGGCTCGCGTTCGGCGCGGACTTCGAGGCCGGCCCGCTCGGGATCCTGGTGATGTTCGCCCTGGCGATGCTGATCTCGGTCGCCTTCGGCTCGCTTGGGATGGCGGTCGGGCTCAGGACGGGCAACGCAGAGAAGGTCCAGGGCGTCTTCCCGCTCATGTTCGTCCTCCTCTTCCTCTCCTCCGGCGCGCTGCCGCGGAACCTCCTGGAGCGAGACTGGTTCCACGCGATCGCGACGGTGAACCCGGTGAGCTACATCATCGAGGCGTATCGCAGCCTGCTGATCACGGGCTGGGACGGCGAGGCGCTCGCGCTCGGCTTCGGCGTGGGCGTCGCGATTCTCGCGATCGGCATCTGGGCCGCGACCGCCGCGCTGGGAACCCGAATGGAACGCACATGACGGATCCCGTGCGAGCTCAGCCTGCGTTCGTTCGCCACGCCAGGGCATCCTGGGCGATCGCCTGGCGCCTGCTCTACAAGATGCTCCGCAACCCGGCGTTCCTGCTGCCGTCGATGCTGATGCCGGTCTTCTTCTTCACCGCGTTCGCGGGCGGCCTCGTCGCGGTGTCGAACTCCCCGGGCTTCGACTACCCCAGCTACACGACCTTCCAGTACGTGTTCGTCCTGATCCAGTCCGCTGTCTTCGGCGGCGTGTTCGCCGGATTCTCGATCGCCGCCGACTTCGAGTCCGGATTCGCGCGCCGGCTGATGCTCGCGACGCGCGGGCACTCGGCGCTCGTCATCGGCTACACGATCTCCGCTCTCGTCAGGGCCATGATCGTCTGGGGTGTCGTCACGGTGATCGCGCTCCTCGCCGGCGCCGAGGTGACGGGATCCGGCCTGGACGTCACCGAGACCCTGTCCGTAGCGATGCTCACCAACATCGCCGCGCTGCTGTTCTCGTGCGGGGTCGCGATGAGGATGCGGACGATGCAGGCGGCGCCCCTCATCCAGCTGCCCGCCTTCCTCCTGATCTTCACGGCGCCGGTCTACGTGCCGCGCCAGCTCCTCGAGGGATGGGTCGCCTTCGCGGCCGACTTCAACCCGCTCACCGCGGTACTCGAGGCGTCGCGCGAGTGGATCATCGGCGGATCACCCGAAGCCCTCCTCGCCTACGGCGCGGCCCTGGGCCTCGCGGCGCTGATGGCGATCTGGGCGATCACAGGCCTGCGGCGGGCTGAGCGGGCGGCTTAGGGCCGCCGCGATTCGTCACGTTTGAGGCGGACCTTCGTGACGTTTGGGGCGCCACATGCGCTTTCGGGGCAATAAAGGTGGATCGATGCCGGACGTGGGTCGATTTGTTCCCGGTATCCGGGAGTAAGTCGCCCCACGTCCACGAGACGTTGGGTTGGGTTTGAGGAGATTCAGCGGTCGAGTTGGGCTGTACCCCCTCGGCTCAGCTGGCGGATCGCGTCGGCGATTCGGCTTGGATTGCGGCGCAGCATCGGGTCCGTGACGGTCAATACGTCGAAGCCCTGCGCCCTCAGATCGAGCCACTTGGCTCGGTCGCCGTGGAAGGACCTCTTGCTTTGGTGATAGGCCCATGAATCGAGCTCGACTATCAGCTTGGTGTCAGGCCAGTGGATGTCGACCTCGTAGCCGCCGACGATCCCATTCACGACGGGTGCGGGCCGCTCAAACCGGCGGAGGAAGTCGAGGAAGCGGGCTTCCAGATCGGACTTGGCTCTTGCAGCCTCACCGTGATCTTCGGCGATGAGGGGAAGGAAGACCTTGAGGGCGCGGCGCCCATGCGCGCGCTCCGCGACGAGGCGAAGCGCTCGGTAGTCGAGCTGCCCCATCCGCTCTGCCTGCTCGAAGGCGCGCCGGACCTGTGCCGGCGGGATGACGTCGCAGAGGTCGAGCAGGGTGCGGGCGATGGTCGTTACGCGGATTCCGTCAACCCACTGGACCTCGTCGGCGTGGAGCTCGCGGACACTATGCAGCTGGATTCCGCGCTGACCGCATCGGCTCCTGGAAGACGCAGTCACATCGACCTGGGAGCGCTCGGACCTTCGTAGGTCCAGCACCGCCGCGGCCTCACGGTGGCTGAGCACAGCTTGGTCGCCACAAGCGAGCACGGCGGCCAGCCATCGCCCGCGAGCGATTAGGCGGGTGTGCCCAACGGCGTAGACACCGCGGTAGAGCCGGATGAGCCGACCCGCCGCAACCATCCGCGAAATCGCTGAAGAGGAGAAACCCAACTCCCGGAGCTGACGCGAGGTGACAACGCCAAATTGAGCCTGCGCAAGCTCCCGCAACGCAACATCTCGGGGACGTGGTCCATCGAGTTCCCGGATACCGGGAAGAAAACGGACCACGTCTGGCATCGGTCCACCTTTATTGCCCCGAAAGCGCGTGTGGCGCCCCAAACGCAACGAAGGTCCACCGAAAGCGCTACGAGTCACGCACCAGGTCGGCGCGGACGTGGGCGCCCTCTCGGCGCGGGCGTGGGCGCGGTCCTGCGAGCCCGGCACACCGGGTCGAGTTGCCCCTAAGCCAGGTTCGACTTGCGGGGGTAGACGACCTCGGGGTCGGTGAGGACGTTCACCAGCGCGGGCTTGCCGGATTCGAACGCGCGCTCCAGCGCGGGACGAAGCTCGGCGGGCTCGCGGACCAGCTCGGAGTGGCAGCCGAGGGCCTCGGCGACCTGGTCGTAGCGGGTCTCGGGCCGCAGCTTGGCGGCCACCGAGTAGCCGTAGAGGAACATCATCGGGTGGTGCTCGAGCGCCCAGATCCCGTTGTTCCCGATCACGCCGACAACCGGGATCCCGTGCCGGGCCATCGTGTCGAACTCCATTCCAGAGAAGCCGAAGGCCCCGTCGCCGAGGAGCAGGCAGACCTGACGGTCGGGATGCGCGATCTTCGCTCCGATCGCCTGACCCGGGCCGGCGCCGAGACAGCCGAACGGCCCCGGGTCCATCCAGGAGCCGGGCTCGTACGTGGGCACGACCTTGCCGGCGTAGGAGACGAAGTCGCCACCGTCGCCGATCACGATCGCGTCGCGGTCGAGGACCTCGGCCAGGCCCGCATAGACGCGCATCGGATGAAGCGGGGAACGGTCGTCGGTCAGCTCCGCCTGCTCGGCCGCCCGCTTCTCCTGCTCGGTGGCGCGGACGGCTTCCACCCATCCCGCGGTCCGGGACGGATCGGCGCCCGATGCCGCCTCGTGGATCGCCGCCAGCGTCGGCGAGATGCCACCCACCAGCTCGACGTCGGGCTTGCGGTTGCGGTCCAGCTCGTTCGGTGCCGAGTCGAGCCAGACGAGCTTCGTGTCCTCGCCGAACGAGCCGCCGAAGCCGAGGCGGAAGTCGAGCGGCAGGCCGATCGCGAGCGCGACATCCGCCTCCTTGAGGCCGTGGCCGCGCGCGCGGGAGAAGGCAAGCTCGTGGTCGGCGGGCAGGCAGCCGCGACCCATCCCGTTCAGAAAGACCGGCGCCCCGAGGGCTTCGGCGAGTGCCCTCAGCTCCTCCTCGCCGCGAGCCCAGTAGAGGCCAGTGCCGGCCATGATCGCCGGCCGCTCGGCCTCGGCCAGGAGCTTCGCCGCCTGCTCGAAGCCGTCCGCGACGTCGCCCGCCTGGAAGCCGGGATTCTCCCCCGGCTCGGACTCGGCGGCGTTGAAGACGGTGTCGAGGGGGAAGTCGAGGAAGGTCGGGCCGGACGGATGCGCCATCGAGAGGTCGATCGCCGCAGCCGTCCGAGCCGCGATGTCGGCGGTGTCCTTCACCGTTTCGGCCGCCTTGACCAGCGGCTCGACGAATGGCACATGGTCAATTTCCTGAAGCGAGCCGGAGCCCCAGCGCATCTCGGGGGCACGGCCGCCGAGGATCGTGATCGGCGAGCGGTTGTAGAAGGCGCCGGCGATCGCGCTCATGCCGTTCGTGACGCCAGGCCCGGCCGTCAGCGCGGCCACGCCCGGCTTGCGGGTCGCCTTCGCATAGCCCTCGGCGGCCCATACGGCCGCCTGCTCGTGACGGACGTCGACGATCTCGATGCCTTCCTCGCGGCAGCCGTCGTAGATCGAGAACAGGTGGCCGCCCGAGAGCGTGAAGAGGTGCTCCACGCCGCGCGAGCGGAGCGCCTTCGCGACGAGCCTCCCGCCGTGAACGGATGCGGTCGTGGTCTCCTCCGTAGTTGCCACCGCGAGCGATGCTATCCGCGCCGCCGCATGATGCCACGGCGCATCCGCCCCGCCGCGGCGAGGATCGGCTCGGGATCGAGGAGCGACACCTCTCCGTCGTCGGCTCCCTCCCGCGCCGGCATCACGATCGAGAAGAGCTCGACCGCGTCGGCGATCCCCTTCAGCCGGTGGGAGCCTTCGCTCTCCACCCTTATGTCCTCGCCCAGCTGCTCAGCGGTCGCGGCCGTGATCAGGACGTCGCGATTGAGCTTGCGCGTCGCGGCCTCGACGCGCGCGGCAACGTTCACGGCGTCGCCGATGACGCTGAAGTTCAGCCGCCCGGCGCCACCGACAGCGCCGGCGACGACGCGCCCGGTATTGACGCCAACCCCCACCCGCAGGTCGCCCGCCTCGCCGCGCTCGTTGACGCGCAGGCAGATCTCCATCGCGGCACGCGTCGCCCGTTTGGCGTGGTCGCGATACGGAGCCGGCGCGCCGAATACGGCCAGGAGGCCGTCACCCTCGAACTTGTCGACGTGCCCGCCATGGCGAGAGATGATCGGCACGATGACCTCGAAGAGCCCGTTGAGCGCCGCAACCACTTCCTTCGCCTCGGCCCCGGCCGCAAATCCGGTGAAGTCGCGGACGTCCGCGAAGAGGACGGAGACCTCGAGCTCCCTCCCCTCCTCGTCGAAGTCGTCGGAGAGGATGTACTCGGCCACCTCGCGGTCGAGGTAGGTGCCGAAGGCGTCGCGGATGCGCTCGCGCTCCGCGAGGCCCTGGACCATCGCGTTGAAGGACGCCGCAAGCTCCCCGGTCTCGTCGCCCGTGGTAACCGGGACCGTGACGTTGAAGTCGCCGTCGAGCACTCGCTCGGTGGCATTCTGCAGGTCGGCCAGGGGCCGCAATACCGACCGGGTGACGAGGAGCGTCAGCTCCAGCGCGATCGTGGTTGCCACGCCAAGAGCGATGCCGACGTCCAGGCCCAGGGACTGGCCGCCGCCGCCTTCCGAGGTGAGCGCCGCCACGGTCATTCCCGTGATCGCGTTGATCATCGGCAGGGTGATAAGGAGCCGCCAGCGCAGCGAGAGCGTCGTGACGTTCGCGTCCGTCCGCGGCGAGACCTGCTGGTTGATGTCGACCAGAAGGGGACGCAAGCCGATCTCGAGCGCGAAGTAGTGGAGCATCGACGCGTACGCGAGCGCGACCGCCGAGCCGGCCATGAACGGAAATGCCGCCGTCCAGCTGAGGTCGAGCAGGACCACGGACACGACCGCGGACGGGATGAGGACGATGAACGCGGGAACGAAGACGTTCGAGCGGATCATCCGCCACGGGAAGCTGATCGCCGATGCCCACGCCTCTGTGGTCGAGCGCTCGTCTCGCGCTCCCGCGATCCACAACTCCAGGGGCCGGAGCATCGGGAATGTCCTCACGCACGCGATGACAATGGCGATCGCAGCGAGGCCGCAGGTGATCCCGAAAAGGGTGAAGAACTGGCCCGTATCGCCGTCGTAATAGAAGGAGAACAGCGCATAAGTGCCAAGAATCACCGGGTAAACGGTTTGAAGCTCGAGCACCAGGAAGACGCGCGGATAGTGTCGACCCAGGCGACGATAAGCCCATCTGAGAGCGGTTACGGCCATTGGCCGCATTCTCCCAGGCTTTTTGCGGGGCCGCCCCGCCTAAAGGCCGCGGGGCGCACGCCCGATGACAAGTACGTGATTCCGGCAACGGGTAATGGGGGCTTTCCTCTGCCTGCCCAGGGTGGGCGGCAGCGGTTGGTCGAAGCTACGCATGCGGGCTGCGCGGAAAGCACCCGCGTGAGCCTGCCCTCGGTCCTGCCGACTCGCGCGGTCCGCCGCTTCGTCTGCGATCACTGCCAGCGCATCCAGGACGCGGCTCAGGTGCTGGAGATCCGCCCGAGCCTGGGACAGCGCGCCCGCGCGATCATGCCGTCGCTCCGTCTCCCTACGCCCGCGGCGGCAGCCCCGGCCGCTGTCCCGTCGGCGTCCCTTCCTTCCGGATCCTCGCCTTCGCGAGTTGATCCGAGGTGGCTCACCCTCCCGGTCGCGGCCCTCGCCGTGTTCGCGGTCCTGAGCCTGACCAACGGCGACGACTCTCCCTCGCCCGAGCCGGCTTCACCCGTCGCTGCGGCTAAGCCCGACAAGGTGCCGGCCGACGCAAGGAGCAATGCCAAGGGCGATAACGCCGGGAAGGCAGACGGCGCCGCAAAGGCCGTTGTGCCGGCGGACGCCCAGCTCGTCTCGGAGTCCACCTTCTCTCTTGCCCTCCCCGGCGACTGGGATCGCGTGAAGCCGGCCGCCGGAGCAACCTTCGCGGCCATCTCGCCGGACGGCACCGCCGACGCGACTCTGTGGATCCGGAACGATCCCAAGCTGGACCTGGCCACCTTCGAAGCCGCATCGCTCGACCAGCTCGCGACCCTTGCCGGAAGCGCCCGTGTGGTCGACAGGAACGTCGGCCCCGCCCTCGAATCGAGCACGATCACGCTCGCCCCCGAGAACGTTCCCGAGGGCGCGCCCACCTATGAGGTCGTTCTCCGCGGGTCCGGCGACAACTGGTACTACCTCGCCACGACCCATCAGGCAGGCGCGCCGGCCGAGGCGATCGCGGCCGTCGACCTGATCCAGGGCTCGTTCCTCCCGTTCGGAGGCAAGAACTGATGCGCAACCGCATCCTCGGCCTCGCGTTGATCGCGCTCGCGGTCCCGTTCCCTGCCCTCGCTCTCGAGGGAGAAAGCGGGGAGGCGACGGGCTCGCCGGGCCTCAGCGTCACGGCGTCCCTCGACTCCTGCGGGCTCGCGGGCTCTCAGATCATGTGCAAGATCGACGCAGGCTGGAACACGCTCGAGGGCGCGGAGACCTACAGCGTGAGCGTCACAAGCGCAGACGGGTCGGTCGTGGACATGGGGGAAACGACCGGCCAGGGCACCTCGGTCTGGGTGCCATACGCGGGCTCCGGCACGTACTCGGTCCAGGTCACTGCGTGGGGCACCCCACCGGGCGAGGACGACGAGGGCAAGCCGGAGGTCATCGCGCGCTCCACCTCCATGGAAGGCGGCGAGATCGACGTCGTGTCCAAGACGCCGCCCGATCAGGCTCCGGGCGGCACAAGCACGGACGAGGACGCCGAGCCGGCCGTCGAGGACCCGGGCGTCGTCGATGGCGAGTTGCCCGACGACCCGCTCGACGAGACGCCGGTATGCGAGGAGCCTCCCGTCGAGGAGCCGCCGCTGCCGCCCGTGCCGGAATCGTCGTCAGCCGACGAGGAAGCCGCCGCGGCTTCCGACGAGCCGGAGGTCGTGGATACGATCCCGGCCGATGACGACTGCACCGGCTGAGCTCCTGTCAGACGCAACGCGAGACTTCCTGGGCCGCGTGCCCGGGAAGCTCCTGATCGGGGAAGGCTTCGCGGAGCCCGCCGCGGGGGCGACCTTCGCCACCCTGGACCCGTCTACGGGTGAGGAGATCTGCCAGGTCGCCCAGGGTGGAGCCGACGACGTGCGCCGGGCTGTCGAAGCGGCGCAGGCCGCGCTCGACGGTCCCATGAAGAAGATCAACCCGGCCAAGCGCTCGGCGCTGATGAACGGCCTGGCCGAGCTCATCAAGGCCAACGGCGAGCAGCTCGCCGAGCTCGAATCGCTCGACAACGGAAAGCCGCTTGCGATGGCGAAGGGCGACGTCGCAGCGTCCGTCAACCACCTGCGCTACTTCGCAGGATGGCCAACGAAGATCGAGGGCGAGACGATCCCCGTATCCGCCCGCGACGTCCTTTGCTACACGCTCCGCGAGCCGGTCGGCGTCTGCGGCCAGATCGTCCCCTGGAACTTCCCGCTCCTGATGGCCGTCTGGAAGATCGCACCAGCGCTGGCCGCGGGCTGCCCCATCGTCCTCAAGCCCGCCGAGCAGACGCCGCTCACCGCGCTCCGCCTCGGGGAGCTCGCGCTCGAGGCCGGCTTTCCGCCCGGCACGCTTAACGTCCTCACGGGCGACGGAGAGACCGGCGCGGCGCTGGTCGACGATCCGGGCATCGCCAAGATCGCCTTCACGGGCTCGACGGCGGTCGGGCGGGAGATCGCGCAGAAATGCGGCAAGTCGCTCAAGCGCGTCACGCTCGAGCTTGGCGGAAAGAGCCCGAACATCATCCTTCCGGACGCCGACCTCGGCAGGGCGATCAAGGGCTCCTTCCAGGGCATCTACTTCAACTCCGGCCAGGCATGCAACGCAGGGTCGCGCCTGTACGTAGCGCGCGAGCTCTTCGACGAGGTGACGGAGAAGCTTGCCGCGTTCGCCGCGGACGCCAAGGTCGGCCCCGGCCTGGACCCCGACACGGAGTTCGGCCCGCTCGTCTCCCAGGAGCAGTTCGAGCGGGTCAAGGGCTACATCGACTCGGGCCTCCAAGAGGGCGCGAGCGCGGTGGCGGGCGGATCGCCGGAGAGCGGCGACGGCTACTTCGTCTCCCCCACCCTCTTCACCGACGTGACCGACGAGATGAAGATCGCTCGCGAGGAGATCTTCGGCCCCGTCCTGGTCGCGATGCCCTTCGACGAGCTCGAGGAGGTGGCGGCGCGGGCGAACGACACCGAGTACGGCCTCGCAGCCGGGCTCTGGACGCGCGACATCTCGAACGCCCACAAGCTCGCCGCGATGCTGAAGGCCGGGAGCGTCTACATCAACTCCTGGGGAGGCGGCGACCCCGCGGCGCCCTTCGGCGGCTACAAGGCGTCCGGGATCGGCCGCGAGAAGGGCCACGCGAACCTCGAGGCCTACCTCGAGACGAAGACGGTCTGGACACAGCTCTGAGGAGCGGTAGGTTCACGCAATGGGAAAGCTGAGCGCCAGTCACACAGTCGAGATCGACGCCCCGATCGCGAAGGTCTACGAGATCGCCGCCGACGTTCCGGGCGCGGTCGAGTGGAATCCGGCGATGGACAAGATCGACGTCATCGAGACCGACGCGGACGGGCGCGCGACCCTGGTCGAGGTCGAGGCCGACGTGAAGGTGAAGAAGTCCAAGTCGATCCTCCGCTTCACCTTCGGCAACGAGCCGAACGGCCTCACCTGGGTGCAGGAGAAGGGCGACGTCAAGTCGGTCGACGGCCGCTGGGAGCTCTCAGAGCTCGACGCCAACCGGACCAAGGCCGTCTACGCCCTCGAGATCGACCCGGGCAGGGTTCTAGGCATGCTCCTCCGCGGGCCCGTCGAGGGCCAGGTCAAGGAGTACCTGACAAAGGGCGCCGCCGAGGGCCTGAAGAGCCACGCCGAAGCCTCCTGAGGCGACGCCTCTCTCGCCGGCTCCCGACTACGACCCTCGCGCCCGATAGGCAAACGGTTAAAGTCGTCGGACTAAAATCTCGCCGCCCCGCAAGGGCAAGGCGGGTTCGAAGCCCCGCTCCGGGCACTTTGCGCGCTCAATTAAGGCTTGTCTAGAGCGGCTTGGTGCGCAACCTTCCCGGTGTTACCGTGTTTTGAGGGGTTGAGCTTGGAAGCTTCCGCACTTACTCATTCCAGCAGGCTCGGTCTGCTGGGCCGACGGTCTCCGCTGCTCAGGCTGCAAGGGGACGAACGCCTCATTGCCATGATCCGGGACGGGCAGGAGCGAGCGTTCGAGGCGCTCGTCGACCGCTACCAGGTGCGCCTCCTGGCCTTCTGCCGTGGGATGCTGGCGTCGGCCGAGGACGCAGAGGACGTGCTGCAGGAAGTCTTCGTCGCCGCTCACAAGGCGATCCTCGCGGACAACCGCGCGATCAACGCCCGGCCGTGGCTCTACCGGATCGCCCGCAACCGCTGCCTGAACCACCTCCGCAAGCCGGTTCCGGAGGGACAGGATTCGATGGACGTTCATCCCCACGAAAACGGCAGCTCGGTCGCCGACAAGGTGCAAAAGCGCGCCGAGTTCCGGGCGCTGATCCTTGACGTCCAGGGACTTCCCGAGACGCAGCGGAGCGCGCTGCTCCTGCGCGAGATCGACGCGCTCGCGTACGAGGAGATCGCCATCGCGATGGACACGACGGTCCCCGCTGTCAAGTCCCTTCTGGTCCGCGCGCGGATGTCGCTCGCCGACGCGAGCCAGAGCCGGCTCCTGACGTGCGACGAGGTCCACCTCGAGCTCGCCGAGGCCGCCGAGGGGCTGCGCAAGGTCTCAGGGCCGGCCCGCTTCCACATGCGTGACTGCGAGCGGTGCCGCGAGTACCGGACCGAACTGCGCCGCAACCACAAGGCGCTTGCGGCTCTCGTGCCGATCGGGCCCTTGGCGGCCCTCGCGCACACGCTCTCGGCAAAGCTCGGGATAGGGGGCGCGAAGGCGGGCGCGGGCAGCTCCGCCGGCGCCGGAGCGGGAGTCGGCGCAGGAAGCGCCGGCGCCGGCGCGGGCGGAACTGCTGTCAGCGGAGCCGCCGCCGCAAGCGGAGGGGGCGGGGCGCTCGGCCTTGCCGGCGGTGTCGCAGGCCTGGGCGGCACGGCGCTGGGTGTCAAGGCGGCTGCCGGCGTTGCCAGCATGGCTCTTCTCACCGCCGGCGCGGTGGAGGTTCAGCACATCGCTTCCGGCGAGCCGGCCGCCCGGACCGTGGGCATCGAGCAGGATGCGATCGCCATGGCCGGCACGACCGAACAAAGGATGCACGGCGCTGTCCAGGTCACGGCGCCCGCGCCTGCCGACACTCCGCCACCGGAACCCCAACTCAAGGCGCCCGCCGAGACTCTGCCGCCCGAGCCGCCGCCCGAGCCGCAGCCGGAGCCTGCACCGGTCCCGGCGCCAGAACCGGCGCCCGAGCCCGAGCCCGCCGCGGAAGAGCCCGTCGTCGACGACGTCGCGCTGGGCGACGCCGACAGCGGCACCGGCGAGGTTCCGACGAATCCCGGCGCATCCGACGGCGTGATCATCCCCAATCCCACCGATCCGCCCAGCGACTCGCCGACGGAGCCGCCGGCCCCGACCGGCGGCATCTCATCGAGCGACGGCTACGAGCCGGCGCCCAAGTCCTGATCGATCAGCCTCGTCCAGACCTGCGTGCCTGACCCGGGCGTGGTCTTGAGCTGAATCTCGCCGCCATTCGCCTCGACCCGCTGGGTCACCGATGCGAGTCCGATGTGGCCCTCGGAGACCGCCTCGCGCGGCCGCTCAGGATCCATACCCTCGCCGTCGTCGGCGACCGTGATCTCGACGCCCCCGTCCGCCCGGCGAACGTCGACGCGCGCGTCGCGAGCATGCGAGTGCCGCGCGACGTTCGAGAGAAGCTCGCGTGAGATCGCCACGACGAGCTCGTCGTTCCAACCTACGGCCGCCGGGTCCAGATCGACCACCACCGAAAGCTCCGCACTTTGGCGCTCGGCCTGCCTGGCGATCGCGCTCAGCGCCTGCTCCAACCCACCCCGTTGGAGAGTCACGGGATGGAGCGCCAGCATCGCCTCTCGCAGCTGCTCGATGGTCCCGCTCACGACCTCGTGGGCCCTTGTGACCTGCTCACGGCCGGGGGCAGCCTCGATCAGATCCTGGTTCGCGGCCAGAAGACTTTGCAGCGCATCGTCGTGAATCAGCTGCGCGATTCGCAGACGGGCGCGATCCTCGGCCTCCATGACCTGCGCCACGAACTGCTTCCTGTTCTCGAGCTCGGCTTCGGCCTCGGTAAGCCTTCGCCGCAGCTCTTCGATCTCCGCGCGGAGATCGGCCTCCGTCATTCGAGAAGGCCGCGCCTCATGCCCTCGGCCACGGCGGCCGCCCGGTCGGATACGCCGAGCTTCTCGTAGAGCGTGCCGAGGTGGGTCTTGACCGTGGTGGGGCTGAGGTGGATCTGGCGCGCGATGTCCGGAGCCGACATCCCTTCCGCGATCAGCAGTAGGACCTCGGACTCGCGGGGGCTCAGGTCGGGCCGGCCGTTGGCGCGCTCGCGCTGCATGATCCCCTGGGCAAGCGCGGACTGGACCTCCGGCGCGAGCGCCGTGTCTCCGCGTGACACGGAGACGATCGCGTCGCAGATCTCCTGGCGCGAGGACTCCTTGGAGAGATATCCGCGCGCGCCCTCGGCAACCGTCGTGTACGCGAGCTCGGCTTCCATGAAGGCCGAGAGAAAGAGGACCTCGGTCGAGTTGCCGTCGCGCTTGAGGGCAGAGAGGACCTGCGTCCCCTCGAGGCCGGGCATGCGGATGTCGAGCACGGCGACATCGGGTTCCAGGAGCTTGATCTGCTCGAGCGCGTCACGGCCGTCTCCGGCCTCGCCGACGAGCTCGAGGTCTGGGCGATCCTTCACCGCCCTGACGATTCCCTCGCGATAGATCGGGTGATCGTCGGCGACCAGGACTCGAACGCGATGGGGACGAGCGTCGGTGGCCATCACGGAGATTCTAAGCCGTCGCCGAGGCGATCGTTGGAGAAAGTCGGATGCCTCAACTCGATGCCTTCCTTGGCGACGAGTTGAGACGTCCGGGATTAGGGGGGTAAGACGGTGAATCTTGGACCACGCAGGCGTGATCGGCATCGGCCGATCGACGGAGAGCCAGGAGGAATCTGCCTCCTTCGATCGGAGGAGGAAGGCTAGGCGTAACGCCTACTCAGCCGTCCACTCTTCGCCCGGCGCGAGGATCACGACCTCCGACGAGCTCTGATCCTCGACGTCCGCCTTGAACGCCTCGGCGTCCGCCTCGATGGGCGGGAACGTGTCGTAGTGGCACGGGATCACGGTGCTCGCGCCGATCAGCCCCGCGGCGAAAGCCGCGTCGTGGCGATCCATCGTGTAATGGCCGCCGATCGGCAGGATCGCGATGTCGACGGGGTGGCGGCGCGCGATCAGCTCCATGTCGCCGAAGAGGCAGGTGTCGCCGGCGTGGTAGATCGTCTTGCCGCCGATCGTGATGATCAGCCCGGCCGCCTGACCCACCGGGGTCCCGTGACCGGCGCTGAACGGCGCGTCGTCGGACCCGGGCATCGTGTTCGTGTGGAACGCCTGGACCAGCTTCACCGAGCCCCAGTCGAACTCGACCGTTCCGCCCAGGTTCGGGTCGAAGGTCTCCTCCACTCCCTGCTCGCCGAGCCAGTTCGCGGTCTCGACGATCGCCACCGCGGGCGCACCGGTCCGCTTGCACAGGCCGACGGCGTCAGCGATGTGATCGGCGTGGCCGTGGGTCAGGAGGACATGGGTCGCCTCGACCTCGTCGGCCGAGTGGACGGCGACCGGGTTGTTCGGCTTGAGGAAGGGGTCGACGACAACGGTCGCGTCGCCGTCCGAGATCTCGAAGCAGGACTGTCCGTGGAACTTGATCTTCATCGGGTGTCTCCAATCATGCGCTCGCCTCCTCGTCGGGGGCTTGCTCGTTAGCTCTTTTCAATTCATCCGCAAGTGCCCAGCCGATCGCGACGCCAACCAGCATCCCGACCCGGGTCTCCTCTGCCAGGAGTGTTCTGACGGCCGTGAGGCGCTCGGCCTGGTCCTCGGTGGCGGAGGCTGTAGCCGCCGCATCGTCGTGGGACTCCACGAACCACCCTCCGGATTCGAGGGCCTGCGCGAGCACGCGCGCCAGCTTCGGCGCCGCTGCCCCGACCATCGCCTCCGCCTCGCGAAACCGCTCGGGGTCCTCCAGCGCGGCGATCGCCGCGTCGAGCTCTGCCTCGGAGTACTGCGGCGCCACGCTAGAGAAACCTACTGCCGGGACCGGGGCCGGAAGTGCCGCTCCATGATGTGGAAGCTGAAGCACGTGCTGTAGCCCAGCCGCTCGTAGATCGGGCTGCCGAGCGCCGAAGCCTGGAGCGATGACGTCGTCATTCCGCGCTGCTCGGCCTCGGCGAGCGCAACGGCAAGCAGCCGACTGGCAAGCCCTCGTCCCCGCAGCTCGGGCTTGGTCGCAACGAACAGGATTCCCGCGTCGCGGCCGACGTCAAGGGTCCCGAGGACGCAGGCCGTCTCACTCTCCACCCGCGCGCGGTAGAGGCGTATCGGCATGTCGTGCTGGGGCGGAAGCAGCGCGTTCGCCATGCCCGTCGCGGGCTCGTACCCGTAGGCGAGGTCGTTGATGCGGCCAAGCTCTTCGAAGGTTGCATCCGAATCCCAGTCGAGGCCGCCCACGTCTTCGGGCGGGCGGCTCGCAAGCTCCAGGGTCATGGCGACCGGAGCACCGTCGAAGGCATGCCCCTGCTCCTCGAGGAAGCTCCGCGCGTCCGCGTCCCCCTCGTGTATCCAGACCGTCCAGGCGTCGACTCCTGCGTCTAGGTACGCGCGGGAGAGTTCCTCGTATCCATCGCGCAAAGCGGCGCTGTCGTCCGCGATCACGGAGTTGATGATCGATCGCTCCGCGGCCATCGGCACCACCGCTGCGCTCAGCCCGGGCGCCTCCCAGGACACGGCGCCCTGGCTGGCTGTCCCCAGCCAGCGGATGAAGCCGCGGATGAAGTCCTGCTGGAGCTGTCTCGCCTCGCCCGGGGCGAGCGTCATCGCTTCCGGGCGATCGTGATGCCGTCCGCGATGGCGACCATCGCGATGTCGATCCGCTCGTCGCGGGCGAGCTCTGCGTTGAGGGCGACGATCGCGTTGGTGGACTCGTCGTCCGGATCAGGGTCCAGCACACGACCGTCCTGAAGGACGTTGTCGAGCAGGATCAGGCCGCCGGGCCGGGTCCGCTTGAGCGCCTCCTCGAAGTAGACCCCGTATCCGGTCTTGTCCGCGTCGATGAACACGAGGTCGAAGTGCTCCCGCTCCGGCAGCTTGCGGAGCGTCTCGCCGGCGGGGCCGGTGATGATCTCCACCCGGTCGGCGACGCCGGCCGCCTCGAGATTGCGCGCTGCGATCTCGGCGTACTCCTCCGAGAGCTCGAGGCAGAGGAGCCGCCCCGCTGGAGCAAGGCCTCGGGCGATCGAGATCGCCGAATACCCGGTGAAGGTCCCGATCTCGAGCGCTTCCTGCGCGCCGATCGCCCTGGTGAGGATCTCCATGAACGCGCCCTGGTCCGGGGCGATCTGCATCGCCGAGAGGGACCCCATCGCCGCGGTCTCGGCCTGGACTCGGGCGAGGGTCTCATCCTGCCTCGCACCCTGCTCGACCAGATAGGAATGAAGCTCGTCGCTGAGGGCCGTGTACTTGCTCACGTGCCTCTCCGGCCCATCGTCGCGGTGAACCCGCAGAGGCCGCCGACGATGCCGCCGACGATCCCGGCCCAAGGATCGGAGAACGCGAACACGAGCGGCATGGCAAGGAGCACGGCGGCCGCGACGCCGGCAGCGATCGGGTCGTAGGAGTCGTCGGGATCTGCTCGGCGCTCGGGCTCGTGGATCGCGACGTACGCGGCAAGGAGGCCCAGGGCGATTCCGTTCGGCCCGGCCGCGACCGCGAAGCCGTCGCCGATCGCCTTGTCCACGCCCACGGCGGCGAGCATGCCCAGCGCACCGCAGGCGAGAGCCATGATGAAGGTGGGGATCGACCCGAGCCGCCGCTCGAGCGCCGGGCCGCACGCGACGATGACGACGCCGCAGATGAACAGCATCCCCGCGTTCGGAATGCCGAACGGAGCGGTGAGATAGCGCCACGGCTCGGAATCGACCGGGCCGAGGATCACGAAGTCTTCCGCGTCGAGCACGGAAGCGCGCATCAGGATGTAGACGATCGCGGGAACCGCGAGGAGGACGATCGTTGCGAGCGGCTTCGTCGCGAGCTCCTCGGCCCGTGCCGAAGATCGCCCGAAGCCCGCGCGCCGCTCTTCCGATCGGACACGCCGCTCGGCGTCGCGCCGGAGCTTCTTCTCGCGCCGGCCTTCGCGGACCTTGATCTCGTCGCCCTCGCGCTCGAGGCGGGGCGCCCGCTTGCGAAGCCGGGTGCCGCAATACGGGCATTCGGTCACGTACGGGCTCACCTCTGATCCGCAGTTGCGACAGACAACGCTGAGTTCTGGCCCGGCCATGGACTTCCGAGGATACGCGTCAAAACCGCGCGGGGTCTGACCCCGAAACCGTTCCCCGCCCGGCATTTTCGCGGCGCGAGGGGTTAGACACCGCAGTCGCCGCTAGCCGAGCACCAATCCCTTGACGACGTCCTCGAGGCGGTGGCGTCGCTCCCACGCGGCGAGCTGGCGGCGCGCGCCCGTCCCCTCGCGCAGGATCTGCCAGACCGTCTCCAGCTGGCTCGTGCAGCCAAGCTCGTGGGCGTCGCCGGCCAACTCCTCCAGGAGGCGCTTCGCAAGCTCGGCCGCGGGCACCGGATGCCCGGCCCGGAAGTCGACGAGCTCTCCCTCCATCCCGCGGATCGCGGCGCGGACCTTGTTGTCGTCGATCAGCTCGGTGGGGTACTCGATCAGGGGCTCCTCGGCGTCGTAGAGCTCCGAGAGGCGGCGGGCGAGAGAGACGATCAGCGCCGCCAGGGCCAGCGTCGCCTCGAGGCTCGTCTGCTGGTCGCAGATGCGCGTCTCGACCGTGCCGAGGTTGGGATGGGGCCGCACGTCCCACCACAGGTAGGTGTAGTCCTCGATCGCCCCGGCGCGCATCATCTGGCCGACCCTGTGGGAGTAGATCTCCCACGTGCCGTAGTGCGGCGGGATTCCCTCGCGCGGGAATGCGCGGAAGACCGGAACTCGCGCTGACATGATCCCGGTCGCGTGCCCGCGCCAAAAAGGCGAATTGCACGACAGCGCCAGCAGCACCGGCAGGTATCGCCTGATTCCGTCGGCAACGTAGATGGCGCGATCCGCTCCCTCGATCGCCACGTGGACATGGGTGCCGAAGATCAGCTCGCGCCGGGCGATATAGCCGAGGTCAGCGACGAGCTCGCGGTAGCGCGGCCGGTCGACGATCACCTGCTCCTCCCAGCGCCCGAACGGATGCGTGCCCGCGGCGCCCACGAGCAGGTTCCGGTCCGCTGCCAGGCCCACCATCATCTCGCGCAGCTCCGCCAGCTCCGCGCCGGCCTCGGCGACGCCGGCACAAGGGGGCGTCGCGATCTCCAGCACGGACGCCATGAGCTCCGGCTTCACCTGCCCCTCGTGCTCGGGAGGGACCGCCTCGAGGATCGCCTCGATCTCGCCCGCGAGATCGAGCGAGTCCGGGCGGAGGAGCATCAGCTCCTCCTCGATCCCTACCGTGAAGGGCGGGCCGGTGAAGGTGTGTTCGATCATGCGGAAGCGGCTTCCGGGCGTGCGATGCGCCCCATTATGATCGCCAGTATGGAAGTCAAAAGCTTGAACGCCCAAAAGTCCCTGCTCGACACCCTCGCACCCGGCAAGCGCACGCGCCTTCGCCGCCTGCTCTACGAGTTCGGGCCGGGCAACGGAACGCTCATGCTCCTCCCCATCGACCAGGGCATCGAGCATGGCCCGCGCGACTTCTTTCCGAACCCCGAGTCAAAGGATCCCGATTACCAGTTCCGCCTCGCCGCGGAGGCCGGGTACTCCGCTCTCGCCTGCCAGATCGGCATGGCTGAGCGCTACTACCCCGACTACGCGGGCTCGGTCCCCCTGATCCTCAAGGTAAACGGCAAGACCGACATCCCCTCGTCCGACAACGCGCTCTCGACCTGCAACGCGTCGGTCGAGGACGCCGTGCGCCTCGGCGCCGACGCGGTCGGCTACACGCTCTACGTCGGCTCGCCGTCGCAGGGGCAGGACCTCGAGCAGCTCCGCCAGGTTCGCCAGGATTGCGACCGCTTCGGCATGCCGCTCGTGATCTGGGCTTACCCGCGCGGCTCGGCCCTGGACGCCAAGGGCGGCCAGACGACCTTCTACGCGATCGACTACGCCGCGCGCATGGCGATGGAGATGGGCGCGGACGTCGTCAAGCTCAACATGCCGAAGATCGACCCCGAGAAGGACAAGCTGACTCCGGCGCCGTACAACGAGATGGACGTCTCCCAGGAGGAGGCGATCCGCCAGACCGTCGAGTCGGCCGGCCGCGCGCTCGTCGTCCTCTCGGGCGGCTCCAAGATCTCGGACGAGAAGGTCCTCGAGCAGACCGAATTCATCATGAACGCGGGCGGATCGGGCGTGATCTACGGCCGCAACGTCTGGCAGCGCCCCTGGAACGACGCGCTGGAGATCGTCGAACAGATCAAGCAGAGCCTGCTCGCAAACGTCACGCGCGTTCCGTAGAGGCCCGGGCGCCCGCGCGGGCGCCAAGACCGCGGTCTTGAGCGGCTCCGGCTAACCATCGGAGGTCGCCCCCCGGGACATCGCCTACTCCGACAGCCCGGCGGCTTCGAGGGCGTCGGCGCGATTCTCGTACTCATCTATGCGCAGAACCTTGCCGTCGCGCAGTGTGAAGACCTCATAGAGGCGCTCGTCGACTTCGACCCCGCTCGCTCGACCACGGCCGTGGAATCGAACCGCCACGAACACGCGGTCTCCACGCCCGGTCACCTCCTCGAGGGTTGTCTCGGCCTCGTCCCAGGCTTCCATCCAGCGCTCGTAGTTCGCCAGCACGGCGTCGTTGCCGTACAAGGCACCGTCCTCCAGGCTGATCACCACGATGTGGGGGTCGTGGAACCCTGCGATGCGCGCGTAGTCGCCACGGGAGTACGCATCCCAGGCCTCGCGCACGATCTCCATGTTCTCCTGCGACATCGCCCCGGAGTATCCGTGAACACCCGCTTTCCATGCAAAGCGCGTGGGCGAGGCACCGTGGCGTGCGCTCTTCCGCGGCCGCCTTGGGCGGGTGCGCCCGCCCTTCGCGAATGCTCATCGCCTCCTGTTAGGGTCGCGATGTCCAGTGGCTGTGCCCGGGAGCGTTGGGGGACGCACACAGCCCCCAACCCTTGCGCTGCCCTCGGCCGCCAGCGCGGCCGACATCGTCGTGAACGACGCCTGGCGCCAGGCGTCATTCCGTAGCCGGACGACCCGCCCCCGCAAGAGCACTTGCAGGGGGCGGGTTTCGTCCGCTCCGGGCTTGAGGGTGCGTAGATGCCCCTCGGGCCCAGACTTCCAAGCGCGGGGGCGATAGTCGTCCTGATCGCCGGCGTGGCGCTGCTCCTCCTCACAGGCGACGAGGATGGAGAGCGCAACCGGAAGGGGGAACCCGCCGGCAAGACCGCCGATGCGACCGTGGTCCGGGTCGTCGACGGCGACACGGCGGAGATGGAGCTCCGCAAAGGCGGAACCGAGGGCGTGCGGTTCATCGGGGTGGACACCCCGGAGTCCGTGGCCCCCGGGCAGCCGGTTGAGTGCTTCGGCAAGCAGGCGTCGCGGTATACGACCCGCCTGATCGAAGGGGAGCGGGTGACGCTCGAGTTCGGCGACGAGAGGCGCGACGTATACGACCGCCTGCTCGCCTACGTGTACCTGGGCGACCGCTTCGTCAACGCCGAGCTGGTGCGTCTGGGGTACGCCCGGACGCTCGAGATCCCCCCGAACACCGACCACGCCGAAAAGCTCGAGCGCCTTCAGCAAGACGCCGCGAACACGGGCGCGGGCCTCTGGGGCGAATGCTGATACGCCGAGAGTTGGAAAAGCCACGGTATGTGTGGGAATTCCACCTCTCGGCGAGCCGTCAGGCGTGATTGTGCCTCTGGTAACTAAGAAACCGTAGGCGAAGTGTGAACATACGTTTGCATTTCGCCTCCGACCCTGTTAGGTTCTCCGTCCCATGCGCATGCGCCAGAGCCTCAACGATTGGGAACTTGCATTCGAGAACGAGACCGTTCTCGACCGCCAGCGACGCGCCCAGCTCCGGCATCGCGCCGCCGCGCGTTCGCGTGCCCGCCGCATCACCCGGGTCGAGAAGTCCGGCAAGGTGCGGTTCAGCGTCCTCTTCACCGCGCTCACGTTGACGGTCCTCGTCGTCACCGTGGTGATGTTCGAGACGCTCGCGCTCCTGATGGGCTAAGCGCCCAGCCGCGCCTCAACGAGCCCTACGCGTCAGTCCTTGCGACCGAGCGCCTCTTCGACCTTGGCGGCCGCTCCCTCGATGATCGCCTCTTCGATGCCGTTCTGGCCCGCGGCTTCGCCCTCGGCGTTGCCCTCAGGCTCTTCCCCCGCGTCGTCGCCGTCCTTGATCGAGAGCCACACCTCCTTGCGAAAGACAGGGACCGACTTCGGCGCGGTGATGCCCACGCGGATCTTGTCTTTGGACACGGCAAGGACCGACACCTCGATGTCGTCGCCGATCATGATGCTTTGGCCCGTCTTTCTCGTCAGGACCAGCATGTCGCCTCCATTCGAGCTACCCCCCTACAGGGTGCCGGTCGGTTCCGTTGGCAACCCTAGCCGGTGGGCCAGTTTTCCGCCACAGACAACCGTCGGGTCCCGCGAGAACGGCGGAGTCCGACGGCCGACTGGATAAAGTCGGCGCCGCAAATGCCCCGGAAGCCACTCCGATCTCAGCTCAATCAGGTCCGCGCATGGGTGCGCCAGGGGCGTACGGATGCGTGGATCGCCCACCAGCTGGACGTGCCGGCCACCGAGCTGCGCGAGTTCCGGCGCCGCCACGGCCTGGAGGCCGACGGCGAGGACACCGGCGAGGTCGACCTCCGCGACGAGATCGAGGCCGAAATCGAAGCTGCGACGCTCGAAGAGGCCGAAGCCGAGGCGGAGGCCGACGAGGAGAAGCCCTCAGAGGACGCAGACGAGGCGGAGGACGGCTCTGACGCCAACGGGGGCCGCCAGCAGCCCAAACGGCGCAGACGGCGCCGAGGAGGCCGCTCCAAGCGCCCCGGCGCCGGGCTCCAGGCAAGCTTCGACCACGGCGAGGCGGACGGCTACGGCCTCTGGCTCGATCCGGCGGTCACCGAGGACCCGATCTACTCCGAGCATTGGGCCGATCGCCGCAAGGTCGAGGTCACGATCGAGCCGGACCGGATCGTGATCGTGCCTTCAAGCGACGACTGAGGGCCGGACGCCCCTTACCGGGGTTTCAAGGTTCCGGCCGCCGGTGGTTCAGGGCTCAGGCTCAGACGCCGGCTGTTCGTTCTTCTTGGCGCCCAGCCAGGCGTCGTTCGGGACCCGGCGGAGGTGCAGCACCAGGTCCTCGAGTGAGCGCAGCTCGTCCGACGCAGCCCCGTCGGACAACAGGCGGCGCATCGAGGCGTTCCTGACCGCCGTCGGCGCGCGCTCGAACAGATAGAGCGAGATTTCCTCGTCGCGCTTGCTCGGTCTGGCGACGCCGGACACGCCGGCTTCCGTCCCCAGCAGCCTCAGGGTGCCGACCAGCTCCTCGCCCTTGCCGCCGCGTAGGCGCTTTTCCGGGATCCCCTTCTTGATCGCCCTGCGAAGCGGCTTGCGCTGGGCCTCCGGTATCGAGCGGATCCCCGCGCGCGGATTGAAGCCGCTCACCGTAGATCCGCGGATCGCCGAGCGGGCCATATGGGCGAGCGGCTGCCAGTGATTCTTGGGGATCACACGGAGAAGGACCAGCGCCACCAGGAACAGCGCCAGGAAGGCGATCGCGATCGCGATCGCGATGACGACGTCGACCTCGGGCAGGGCGAAGAACGCGGCCGAGATCAGCGTGGACAGGACAAGCGCGATGAGGACCGCCCGGTACGGGAAGTCGATTGGCCTCTTCCCGCGCTGGGAGCGCACGAACATGTAGCCGGAGGGAAGCCCGAAGCCGATCAGCATCGCGATGGGCGCGGCGTACGTCCCGATCTCGGGGGCGAGCAGCAACGTGAGCCCGACGAACACCGCCATCGCGCCGAGGCAGCCTGCAACGAAGATGGGGCGGTTGTTGGGCAGCATCACGTTCTGATTGACCGTCCGGTAGAGCGCCGGCATCACCAGCGCGGCCGCGGAGAACGGGATGAGCGCAGCGGCGTCCGCGTACTCGGGCGGCGCGATCTCGACGATCACCTCGCCGAGGAGGATCATCGAGAGGACGGCGAAGATGCAAAGCAGCGTGAAGTAGCCGAGTAGCTGGCCCTTCTGTGTTCGCTGCCCGTACTCGTCGGAGACAGCCTGGAAGACCGCCGCCTTGCGGAGCGGCCGCATCGCCATCCGGAACCCTTGCGGCAGGAACGAGACCACGAAGCCCAGGCGGGAGGCGAGGGTGTAGATGCCCAGCTCCGTCTCCGAGACGACGCGGGACAGGAGGAAGACGTCGGCGTTCTGGATTATCCAGAAGGGGAATACGACCGGAGCGCGGCGACGAGCCTGCTTGGCGATCTCCCACGTCTCGCGGAAGTCGATCGCGGGGTGGAAGCTTCGCCGCAGCAGAAGGATCCCCACCACGCTCGCGCCGGCCACGCCGAAGGCGGTCGAAGCTATGGCGCCTTCCACGCCGGCGCCCGCGGCAAGCAGGATGACCAGCGCGATAAGGCCGATCAGGGGGCGGGACGCATCGGCGATCAGGAATGCGGTGGGGCGGCGCTCGAACCAGATCGTGATCGACGTCAGCTTCGCCGTCGTCCAGAAGGCGACGGAAGCCGCCGCCCAGACCACGTAGATGGACTCGCCGTCCGAGCCCAGGAGCCAGTCGGCGAGCTGCTCCGAGAAGACGATCATCAGCGCGGCGCCCCCGAAGCCGAGGATGAGCGACCAGAGGATTCCCACCCCGAGAGTGCGCTGCGGGGACTTCGAGACGACCGAGTCGTCCTCGTCATCGTCGTCGTCATCGTCGCCGCCGCCGAAGACCCGCCTGAGCGTGCCCGCCTTCGAGAGCACCACGAAGACCTGCGTGACGACACCCGCCAGGAACAGGAGCAGGGCGTACTGGCCCAGGTCGGCCGGCCCCAGGAACGCGGCGACGACCGCGACGGACGCGAGTTGAATCAGGTTCGAAACGAAGAGCGACAGGCCCTGAACGCCCGCGTAGCGGAGGAGCCTGACTCCGAGAACCGCACCCGACCCGCCGGGGTCTTCAGCCCCCTTCGGCGGCGTCACGCTTGCCAGATCGACCAGTCGCGGAACGGGCGGCCAGCCAGCTCGCGCATGCGCTCGGCGTCGTCCCGCAGCGCTCGCAGCGCCTCGTCGCTGAGCGCAAGGCGGACATCCGGGCGGTCGATCGGCTTCTTCATCGGGAGCCGCTCGTCGAGCGCGAACCACACCTTCGGCGGCACGACCCTCCCCAGCCGGGACTTCGATGCCCGCTCCATGCGCACCGCCAGCTTCGTCGCTCTGGTCTTGCGCGACGTCGAGTGGCGCTCACGTTCGAAGCCCGGGTGCGAGAACTCGGGATCAGCGCCTGCGAAATCGAAGACCCGCCGCAGCGTCTCGCCGCGGTCCTTCCGGAAGTCCTCCTGGTCGAGGATCATGATGCTCTCGCGCGGGAAGTGGTTCAGGAACTGCTGGAGCTGCATCGCGTACTGGCTGCGCTGCAGGTAGGAGGTATTGGGGTGGCTCAGCGTCTCCGCGAGCGTCCCCTTCTCCCGGCGCTTCGCGTAGTTGTGGACCCAGTGCGCCGCGATGCGCTGGAGCGGATCACGAACGACGTAGATCAGCTTCGCGTCGGGGACAACCGAGGCCATGCGCTCGGGCACGCCGACATGCTGCGGGAACGCGGTGTAGTTCGGCGACGCTTCGCCCCGCACCTTGGCCTGAGGATCGAAATGCCGGCGGTACCACTCCTCGCCGCGCGGCCAGTTGCGCTCCTCGATGAAGAAGTTGAGCTCCTTGGGCTTGGACATCGAGACCTCGGGGTGAAGCCCCAGGTGGTAGTGGAGCCCGGACGTGCCGCACTTCTGGGCCCCGATGATGATCAGGTTCGGCAGCGCGCCGGTAGCCCTCGAAGCGCCGTTCGAGGGTGCGGCAGCGGGCGTCGATTCGGTCTTCTGGGCGGGTTCCACGAGCGTTCCAGTCTAGGTATCGAGCGTGATGAAGCGCCTGATCCGGGGCCGGTCGGCCAGGATCAGGTCGCGGCGCCCCGCGCTCGCAACGTGCTCTCCCCCGACCCCCGCCTTCCGCAGCACCGGCAGCACGTCGACCCGTCCGGTGAGCACCAGAACGCGCTCGGGCGCCTCGCCGGAGTCATCCAGGGCCCCCGGGAGGAGCCGCTCCACGTCCTCCGGAGGAAGCTTTCCGGCGTCGACCACCACGCGGGCCTTGGGCCGGGTCGCGGTCTGGTGGGCGATCCGGCCGACCGCTCCGGGCAGGCGCGCCGCAAAAGGAGCGGCCGCCCGAGCGGAGGCGACCGGGTGCGCCGCGTAGCGCTTCCATCGCTTGGTGCCCCGGCTTGCGGACCCGTTCGGACGCCGCAAGCCCGGCGAGCCATTCCGCGGCGGGCTTTGCGCCGTTCCCAGGCCGCTGCTCGCTCAAAGCGGAGCGCATCGCCTCGCGCTTCGCGGGATCGAGCAGCTCGTCGAGCTTCGCCTCCAAGGCGGGGTCGGAGGGACCGTCCACCCCGCGCCCGACTCCGCTCTCCTCCGCATAGCGGGCCCTGGCGTGCTGGTCGTCGGTCTGGCGGCGCATGGGCACGAACAGCGAGGGCACGCCGAACCGGATCAGCTCGTGGTAGGCGTTGTAGCCGGCGGCCGAGACGGTGGCGTCGAACGCGCGCAGGTACCTGCTCATCGGGTAGGTCGAGTCCAGGCCGATCACGCCGGGCGGCGTGTCCCCGATCGCGGCGAGATGCGACCGCAGCGCCGCGACGCGCACCCCTTCCTTCCCCGACAGGTGCTGCGAGGCACCGCTCAGAAGCGGCTCGGACCTCATCCCCCTGGCCCAGCTGGACGAGGACGTTCACGCCTCCCGGCTCGATCCCGAGCTTGCGCTCGGCGTCTTCGCGCTCGTACAGCTCCGCGTCGTCGCAGAAGACCACGGGGTCGACGCAGTGGGCGTCGCCCCGCAGGGCTACGGTGGCGCCGCGGTCCTCGGAGCCCGCGAACTCACCCGGCTCCAGGACCTGGTCGAAAAAGCGCGTCCGCTCGAGCGCGCCGAAGTTGGAGCCCGGCTTCCACATCGGGCGGCGGCACCAGACCCGGTGGGCGTCCGGCACCGAAGGCATCGCGTCCAGGAGCGCCTGGTAGGGATGGGCGCCGTCGAAGACCAGGACGCGGGGGTCGGCATCCCGCATCGCCGCGCGGAGGCGCCCGCGCAGACGTCGCGACCAGCGCCAGTCGCTTCCGGCGGTCGGCGTGGCGTACGACGCGGCGAACTCCACCTCGAATCCCTGGTCGGCGACCACGGGAGCCGCCCCGGACAGCGTGAAGAAGAGCGGCTCGAGCGACGGATCGAGGCGCCTGGCGATCGCCATCGAGCGCGTCAGGTGCCCGAGCCCCGTGCCGTTCGAAGAGAGGAAGAGGATCCGCTTGCTCATCCGAGCCGTTCCAGCGCGTCGAGCAGAGGCGGCGCGACGTGGTTCCCCTCCTGGTCGAGCCTGGCCAGCGTGCGCTCGTAGCGCTTGCGCACGCGGGTCCGCCCGATGGCGCCCACGCCCTCCGCCCAGCGCCCGCGGTGCATTCCCTTGGCGCTCATCTGGCCGTCGAAGAAGGCGCGCATGCCGTCGTCCGGTTCGATCTCCAGAAACCGGCAGAGGCCGTCGAGGCATTCGTCACGGCGACCCGTCACCAGGTCGTCGAGCACGACCAGATGGAACTGGGCGGCCGGCAGGCCGTACTCGGCGCCGTCCTCGACGCCCGACACCCCGCGGTCGATCCAGCGCAGACGTTCCGCCCACCAGTCGATGCCCTTGATCACGTCGTCCGGGCCCCAGGTCTTGGTGGTCACCGAGGAGGCCGCATCGCGGCCGTCGCGCACGGTGTGGACCACCTTTGCCTCGGGAAACAGCCGGCGCAGGATCTGGGCCTCGCGCACGTTGTGAGAGCTCATCTCGACGAGGCCGGGCTTCCCCTCCTCCTCGGCGAGAGGCCACAGGAGATCGAGGTAGAGCCGCCTGCCGGCCGCGATCGGATCCGAGTGGTACGACGCCTCGAAGCGCTCCACCGCGTCGTCGAAGGCCGAGCGGTACATCAGGGAGTAGAGGCCCCGGGGCTGATCGTCCACCCTGATGCGATGCCACCAGAAGTCCCGGAGCTTCGCGAGGAAGCCGCCGAACGAGACCCGTCCCCCGAGGAGATCGGGAAGGCCGCGCTTGTTGCAGTGGAAGCGGGCTTCGATCGGCACGTCCGCATACGCCGCGTGCTCGCCCAGGAGGCGGCCAACGATGTGCGTGCCGCTTCGGCCGGTGCCGCCGACGAACACGAGCGGACGCCGGCCATCGCCGCTGCCCGGAGCGCCAGGCATCAGGTCGCCCGCTCGTAGTTCGCGCGCAGCAGTGCCGCGCAGTGGTAGCCCTCGCGCTCGATGCGAGCCAGCGCGCCCTCGTAGCGGACCACGACCGCCCGCTGCTGCGCTCCGTCGAGGCCCTCCCGCCAGCGCTCCCGGTGCGCGTTCTGGGCGTTCATCTCGTGGTCGAAGAAGGCGCGCATCGCTCCATCGTCGCTGAGCCCGGCGAACTCCCGGAGGCCCGCGTAGGACTCCTCGCGATTGCCCCAGACCAGCTCGTCCAGACACACGGCGTGAAGCCTCGACGGGTCCTCGAGCCCGCGATAGCCGCGCTCGGCAAGCGCGAGCCGGCCCTCCCACCACTCGACTCCCGACGCAGCATCGGACGGGTGGTGGGACTTCTGTGCCTTCGAGACCTTGGACGAGCCCGAGTCGCGCCCGTCGCGGACGGAGTGGATGAAGAGGGCCTCGGGAAAGATTCGCTCGAGCCCGCGCGCGGACGCGATCGTGAAGCAGCTCATCTCGACGAGCCCGGGCTTGCCTTCCCGCAGCGGCCCGAGCAGATCGAAGAAGAGGTCGCGGCTCGCCTGGACGACCTCGGGCCTGGTCCCGTCGTCGATCCCGGCGGTCGCATCCTCGAACCTCCGCGCCGCCGCCTCGAAGGCGCCCTTGTCGATGATCTTGTAGAGCCCTCGCTCCTTGCCCTCTCCCCGGGCACGCCACCGCGCCCTGACGAAGGCACGCTCGCCGACGCGGACCCTGTGCCACCAGTACTTGCGGAGCTTGGTCGCGAACGCGGAGGGCGTTGCCGCCCCGGTCACGACCTCGGAGAGTCCCTTCGGGTTCGCATGGAAACGGCACTCGATCGGGACCGCGTGAAGGGTCGGATGGCGACCGATGAGCTCGGCGACGATGTGGGTGCCGCTGCGGCCTGTGCCGCCGACGAAGATGAGGGGCGAGGGGTCTGTCATGAAGCTGGTTTGGAATCGACGGTCGAGTCCGTCGGGAGATAGTGATCGACGTAGTCGTTGCACGCTTCGTTGAAGGTGACCAGGCTCGGGCCGTCGGTCGACGAAAATGCGAGCCTGCCCAGCCACGCGGTGCGCTCGACTCCCAGGAAGTCCTGGAGGCCGGATGGCTCCTGCGCCTCGATCCGCACCTGGGTCGCCCCGGCCGCCGAAAGCTCGCCGGCAGGCCAGAACGCCCCCCGGCCGGCGCTCGTGAGGTAGAAGCCCTCGAGTGAAGGCGGCACCTCGCCGACCTCCTCCCCGTTCGCGTAGACCGTCAGCGGGACCTGGCTGTGGTACTGGAGGGAGATGTCGTAGTCGCCCTCGGGAAGCGTCACATCGGCCGTCGCGGACGCGGGTGCGTCCAGAGAAAAGCCCGGCCGCCAATCGTCCTGATCGATCTCGCCCGGGAACGGCAGGACCGTCGTCTCGCCCTCCTCGTCCTGGATGTGGCAGGTGAGCTTCGCGCCCGGGTCGCCGCCCTCGTCCAGCACCTTGTTCGACGGCGTCTCGCCGTCCCTCTCCCAGAGCACGTACTCCCCTTCGCGCGCGACCTCGGTGAAGCTCGGCGGCGGAGTCGAGGCGTAGGCGGCCGAGGTCGTGATCGCGAAGTCGTAGTTGTCGAGCTTCGAGGGGCTGAGCGTGTCGAAGTCCATCGCCAGGCCCTGTTGCCAGACCTTCTCCGGGCGGGCGTCCACGTCCTGGGGCACGTAGCCGCCGGGACTCTCCGCCAGGGTGCCGCGAAGCCAATAGCCGGCGAAGCGATCGACGCCCAGGAAGGCGACGGACCCGCCATCGACACGCTCGGCGAGCGCGCGGAGGTCCTCCTCCCCGCGCTCGTTGAATCCAACGGGCGCGGCACGGAGCGCCAGCAGGCTCGAGACGAGGGCCAGGGCGCAGAAAGCCGCGCCCGCGGCCTGCCGCAAGAGCGCCGCGCGGTCGCGGCCCGGCCGCAGGAGCCAGCGGACCGTTACGAGCATTGCGATCGGCGCCAGCACGCACAACGCCTTCGCCTCGACGTGGATCTCGGAGAGGGGTCGGGCGAGGGCGTAGACGAAGGCCGCGGCGGCAAGCACCGACAGGAGCGCCCACTCGCGACGCCTGATGAGCGAGACGACGGCGCCGAGCGTGCAGAGCGCCGCGAACCCGGTGGCCAGGAGCGCGCCCGGGACCTCGCCGCGGACGATCCGGAAGTCGCCCTCCGGCCAGATGCCGAGCGCCTCGCCCGGGAAGACCGGCGACGACAGGCGCCCGCTCGACCCCTGGACCTCGTCGATCTTGTCGATGAAGTTGCCGGCGGGGCCCAGCGCCAGCGCCGCGAGCAGCGAGGAGCGCGATGCCGCCCGCGATCAGCAGGGAGCGGTGCTCGGTGGCTGCGGCCCGGATCCGGGCCAGGTTGACCGTTTGCGTCCCGAAGCCGACCGTGAGGATCGCCCAGACCGGGACGGCCACGCCGAACCAGACGCCTCCGGGAACCGAAAAGGTGAAGACGGACGCAGCGGCCAGGACGGCGAGCAACGCCGATGACGGCGCGGGCAGGCGGCGCCTCGCGATCCTCGCCCTCGCGCCTCAGCGCGAGGTGGAGGACGACAGCGAGGGCAACCACCAGCATCGCCATCACGGTCTCCTTGAAGCCCGACTGCGCCAGGAACGACGCGCCGAGGTAGGGCAACCCCGCAAGGCACGCTGCAAGGCCGCGGCGCCAAGGCGCCAGGCCGCCCAGAAGCGAGAGGGCCGCCAGGGCGGTCAGTGCCGGAATCGCCACCAAGAGGCCGTTGAAGGCGTCAACCAGGTTCACGCCCGTCCCCTCGGAGAGGCTTGCGGCGAGCGCCTGCGGCCCGACGGGGTAGCCGACGGACACCGCGTTCGGCTGCGGGCCGAACCCGTCGGCGAGCCAGTCCGCCCAGTAGAGCTGCGCTGCCTGGTCGTTCGTGTAGATCCCCTCGCCCAGCACGCCCGTGCCCTCGTTGAAGAGGAACGGCAGGCACGCGGCGGCGATCATGACCGGCACCACGCACAGGGCGACCAGGTGCTGCGCACGGGGCCGCTCGGATCCCGCCGCCGGGGTCTCGCCGTGTGCGCGGCGGGGAACGGCCCTGCGGGTGACTACGGCGCAGGCGACGGTGACGACGGCCAGGATGACGGCGGCGGTCATCCCTCGTCCGGGCAGCCGGACGAGGAAGGGCGCCACGACGACGAGGGCGGCGAAACCGACAGCGCCCGCGACCCATTCGGGGCGCTTCCAGCCCAGCGCCAGCATCAACGTCCGGCCGATCACGACCGAGGCGAGGATGAGCAGCAAGGCGACGAGGAGCGTGCCGAGCATCAATCCCCCGGTTCGTCCGGCTGGTTGGCCAGGGGGTCGTTGTTGACCGAGTCTCCGTTCAGCTCCGAAGCCTCCAGATCCGGAAGGTCACCGCATGCGCCGGGGTCCAGCGGCTCGTCGACGCGGAAGACGCTCACGGGGCCGTCGCGCAGCACCTGGGACACACCAGGGTCCTGGCGGGTCCAGAGGCCCTCCTTCGTGTCGGTGAGGCCCGACGGCAGGTAGGGGTCGTAAAGGGTCACCACGTAGTCGTACTCGCCGTCGTTCACTTCAGTGCGCCACGTCTCGCAGTCGGGAATGCGCTCGAACGAGCCGTGCTCGCCCTCGACGCCCAGCCATTGGACGTGGTTAGAGAGGTCGTAGCCGGAAAAGGCGTACTGGTTGAACACTCCGCGGATCCCGGAGATGGCTATCCGCTCGTCCGTGACGGTGTTCGCCCAGCGCACGGCCTCCGCCAGGCGGAGTTGCGGGCTCAGGTCCTCGTAGCGCTTCTCCAGGTAATGCCGCTGCACCACGAACCCGGCGGCGACCGCGGCGAGGGCCACGGCAGCGCCAACCGCGAGGGTGCGGCCGCGCGGAGCCCGGGCGCCGACGTGCCCGCGCGACGTCGCCCAGATCCCGACTGCGAAGGCGGCGAGGACCAGGACGCCCATCGCCACGGCGCCCTTGGTGTGCCCGCCCAGCTCCCACTGGACGATCGTCAGCGTCGTGAGCAGCGCCAGGCCTCCCAGGCCGAAGAGCGAGACGGACCGCGCGCGCGGCGTGGACCGGAAGGCCGGCAGAAGCGGCAGGATCGCCATGGCGATGGCGATCGCGGGAGCGAGGTAGCGGATGTTCCACTCGAACGCGATCGGCTCCCCCTCCTCGCCTCCGGCGGTGAGCGGCGTGAAGAGGTACGCGAGCGCGGTCAGCACCGCGACCCCGCCGAGGGCCCGCAGGATGGGCTCGCGGCCCTTCCACAGGGCGTAGGCGCCGCCTCCGAGCGTCGCGATCAGGACGAGTGGCCACAGCGGGCCCAGCTCCTCCGCGAGCTTGGGGGCGAACCAATCCGCCCAGATGTCCGGCTCGTTCCAGTAGTGCGCGACCGAGAACCCCGGCCGGAGCTCGAGCATGCGCTCCGGCGTGGGCAGCCCCAGCGGCCCGAACGCCGTGTACGGGATCGGGTTCCCGACCGCGATCAGGTTCCGCAGATACCAATAGCCGCCGGCGATCAGCATCGGCAGGCCGAAGAAGGCCGTCGCACGGAGCTTCGCTCCCCCGGGAGCGATGACCAGGACGGCCAAGGTCAGAAGCGCGACCGGCGCAAGGAACGAGAGCTTGGTCCCGGCTGCCAGGCCGGCGGCTGCGCCGGCGAATGCCAGCGCACCGGCACTGACCGACCTCCCGTCCTTGCGGGCCGCGTGGCCGTTGACCAGGAGCGCGGCCGCGCACAGGAGGAACGCCACCCCGGCGATGTCGTTCAGCGACTCGCCCGCCTGGAAGTCCGTCATGGTCTCCGCGCCCAAAACGATGGCGGCGCCCAGGAGCGCCTGCGGGGCCAGCCCGTATGGCCTGCCGATCGCCCAGCCCGCCGTCAGGCCAAGGCCCAGAAAGCCCAGGTTGAGCAGCGGCGAGAGGAAATCGCGCGTGAAGGTCAGGATCGGGATCGCGTGGAGGAGCTCCGTGTTCGCCGGATAGAAGGACGCGAAGAAGATCGGGTCGAAGAAGAAGAGGTCGCCGGTCGAGCCGGTCTCGACGAACCTGGCGGAGAGCGGCATGTGGTACCAGAGCGAATCCGCCCGGCCCATGCCGCCCGTGATGCCGCTGAGCGTGGGAATCGCCCACCCCGCGAAGATCGCCGCGACGACGATCGCGACGATCGGAAGCCCAAGGCGATGAGCAGGCGGCGCGGGAGGCGTATCGCTTTCGTGACGATAATCGCGACCCCCGCGACCTTGGTGCCAGGCACCGTGCCTGGCACCGAGCGGAAGGGCTGCGACTGCCGCGACGGCCAGGGCGCCAATCAGGTAGCCGATCTCCGTGAAGGCGCCGAAGGTGCCCAGAAGCTCGCCGAGGACGATCGCGAGCGTGATCGCGCCCACCACGTCGGCCACCAGGGCGGGCGTGCCATTAAAGCCGGGAAGGGCGAAGCGGCGGAGGCGAACTGCCGCGAAGGCGAGCGCCGCGACGATCAGCCCCAGCTCGGCGGCTCCCAGGAGGTATTCGCCGGCGCTGAGCGCCCGGTCGTTCACGTCGAGGCTCCCGTCGAGAGAGGAGCTCAGGGAGCCGAGGTCGCGCAGGCCTCCGGGCCGCCCGACTCGCAGATCACCACGGACCGTTCGTCCGGGTTCACCATGCCCAGGCCGCGGGCGCCGAGCTCCGCGGCATCCGAGTGCTCGAGCGTCTCCGCGCGTGCGCGAAGCGCCTGGTTCTCCTGCTTCAGCTCTGCCAGCTGTGCCGACTCGCCACGCCCGTCGCGCCACGCATCCACGAAGTTGACGACCGGGTTGATGTAGAGCGCGAGGATCACGAAGAGGATCAGGACCAGGCTGATGCGCCCCAGGCGCTCCCAATCCACGCGCGAGCTCGAACGGCGTGCCGCAGGGCGGCGGGGTGCAATCCGGTACGCGCGTGAGCTCACGCATCATCGATTCCACGCCGGAGGCGCTCTACCTTCCGGTGAAAGCTTCGATGCCTGGATAGGTTGCAGCGCCGCCGAGCTCCTCCTCGATCCGCAGGAGCTGGTTGTACTTGGCAACCCTGTCGGAGCGCGATGGCGCGCCGGTCTTGATCTGGCCCACTCCCGTCGCGACCGCGAGGTCGGCGATCGTGGTGTCCTCGGTCTCTCCCGAGCGGTGCGACATCACGGCGGAGTAGCCCGCGTCCTTCGCCATTCCGATCGCCTCGAGCGTCTCGGTCAGGGTGCCGATCTGGTTCACCTTGATGAGGATCGAGTTCGCGACCCCCAGCTCGATGCCGCGGCCCAGCCGCTCGGGATTGGTGACGAAGAGGTCGTCGCCGACGAGCTGGCAGCGCTCGCCGACCGCGTCGGTCAGTGACTTCCAGCCGTCCCAGTCCTCCTCGTCCATGCCGTCCTCGATGGAGACGATCGGGAAGGAATCGACGGCTTCCGCCCAGTAGGCGGCCATGTCGTCGGGCGTCAGCGAGCGATCCTCGTGCTCCAGCACATACGAACCGCCCTGGAAGATCTCGCTCGTCGCCGGGTCGAGGGCGATGAAGACGTCCTTTCCCGCCTCGTATCCGGCTGCCTCGATCCCGTCGACCAGGGCGCCGAGAGCGTCCCGGTTCGAATCGAGATCGGGCGCGAAGCCACCCTCATCGCCCACCGCCGTGTTGAGCCCACGGCCCTTGAGGATGCCCTTGAGCGCGTGGAAGACCTCGGTTCCCACCCGCAGGCCCTCGGCGAACGTGGCGGCGCCGGCGGGCACCACCATGAACTCCTGGAAGTCGACCGAGTTGTCCGCGTGAGCTCCACCGTTCAGGACGTTCATCATCGGCACGGGCAGGATGCTCGGCGGGCCCGTGCCGGCCAGTCCGGCGACGTACTCATAGAGAGGCTGCCCGGCCTCCGCGGCGGACGCCCGGGCGGCGGCAAGCGAGACGCCCAGGATCGCGTTCGCGCCGAGACGGGACTTGTTCGGTGTTCCGTCCAGGTCGATCATCGCCCTGTCGAGCGCCTCCTGATCAGACGCGTCTGAGCCCAGGAGGGCCTCGGCGATCTCGCCGTTCACGTTTGCGACCGCCCGGGTTACGCCCTTGCCAAGCCATTCCGGGCCGCCGTCTCGCAGCTCCGTGGCCTCGAACTCCCCCGTGGAGGCCCCCGACGGCACGGCCGCGCGGCCGGTGGCGCCGGAATCGAGGATCACGTCGACCTCGACGGTGGGATTGCCCCTTGAGTCGAGGATCTGCCGCGCAGTGATGCGAGAAATTGGTGCCATGCGAGGAGACGCCCCGCAGCGCGTGACGCGAGGCGGGGACGGGCGAAGGATTCTAGCTTCGGCGCTCGTCCCGCAGGCGCCCCGCGGCCGCTCTGACCGCAAGCTCGGGATCCACGCCCAGGCGGCGGGAGATGCGCACGAGTTCGAGCAGGACGTCACCCAGCCAGCGCTCTGCGCGATCGCGGGCCTCGGAGTCCTTCGGAGGAGGCGACCCCTCGTCCGGCGCGGCCCGGCGCAGGATCTTGCGCGCGTAGAGAAGCCCCGGCAGGTTCTCGGGCACGTCCGCGAAGGGATCTTCCTTCCCGCGACCCTCCACCTCGCGCTTGATCTCGTCCCAGTTGGTGAGCACCTCGCGGGACTTGTCGAACGGGGTCTGACCCGCTTCGGCTCGGCGGCCGGCGCCGGGCTTCGCTCTCGTCGAAACACATGGGGGTGGCGGCGGATCAGCTTCGCGCTCATCCCCTCCGCCACGGCCGCGAGCGAGCCGGCGCCGCGCTCTTCCAGGAGCAGTGCCAGGAAATACACCTGAAAGAGGACGTCGCCCAGCTCGTCCGTCAGCTTTTCGTCGTCGCCCTGCGCTGCGGCGTCGGCCAGCTCGTACGCCTCCTCCACCGTGTGCGGGACGATCGAGCGCTCGTCCTGCTCGCGGTCCCACGGGCACTCCACCCGCAGGCGCCGGGTGATCTCGTCCAGGCGGGCGAGGGCCGCGGCGGGGTCGCCGCTCATGCGGGCCTCAGCCCGGCGGTGTCGTGGGAGGCGCGCCCTGCGTGGGTGGCGCCTGCGTGGGTGGCGCCTGCGTGGGTGGCGCCTGCGTGGGAGGCGCGCCCTGCGTCGGAGCGCCGCCCGGGACCGCGCCCGGGGGCAGTCCGAGCGCCTCGGCGCCGGCGGGCACTGCGGGCTCCTCGGAGGGCGGAGGCTGCGGCCCCTGCGGGAGAGGCGTCGAAGCCCCGCCCGTGGTGGTGGCCAGAAGCGGGTCCTGCTCGTCCGCGGCGAGCGGGATCGCCGGGATCACGGGGCGCGAGGGCACAAAGGCACCGCATCCGGTGGGCTCTTCGGGGATCTCGCCGGTCACGGGATCCGGCTGCAACTCGTCGTCCTCGTCGTCTCCGATGCAGCCATCGTCCGTGACGGCGAAGTTCGAGCAGCGCTCGGCCAGCTGAGACTCGACGGTGCCGTCATCGTCGTCGGCAAGCAGATCCTCCGAGCACACGGTCCGCTGCTGCCACTTGGCGACGAACTCGTCCTGGAAGTCCGTGACGGCCTGCTGCTGCTCCTGGGTGACGAGCTGCTGGCGGATCTGAGCCTGCGTGGCTTCGTCGAGCGGCTGGGTCGCAGCCTCGTTGATCTTCTCCACTTCGATCACGTAGAAGCCCGAGTCGCTCTCGATCGGGCCGACAACCTCGCCCTCGGCCGCCGAGAAGATGGCCTCGTCGAGCGCCGGCTCGTTCTGGCCCGGGGCGACGCCGGGGCGCAGGCCGCCGAGCGCAGCGGTCTCCTCCTCGGTCGAAAGTTCCTTGGTCACGTCCTTCCAGCTGGCGGCGCTCGAGTCCTCGGCAAGGAGATCGGCTGCCTCTTGAGCCTTCTTCTCGTCCGGGTTGAGGAGCGTCCGAACGTCGCGGGTCTCGGGCGTCTCGAACTGGGCGATGTTGTCGTCGTAGAAGCCCTGGATCTCGTCGTCGGTGATCTCGACCTCTTCATCGCCCTGGCAGCCCTGGCGCTGTGCGGTCGGGGCCTCGGCCTCGGGATCCTGCGGGATCACGCGATCCTGGATGCACTGGGTCAAGAGCTGCAGCTCGACCCGGTCGAACGCGTCCTCCTCGGAGAAGCCGGACTGGTCGAGGAACTTCTCGAATTCGTCCTGCCCGCCGAACTGCTGCTCGATGATCGTCTCGAGCTCGACGTCGACCTCACGCTCGGTGACCTCGATGCCGCGCTCCTCGGCCTCGCCGCGGACCCAGCGACCGAGCAGGACGTCGGAGAGGGCGGGAACGAGAATGGCGTTGTACTGGGGGGTGCCTGGCTCAGGGGGCTGGGCGTTGCCCTCGCTGGCTGACGCCTGCTGGATCGCGACGTCGAGCTCCTCCTGCGTGATCTCGCCGTCGTCGACCTCGTCCACGAACGCGGTGGCGCCATCGGGAAGGCTCACCTTGCCGATTCCCATCGTGGCCGCGACAAGTACCACTAGTACGGCCAGGAGGCCGGCGAACACGAAGGCAACGGTTCTCTTCGAAAGACTTCTCATCGGCGCAAAAACCTAGCGGGATTCCGCGAGTGCGGGTTCAGGGGCCGTTAAGGCGGCGACAAGCGACAGCAGCGATTCGAGCCTTTCCTGGGGTTCGTCGCCTACGCGCAGTGAGAGCGTCTGGCGCGCGGTTTCGTACATCGCCTCCGGAATCGACTCGCGGATCGCGGCCACGCGGGTCGAATCCAGCTCGAGCGGAGAGATCGAGAGACGGCCTCCGCGGACCTCCGCGGCGCGCCCGCCTGCCTTCCCCACCTCGATGCGCGCCCGCTGCAGTTCGAGCAGCGCCTGGACCGGGTCCGGCACCGGGCCGAAGCGGTCGCGGAGCTCGTCCCCGAGGGCCCGCAGCTCACCGACCTCTCGCGCCCCCGCGATCCGCCGGTGGAGCTCGATCTTGGCGGCCTCGAACGGGATGTACTCGCTCGGGACGTACGCGGACACGTCGACGTCCACGCGCACCTGCGACTCCGGGGCACCTTCGTCGTCCCCTCCCGCGCGCAGGGCTTCCGTCGCCTCCTCGAGCATCGACAGGTAGAGCTCGAAGCCGATCGCCGCGACATGGCCCGACTGCTCGTCGCCGAGCAGATCGCCCGCTCCCCGCAGCTCGAGGTCTCGCATCGCGATCGCAAAGCCTGACCCCAGCTCGGTGTGGTCGGAGAGCGTCGCCAGGCGCGCGGCGGCCTCTTGCGAAAGCGCCTCCGAGGTCGGATGGAGCATGTACGCGAAGGCGCGCTCCCGCGAGCGCCCGACGCGTCCGCGGATCTGGTAGGCCTGCGCCAGCCCGAGCATGTCGGCCCTTTCGACGATGAGGGTGTTCGCCTGGGGGATGTCGAGCCCGGACTCGATGATCGTGGTCGCGACGAGGCAGTCGGCATCGCCCCGCAGGAAGCCGAGCATCGTCGACTCGAGGTCGCCCATGTCCATCTGGCCGTGGGCCTCGGCAAAACGGACCCCGGGGCAGAGCGCGCGGAGCCGCTCCGCCGTCTCGTGCAGGGTGTCGATGCGGTTGTGGAGGAAGAAGCACTGGCCGTCGCGGTCGACCTCGCGCCGGATCGCCTTGGCGACGAGCTCCTCGTCGAAGGGCCCGACGTAGGTCCGGATCGGACGGCGCCCCTCTGGTGGCGTCTCGATCACGGAGATGTCGCGGAGCCCCGCGAGGCTCATCTGGAGCGTGCGCGGGATCGGCGTTGCCGAGAGCGCGAGCACGTCCACCCGAAGCTTCAGCTGGCGCAGGAGCTCCTTCTGCTTGACGCCGAACCGCTGCTCCTCGTCCACGATCAGGAGCCCGAGGTCCTTGGCCCGAACGTCGCGCGAAAGCAGCCGGTGGGTCCCGATCAGGATGTCTACCCCACCCTCTGAGAAGGCCTGAAGCGTCTGCCGCACCTCCGCGGGCTTGCGCAGGCGCGAGACCGCGTCGACCTCGAACGGCAGCTCAGCAAAGCGCTCGCGAAACGTGCCCAGGTGCTGCTGGGCCAAGACCGTGGTCGGAACCAGGATCATCACCTGCTTGCCCTCCCCCGCCGCCTTCGCCGCGGCGCGAAGGGCCACCTCGGTCTTGCCGTAGCCGACGTCTCCGCAGATCAGGCGATCCATCGGCCGCTCGGACTCCATGTCCGCGCGCGTCGCCTCGATCGCCTCCAGCTGGTCGGCGGTCTCCCTGTAGGGAAAGGCCTGCTCGAGCTGCACCGACCACTCTGAATCGGGCCCGAAAGCGTGACCGCGCCTCGCGGCCCGCTCCGCATAGAGATTCAGGAGGTCGCCCGCCAGCGCGCGAGCGGCCCTGCGGGCGCGGGCCTTGATCGAGTCCCAGCGCTTCGACCCCAGCGCCGACAGCTGAGGCGCCTCGCCGCCGACTCCCACATAGCGCGTGATCTTCGCGAGCTGCTCCGTCGGGGCGAAGACACGGTCCTCGCCGCGATATTCGAGATCCAGGTAGTCGCGGGTCACGCCAGCGACCGTCTTCGTCTCGAACCCCGCAAAGCGGGCGATCCCGTGGTCCTGGTGGACGACGTGGTCCCCGACCGCGAGATCGGCCATCGACGCGAGGGTCCCGCGAACCGTCGGGGCGGCAGCGCTCCTGCGGTGGACGAGCTTCCGCCACGGGATGACGGCGAGCTTGAGCGCGGGCGAGATGAATCCCTCGCCGATGTGCGCCTCCGTGAACTGCACTCCCGGCTCCGCCGGGAGGACCGCGCCCAGGAACGACGCGTCCACGCGCTGCAGGTTGTAGCGCGCCCGCTCGGCCTCACCCTTGTGATCAAACGCCACGACGACCCGGTAGCCCGAGCGGACCTCGCGCTCGAGTTGCGGCTCGGCCTCCGTCACCGAGCGCGCGGCGGAGGCGGGAGCCTGCGCGCGGATCGAGAGCACGCCCTCGTCGGCCGCGGTCGAGCGAAGGCGGAGCTGCGCCCGCTCCGCCAACGGACCCGCGACGTCCACGTAGAGCCGCCGAGCGTCGTCGGAGTGCATCGCGGCGGTCACGTCCTCCCAGTGGGTGCGAAGAGCGGGCTCGATCTCCTCGTCGGCCGCGGTCACGAAGGCGACGTCGCCAGAGATCAGCTCGAGCGGCGGGCGAAACGAGTCGACGGGAAGGAAGTCGAGTGGGCCGTCCCCCTCGGAGTCCTCGAGCGCTGCCTCGGCGAGCATCCGGTGCTCGGAGGCGAGCTCGGCCGCAGGCGACAGCTCCAGCTCCGTCGCTTCGCCGAGGGAACGCTGCGTGAAGGTCGAGAACCAGCGGATCGACTCGATCTCGTCGCCGAACAGCTCGAGGCGGGCCGCGCGATCCTCGGTCGCGCCGAAGACGTCCAGGATGCCGCCACGAAGCGCGAACTGGCCACGCGCCTCGACCTGGTCGACCCGTTCGTAGCCGGCCTCCGCGAGCAACTCGGAGCAGAACGTCAGGTCGATCTCCTCGCCCACCCGAAGCGAGAACCCCTCGGGCCGAAGCGAGGCGTCGGGCACCGTTTCGGCCAGGGCCACCGCGCTTGCGACGACGACGGGAGGGTCGCCGTCCCCGGCTCCCGTGAGCGCATCGAGCGCCGCGATCCGCAGGCCGACCAGGTGCGGAGGCGGCGCGACGTGCGAGGCGTAGCCGGTGCCTCGCGAGGGGTAGTGGCGGACCCGGCGCGGCGCGAGGTAGGCAGCCAGGTCACGCGCCAAGTCCCGGGCGCTCACGTCGTCTGGCGCGACCACGACCACGGGGCGGCCGGCAAGCCCAGCATCGTCCTCCGTCAGCGCCGCGATCAGATACGGCTGGACCGATCCGGAGGCATGAGCGCTTCTCTCGCCGGAGCCAAGCGCAGCACGAAGAGCCGCGTAGTCGCGGTCCTCGTAAGCGAGCTCCAAGGTGGGCCTGAGTGACACTCTCGAGACAGGCTAGTGACGGCGACCGGCTGCCCGTCCAGCGTCTATTTCTTGATCTTCTTGCCCTTGGCGAGCTCGGAGGAGTTGTCGTTCTGATCGACCTGAAGGGCGGTGATCACGTGCTTGCCCTTGATCTTTGAGTCGGGCTTGAGCTTCCACGAGCCGTCGTTCTTCACGTTCTTCGTCCCGATCAGCTTCTTGAGCGATTCCGGGAAATCGCCGGAGCCCGACTTGGTCCGGTAGACCCAGACTTCGGCACCGGGGACCCCCGTTCCGGAGACCTCGTCCTTCTTCACCTTCTTCACCTTCGGCGACTCGATCCCGGCATTCGGGCCGGTCGCGCCGTTGCCCGGCCCGTCCGATCCTTCGAGGTCGACGAAGAAATCGTCGCTCGCCCCGAGGTTCATAAGGATCGCGTTCAGATCCTGGCCGTCGCCGGCGATCTTGATCGCGCTCCCGGCCGTGTCGGCGATCACGTTCGCGCCGCTCTTCTTGTCGCTGCCGATCGTGTTCCCGCTCGAGTTCCCGGAGGCCGCCCCGATGGAGATCGCATCTCCGCCGATGGGTCCGCCCTCGCCAATCGAGTTGCCGGACACCTCCGTGGTCGACGCATCCGTGAGGTCGATCGCGTCATCCGTGGTCTCTGACACCGAGTTGCCGGTGATCGTGTGGCCGACGCCCTGGGCCGAGATCCCCGTCTGGCCGCCGGAGCCCGGATCGCCGGGGAGCCCGACCTGGTTCCCGTCGACCGTCGCAGCCGTGTTGCCGACGACGAGCGCCTGCACCGCGGAATCCTGAGTGACGAGGTTGTCCCTGACGGCGGTGGGCGTGACCAGGTTCGAGTTGACGAATATGGAAGCCACGCTCGCTCCATCCAGGACCGTTGTCTGCGCGGAGTCCGTGCCCAGCGAGTTGCCCTCGACGACCAGGTCCTCGGCTGTGCTCCCGGCCGTGATCCCGAACAGCCCGCCGGCCAGGTGGTTGTCCGAGACGGTGACCTGATCGGCGGCACCGACTGGGACGAGCGTGCCCGTGCCCGTTGCCGAGGTGCCGTCCGTGTCGAGTCCGATGTGGTTGCCGGTGATCTGAACGTCGCTTGCCGTGGAGGAAAGTCCCGCCGAGCCGTCGCCGAAGAGGTTGACGCCCCCCGACCCCGCACCGCCTGCCGCCGCCAGCACGTTGCAACTGCCGTCGCACGCCGCCGTGGCGTTGGGCTCCCCGCCGATCGTGATGTCCGTTGGGTCGTCTCCGCCGCCGTTTCCGGTGATCATGATGTCCGCGTCCGTGTTCGCCGCGAGCGTGCCGCCAGGCGTCTGGCCGAACCGGTTGTTGGCGACCACGACGTCGCTTGCGGTGAAGATGAAAAGCCCGATTCCGTTCGCCCCGAAGACGTTCGGGCTTGCTGATGCGCTGCCGATGTCCGCGTTGCCGGCCGTGACGTTGACCCCTACGCCGTTGCCCGACGGATTCCCGTTCAGTCTCAGGCCGAACCAGTTGGCGGACAGGGTGAGGCCGTCAGCGAATCCGGCGTAGAAGATGCCCTGGAAGAGGGTCCCGAAGATCGCGACCCTTCTCATCGTGAACGACCCTTCGGTGACCGCGAGCGCGTTGTCGTCATCTGGCCCGTCGATTCCGACGCACGGCTGCGCGGCCTGCCCTGCGCAGTTCGCCTGGACCACCACGGAGTCGGTGAACCCGACCGCGTCCGCCAGGACGATGGTCGCCTCTCCCGGGACGGCCTCGCTCCCATCGAAGATGGTCGTGTCGAAGTCGATCGTGTCCACGTCGGTGCCCGGGTCGGCGTCGTTCGCGACGGATGCCGCGCCGCGCAGGCTGCAGTCCGCCGCGGCTGCGGTACAGGCGGTCAGCGCACCGCTGTCTGACGTCGTGTCGACGGTCAAGGATTCGACGTCCGCTTGAGCGAATGCGGGCGCGAACAGCCCGATCACGACGGCCCCTGCAAGCGCGATTCCCTTCACGAAGTTCCTCCCCGGTCGCTTTCGGAGGACTCTACGCCTAACTCTCGCGATGTGGAAGGCCGGGTCCGGAGCGCTGCCACTCCACCTGGCCTTCGCCCTCCGCCTTCGAGCGCTCGACCACGCCGTCCCACTCATGCAGCATGCCCTTGAGCCGCGCGACGGCCTCGGGCGGATGCGTGGCCGCGGTCGTTGCCAGGTTTATCGCCATCTCCTCGGCGGTCGCCGCCGGCGCGACCTTGTGGATGAGGCCCCATCTGAGTGCCTCGTCGGCAGCGACCTCCTTGCCGGAGATCAGGAGGTATTTGGCGACCGAGAGGCCGCACAGGGTCACCAAGCGGGCAGGCCCGACCGGGACGCCCAGCGACGCGCCCGGGAAACGGAGCCGCAGATTCGATCCGCCGACACGGATGTCGCAGGCGACCGCCACCTCGGCGCCGCCGCCAACCGTGGCCCCGTGACACGCGGCGACCGTGGGCTTGGGAAACGAAACGAGGTCGTCGTAGAGGTCCGCGAAGAGCTGCATGCGGCGAACGCGGCCTTCCTCGTCGAGCTCCTCGCGCACGTCCGCGCCGGCGGAAAGCCCCAGGTGATCGGTCGAGGAGACCACGAGCGCCCTCACCTCGTCGTCCTCGCGAGCGGAGGCGATGTGCGCCAGCATCTCCTCCAGCATCTGCGTGTTCATCGCGTTCCGCGCGCGCGGTCGGTCCAAGCGCAGGACCGCGACGCCTTCCGAGACGTCATAGGTGGTCAGCGCGTCACTCATCCGCGTCCGACGCTATCCGCTCGACCAGCCGCTCGGCCTCTCCGGCGGCGCTCTCGATCAGGCTCTGAACCTCGGAGTCCGGCTCGCTGAAGCGACCGAGCACCCACGCCGAGACGATCTCAGGGTCGGTGGAGTCGGGGCGGCCGACGCCGACCCGCACGCGCCAGAAGTCGGTGCTGCCCAGGCCCTGCCGCAGGGACTTCATGCCGTTGTGGCCGGCCGCGCCCCCGCCGAGCTTGGTGCGGATCTCCCCGAATGGCAGGTCGATCTCGTCATAGACCACGACCAGGCGGTCTAGCGGCACCTTCAGCGATCCGCGCGCCGGGCCGACAGCGGTGCCAGACTCGTTCATGAACGTCTGGGGCAAGAGCGCGGCTACGCGAGGTCCGCCGGGCCGGATGCGGCCCTCGGTCAGGAGGCCGCGGAACTTCTCCTTCGCGCGCGGCAGGTCCCAGCGCCTCGTCAGCTCCGAGACGACCTCGAAGCCGACGTTGTGGCGGGTCTTCGCGTAGCGAGCGCCGGGATTGCCGAGGCCGACCACGAGGACGCGGTCGCCTGCTTCGGAATCGCCGCCGTCATCGTGATGGCGCCGGCGGAAGATGGACAGGGCTACTCCCCGTCGGAGTCGCCGGCGTCCGAATCGGAGTCGCCTGCTTCGTCTGCGTCGCCTTCGCCCTCTTCGCCCTCGGCGGCCTCGATGGGCTCGCCGTCCTCGCCCACCAGCTCGGTTTCCTCCTCGAGCTCGGGCTCCTCTTCGACCCGCGGCGGGTTGAGCGTGGCGATGGTGATCTCGGCGGGATCCGCGCCCTCGCCGAGCGCCCATTCGACGCCCTCGGGAGCGATCACGGAATCGAGCTGAAGGGTGTCGCCGATGACCATTCCCGACACGTCGACCGCGATCGACTCGGGGATGTCCGTCGGGAGCGCCTCGACGTTGATCGAGTGGGTGATGTGCTCCAGGACGCCGCCTTCCTTGACTCCGGGGGAGTCATCGGCGCCCAGCAACTCGATCGAGACCTCGGACTGGATGGCCTGCTTCAGGTCCACGACCTGGAAATCGATGTGCATGAGGTGGCCGCGAACGGGATGGCGCTGCTGCTCCTTGACGACGACGGGCTCAGCCTTGCCACCGTCGAACGACAGGTCGAACAGGGCGGCACCGGTGCCGAGGAGGGTCTTGGCAGCACGCTCGGGAACGCTGAAGGTGCGGGCCTCCGAGCCGCCCGAATAGACGACGCCGGGCACCAGACCCTCGCGGCGAAGGCGGCGGGTGGTGCGGGAGCCGAACTCGGTGCGCTCAGCTACATCCAGGTTGGGGCGATCATCGGCCATTGGCGACCGATGAGGATAGCCGGGGCGAGGTCTCCGTCTCTGATGCAGCGACCACGGCCCGCCGCCTTGGTCATCCCTGCAAGCGGGCGAAGAGGCGCGGATCGTTCGTGCAGATGCCGTCGGCTCCCATGGCCGCCAGCTCGCGCATGCGAGCGGCCTCGTCGACGGTCCATGCGATCAGACTGCAACCCGAATCGTGAGCGGCCGCGGCAAGCGCGCTGCTCGCGAGGCCGTGGTGGATCCAGATCGACTCGACGCCCAGGAGCGGCGCCTCGTTTCGCACGCGACGCGGCAAGCGGGCGCGGAGGGTTGCCATGCCCGCGAGGACGAGCGGCCTGCCGACGCGGCTCTTGGTCCAATCGCGCGTGACGCGCGGAAGAGTCCAGCCGCGGCTGAGCTCAGGCGCGAGCTCGCCCAGCATCCGAATTGTCGGGATCTCGGTGCCCGACGTCATGGTCCGCTCGGTGAGCCCGCGCGAGCGGACGGCCTCGACGATCTCGTCCTCGCGGCCGCGGATCTTGATGTCGAGGTCGATCTTCACCTGGTCGAGCGGAGGCTCGGTGAATGCATCCAGGGCGCGATCGAGCGTGAGCGGCTCCTTCGCGCGCCGGGCCGCTCCCCAGTCGTGCGCCACGAGGATGGGCGCGCCACCCCGGGCGGGGCCCGCTTGCGCGCGCCGCCAGTCCGATCCGTCTGCGAAATCCTCCGGCGGGCGGAGGACGTCGAACTCGATCACGTCCACCCCGACCTCGACTGCCGCGCGAAAGCTCTCGACGGAGTTGCCGGGAACGATCTTGTCCGCCCCCTTGTGTCCGACGCGCAACATGGCCGGTGAGGATAGGTTGGGGTCGTGGGGTATCTGTCAGATGTAGCCCGGCGCCGGATCGCCGCGGTCATCCTGATCGTGGGGATCGTCCTTGCCGTCCTCGCGATCACAGACACGGCCTTCTTCGACGACCCTCCGACGGAGTCCGAGAAGGTCACGGCGACGGTCGACGGGTTCTTCGACGCGGCGAGGGCGGAGGACTTCAAGGAGGCGTGCGACTACCTGACGAAGACCGCTCAGGACCTGATGCGCCAGGCCGCGGCGCGCGCGCTGGAGACGGAAGAGGAGTTGCGTTGCCCCGAGATCATGGAGAGCGTGATCGGTGACTCCTTCGCAGAGGTGACCGTCCGCGTTCGCCCGGGCGTGAGCATCTCGGGCAACCGGGCTCGGGCTGAGGCGTCCCTCAAGACGAAGGGCGAGCTCGCGACCTTCCGGACGATCCTCCTCGAGGAGGATGAGGGCGGCAAGGGCTGGCTGATCTCCGACTTCGGGTAGCCCTAGAACAGCTGGTTTTCGCCGGCGAAGATTTCTGAGACGGAGTCGTCGGCGAAGATGCGGCGGATCGAGTCGGCGAGGATCTGCGAGGCGTGGAGGACGGTGATGTTGTCCGGCGCGCCCGGCGCGAGCGGCACGGTGTCGGTGACGACGATGCGCTCGATCCCCGAGTTCTCGTACGCGAGGCGCTCGTAGGCCGGCCCTGAGAAGACGCCGTGGGTCGCGCAGGCGATCACCTTGGCCGCGCCTTCGTCGAGGACGGTCTTGGCCGCCGCGCAGAGGGTGCCGGCCGTGTCGATCATGTCGTCGACCAGCACTGCGGTCTTGCCCTTCACGTCGCCGACGACGTAGCCGATGTCCGCGACCTGATGCGCGGGGCGCTCCTTCTCCATGACGGCCCAGTGGACTCCGACCTTGCGCGCGAAGTTTCGCGCGACCTTGACGCGGCCGGCGTCTGGAGAGACGATCACGAGCTCGTCCTCCATCGCCTGGTCGATGAAGTACTGCGTGAGCATCGGCTGCGCGGTCATGTGGTCCACGGGCTTGGAGAAGAAGCCCTGCACCTGGCCGGAGTGAAGGTCCATCGTGAGGACGCGGTCGACGCCGACGGCCTCGAGGCACTGGGCGACGACACGGGCCGTGATCGGCTCGCGCGGAGCTGACTTCTTGTCCTGGCGCGAGTAGCCGTACCAGGGCATGACGGCGATGATGCGGTGCGCGGATGCGCCCTTTGCCGCGTCGATCATCGTCAGGAGCTCGACCAGCGAGTCGTTGGGGGTCATGCCCTCGGCGATGTTCTTGGCGGTCGACTGGACGATGAAGATGTCGGCGCCGCGGATCGATTCCTCGTAGCGGCAGTAGACCTCGCCGTCGGCGAAGGTCTTGAGGGTGACCTGTCCGAGGTCGACGTCCAGCTTGGTCGCGATCCGGGCAGCCTGCTCGCGGGAGGAGCGCCCGCCGAAGACCATGAGGCGCTTCGTGTAGTCGTGCGGGATCGAGCTCAGTGGGCTCGGCATCTCGTCGGCGATGGTCATGATCGTTTCTTGAATCTCAGCGTTCGGCTCGGACGCGATAGCTGCGGTCTCGGTGGTGCTCACTGGTCCCCCTCGGCGTCTTTCAACTTTCGCTTCGCGTAGTCCTTGATATTGCGCTGGCCCGCGTCGGTCACTCCGAGCGCGCCTGGGGGCACGTCTGAGCGGATCACTGCACCGGCGCCAGTGTAAGCGCCCTCGCCGATTTCCACCGGGGCGACGAAGGAATTGTTGACCGCGATTCGCGCACCTTCCCCGATCTTCGTGCGGTGCTTGTCCTTGCCGTCGTAGTTGGCGGTAATGGACCCCGCGCCGACGTTGGCTCCCGCGCCGACGTCGGCGTCGCCGATGTACGCGAGATGCGGGATCTTTGCGCCGGGGCCGATCTCGGAGTTCTTGATCTCGACGAACGTGCCCGCCTTCGACCCGTCTGCGAGGTTCGCGCCCGGCCGCAGGTAGGAAAAGGGGCCGACGTTGCAGCCGTCGCCGACGCTCGCACCGTCCAGGTGCGAGCGCAGGACGGTGGTGTTCGCCCCGACCGACGAGGAGACGATGGTCGTGTGGGGGCCGATCGTCGCGCCGTCTCCGATCCGGGTTTCGCCCCGCAGCGCGGTGCCCGGCTCGATCGTCGCATCCTGGCCGATCTCGACTCCGGCGTCGATCCAGGTGGAGGACGGGTCGGTGACGGTGACGCCGGCAAGCATGTGTGCCTCGTTGATGCGGCGGCGCGCCTCGGCCTCGACCTGGGCGAGGTCCGCGCGGTTGTTCACGCCCAGGTTCACGTTGGGGTCGGTCGCGACGTGGGCGGCGATCCGGTGGCCGTCGGAGCGCATGAGCGGCAGAACGTCGCCCAGGTAGTACTCGCCGGCCTCGTTCTCGTTCGTGATCCGGCCGAGTGCCGCGGCGAACGTGGGGCCGTTGAAGCAGTAGGTGCCGGTGTTGATCTCCTTCGAGGCCAGGATCTCCGGCGGGACGCTCTCGGGATGCTTCGTCTCGACGATGCGCTCGACCCCTCCGTCCGCGTCGCGGACGATCCGCCCGTACTGGCCGGGCTCCTCGAGCTCGACCGTCATCACGGTCGCCATGGCGCCCTCGTCGCGGTGAGTCGCGAGCAGCGCGGAGATCGTCTCCGCGCCCAGGAGCGGATGGTCCCCAGAGAGGACGACGACCTCCTCGGACGAGGAGATGGCCTCGAGCGCGGCGATCATCGCTCCGCCCGTGCCGTTCGCCTCGGGCTGGAGGACGGTCTCGGTGCCTTCGGGCAGGCCGGCGCTCAGGTCGTGCTTCGGGCCCACGATCGCGAGCACGCGCCCCGCACCCGCCTCGCGGGCCGCGAGAACAGGCCAGGCGATCATCGGCCTCCCCGCGACCGGGTGGAGGACCTTGGGGAGAGAGGAGCGCATGCGCGTTCCCTCGCCCGCGGCCATGATCAAGACCGTCGGCGCTTCTGAGGAGCCGGCCACGCGGTCATCGTAGAGACGACGCCGTGGCGGTGCCGGTCAGGTAGCTCCCGCGGCCTGGGCTCAAGGTCTATCTTTGTTGCGATTGGAGGAAGCAGAAATGAGCTCGATCCCTCTCTCGTCGCAGCCCGACGCGCTCACCCCCGGGTCCTGGCTTCACAACCCGGCCACCGGCGAGATCGCCCGGCTGGCGAGCGCGGACCCTGACGGACGGCGGTTGGAGGTCGACCTCTGGCTTCAGCCCGGCGCCGCTGTGGCTCGAGCGCACGTCCACGACCTGTTCATCGAGCGGTTCGAAGTGCGCGAGGGCGAAGTGGGCTTTCAGGTCGACGGAGAGGAGCGAGCCGTCGGGGCTGGGAGTGGCGTCGTGGAGGTGCCCGCCGGCGTGTCGCACGACTGGTGGAATGCCGGCGAGGGGGTCTCCCTCGTCCGCGTCGAGGTCGCGGCGACGGAAACGGCATCAGGGAGGCCCGCCGAGCGCTTCGCATCGATGATCGAGGCTTTGTGGTCACTCGGAGCGCAGGGCCGCGTGAATGCACAGGGTCTTCCCGACATGTTGTGGCTGGCTGCGATCGCGCGCGAATACCGCGACGCGATCCGCTTCACCAAGCCGCCCGCTGCGATACAAGCCGCCCTGTTCACGCCGCTCGCCGCGATCGCCAGGCGGACTGGCCGCGATCCACTCGCGCCCGAGCTCCACGGACCTGAGGGTGCTTGCGCTATCCCCGATCCCGGCGAGGACGGCCTCGCCGAGTTGCTCGCCCAGCGGGTCGGCGCCCGCGCCGCGCGCGGGCGCGTGCTGACGCTCCTCGAGGCCGCCGCATGTCGTGCGCTTTTCGCACGACTCGGCGACAGCGTTCTAGACTCGGCGAACCAGCTCGATTCCTGGGTGGTGTAATTGGCTAACGGCAAGCCTCTGGTTTTTGGGGCCAGTTATCCGGGTTCGAATCCGGGCTCCCCAGTCCGGAGCAGGAAGCTACCGGGTTCGAGCCCTACTCCGCGCCCTTCGGCTTGCGGACCTTGCCGCCCCGCGCTCCCGCCTCCATCGCCGGCCCCCTGGGTGGAGCGATGCCCAGGACCCGCATGGCCTTCAGGCCCAGGCCGAGCTTCTCGCGACCCTCGGTCGACGAGATGTCGTGCCCGCACAGGTCGCGCACGCGCTCGAGGCGGTAGCGGATCGTGTGGCGGTGGGTGAACATCGTCTCCGCGGTGGGGGTCACGTTGCCGTCGTTGTCGAGGTAGGCCTCGACCGTCGCCACCAGCTCGGTCTCGTACTGCTCGTCGTAGGCCGACAGGGGCGCGACGGTCTCCTCGTAGAACCGCTCCAGCTCCGAAGGGTCCTCGCTCATCGCCGGCAAGAGCAGCCGGTAGGACCCCGTGTCCTCGAACGCGAGGATCTCGATCTCCTCGGCGTCGGCGACGTTCGCGGCCAGCACCGCCTCCTTGCCCGCCCGGTAGAGGTCGACGGGATCCTGCGCCAGGCGCGAATGCGCAACCGTCAAGCGGAAGCCCTGGAGCGAGTGGCGGAGCTCACTCGAAAGCGCATTCGCCGCCCGGGCCAGAACCTCCCGGTCGGCCGCCGGCACGAGCGCGCTGACCTCGGCCGCGTCGCCTTCGCCAACCACCGCGACCGAGCCCTTGGCCTGCGTGCGGAGCACCCGGAGCGCGACGGTCAGGACCCGCGCCCGCCAGTCCCCGTCCTGCGCCACATGGGGATGCGCCCGCGCCACGACCACGCCCGCCCCGCCTTCCAGATCCGCCCCCACCTCCGAGGCTCGAGCGACGATGTCGCCGCGGTCCGTCACCCGGCGCTCGAGCACGGCGTTCACGAACTCTCCCGCGGCCTCGTCGGAGGCCCAGTCTCCCGACCGGGAGCGCTCGACCTCGAGCGCGAGCAGCGCCGAAACCATCCGCGCGAGCGGTGCGTCCGAGGAGGCTCCTCCCTTCGTGCGGAACCGCAACTCGCCGACGACCGCATCGGCGACTCGCAACTCGACCGAGTCCACCCCGTCGCCGTTGCCGAGAAGCTTTCCCTCCTCGGAGGACGAGGCGGCCGCGACTGCAAGCACGACGCTGGAGCGGTCGATGACCGCGACGCTCGTGCCCAGCACCTTCGCGGCGGCCCTCGCGACCGCGGGCAGGCCCGCGCCGGACTCGATCGCCTCGGAGAGCGCCTCGAGCGTTGCCGGATCGGCCCTCTTGGCGCCCGTCGGCTCCTTCTTGGATCCCGCTGTCACCGGCCCAATTCTGGCAGCGCGAGGGAGGTTGAGCGAAGTGCGAGGGGTCTGACCCCTCGGGTGTCAGCCCAGAACGCCGGAGATGTCGTCCCAGTAGTAGACGATCACGACGCCCAATCCGAAGCCGAGCGCGAGAAGGGCGACGAGCACGAAGAGCGAGAGGAAGGCAGCGGCAGCTTTCTCCCAGCCGCGCCCGAAGGAGCTCATCGTCGGCGCCAGGATCAGGGTCCCGAACGCGAGCACGCTCAATAGCCCCGCTCCTCCGAACAGGTAGTGGACCGCCGTCAGCTCCGACAGGACGCTCATTCCTCCGCCTCATTGTCGCGGAAGTGCACGACGAGAAGCGCGACGGCCCCGCAAAGGGCGAAGGCCGCGACCGCCAGGGCGGCGCCGGAGTTCACGTCGGAGACGTAGTGGACGCGCAGATAGACGCGCGAAAGCCCCACCGCCGCCGAGATCGCCAGCCCGATGACGATCACGGCCGTGCCCGACAGCTTCCCCGTCACCCCCCGCAGCGCCAGGAGCACCGCCAGCCACGCGTAGATCATCCCGTACGCGGCATGGCCGCTCGGCCATGAGTCGCCGCGCACGCTCACCAGCCCGCCCTCCGGCCTCGGCCTGTCGATCGCTTCCTTGAGGATCGGCACCGCGAGGTGGGTGAGCGCCAGCGCGACGACCGTCACAACGAGCTCTGCCCACATCCTGCGGATCCCGAGCACGATCGAGGCGATCAGCCCGACCGCAAGCGTCACCCAGCCCGAGCCGAGGTCGGTGAGGACCTTCGCCACATCGTCCAGCCAGTTCGATCGCAGGTCGTCAACGATCTGGAACGCCGCCGTGTCGCCCGGAGTAGGGCCGGGATCGCCAGCCACGACCTCTCCGTAGCCCACCACGACGAACACCGAGACCGCCAGCACCGCCATGATCGTCGTGAACTCGAGCCCAAGCTTCCCCGGCGTCAACCGGTGCCAGAAGAACCGCGCGTGTGGCTCGATCCGCCGGCCCAAAGCCACCACCGGCCTGCCGAACCTGTTGCCCTCCATCCGCCTCGCCAGCTTCGAGCGATTCTCCGCGACGCGCATGTAGCGGATCGCCAGATAGCCGCCGACGAGGACGGCGATCGTGCCACCGAAGACGAACAGGCCCTGGCCCGCCAGGTCCTCCGCCCTGTCCAGATTCTCCGCCAGGAAGTAGCCCAGGAGCGAGAAGCTCGCCGCCCAGAGCCCGGTGCCCAGGATGCTGTAGGGAGCGAAGCCGCGGTAGGTCATCCCCGAGCTTCCCGCGATGAACGGCGCCAGCGCCCGCACGAGGCCGATGAACCTGCCGACCAGGATCGTCCTGCCGCCGTACCGGGCGAAGTAGTCCTCCACAGATTCGAACCGCTCCTCCGTGATCCGGACCCGATGCCCGTGGCGCAGGATGAAGTCCTTGCCGAGCCGCCTGCCGATGTAGAACGACGCGGTGTCTCCCAGCCATGCCGACACCCACACGATCGCGATCGTCAGAACGATCGACGTCGTCCCGTTGCCCGCGATCGCCCCGGCCAGGATCACCGCCGTCTCGCCGGGGAACACCAGCCCCACGAACGCCCCAGTCTCGAGGAACGCGAGAGCGCCCACCGCCGCATACGTCCACTTGCCGAGCGACTCCGAGATGTCCTCGAGCGCCTTCTCGAGGTCAATCGAAGGCAACGCGTCGCCGAACACCTGGTAGGCGACGAAGAGCAGCGCGATCACGACGATCAACGGGTGCTCGCGGATGAGTTCCCAGGCCTTCCTCACGGGCGCCCACCGACCGTAGCCGTCACGATTGCGTTCGCCCATTCAGGCCCCAGTTCCCCGGAAGCGCGGTCGGCAGCCACGATGTCCGCGAACAGGCCGACGGCCGTCGGCCCCGACCCGGTCACGAAGACGGCCCCTGCGCCCACCTTCCGCAGCGCGTCAAGCGCCCCCGCGATCTCGGGGCGCAGCGAGACCGCGGCCGCCTCGAGGTCGTTCGCCAGCAATCCCGGATACGCGAGCGGCGACGCCCCTCCGCCCGCCACCTCTCCTCAACTCATCGCTGATTTCCTCCAGCTCCGCGATGGGGCGCCCGAGCCCCAAGCGGTCCGCTTCGGCGTAGACCTCCGCGGCACTCAGCCCGCGGTCGAAGGGGATCAGGACGACGCCGACCGCCGCAGGAGCGTCGAGGCGCTCCAGGCGCTCGCCTGCGCCCGCCACCAGCGCGAAGCCCGGGCTCAGCTGCGACGGGACATCCGCCCCCAGCTCGGCGGCCAGCTCCTCCAGCCCCTCGACATCGCCCTCGGCCAGCCTCAGGACCGCGGCGGCGTCGGCGCTTCCTCCGCCAAGCCCCGCGGCAACCGGAATCCGCTTGTCGATCTCGATCCGGAGCGGCGGGCTCTTCCAGCCCCGCTCGCGCAACCGGGCCAGCGCCGCCTCGGCCAGGTTCGGGCCCGCGACCGCCTCGCAGATCACCTCGTCCGAGTCCGAATCCGACGAGGTGACCGACACCCGGTCGCTGAGGGCGACCGGGCAGAAGAGCGATCGCAGCTCGTGCAGGCCGTCGTCCCGCACGGGCCCCAGGTAGAGACACAGGTTGAGCTTTGCGGGCGCGCGATCGACCACTACCCCGCCAGCTCCTTCGCCAGTGCTACGAACTCCGCCGGCTCAAGCTCCTCCGCTCGAGCCGTCGGCTCTTTCCCGATCGCCGCGAGAGCCTCGAGCACGCGCTGCCGGGTCTCGACCCCCGCCGTTGCGACGGAGCGCGCGAGCGCCTTGCGCCTGTGCGCAAACGCCGCCCGCACCAGCCGTGCCACGTCGTCGCCGGGCCAACTCGCCACCCGCTCGAGCCGAAGCAGGGCAGAGTCCACGCGCGGCGGCGGCCGGAACACAGCCCTGTCGACCGCCCGCAGCATCTCGACCCTGCAGGCGAGCTGAGCCAGGACGGTGGGAGCCCCGTATGCCTTTGTCCGCGGAACGGCCCGAAGGCGGTCGGCGATCTCACGCTGGACCATCACCGTCCACCGCGTCACGCCCGGAAGCTCGGCGATCGACCGCATGATCACAGGCGTGGCGACCGCGTAGGGAAGGTTTGCGACCATCGCGCTCGGCGGGGGGTCCAATGCCCCGAAGTCGGCCTTCATCGCGTCCGCCATTTCCAGGCGGACATTCTCGCGACGCGACGCAATCGCCTCCAAGCCCTCCCGCAGCCGCTCGTCGATCTCGATCACGTGCACCGTCCGCGCCGCGTCCGCGAGCTTCTCGGTCAGGATCCCCTGGCCGCCGCCGACTTCCAGCACCACCTCGTCGCCGGTGAGGCCCGCCTCGCGGACGATCGCTTCGAGCAGGTTCGGGTCCGCCAGGAAGTTCTGGCCCAGCCTGGGTCTGCCGCCGCCACGCCCACTCACCATCCGAATGCCCGTTCGGCGTTACGCGTGACCAGCGACTCGAGCTCCGCGGGCTCGGTGCCGCGAGCGGCAGCCACCTCGCGCGCCGTCTCGACCACGAAGGCAGGCTCGTTCGGCTTTCCCCGTCGCGACTGGGGCGCCAGGAACGGCGCATCCGTCTCGACCAGGATCAGCTCGTCCGGGACCAGGCGGGCTGCCTCCCGGAGCGCCTCGGCCTTCGGGTAGGTCACGTTCCCGGCAAACGAGCAGAACCAGCCATTCGCCACGGCCTCGGCGACCCGCTCGGGCGGGGCCGAAAAGCAGTGAAGGACGACCTTCAGGCCTTCGGCCTCGGATGAGAGGAGAGCGAACGACTCGGCGACGGCGTCGGCGCCCGCGCCCTCCCCCGAGCGCATGTGGATCACCAGGGGCTTCGAGACCTCACGCGCCACCCGCATCTGGGCTCTGAACGCGGCGACCTGGTCGTCCCTCGACGCCCGGTCGCGGTAGAAGTCGAGCCCCGTCTCGCCGACCGCCTTGACGTTGGGGTCACTTGCCAGCTCGAGCAAATCCGCCTCGGCCTCCGCATCGAACCCCGCTGCCGAGTTGGGATGCCTTCCGACCGCGGCGAACACTCCGTCGTGCGCGCGGGAGATCGCGATCGCCTCCCGGTTCGAGTCCTCGTCGAGCCCGACGGTCAGGATGCGCGAGACCCCGGAACCCTCCGCGCGCTCGACCACGCTTGCCGGATCTCCTTCGCACAGCGCGATATGAGCGTGCGTGTCGACCACCCGGGCAGTCTAGGTCCGCGAGCTTCGGTAAGTGAACCGCCGCAACCAAACCCTCAACCTCCCTCAACGGGGTCTGACCCGGGGTCAGACCCCCCTTAGGGTTGGTTGAGGGTTTGGGCCTCGCTTTTGGTCAAAGGTCTCGGCGCGAGAACGCGGCTACGGCAAGGGCGAGGATGCCGCAGACGTAGGCGACCGAGAAGACGACGAGGCCGGCGTCCGCCTGCTGAGACCCCCCGAACGGCCCCAGCTGGATGGCTGCCCTCGTAAAGCCGGACGCGTCGCTCGCGATCATGTAGAGCCCCGCCTGGTAGAGCGCCTCGAAGGGCAGCGCATAGGACACGATCTCGCCGATCCGTTCCAGGCTCGGCGACGAGATGCCCTCGCCGATCTGCCCCAGGAGGCCCCCCACTAGGCCCGCCCCGAAGACCATGAAGACGGCGATGCCCTGCGCGGATGCGGCCAGGAAGACGGAGACCAGCACCGAGATCGCGGCGACGATCGCCACCGCGAGCGCCAAAGCCAGCGCGGGCAGCACCACATGCCCAGGTGTCCAGTCGCCGAGCACGCTCGTGATACCCAGGGCCAGCAGATACACGGCGATCACGTAGACCGTGGTCGCGGCCGCAGCGCCCGCCCACCGGGCGACGAGAAGGGTCCCCCGCCCCACGGGCCTCACCACGAGTGGCTGCAGGAGGCCGGCGTCGGCGTCCCCGCGGACCACCCCGTTCGTCAGGAAGATGGCCAGGACGCTGCCCAGGAAGAGGATCGCGAACATGGCGAGGCCGAAGATCGTCCCGCCCACGAGCGCCTGCTCGTCGAGCAGCTCGCCGCCCGCGAGGCTGCCGTTCCCGACCTCGTCGAAGGCGAAGTGCACGCCCAGGCCGTAGAGCGCCAAGAACAGCACGGTGAGCACCGCGACGACGGCCACGACCCGGCGGCGCAGGCTCTCCGCGATCGCGTAGCCGATGATGATCCGCGCATCCGAGAGCCGGCTCAAGTCGCGTCGTCCCCCACCGCTTCGAGATACGCGTCCTCCAGCGTCGAGGAGAGGACCTCGACCCCGTAGACGCTCTCACCGGCCGCGACCAGGTCCGCCACGATCCGCGGCGCATCATCCCGGCCGGCCCCCTCGAACAGGCGCACGCCGGCCGCGGTCTCGACCTGCACGCCGCGCGGCCGCCGAAGCTCCGCGGAGGTTCCGCGCCTGACGACCTCGCCGCCGGCGATGATCACCACCTGGTCCGAGACCAGCTCGACCTCCGACAGCAGGTGAGAGGAGAGAAGCACCGAGACGCCGCGCCCCCGAACCTCCGCCAACAGGTTTCGCACGACCTTCCGCCCGGACGGATCCAGCGCGCTCGTCGGCTCGTCGAGGAGGAGCAGGGCGGGCTCGCCGACCAGAGCCTGGGCGATCCCCAGGCGCTGCTGCATGCCCTTGGACATGTTTCCCACGCGCTTCCCGGAAGCGTCTGCGAGCCCGACGAGCTCAAGGAGGCGGGCCCGCTCCTGAGCCCCGCCGTCCGCCCTCGCCAGGCGCTGGTGAAGCCGGAGCAGCTCGTCCGCCGTCGCCCAGGACGGGAAGCGGAAGAGCTCGGCCAGGTACCCGACCCTTGCGCGCGCCTCGTCGCTTCCCGCCCGATGACCCGCGACCTCGGCGCTCCCGGCGGTCGGCCGCACGAGGCCGCACGCGATCTTGGCGAGAGTGGACTTGCCGGCCCCGTTGGGCCCGAGCAGCGCCACCACCTGGCCCTCCGGAACCTCCACCGAGACCCCTCGCAGGGCGTCAGTCGAGTCGTACCGCTTGCGCAGATCGCTTGCGACGAGTGCCGGAGGCATGCCCCTATTCCGAGACGGGAGATTCCAGCTTGGGGAACAGCGCTTCGATCCGCTCAGCCTTCATCCCGCCGCCTCGCGAGCCGAACTCCGCCAGCTCCCGCCCGTCCTCGGACAGCGCGTCCAGGAGCTTCTCGGCAGACACTGGGATGTACGGGAAGAGCACGAGCGCAAGCACCCGGAGCGCCTCGGCGAGGCTGTAGAGCACCTGGTCGAGGCGCTCCGCCGACCCCTCGTCCTTGGCCAGGTCCCATGGTCGCGTCTCCTCGACGTAGCGGTTCACCCTGCGGACCCGTACCCAGATCGCCTCGAGCGCCTGGCTCGGCTCCGAGCGATCGATGAGGTCCGACACCTCCTCGTTCAAGCCGCGGAGGCCGTCCGCGCCGTCCGCCAGGTCGTCGTCGACTTCTGACTCGGGCACCAGTCCGTCGCGGTAGCGGTCGATCATCGCGAGCGTCCGGCTCGCCAGGTTGCCGAAGTCGTTCGCGAGCTCGGTCTCGTACCTGGATTCGAACCCCGCCGCGGACACGGAACCGTCCTGGCCGAACGACACCTCGCGCAGGCAGTAGAAGCGCAGCGCGTCGGAGCCGTAGCGGTCGATCGCCGCGAACGGATCGAGCACGTTGCCCAGGGACTTGGACATCTTCTTCTCGCCCATCAGGAGGTAGCCGTGAATCACCATCCCCGTCGGCGGCTCGATGTCCGCCGCCATGAGGAGCGCGGGCCAGATCACCGCGTGGAACTTAAGGATGTCCTTGGCCAGGAGATGGAAGGCCGCGGGCCAGAAGCGATCGGTCAGGTCTTCGCCCTCGCGCGCGAATCCGAGCGCCGTGTAGTAGTTGAGGAGCGCGTCGAACCAGACGTACATGCGCTGGCTCGGATCCCAGGGCAAAGGCATCCCCCACTCCAGCTTCGCCCGTGAGAGCGAGACGTCCTGCAGGCCGCCCTTGATGAACGAGAGGGCCTCGTTGCGCCGGAAATCGGGCACCACGAAGAGCGGCTCGCGCTCGTACAGCTCCTCCAGCCGCTCCTGGAACGCGGACAGGCGGAAGAACCAGTTCTGCTCGGTTTCCAGCTCGAGCGGAATCTCATGGATCGGGCACGTGTTTCCCGGGCCGAGCTCGCGCTCCGTCTTGAAGTCGGCGCAGCGGGGGCAGTACCACCCCTCATAGGTCCCCTCGTACACGTGCCCCGAGTCGTAGACGCGCTGGATCACCTCGGCGACGCGATCGGTGTGGCGCGTGTCCGAGGTGCGGATGAAGAAGTCGTTCGAGGCGTTCACCGATTCCGCCATGGCCTCGAAGCGGGGCGCATTGCGGTCCGCGAGCTCCTTCGGCGTGATGCCCTCCCGCTTAGCGGCCAGCTCGACCGGCTCGCCGTGCTCGTCCGTGCCCGTGAGGAAGAACACGTCCTCGCCCCGCTGGCGCATGTGCCGCGCGAAGATGTCTGCGGCGATCGTCGAGTAAGCGTGGCCTAGATGCGGCTCGGCGTTTACGTAGAAGATCGGCGTCGTGATGTAGAAGGCCACGCTTCGAGTATGTCGGGCGAGCCCCGGAAAGTAGGCGCAAGCAGGTCTGCATGAACGAGAAAGGGCGGCCCGAAGGCCGCCCTTTCTCGAACTTCACCGGCTGGACAAGCCGGGTGTAACCAGTTGCCGCTTAAGGAGCCGGCGTGCTGGTCTCGTTAGCGCACTTCTGACGGAACGTGTCCGTGTCGACAGTGCTGTCGTCGTAGATCCACTCGCCGCGGAAGTCCCACTCGAGACCGCCATCAGCAACGCCAGGACCATCGTCCTCGCACGTGGCCTTGATGTAGTCGTACTCCTTGACCGTGGTCTTTTCGTTCTTGGTGTTGTTCTTCTTGACCTTGACCTCGGTCACGTCAGCACCAACGGTGGATCCGAACAGGATCAGCGATCCTGCGTCACCAGCGGTGTCCGGAGCGTCGTTGACTACGAGCACCTTGCCGTACGGCTCGCCGCCGGCCGTGGTCTCGTTCGAGTTGCGAACCTCGCCGCCGACCGTGGTCGTGAACGGGATGTTCGGCTCGTAGGCGTGGAGGATGATCTGCGGGTTACCGCCGACATACTCACAGCCCTCGGGACCGCCGACCGCATCGCCGGGAGTCGTGCATGTGCCACCGGGCACAGTGATCGGGCCGTTGATCGTGGTGATCGTCAGCTCGAGCTGCGCCACGGGCTGGGCCGGAACGCCGGTCGGAACGAGTGCCTCTGCGGCACCGGCGCCAACGACTGCCTTCTTACATTCGGCGACCGCCTGGGACGTCGTAGTGCCGTCCAGGTCCTGTCCACCCTGACCGCCGCAAGTCTTGAACTTGCTCGGCGAGCCGTTGAACACCATGTCGTCGTCGAAGTGGACTTCGACACGCTCGGCGGCCTTGCCCACGATCGTGAGCGGGCCCTCGTTGTTGTCGAACGTCTGGACCTGCGAGAACAGCGTTGCCTCGCCGGCCTTCGTCGAGCTCTGGTAGTTCGGTGAAATGCCTGCTTCGACTGACGATGTGTTGTCCACATTGCCCTGTCCGAGAGCACTCGGGGCGGCCACCAACACCGATCCGAGAGCGAGCGCTCCGATGAGCGCGTTGCGCGTTTTGCGCATCTTTCCTCCTCTTTGAGGTCCTTGCGGGTTACCCAACCCGCTTGATTGATGGATCCATCCGAAAGTGGGCTCGAACCCCGAAAGAGGAACTCTCTTCCCACATCCGTCTTAACCCGGAAAATCCTCGAAAGTTTCGAAGATTCTTCAGGGGAAGTCTTTTACGTTTGCCCTGCATCGACTTTATTCCTACTCCTTCTCCCGCACGTGAAGGTACTGGGTTTGCTCCTGCGGGTCCTCCCCGATCGAGTCGAACGGTGCCTGCTGAGTGCACGGAGGAGCGGGGATGTTGTCGGAGTCGTTCTCGCCCGAGAAGGCGAACAGCTTGAGGCGGTCGTAGAGGTCGCCGGGGAAGGATCCCGCGTCGCCGTCGTCAAGAAGCGCCTGATCCCCGTTGGGATCGGCCGCGCCGCCGTCGCAGTGGCGGGTCTCGAACGAGTCCAGCCCGCCCGGCAGGTCCAGGTAGCCAAGCGATCTCAGATAGGGGTTGGAGCGATCGACCCTCAACCGGTTGTCGTACGAAGCGAGGGACTGGGGGCCGAAGACGGCGGACGTCCTGATGTGGTGCGGGTTGCCGCCGTCGGACTCGGCGATGAGCCCGTTCGTGACCGACGCGGCGTTCGCCAAGAGGGCCGCCACCTCGGGCTTGTACAGCTCGATCGTTGCGAGGAGCGAATTGACCTCGGCGAAGTACGGGTCGATCCGGGCGAGCAGCGGCCGGAGGTCCTCGTCCAGGAGGTCCTGAAGGGCGGGCAGGCCGTCGCGGCTGGCGGTGATCGTGTCGTCGAACCCGCGCAGGAACGCCTCGAGGTCCGGCGCGAGGTCTCCGAGCGCCGTCAGCGTCGGGCTCAGCTCGCGGGCGGCGGGCCGCAGCTGCGTCACCAGCGGGTCGGTGTCGATCGCGAACTCCTCGAGCCGCGCGAGGGTCGCGCGCGACTCGCGCAGGAAGGTCGGGAAGATGCGGAAGATCTCTTCCAGCTCGGCGTTGCGGTTCGCGGTCGTCTGGAAGACCGTGTTGGAGGCCCTGATCAGCCCCGACAGCTGGCCCTGGCGCTCGGAAAGTGCGTCGAAGACCTCGCCGCCGTTGGAGATCAGGCCGCTGACGGCCTGCTCGTCGGAGTCGAGGATGCGAAGCGCGTCTGTCGCCTGGCTCGCGAAGGGCTCCAGGCTGCCGATGGCGGTCGAGATGTCATCCCCTCGGCCTTCCAGAGCGGCAGCCTGGGTCTGCATCCATTGCTGGAAGGCCACGCGGGTCGGCTCGTCGAAGGTCCGGAAGACCTCGTCGATCTGAACCGACTCCGCAACCTGCGCAGACGAAAGGGTCCCGCCTTCTTCGAGCGGCTCCGCTTCCTCGGAGCCGGGCGAGAGCTCGACGTACGTCTCGCCCAGAAGCGTCTTCTGGCGGAGCGTTGCCTGGGTGTCCGACGGGATCGGCGCGTAAGCCGCGTCGAGCTCGACCGTCGCCTCGGCCTGCCCGTCGTCGTTCAGCTCGATGGCCTTGACCTTGCCCACCGAGACGCCGGAGATCCGCACGTCCGATTCCTGGGCGAGCTGGGTCGCCTCGTCGAACGGGACCTGGACCCGATAGCCCTCGGACGCGAGCGGCACCGGCCCGCCGAACGCGACCCAGAGGAAGAGCGCCAGCGCGAAGCACGAGATCGCGAAGCCGACGGCGATCAGGATGCGGATGGCTGTAGGTGGTCTGGTTTCCATCGCTTAGGGGAACTGCGGGTCGATAGAGCAGGTTTCGAGGGCGGTCGGGATGCGGCTCGCTTCGATCAGCGTGAGGAGCGACGGGAAGCCGCCGCCAAGCGTCGCGGTGCCCAGGGCGAGCGACGCGGTCTGGCATGAGTTGAACCCGACCGCGCGGAGCACGGGGCCGCTGGCGTCCTGGAAGGTGAACGTCTGGTTCGCGTTGTGGCCGAGCCAGTTCGCCCAGAACAGGTAGCCCTCCTCCGCTCCCTGCGGGTTGAAGCCCAGGGCGTTGAAGAGCTTGTTGAGCTCGTCCAGGCCGCCAACCAGGACCGGAGTCGTCTCGTTCAGCTTCGTCGTCGTCTTGCGGAGCTCCTCGAAGGGCTCCTGCGTCTGGCGGGCGAACGGCGTGATCTGCTCGCGGATCGGCTCCTCGGTGTCGCGGAAGAAGGGGTACGTCTCCTCCAGCGCAGGCTTCAGGGCCCGTGCCGACGGGAGCAGCGCCGTGGCGGCGGGGCCGAGCTCCTGGGCGAAGGTGTCGCCGGAGATGACCGCCTCGCGCGTCGCCGTCAGCGCACCGGGGAGCTCCTGGAAGGTCGCTCGGAGCGAAGCCTCCTGGCGTGCGAACGCCGAGAGCACGTCGTTCGACGAAGAGACGAAGTCCGCGAGGCGCGTGTCGGCCCCGCCGAGCGCCTCGGAGACCTCCTTGAAGGAGGTGATGGAGCGGCGGATGGCGTCGTCGCGCTCCTCGAGGGCGCCGTTCAGCTTGGCCAGGTACTTGGCCAGGGGCGAGAAGCGCCGGAACACGGCCGAAGCCTCTTCCCCGTTCTCAGCGAGCCCGCGGGAGCCGCCCTGGATGAGGAGCTTGAGATAGTCGCGCGTGTCGCCGTCGAGCGCCGCGAGGAACTCGTCCGGCGGCACGTTCCGCTGTGTCGAGGAGAGCGGCACGGTGTCGCCCTCCTCCATGGCGGCGTCGCCCGTGCCCGGGTCCACTTCGAGCGTCATGTCCTGAAGGCCCGTGCGCGGCCTCACCAGCACGGTGGCGTCGTCCTTGATGAGCCCGTCGTAGCGGTCCTCGATCAGCATCGTCACGACGGCATGGCCGTCTTCGAGCTCGACCTCCGTGATGTCGCCGACCTTGATCCCCGCGACGTTCACGGTCTGGCCCTGGCCGGGGGTGATCGCCTGCGCGGTCTCCAGGTCGGCCTTGAGCTCGAAGGCGTCCTCGCCCAGGATCGGGATCCAGGACGGGTATGGCGCCTGCTGGTTGGCCAGGATGTAGAGCGTCGTCCCCATCCCGAAGACGACCAGCGCCAGGATCGCGACGAACTCCTTGGCGTGTTCTCGGATCGCGCGCTTCATGGGCCGGAGGTGGTGGGTAGTGGAGCGCCTACGTTCGACGCGGGACCGTTCAGGTTGGCCGGCGCTGACTGATGGCATTCCTCGTTGGGCTTGTACGGAGGCGGGTTCTGCCCAGCGGGCAGGGGCGGCTGGGTTCCCTGGACCGGCTCGATCGTGTTGCCGAAGACCAGGTTGTTGCCGGGGGTGGGCGCCGGATTGGCCATCTGGGTCAGAACGTCGCCGCCTCCGATCAGTGAGCGGAGGTACGACCCGTTGCCGTCGAAGCTCGCCGCGGCGCCTGCCGTGTTCACGGCGGAGTTGAGGAAGTCGAGGTAGGCGGGCTGCTGGTTCGCCGCCGAGACGTTCGGATCCACCGTGATCTCGGTGTCGAAGCTCGGGTCGAGGTTGTCGGTGACGCAACGCGAGAGGTCCGACAGCTGCTCCATCAGCGGCAGCGCCGTCTTCGTCGCGCTGGCCGTGACGGGTGCACCGCGGCGAAGCTCCTCGGCAAGGCCTCCGAGCGCATCCTCCGCCAGGAGCTTGTCGGTCGCATCGAGCCACGGGGTGGCCGCCTCGATCAGGTCGGGCACCTCCGCCACGCCGGGCTCGAGTGCCAGGACGTATCGCTGGAGTGGCGGCAGAGCCGCGTCCAGGTTTGCGAGCGAAGGCCGCGCGGCCTCGAAGGTCGGGCCCAGCTCGCGGATGGTCGCCCGCACGTTGTCCTGCTCCTGCGCAAGAGCACCCGCCGTCGTGTTGAAGGCGGTGATCAGGCCTTGGAGCTCGGACTCGACCGTGCTGAGCTCCTTGAAGACATCACGCTGCGCGCGGATCAGGCCGGAGAGGTCGTGCTCATCCTCGCCGAGCAGCGCCTGGTTGACGATCGTCGTCCCGCGGCCCGCCTCGCCTCCGTAGCGGAGCGAGTCGGCGAGCGCCTGAGCGCCCGTCTTGCCCTGCGAGATCGGCTCCTGGTCCACGTCGTCCGTAGCAGTCGGCTGGTACGAGAGCGCCGTCCCGTATCCGGAGAGGAGACCCTTGAGCTCCTCGCGGGTGTCGCTCTGAAGCGCTGAGAGCACCTCGTCGATCTGGACGGAGGTCGAGGTCTGGGTGACCGGGATCTCGCCGTCTCCGTCCAGCTCGGGCGCCGACGGCGTGCCCGGCTTCAGGTCGATGAAGAAGTTGCCCTCCAGGAAGAGCCGGGGCCGGATCGTCGCCGTCGCGTCCTCATGGATCGGAAGGCCCTCGTCCTTGAGCGTCATCGTCACTTCGGCGGCGTCGCCCTCGGCCTCGACCGCGGTGACGGTTCCTACGTTCACGCCGGCGATGCGCACCGGCGAGGTCGTGCGCAGCGTGGTCGCGTTCTGGAAGGTCGCCTTGACCTCGGTGCCCCCGCCCACGAAGGGGAGATCCTTGGTGTAGGCCAGGTACGAGCCCACGACCAGGAGGACGATGAGGAAGATCGCCACCGGGATCGGGCCGCGGCCGCGGTACTTCGCGCCCCAGACCCTGGGGTCGTACTGAGTCTGGTTCGCGCCGGTGGGCGCCTTGCGACCCGTCATGGCGCGACCGTCTCTCTTGTGTTTGTTGTCTGGTTGCCTGGGACGTTGCCGATCATCGCCTGGTCGGGCACCCATCCCTCGTTGCCGGCCTCGCACTCCTGCGTCTGGCCGGGAGCCGCGGTGTTCGGATACGGGTTCGTGTGGAGGTAGTTGCCCAGCGAGTTGCCGCCTCCGCTCGCGGGGGCGGACGACGGGGAACCCTCGTTGTTGGGCGGGCTCGCCTCGTTCGGATCAGACGGATTCTGGCCCTGGGGAGCGATGATCACCTCGGCGCGCTGCCAGGTGCCCGGTCCAGTCCCCTGGCCGAAGAGGCTCTGCAGGTTCTCGGTGAGGATCGCCGCGTAGTTGCAAACGGTCTGAGCCGGCGTGACGAACCGGAGCGTCGGCGTGAGCACTGTCGACGTCTCGCGCAGGCGCTCGATGCCGGCGCGGGCATCTTCGTCGTCGTTGAGGTTGCGGAGAGCCTCGGCGGTCGGGCCGAGTTGCTCGTTGAAGGCGACCGAGCGGCGAAGGACGGGGGCGCCGACCTCCAGCGCGTCGGCGATCGCAGGCGAGGTCGCGGCGATGGCGTCGACGCCTGGCTGGAGGTCCGTGAAGAGCCCGGCGCTGTTTTGCAGGAACGGGCGGATGACCGGAAGCGACCGGGTGCCGACGTCAAGGGTGGGAGGAGTCTCCGAGATCGTCTCCTGGATGAACGGCCGGGCGACGTTCGCGAAGGCGCCGAAGGTCGTGTCCAGGTTGACGAACATCTGCGCCTGCTCCTCGGCGACGGGTGCCACCTCGGCCGCCGTCGCGGCGAGCGCGTCGATGAACTGGACGAGCCTCGTGTCCGGGTCGCCCAGGTTCTTCGCTACCGGCTGCAGGTACTGGAGCGTCTGCGGCAGCTCGCCGAGCGCCGCGTTCAGGTCCAGCCCGCGGCCGGCGAGTGCATTGCCGAACTCCACGAGGTTCGCCTGGATCGCCTTGGCGGTCGGCTCGTCGAAGGTCGAGAGCACGTCGTCGAACTCGACGGGCTCGGGCTCGTTCGCGGAGATCGGGATCGTCTCGCCGACCTCGAACTCGTCGGTGGAGCTGCCGCGGTTGATCTCCAGGTACTGGAGGCCCAGGGCCGACCGTGCGCGGATCACGATCTTGGAATCCTTCGGAATCGGCTGGGCGTCCTCGTCGAGCGTGAGGTCGAACAGCGCGGTGACCGTTCCGTCCTCATGGGAGACCGGCGTGACCTCGCTCACGACGCCGACCCGGACGCCCCCGATGCGGACCTCGTTGCCCGGCACCAGCGAGTTGGCGCTCGGAACCTCGGCGGAGATGTTGTACGTCGGGACGAACGGCAGGCCCGAGTTCGCGTTGTAAGCCAGGAACACGGCGACGACGGCGATCAGGACCGTGATCGAGCCGACCATCGTCGGGCTGGCTGCGAGCGTTGAGCCGACGTTGCGCCTCACTTCGACTCCTCCCCGCCAACGAGGAAGTCGAGCATGGTGCCCATGTCCTTCGCGCTGGCGCCGGCGGTGCCGCCCTCGAACGAGGTGTCCCCGTCCGTGTCCGTGCCGGAAGCCGCGTCGGTAGCGGTACCCTCGAGCTCCTCCTCCGCCTGGTCAGCCTCGAGAACCGACTGCAGGTCGACCGGATCGAAGAATTCGCGCTGGGCGCTGGCGCTCCGCACGGAGGGCGGGCGGAAGAATGCTTCGCAGCCCGGCTCCGGGTTCGGGGCCTTGTAGGTGAAGCAGTTGTTCGCCGGGACGACGGCACGCACGAAGTGCCCGAAGGAGTCGAAGCCGTTGGTGGCGCCGGCGCCGTAGAAGAAGAAGCGCATCAGGTACTCGAGCCCGAAGTTCTTGCGGAAGTCGGTGAGGAGCGTGTCGAGGAGACGGGCACCGGGCTTCGTGTCCTCGGCAAGCCTGCCGAGGTCCTTGATGACCGGCACCGAGGCCACGAGGTCGGGACCGGCGGTCTCGGCGTTCTCGCCGAGCGAGATGAACGCGACGCGGGCGGCGCGCGAGAACGGGCCGAGCGCCTTGGTGGAATCGGTCAAGAGCCGGCGCGGCGTCGCCCAGGTCGGAGATGACCGGGGTGGCGGCGTCGGTGAAGCCCTCGAGCTCGGTCATCGTCAGGCGGAGCTCGCGGAAGAAGGCCGGCATCTTCTGGAATCCGGCCTCGAGCTCCGCCGAGCGCTCGGCCGTCGCTTCACCTGAGACCGTCGCGTTGTTGATGAAGCCCGTCAGATGCTCGCGCTCCCTGGCGAGCGGAGCCAGCGAGCGGTCGCCGTCGCGCGCCAGGTTGTTGAGCGCCTGCGTCTGGCCCTTCAGGAGCGCGAGCAGCTCGTTGGTCTCGCGGAGAGCCGGGTTGCCGCGGGTGATGATCTCCTCGAGATCCTCGCCGCGCGTCGCCAGGCCGATGCCGAGCTCGTTCAGGACCAGGCGGAAGCGGTCGGGATACGGCTCGCGCATGATGTTGTTGATGAGGTCGAGGTCAACCGCCTTGCCGTTGTTCTCGACCGGCAGGAAGACCTGGCCCTCGCCCGGCTCGCCGTCGGGGATGACCTCGAGCTCCGGCGGCGGCTCGGTGCCCGGGGCGCGAGCCTGGGTCGGCTGGCACTCGACGAACTTCTCGCCCAGGAGCGACTGCGGGCGCACCAGGCAGGACGCGTCCTCGCGCCAGTCCTGGAAGCCCTCGTCCGTGATCCGCATGACGACAATGGCCTTGCCGGGGTCGTCGGATCCGTCTTCGTGGACCCGTTCGCCCTCCAGGGTCACGCCCACTGACTCGACCTGGCCGACCTTCGCGCCCGCGACCCGGACCTCCTCGGCCTCGACCAGGAAGCTCGCGTTGTCGAAGATGGCCCGGACGAGGTAGCCGTCGCCCTCCTCCTCGGAGGCTCCGGAGCCCACCACGACGAGCGCCGCCGTCGCGCATAGCGCTGCGAATATGCCGAAGATTCGCCTCATGGGAGGATCCCGAACGGCACGGCGGACGGGTCGCAGTTACCCGATGACCTCGTCCTCGACGAAGGGCGTGGAGCCATCCTCGGCGGGCTGGGAGGCCGTGCCCGGGCAGCGATGGAAGCCGAATGGACGCCAGGCGTTGGGCGTGGACGTATAGAAGTCGAACTGCTGCTCGGGGTTGTTGTAGGTCGGGTTGAGCTGGTCGGTCGCGTCGTCGTAATCGAAGATGTTGTTGACGGGCATCGTGCGGGCGTAGTGGCCGTCGGCCGAGTAGTAGCCCGTGACCTGGCCCAGGCGGCTGACCAGCGCCATCAGGTCGGGGCTGTAGGCGCGGGTGACGGCCACGTTCTCCTCGGAGACGTCCATCGCGTCGATTCCCTGGTTCGACGCCTCCGCAGCGGCGCGCTCGAGCGCCGGCATCTGCTGGAGCGCGTCGGTGAGGTCGTTCGACTCGCCCGGCACGTTCACCGTCGCTGAGAGGTCGTTGATCACCGGCACGGCCTTCTCGGCGACGGGGCGCAGGTCGCGCAGGAACGGAGCGAGGTTCTCGGTGGCGGGCTTGGACGTCTCGACCAGCTGGTCCACGTCGTCGAGCGCGGTGCGCAGGTGAACGAACGTGGTATTCGCCTGGCGCATCGTGGGCGGCAGGACCGCCAGCGCCTGGTCGAGCGACGCGGACTCGGCGGCGATCGCGGAAAGGGCGGTGTTGGCGTTCTGGGTGAGCGAGGAGAGGTCGTCGCGACGCTCGGCGATGGCGCCCAGGACGTCGGAGCCGGACGCGAGGAACTGGGCGAACGTGTCCTGGTCGCGGGTCAGCTCGGCAAGGAAGCGCTCCGTGGACTGGAGGCCGGGCGCAAGGTACTTGTATGCCTCGCGAGAGAGCTCGGGATCCCCGGCGTAGATCGCGGCCTGGCCCTTGAAGACGCGCTGCAGCGATGCGCGGGTCTCCTCGTCGAAGATCGAGAACAGCTGATCGATGTCCACGGGCGAGGTCGTCGAGTCGGCAGTCACGGTGGACCCGTCCTCGATCTCCTCGTCGGTCGGGCCCATCTGAAGCGAGATGTAGCGGTTGGCGATGCCCGAGAGCGACGTCGCCCGGATCTGGGCGGTCGTGCCGACGGTGAGGGGGCGGTCGGTGGTGATCGAAACCTCGGCCTGCCCGTCGGAAGTCAGGTCCAGGGAGTCGATCATGCCGACCTTCTGGCCGGCGACGAGCACCTCGTTGCCGGGCACGAGCTGGCCGCCCGTCTCGAAGAGCAGCTTGTACTGGCGTCCCCCGCTGTCGCCGAAGAACATGACGACGACGAATGCGACCGCAGCGAGCAGTGCCCCCAGCGCAATCACGCGCGCCAACGTGTGACGGCGCGCGGGCAGCGCTTGGCTCGGCGTTTCGGGATTCACCGAGTTGTGCTCACAGTCCGCCTAAAGAACCTTTCTCGACCGTCCGCGCCAAGCCCATCCTGGACTGGACGTCCGGCCAAACTCCTCGGCCGTGATCGTAGCCCTACTCTGGCGTCAGCGGTCCGTGTTTTCTACGGATTGGCGCATGCTTAATACGCCGCTAATGCTGGGTCCGACCCGCATTACTCCCGCGGCTCGCGTCCGGTGAGCGCCGTGTAGAGCTCGTTCGCCCGGGTGCCCGTCAGGGCCGCGACGACCCCGGCGGCGGCGCGCGGACGTGCGCCTGACTGGACAAGGCGCCGCAACGCGTCGACGGCGAATGCGATGTCGGGCGAGGAAGAGCTGGATCGAGCGGCCGGGCCGATCACCACGACGATCTCGCCCTTGACCTCGTCGCGGAAGCGCCGCGCGAGCTCCGCGAGCGTGCCGCGGACGACCTCCTCGTGCATCTTGGTCAGCTCCCGGCAGACGGCGGCCGGGCGGTCGGGCGCGAGGGCTGCGAGGGCGGCGAGCGACTCGGGCAGTCGCCGGGGCGACTCGAACGCGACGACGGTCTGGCCGCCCCCCAAGACGCTCTCGAGCGCGCCGGCGCGGCGCGGCAGGAACCCCTCGAAGCGCCATCGGTCGGTAGGCAAGCCCGAGGCGACAACGGCGGTGACGACGGCCGAAGGGCCGGGCAGGACCTCGACGTCGATCGAGCGGTCGATGCAGGCGTTGATCAGGCGATACCCCGGGTCCGAGATGGCCGGCGTGCCCGCATCCGAGATCAGCGCAACCTTCGCGCCGCGCTCGATCGCACCCACGAGCTGCCGCGCGCGCTCGGACTCGTTCCCCTCGTGGTTGGACACGAGGCGCGGGCGCCGGAGGCCCAGGCGCTCGAACAAGAGGCCCGTCCGGCGCGTGTCCTCGCAGGCGACGATGTCGGCCTCGCCAAGAGCGATCTTCGCGCGCTCGGAGATGTCGTCCATGTTCCCGATCGGGGTCGGGCAGACGACGAGTCGTCCGGGGCTGGGCATCAGGCTCGTCTCCGAAAGTTGGTGTGCCGGAACGGAGATACCCACCGGCACATGCTGCTTTCGCACCTAAAGGTGCTCATCGGAGTAAATCCATAGCCATCGTCGCGGAGCCGATCATGCCCGCTTCGGGGCCCAGCTCGGCGTGAGCGATGCGCGTGCGGTTCATCGGTGGCAGCGCGCGCCGCTCCACCTCTTCGCGGACCGGGCCCAGAAGGAGCTCGCCGGCGGCCATCACGCCTCCCCCGAAAACGACCACGTCGGGCTCGAACACGTTCACCAGCCCCGAGGCGAACGCACCGAGCCTTCGGCCGATCACTTCGAACACGTCCCTCGCCACCTCGTCGCCCGCGATTGCCGCGGCTGTCGCGGCGCGTCCGTTCACTTCCTCGCCCGCGGCGAGAAGCTTGCCGAGCGCCGACTCGGGATGCTTCTCGGCAGCGGCCTGAGCCTCCCTGCCCAGCGCGGTGCCCGACGCGACGGCCTCGGCGCAACCGTGGTTGGGACAGTTGCCCTGACACCGGGGGCCGTCGGTGTCAATGACCATGTGGCCGAGCTCGGCGCCCGCGCCGGTGGATCCGCGGTAGACCTGCCCGTCGATGATCAGCCCGCCGCCGATCCCGGTCCCAATCGTCAGGAGGACGGCGTTGCGCGCGCCTCGCGCGGCGCCCCACCGGTGTTCGGCGAGAGCGGCGGCGTTCGCGTCGTTGTCGAGCACGACCGGGATTCCGAGCCGCTCGGACATGATGTCCCGGATCGGGACGTCGACGATCGGCAGGTTGACCGCGCTGATCGCGACTCCGCGCTCCTGATCGATCGTGCAAGGGATTCCAAGCCCGGCAGCGCGCGCCTCAGGGTGGGCTTCGAGCGCGGCCCTGAGCTCGGCCTCCATCGTGTCTAGGACCTCCGCGGCCGAGCGGCCGAAGCTGAGCTCCTCCACCCTGTGGAGTACCTTCGGGCCTTCCGCGACGACGCCCACGAGCATCTTCGTGCCGCCCAGATCGGCGCCAATCGCAACGGGTGGCCCGGCTTCGCCGGGAGAAGGTGCAGAGCCCATGAACGAGTATTTCTAGTCAATGGCACCCGAGTCCGGTGATTCAAGCGGTGGAGGCCGGCCCAAACCGCCCCCCGATTACAAGGTCTATAAGTCGCGAAAGGGCTTGAGCCTGGGCAAGCCGGACCTCTCATCCCTGCGCGAAAAGGTGCGCCCAAAGGGCGAAAAGAGCTCCGGCCGCCCCGCCCCGTCGGTGAAGCCCGAAGGCAAGCGGCGCCCGTGGCTCAAGTGGATCGGCATCGCAATCGGCGGCTGGCTTTTGCTCTCGCTCGTCACGTTTGCGATCTCGGCGACGATCCAGAAGTCGAAGCTCGCCGATATGGGCGACACGCTGGGCGGCAACCCGTTGATGGCTGTCTCGCCGCAGAACATCCTGGTTCTGGGCACCGACGTCCGCTCGGACGAGTTCGGCGGCAGCGAGGAGACTGAATCGAAGAAGTGCCAGGAGCAGGCAGCGAGCGGCGAGACGCCGACGGCGTGCGCCGCGGGCGCCCGTGCCGACACGCTCATGGTCCTGCGGGCGGGCGGAGGCGCATTCGAAAAGCTCTCGATCCCCCGCGACACGCTCGCCACGATCCCGGACCACGGGAGCGACAAGATCAACGCCGCCTACGCGTTCGGCGGCGCGGAGCTTCAGGTGCGGACCGTCGAGGACTTCCTGGGAATCGACATCAACCACATCGCGATCGTGGACTTCGCGGGCTTCGAGGACCTGATCGACTCCGTCGGCGGGGTCAAGGTGGACCTCGACCGCCGCGTCTGCAACACGATTTCGGGGGGCGCCTTCTCAATCGACCTCGGCCCGGGCGAGGTGACGCTCTCCGGCGAGAAGGCGCTGGCGCTGGCGCGAACCCGCACGACGACCTGCGGCGAGCCCATCTCCGACATCGAGCGCACGCAGTTCCAGCAACTCATCCTCCAGGGGCTCAAGGACCGCCTGACCGACCCGCTTCGGCTCCCCTACAACTTCATCAAGGGCCCGCTGATCGGCTGGAACGCGCCCAAGGCGTTCGTCTCCGACATGGGTGCGCTCACGATGCCCCAGTTCGTTTTCGCCGCGGCGATCGGCGGCAGCTCCAAGTCGGCGGTACTCGAACCCGTGGACATCGGCGGGAACCCTCTGATCGTGCCCGTCGAGGAGTGCATCTCCGCGGTCAAGAAGCTCACGGGCGACGAGCCCGAGAACGACCCGCTCTGTAGCCCGGCCGGCTAGTCCGAGCTCGAGGACGAGGAGCTTGACTTCGACGAGTCCGAGCTCTTCGAGTCCGGGCTCTTCGAATCGGAGCTCTTCGACGACGATTCGCTCGACGACGAGCCGTCGGATGACGAGCTCGAGCCGGAGTCCGTCGACTTCTTGCCTTTACGGGCGTAATCGGTCGTATAGAAGCCCGAGCCCTTGAAGTGGACGGCGGGCGCGCTCAGGACGCGCTGCGACGGCGCCCCGCATTCCATGCACTTGGAGATCGGGTCCTCCGACATGGACTGGAAGGTCTCGAACTCGTGCCCGTTTTCGCAGCGGTACTCATAGATCGGCATAGGCGCGCGTGAGTATCGCAGCGAACCGGCTCTGAATCTCCTTCAACGGTCTACCATCGATCGCCGACATGGACGTCCGGGGCCTTCGATTCGCACTATCCGCTGCTGCCGCGCTCACGCTTGGGCTGGCCGGCGCCGCGCCTGCGCAGGCCGCGTTCGGTGTCACTCTGAACAAGGCCGAGCCCGGATCGAAGAACGCGGGCGCGAACAGCCAGTTCGACCTGGATGTCTCGTTCACAGGGGGTGAAGACGTCCGCGACCTGACCGTCCACCTGCCGCCCGGTCTGGTTGGCGACCCGACCTCCGCGCCCGTGTGCACCGAGGCGCAGCTGAACGCCGACGCCTGCCCAGCCCAGAGTCAGATCGGGACCACGATCACAACTGCGACGGTGCTCCTGCCGTCGGACACGACGATCAACGGATCGGTTTACAACGTGCAGCCTCGGACGGGAGAGCCGGCTCGCCTGGGCGTCGTCCTTCGCCCCGACACCGGCGGCACCGTGATCCTGCAGTCTCCGGCCCGGCTTCGCGCGTCGGACTTCGGCTTGGACACGGTGCTCGAGGACATCCCTAACACCGCCGTGGTGGCGGGGCTCACCGTGCCGATCACGATCGCCCGGATCCAGCTCAGCCTGGAAGGCGATTTCATGCGAAACCCGACTTCATGCGGCGAGAAGACGACGACGGCCGACGCGGTCTCCTATGACGAGACCGAGGCCAGCGGGTCGGACTCGTTTACCTCGGTCAACTGCGCGGCCCTGCCCTTCTCGCCCTCGTTCACCGGCAACATCGGCTCGCCCGGCCACACCGCGGCATTCACGAAGCCCCCGCAGACCACGGTCATCTCGCAAGACGACGGCGAGGCGGGGCTGCGGACGGCGAACGTCCTCCTCCCGCCGGGTGTCGGCGGCGACAACGACCAGCTCGGTATGACGTGCTCGCTCGCCAACTTCGAAGCCCACACCTGCCCCGCTTCGACGATCGTCGGAGAGGCGACGGCTGAGTCTCCCCTTCAGGAAGAGGCGCTCAGCGGCCCGATGGCGCTCGTCACCAACCCCGAGGGTGGTCTCCCGCTCCTGGGCCTGGACCTCGAAGGGGCGCTGGCCCTCCAGCTGTTCGGCAACCTCTCGATCCTGCCTGTGGACGGGGGCTTCGAGACGCGGGTGATCTTCGACAACCTGCCCGACATCCCGATCGCGCGTTTCGAGCTCGTCCTGCTGGAAGACAAGCTGAATCTGCTCGCCCGCGACATCTGCACGCCGCCCGACCTCTTCTACGACACGACCTTCACCTCGCACGGAGAGGTCGTCCAGACCGGCAGTACGCAGGCCACGATCGAGGGCTGCCAGCCCACGGTGGTGGATCCGACTGCGCTCGCCAAGCTGCGCAAGGCGACGAGCGACAAGCCGCGCCTCCGGGTGAAGGTCGACGACGGGTCGGCCGATCTGAGCAAGGTCGTGGTGAAGGCTCCCGAGGAAGCCGGATTCAACGCCAAGAAGAAGTCCGGGATCATCGTCACCGCAGAGGGCCAGGAACTGGATACCGGGGCGGTGAAGGTGAAGCGGAAGAAGCTGACGATCGATGTTCCCGACGCCGACAACCTGAAGGTCAAGGTCCGAGGCGGCGCGCTTCGCATCAAGGACTCCGTGAAGAAAGGCGATGAGCTGCCGTTCACGATCGGCGTGACGGATGCGGACTCGAACGTCTTCTCCCTCCCCGCTCCCGCCGTCGCGCGCTAAGAGCTGACGGCTAGCCTGCGGGCACGATGGCTGACGAGGCCGGCTCGACCGGTGTGACCATGGACGAGATCGTGTCGCTTTGCAAGCGGCGCGGCTTCGTGTTCCCCTCGTCCGAGATCTACGGCGGCCTCGGCTCCACCTACGACTACGGCCACTACGGGGTGCTGCTGAAGACGAACGTGAAGAACGAGTGGTGGCGCTCGATGCTCTCTGAGCGCGACGACATCGTCGCCCTCGACTCGGCGATCCTCCAGCACCCGAGGGTCTGGGAGGCGTCGGGCCATCTGGCGGGGTTCACGGACCCCCTCGTCGACTGCCGGGCGTGCAAGAAGCGGTTCCGCGCCGACCACCTCGACCGGGACGAGCTCTGCCCCGCCAAGGCGAATCTGCCCAAAGGCGAGGACCGCACCCATGACCTGACCGAGGTCCGCCAGTTCAACCTGATGTTCGAGACGACCGTCGGGCCGGTCAAGGACACGGGCTCGCAGGCCTACCTGCGCCCCGAGACCGCGCAGGGCATCTTCATCAACTTCAAGAACGTCCTCGGCTTCGCGCGCAAGAAGCCGCCGTTCGGCATCGCGCAGGTCGGCAAGTCTTTCCGCAACGAGATCACGCCCGGCAACTTCATCTTCCGGACCCGCGAGTTCGAGCAGATGGAGATGGAGTACTTCGTGCCGCCGGCCGAGGCGCCGAAGTGGTTCGACCACTGGTGCAAGGAGCGCTTCGACTGGTACACCCGCCTCGGCATCCGCCCCGACATGCTGCGCCTCCGCCCGCACGAGTCCGACGAGCTCTCGCACTACTCGTCCGGCACGTCGGACGTCGAGTACCTCTTCCCGATCGGGTGGTCCGAGCTGGAGGGCGTCGCCAACCGGGGCGACTTCGATCTCAAGCAGCACGCCGAGTTCTCGGGCGAAAAGCTCGAGTACTTCGACCAGGGCTCGGGCGAGCGCTACGTGCCGCACGTCATCGAGCCCGCTGCGGGCGCCGACCGCGCGACGCTCGCTTTCCTCGTGGACGCGTATGAGGTCGAGACGCTCGAAGACGGAACTCAGAGGACCGTGCTGAGGCTCCACCCGCGCCTCGCCCCGGTGAAGGTCGCGGTTCTCCCGTTGGTCAACAAAGAGGGAATGCCCGAGCGTGCGCGCGAGATCTTCGAGGATCTGCGCTCGTCACTCCAGGCCGAATACGACTCAGGCGGAGCGATCGGCAAGCGCTACCGCCGCCACGACGAGATCGGCACGCCATGGGCCGTGACGATCGACGGCCAGACGATCGAGGACGGCACAGTGACCTTGCGAGAGCGCGACTCGCTCACCCAGACGCGCGTGCCCGCGGACGAGCTGCGAGCCCTCCTGGCCGGCCGGCTGGCGGAGGAGTGGACCAGCCCGAAGCTGGGCGCTTAGCGCTCTCTCCCAGACTCAGAGCATCAGCCGACCCGGATCCGTTCCTATCCCCATTAGTGAGCCGTTGTTGAACCCTGCTGGCGGATAGCGCCATAAGCCGACGCGAGCGGCGGCCCTAGGCCCTGCTTCGCACTGCGGCGCCTACCCCTTGCGCACCGCGTCGCCCTTCGAGACCCGGCCCGGCACCACAACCCGCGTATTGACTCCACGCAATCGCAGCGCCCTGCCCTCAGCCGAGTTCACGAGCTTCAGCGCATCCACCCCGAAGCGCTTCACGAACTTCCCGCAGCCCAGATGCGGCTCGGCAGTCACTTCGAGCACGGCTTCTCCGATGTCGAGCCGGCTCCCCGCCGGCAGGTTCTCCTCGCTGAGGTCCAGGTCCACGTAGAGCTGGTCGCCGGCCTGAGCCCAGCCGTCGGGGTCGTCGCCCCCGGAGACGAGAGCCGCGGCGCGAGCGCTCATCACCGTCACCTGAGCGTCGGGGTTGGGCGCGCCGGTCCGCTGGCTCGGCCGCTCCGCCCAGATGTCGCCCGCCAAGCCGTCGTCCAGGTCGAGGTAGGCCTCGCCGAGAAGCTCGCGCTCTTCGGTAGCGGGACGGCAGGCGATCAGCTCGAGCGTGCCCTCGCGCGACGGAGCGGCGCGCACCGAGTCGAGCCCTGCCTCGAGAGCGTTCATGTCCAGCCGTGCGACGGGAGCGATAGGCACGAATCCAGAGTACGTGTCCCCTGATAAGTCAGGAGCGAGGGAGCCAGCGAACGCCCTCGCCCAGCCGCTCGAGCCCGATCCAGTTCACGCCCATGGCGACCTCGACCACGCGCTCGCGCGGCACTTCGGGGTGCTCGATCCACCACCCGGCGAGGAACTGGATGCCGCCGGCCATGAGGTGAGCGAGGATCGCGACGGTCGTCTCGACGTCGAGGTCGCCCGGCTCCGGCTTCGGAGCGTCCTGGGCCATGATCGAGGCGATCGTCGTGGCGGCTTCCTCTCGCAGGCGGTCGATCGTCTCGCCGGCAACCGGATCGGAGACGTTCCGGGTGAGCAGGCGAAGGACCGCCGGGCGCTCCGACGCGAACACGAGGAACGCGTCGATCCCCGCCCTCAGGCGGTCCTCGTCGGACGTCTCGGCGCCGACCGCGCTCACCACCGCCTCGATCAGCTCGTGGAGGTACGTGTCGAGAAGCACGACCTGGAGCTCGCGCTTCGAGGAGAAGTGCTCGTAGATGAGCGCCTTCGAGATGCCGCCGCGATTCGCCACGTCGTCCAGCGACGCTTCCGAGAACCCTCGGTCGGAGAAGACCTCTAGGGCAGCCTCGAGTATCGCCGCGCGGCGATCCGCAGCGGACAGGCGCCGCCTGGTTGCTGGTGATCCCTCCACCGCCGCGGAGGCTACTAACTGACCGCTGAGTCAGTTAGTATGGCGCCGCCAGCCAGACCAATCCGGAGGTAAAGATGAGCGTTGCGCAAAACGACGGGATCAGGGCGGCAAACGCCATCTCCTACGACGACCTCTATCGCCGCTGGGAGGCCTCGAACTGGAGCGCCACGGCCATCGACCTGACCGAGGACGCCAAGGGCTGGGAGGCGCTCACCGACATGCAGAAGAAGTCGGGGCGCTGGATCTACTCCATGTTCTTCTATGGCGAGGACTCGGTCGCCGACAACCTCTCCCCCTACATCGACGCCGCGCCGCGCGAGGAGCAGAAGTACTTCCTCGCCACCCAGCAGGTCGACGAGGTCCGCCACGCCGTCTTCTTCCACCGCTTCTTCAAGGAGGTGATCGGCGCCGGCGACACGATCCAGGCAACCCTCGCCTCGACCGAGCCCGAGCTGAACTGGGGCTACCGGAACGTGTTCAGCCGCCTGGACCGGATGGCCGAGGAGCTCCGTAGGGACCGCTCCCTTCCCAAGTTCGCCCAGGCCATCGCGCTCTACCACCTGGTTGTCGAGGCCTCGATGGCCCAGCCGGGCCAGCATTTCATCGAGGACTTCTTCGCAAACGAGGGCACGATGCCCGGCTTCATCGAGGGCATGAGCAACGTCTCGCGCGACGAACAGCGCCACATCGGGTTCGGCGTCAAGGTCCTCTCCGAGCTCTTCGAGGAGTCGGATGAGTGCAAGGCCGCCGTCCATGAGTTGCTCCTGGACGTCATGCCATACGTCGCCGCCGTTTTCAACCCGCCCGGCTTCGACCGTGAGTACACGCGCTGCTACGGCTTCGAGATGGAGGACATCTTCGAGTTCGGGATGCGCTCCGTCCTGACCAAGTGGCGCGCCATCGGCTGGCCGCTCGAGGAGATGCCAGGCGTCTTCCCGGTCGACTACTCCCTGCCGCACTCCGAGCTCGCCAAGCGCCAGATCAGGCTGCTCGAGGCCAGGATCATCGGCGAGCCGCACCCCCAGCCCGAATCCGACCCCGAGGTTCAGAAGCTGTTCTTCGACCTCGTCGCCCGGTCGGCGGACACGTCAGCGGTCAACGGCAAGCCGTTCACGATCCAGTGGCGCTTCCAAGACGCCGACCCGTGGCACGTCGTCGTCCAGAACGGCTCGACCCGCGCCGAGCACGGCGTCGCGGCAGAGCCCGACCTGACGTGGGAGACCTCGTGGGCCAAGTGGATCGGCCTGTCCAAGGGCACGGTCGACCCGCGCCGGGCGCTCCTGAGCCGGGACTTGCGCTTCCACGGAGGCCTCCGCGACCTCTACCGCTTCTCCCGCGCCTTCCCGCGCAGGCGCAGCCCCGTGGCGTAAGGCGAGTCGGTGTAGCCTCAATGCGAGGCAACCGAAACAGGGGAGGAAGCATGGCCAGGAAGATCAGACTTCTCGCCACAGCGACAGTCGCATTCGGCGTCGCGGCCGGACTGGCGATGGCGGCACCGTCGAACGGCGACTTCGAGACCGGCAACTTCGACGGCTGGAAGACGAAGGACGAAAACGGTGACGGCGGCGCCATGCGCGACACCTCGAAGGGCCGCTGGCAGGTCTACGAGGGCAAGCTCAGGTTGGGAGGACTGGAAGCACCCCCTCCGCGACAAGGCATGGGTGGGCCCGAGCCGAAGCTCCCCGAGCCGCCCCAGGGAAAGTACGCGGCCGGCATCGCATCCCAGGGGCCGGGCACCCACGTCCTTCACCGCGTGCTTACGGTCTCGGGCCAGAAGAAGCTGAGCCTGCAGCTCGCGTACTGGAACACGGCCGATGACTTCTACACGCCCGACACCCTCGCCTCCGACAAGCCCGCGCGGAGGGGAATCGGCCCTGAAACGGTTCCGAACCAGCAACTCCGCATCGACCTCATGAAGCCGAATGCGCCGATCTACTCCGTCAAGGACCAGGACATCGTGAAGACGATCTTCCGCACGAGGCCTGGCGACGATCTCAGGCGGGACTACAAAAAGCTCAACAAGAACGTGGGCGGAGGCGAGTACCGCCTCCGCATCGCCGAGGTCGACAACCAGTCGAACTTCCTGGCCGGGGTCGACGCTGTGAAGCTGAAGAAGCGGTAGCGCTCAGGTCCGGGCGGGCTCGGGCGACCCGGGCTTTGCGGCCGGCTCGTACTCCTCGAACCCGAGGTGCGGCAGCCGCTTGTCGAGCCAGGCGGGAATCCACCAGTTCCACTTGCCCATCAGCTGCATCGTGGCCGGGACCAGGACGAGCCTGACCAGAGTCGCGTCGAGCGCGATCGCGACCGCATTGCCCAGGCCGATCTCCTTGATCGAGGGCACGCCGGTGAACACGAACACCGTGAACACCGCGGTCATGATCAAGGCCGCGGACGAGATGGTCGGCGCCGACGAGGCCAGGCCCTCGGCCACCGCCCGGCGATTGTCGCCGTGCTTCTCGTAGCGCTCGCGAATACGAGACAGGAGAAAGACCTCGTAGTCCATCGAGAGGCCGAAGACGACCGCGACGATCAGGGGGACGTTGATCGTGTCGAGCGCGCCCGTCGACTCGAAACCCAGGAAGCCGTCGAACCAGCCCCACTGGAAGACGACCACCAGGACGCCGAAGGCGGCGCCGATCGAGAGGAGGTTCATGACCACGGCCTTCAGCGGCAGGAGCAGCGAGCGCAGCATCAGCGTCAGCATCACGAACGAGAGGCCGAGGATGAAGAGGAGGATCTTCCACATCGAGCCCGAGATCAGGTCGCGGACGTCCAGGATCCGCGCCGATTCGCCGCCGACCTGAGCCGTCGCCCCCAGCGCGACCAGCTCGCTCGCGGGGATCGTCTCGGCGCGGAGGCGCTCGACCAGGGCCAAGGTCGGCTCCTCGTCGCCCGCACCCTTCGGAAAGACATCCAGGAGGGCGGTCGTCCCGTCCTCCGAAGGCTGCCAGTCGGTGACCCTCGAGACAACTCGATCGCCGGCGATCTCGCTCCGGAGCGCACCTAGCGCGCTCGCCTCGTCCGGCGACTCGATGCCGTTCTCGACCTCTGCCACCACTCGGACAGGGTCGGCGCCTCCGCCGCCCGCCTCGGCGAGAAGCTCCACGCCGACCGTCACGTCGTGATCCTTGGGGAACTGGGACAGCGCGCCCGTCCCGGTTTCCATCGAGAGCACCGGGATGGCGAGCACCAGCAAGGTCCCGGCGCTGAGCACCACGGACAGGACCGGACGGCGCATCACGCGCTGGGTCCACCGTTGCCAGAACGCAGAGCCCCCATCCGGCGCGGTGGATCCCGGCCGGCGCCTGCGCTCAACCGTGTGGCGGCGGACGAAGCGGGTGGCACGCCAGGCGATCCCCCCGGCCTCGACGCGATGCCCGAGCAGCGAGATGAGCGTCGGGAGCAGGACGATCGCGGCGATGATCGCGATTGCGACGACGACCATCGCGCCGAGCGCCATCGAGCGGAGGGCCTGGTTGTCGACCATCCAGATTCCCGCCAGGGAGATGATCACCGCAAGCCCGGAGAAGGCGACCGCCAGCCCGGAGGTCGACAGCGCCGCCGCGCGCGCCTCGTCGGCCGAACGGCCCGCCCTGACCTCCTCGCGATAGCGGGCCAGGACGAACAACGAATAGTCCACGGCCACGCCGATGCCGATCATCGAGGCCATGTTCGTCACGAACACCGACATCTCCATGGACAGAGAAAGCAGATAGATGACGGCGCCGGTGACGATCACCGCGACGAAGCCCAAGGCGAGCGGGAGCGCCGCTGCGGCCAGCGAGCCGAAGGCCGTGATGAGAATCAGGGCGACGATGGGAAAGCCCGTCGCCTCGGCGCTCTCGAGGTCTTCCTTCGACAGTTCCTGAAGGCCGGCCCACGCCGCGGGCTGGCCGACCAGGTAAGGGGTGACGCCGTCGGACGCGGTTCCCGGATCCAGGTCCTCGCGGAGCTCGACGGCGGCGTCGATCTGCTCGGAGACGTTCGGCGAGGCCTGGATGGAGACGACGGCGATGCCCTTGCGCTCGAGGTCGCTGACGGCGGCATCTCGCGCTTCGGCGGTGAGGGACAGCGTCTCGACACCGGACACCGAATCGTCGAGCCGCTCCACGGCGGAGGCGAGTTGCGCCGTGGTCGCGTCGCCGGACGAGCGAAGGACAGCCCCGATCGAGTTCTGGCCCGCCTGCGCGGAGTAGCGCTCCTGCATGCGCTCCTCGACCGCGGCCGACTCGGAGCCCGGAACCTCGAAGCCGCCGCCGGTCAGGTTCTCCGTCTGCTTGGCGGCGAGCGGCAGGGTCGCAACGAGGACGAGCAGCCAGACGCCGCCGACGGCCCACCTGTGGCGCCCTACGAAGGTGGAGAGCTTCCGTGCGGACGCACGCATCCGCCGAAAGTACGCGTGGCCGACCTTCCTCTGTGTGACGTGGGCACGCTTCGGCCTGTGCGCCGCTAGTCGGTCAGGAGGTACCGCGCGACGCCGTACGAGATCCCGGCCGCCGCTTCAAGGTCGTAGCTGGGGTCGGTCAGCATCTGCACCGACGCGCCGTCGCCGGCCGCGAACAGATAGGCGAGTACCGCGTCGGCGCTGAACCTGAGCTGAACGACGCCCTCCTCCTGCTTGCGCTCGAGGATCGCCGCGAAGGCCTCGCGAGCGGTGCGGTAGAGCTCGCCGAGCATGTGCGTGAGCTCCTCCGAATGCCTTCCCGCCACGAACAGCTCGGACACCATGTAGACGTAGCCCTGCCCCTCGGACATGGTTCGCTCGAACATCCCGAAGAAGGCGCCGATGAGCTCGTCGGCGGACTCTGCCGCCTCGAGCGCGGCGCCAAGCTCGGAGATCCGGATCTCCGTGTCCCGCCTGATCACCTCGACCAGGAGCTTCTCCTTCGAGCCGAAGTAGTAGTGCAGGAGGCCACGGCTGACGCCGGCCTTGCCGGCCACCCGCTCGAAGGTGGAGCCGGCGATGCCGACCTCACCCACGCTCTCGCGCATCGCCTCGACTATGCGGCGCGCCTTGTCGGATGACAGGGCACGCTCACGCGCGCCGGGTGGCGCCTCCATGATTCAGCTCGGGTCCGGCGCCGGAGTGGCTATGCGGCTCCGCCGTTGGAGGGTGCGGTGGTCGAGGTGTACTCGAACTCCTCCTCGGCGCCGAAGAGCCGGTCCAGGACTGCCTTGCGAAGGTCCTCGGAGAGCACGACCGCGGCGATGGCACCGACGATGGCGATGACGAACAGCTTGCCGAGGACGGAGCCGCCCTTCTCCTTCTTGCCGCGCAGGCGATCCGAGGCCTGGCGCAGGGACTCCGCCGCCTCACGCAACTCCTTCTGAGTCTTCTTGTCGTCGAGCACGGCCTTGGCCGGGTGCTTCTGCTTCTGGATGCGGCCATACGCTGTCCTCGAGGCGTCGTACGCCTCGCGAATCGAGTCACGAAGCTCCTCATCCTCGATGAGCCGGCGCACGTATTCGTTGGAGCCGACGGTCGACGCCGCGTCGCGGGCCTTCTGAGTCTTCGTGCTTGCCATATGGGTCTCTCCTCTTTTCTGCCGAAAGCTGGGTTCTGCAGCTTATACCCGCGTATGGGTCCGCGGAATCGGCAGGGCGGGAAGACCTAGAGGACGCCGTACATGACGGTGTCGGCGTAACCGTCCAGCTCGAGCTCGTCCGGGCTCTTGGCCGGTGAGTAGAGAAAGCCCTGCGCAAGCTCGGTGCCCAGCTCGCGCAACTCCAGCTGCTGACGCTGGGTCTCGACGCCCTCGGCGATCACCGAGAGTCCGAGCTCCTTGGCGAGCGAGACGACCGCGGCCACGATGGCCCTGTCGGAGGTCGTGTCGCCGAGCCCCTGGATGAAGGTGTGATCGATCTTGATCTGGTCGATCGGCAGGATCCTCAGCAGGCCGAAGGACGAAGCTCCGGCTCCAAAGTCGTCTATCGCCAGGCGAACACCGAGCGCCTTCAGCCGGCGGAGGCTCTCGACGATCGGGCCCGGATCGCGGAGGAGCGACGTCTCCGTTACCTCGAGGCACAGGAGGTGCGCAGGCAACCGGCTCGAGGTGAGCGCGCGGGAGACGTCGTCGACCAGGTCGGCGCGCGTCAACTGCCGCGGCGAGATGTTCACCGACACGAAGAGGTCTCTGCCCTCCGCTCGCCACTGGGCGGCCTGGCGGCACGCCTGCTCGAGAACGATCCTGCCGATCTTCGAAATCAGGCCCGTCTCCTCCGCGATGGAGACGAAGTCGCTCGGGCCGACCGTGCCCCTGATCGGATGCTCCCAGCGGACCAGCGCCTCGCATCCGATCGCCCCTCCGGACGCGAGCGACACGATGGGCTGAAACTGGACGTGGATCTCCTTGCCACCGATCGCTCCGCGCAGCTCGTCCTCCGTCGACACCATGACGGCCTGCTCGGAGCGCATCTCCTCCGCAAACGGCTGGGCCTGGCCGCGACCCTTGGTCTTGGCGCGCATCATTGCCAGCTCGGCGTCCACCATGAGCTCATCGCCCGCGCGCCGCTCCGCTGCGCCGAAGAAGGCCATGCCGATCGATCCGCCGGCCTTGCGCTCGGTTCCTCCGGCCTGAACCGATGCGCCTGCCGAGATCGCCTCGATCAGCTGCGTCGCCACCCTCCTCGCGGCCGTCGGCCCGCAGCCCGGGAGGATCATGCCGAACTCGTCTCCGCCGATCCGCGCGAGGATGTCCGTGTCGCGAAGCCGGCCCCTCAGCACCGTCGCGACCTTCCGAAGCAGCTGGTCCCCCGCCATGTGCCCGAGGTCGGCGTTGACCTCGGCAAAACGGTCGAGGTTCAGGATGAGGAGGGCTCCTCCGACTCCGTTCCTCCTTCCCGTCGCGATCTCGCGCGTGAGCTCCTCCATGAAGCGGTCGCGGTTGTACAGGCCCGAGATCGAGTCGCGGTTGGCGAGATGCGCGAGCCGCTCGTCTTCTCCCGCGTGGCCCGTCACGTCCTGCGTGGTCCCGATCAGCCGGTCGGGAGCGTCCTCTGTGCCCTCGACGAACGAGCCGCGAATGATCACGATCCGGATCCCGCCGTCGGGGCGGACGATGCGGTGCTGGCACGCGAAGGGAGTCCCCGTTTCGATCGCGTCGCGGACTATCGCCGTGTAGGTCTCGCGATCATCCGCGTGGACGAGCGAGCCCACGCTCTCGACCGTCGGCTCGAAGCTTTCGCGCGCGACGCCGTGGATTGCGAACAGCGCATCCGACCAGCGCATCTTCTGGCTCGAGGGCTCGTACTCCCACGCTCCGTGGTCCGCCTGGGGCTCCATGATTTCCCGCATTATTGTCTCCATCGGCTAACGGGCGAAGGCCCTTAGCCCTGAGCGGGAAAACGAGGTGTCTCAGCCGGCGCCCTGGCGCAGCAGAAGCGCGGGCTGGCGCGGCGGCACGAGCCCATCCGGCGTGTCGGGCCGGAAGGTCGAGCACGGCGAGTCGAGGTCGAGAGCACAGAGCTCGTTGCGATGGAAGAAGCAATCGGCACACGTGGGCTTGCCCTTGCGGCCCGGCTTCAGGCCGCGGCGGGTCAGCCCCACGGCGCGGACCCATTCCCTTGTTCGCTCCTCTTCTTGAACCATCCGGGGCGACTATGGCAGTCGTGGGCAGAGCCGTCAGGCCGGTTCTCGCAAACCGCGCAAATCGGGTTGGGAGGCGATTCCGCAAACCGCGCAAAAAACTCCCGGCAGGGACCGGTCTCGCCTACAATCTGGGCCATGTCCACCGAGCGCACCGCCCGTCTCAGCGCCTCCCCACCACTCTTCCGCTCCCGCTTCCTCGACTTCTTCTCGCGGGTGCATCCCGTGGTGCCCGCGCTCATCTTCGTCCCGATCATCGCCGCGCTGGTCGTGCTCGCCGCGAATGACGGCATGGGCGCGCTCGAGATCGCACTCCTCGCGCTGGCGGGCCTCGGCATCTGGACCCTCTCGGAGTACTGGCTCCACCGCAAGGTCTTCCATTGGGAGCCCGACCACCCGATCGGGTCCCGGATGCACTTCATCATCCACGGCGTCCATCACGATCACCCGAACGACAAGATGCGCCTCGTGATGCCGCCGGGCGCGAGCATCCCCCTTGCACTCCTCTTCTTCGGCATCTTCTGGCTCATCTTCGGGCTGCCGACGGGACTTCCCCTCTTCGCCGGCTTTCTGGTGGGGTATCTCATGTACGACTACACGCACTATTACCTTCACCACGCGGTGCCGAAGTCAGACTTCGGAAAGCGCCTGCGCGAGCAGCACATGCGCCACCACTTCCAGGATCACCGCTACGGATACGGCGTTTCCACGCCCATCTGGGACGCGGTATTCGGGACGCTGCCTCGCAAGCGCACCTGACCGCATACTTACTTTTCATAGTTATCTGTAACGTGTGAGAAACACACGTAAGGTCGCGCCCTCGACTCTCACACTCACACTTACAGAAGGGACGTCTTCCCATGTCATCAGCAACAAGCGCCGTCGACGAGGCGGCCCGACTCCTCCGCGATCGCATCTCCGAGCTCGATTCCGAGCGCGCCAAGCTCGAGCGCGCGCTGGCCAGCCTCACGGACGGCCGCGAAGGCAAACGCGGGCCGGGACGACCGCGTGGATCCACGGCTTCACAACCCTCGGTCAACGGGCGTAAGCGCCGGCGCAGCCGCAGGGGCGGCACCCGTGCCGAGCACGCGCTCAAGGTCATCGCCGAGAGCCCCGGGATCAGCGCGTCCGAGATCGCGAAGAAGCTCGATATCAAGCCGAACTACATGTACCGCGTGCTAACCGAGCTGCAGGCCGACGGCAAGGTGAAGAAGGACGGCCGGGCGTATTACCCGGCCGACTCCTCCTGACCCCTACAGCAGGCTCTCCACCGCGCTTCGCTCCTCTTGGAGCTCGGCGACCGTAGCGTCGATCCGCTCGCGGATCGCATCGCCGATGCGAAGGTCCTGGACGACCTCGTACTCGCCGTCCTTGCAGGTGCACGGGTGGCCCGAGATGATCCCCTGGGGGATGTCGTAGGAGCCGTCCGACGGGATTCCCATCGAGACCCAATCGCCGTCCGGAGTGCCCAGCACCCAGTCGCGAACGTGGTCGATCGCCGCATTGGCGGCCGAGGCGGCCGACGAGGCGCCACGGGCATCGATGATCGCGGCTCCGCGCTTGGCGACCGTGGGAATGAAGTCGTCGAAGATCCACCCTTCGTCGTCAACAGCCATCCACGCCGACTCGCCGTTCACCTGGCAGTTGCCGAGGTCGGGCACCTGGGTCGTCGAGTGGTTGCCCCAGACGGTCATGTTGGTGATGTCCGATACGCCGACGTCGAGCTTTTGCGCCAGCTGTGCGATCGCTCGGTTGTGATCGAGCCGCAGCATCGCGGTGAACCTCTCCCTGGGAACGTCGGGAGCGTTGGACATCGCGATGAGCGCGTTGGTGTTGGCGGGGTTGCCTACCACGAGGACCTTGATGTCATCCGCGGCGCCGGCGTTGATCGCCTCGCCCTGTGGCTTGAAGATGCCGCCGTTCGCCTCGAGCAGGTCCGAGCGCTCCATGCCGGGCCCGCGGGGACGAGCCCCGACGAGCAGCCCGACATTGCACCCGTCGAACGCCTTGGTCGCGTCGTCGAAGATGTCGATGCCTGAGAGCAGCGGGAAAGCGCAGTCGTCCAGCTCCATCGCGGTTCCCTCGGCAGCCTTGACGGCATCCGGGATCTCCAGCAGGTTGAGGTGGACCGGCGTGCCCTTGCCGAGCATCTCGCCGGAGGCGATGCGAAACAACAGGGCGTAGCCGATCTGGCCGGCGGCGCCGGTGACTGTGACCTTTACGGGTGTGCTTGCCAATTAATTCATCTCCTTTTGAAGGTTCTCGTCTATCGACGCGAGGAACTCCTGCGTCGTTAAGAAGTCCTGGTCTTTGCCCACCAGAAGCGCCAGGTCCTTGGTCATCTTCCCGCTCTCGACCGTCTCAACGCAGACGCGCTCGAGGGTCTCCGCGAAGTCGGTGACCTCGGGGGTCTCGTCCATCCGCCCGCGGGCCTGAAGGCCGCGTGTCCAGGCGAAGATCGACGCGATCGGGTTGGTCGAGGTCGGGTTGCCCTTCTGGTGCTCGCGGAAGTGCCGGGTGACGGTGCCGTGTGCGGCCTCGGCCTCGACGGTCTTGCCGTCGGGCGTCATCAGGACGGACGTCATCAGGCCGAGCGAGCCGAAGCCCTGAGCGACGGTGTCGGACTGGACGTCGCCGTCGTAGTTCTTGCACGCCCACACGTAGCCGCCCTCCCACTTGAGAGCGGCCGCGACCATGTCGTCGATCAGTCGGTGCTCATACGTGAGCCCCTTTTCGTCGAACTCGGCCTTGAACTCGTCGTCGAAGACCTCCTGGAAGAGATCCTTGAACCGCCCGTCGTACTTCTTGAGGATCGTGTTCTTCGTCGTCATGTAGACGGGGTACTCGCGATTCAGCCCGTAGCGGAACGAGGCGCGCGCGAAGTCGCGGATGGAGTCGTCGAGGTTGTACATCGCCATCGCGATGCCGCTCGAGGGGAAGTCGAAGACGTCGATCTCGATCGGCTCACCCTCGTCCTTCGGCGTCCACGTGAGCGTCAGCTTGCCCTCGCCCGGGATGAGCGCGTCCTCCGCGCGGTACTGATCGCCGAAGGCGTGACGACCGATGATGATCGGCTTCGTCCAGCCCGGCACCAGGCGCGGGACGTTCGAGATCACGATCGGCTCGCGAAAGATGACGCCGCCCAGGATGTTGCGGATCGTGCCGTTCGGCGAGCGATACATGTCCTTTAGGCCGAACTCCTCGACCCTCGCCTCGTCCGGCGTGATCGTCGCGCACTTGACTCCGACCCCATGCTCCTTGATGGCGTTTGCGGCATCGACGGTGATCTGGTCCTCGGTCGCGTCGCGGCTCTCGATGCCCAAGTCGTAGTAGAGGAGCTCCACGTCCAGGTACGGGACGATGAGCTGTTCCTTGATGAACTCCCAGATGATCCGGGTCATCTCGTCGCCGTCGAGCTCGACGATGGGGTTCTTCACTTCGATCTTTGCCATGCGCTCCTCGCGATTCGGGGGGTGCGCAGGCTATCGGTGTCCGTTTCCGTTGCGCGTACCATTCCGGGCGCATGGCAACGGTCGAGAAGCGCGCAGCCCACGCAACACACGAAGTCGTCAATCAGGCCGCTCCTCTCGAGGGCCACAACGTCTTCGCCTCGGACCAGGTGCTGGTCGAGGCGCTTCGTCGTGAGGGCGGCGACTGGGCAGAGGAGCGAGTCGCCGAAGTGGGAGCGTTCTCGGGCTCGGAGCAGGCGCAGAAGTGGGGCCGGGAAGCAAACGAGAACGAGCCCCGCCTCGTCACCCATGACCGCACCGGCCATCGCATCGACGAGGTCGAATTCCACCCGGCGTGGCACGAGCTCATGCGGGCGGGTGTCGGCTTCGGCATCCACGCGCTTCCTTGGCGCGAGCCGCAGCCCGGAGCGCACGTCGCTCGCGCCGCCATGTTCATGTCCTTCACCGCGGATGCGGGAGTCGGCTGCCCAATCTCCATGACCTACTCCGCGATCCCGGCGATCCGCGCTCAGCCCGAGATCGCCGCGGAGTGGGAGCAGCGGTTCCTGTCGACCTCGTACGACGGTGAGCGCCTGCGCCCCGCGCCCGACAAGGCCGGCGCCCTGTGCGGGATGGGCATGACCGAAAAGCAGGGCGGCTCGGACGTCAGGGCCAACTCCACCGCCGCGGTGGCGCTGAACGGCGGCGGGCCGGGCGCCGAGTACGCGCTGACCGGGCACAAGTGGTTCATGTCCGCGCCGATGTGCGACGCGTTCCTCGTCCTCGCGCAGTCCGAAGGAGGCCTCTCGTGCTTTCTCCTCCCCCGCTTCACCCCTGACGGCGAGCGCAACCGCATCGAGATCCAGCGCTTGAAAGACAAGCTCGGAAACCGCTCGAACGCTTCCTCGGAGGTGGAGTTCCGCGGCGCGTGGGCGCAGATGGTCGGAGAGGAGGGACGCGGCGTCCCGACGATCATCGAGATGGTCAACCACACGCGGCTCGACTGCGTGATCGGCGGCGCGGGTGGCATGCGCACCGCGGTTGCCGCCGCGATCCACCACACGTCCCAGAGGGCCGCCTTCGGCAAGCTTCTGATCGAGCAGCCGCTGATGCAGAACGTCCTGGCCGACCTCGCGGTCGAATCGGAGGCCGCGACGATCGGGATGATGCGACTCGCCCGCTCGTATGACGAGGCCGGCGCCGGCGACGAGGGCGCAATCGAGTTCCGCCGCCTGGCGAACGCGGTCCTGAAGTACTGGGTCAACAAGCGGGCGCCCGCTCACGCCGCCGAGGCGCTCGAGTGCTTCGGGGGGAACGGGTACGTCGAGGAGTCCGGGATGCCGCGCCTCTATCGCGAGTCTCCGCTCAACGGGATCTGGGAGGGCTCGGGGAACGTGCAGTGCCTTGACGTGCTCCGCGGGATGGCGAAGAACCCCGTCGCGCTCGAGGCCTTCCTGGGCGAGGTCGCGGAGGCCGCCGGCTCCGACGAGCGTCTGGACGCAGCCGTCGAGGAATTGAAGGAGGAGCTCGGCGACATCGAGACGATCGAGTCGCGGGCGCGGCGCGTCGTCGAGCGCATGGCGCTGGCGCTCCAGGGTTCGCTCCTCATCCGCTTCGGGGACGAGGCGGTCGCCGACGCGTTCTGCGCGTCACGGCTCGGGGGCGACTCCGGCCGCGCGTTCGGGACGCTGCCGGCGGGCACCGCGTTCGAGCGAATCATCACTCGGCACGCGGCCGCGTAGGGAGAGTTCCCCGAAGTGGCGGGCAGAGGACTTCGGGTTGCGCTCGCATTGGCCTTGGCCGTCACCCTCGCCTCCTGCTCCGAGGAGGAGGCGAAGACCAATGCCGCGGGCAAGCCCGTATCGCTCGCAAGCTACCTGCCCGCGGACTCGCAGATGGTTCAGGCCGTCGACATCGCCGCTGCTCGCAAGGAGCTCAAGCTGCCCGAGGACGCGAACGCGCTGCCGATCTCGGACAAGGCGTTGCCGCGGCCTAGGAGCCCCGAGGCAAACCTCTTCCAGGTCACATCCCGGGCTTACCCCGACCTATCCAACGTCTTCATGTCGGAGCTCGACGGCAAGGGGGGAACTCCCTTGGACGGCTCGCTTATCCGGGCCGCGGCGGGCTCCGAGGCGGTCAGCATCGTCTCCACGAGTGAGCCTCTCGAGGACATCGAGCGCAAGCTCGAACTCGCTGACTACACGCTGAAGGGGAAGTACTTCGTCGCGGGCCGGGAGACGCCGGTAGGCGCGTCGCGCTTCGTGGTCGACGCCGGAAGCGGGCGTTTTATCTTCGCGAGGTCCAAGGGCGACGCTGCACAAGTCCTACGCCGGATGACGAACGAGGCCAAGCCGGGCGAGGCCGCCAAGGCTCTCGAGCGGGCGAGCGGCTCGGTTCGGCTCGCGTATGCCGATGCGCCGAAGAAATCCTGTGTCACCGCGTTCGCCGTCGACCAGGAGGCGACCGGAGAGGGCGCCGCGCTTGCTTTGATCATCGAAGGGGAGAAGCCCGAGCCGGAGCGCTTCGAACCCAAAGCGCTCAAGGGAGTCGCGACCGGCACGCCAACGGTCCTGGTCGACGCGCTCCTGGTGCCCTTCAACGTGAAGAAGCCAAGCAAAGATGGCCTGGACCCCATCTTGCAGATCATCAGCGTTTCGCAGACGACCGAGGCGGGCCCCGACGGCGAGACAGAAGTCGTGAAGGGCCCCAAGCGGCTCGCGCCACCGCCCTTCAACTCATACGACTGCCCGTAGGATCCCGGCGATGTCCGACGACCGGGTTCAGATCGATGTGGCCGATGGCGTCGCCGACGTGCGCATGGTCCGCGCCGACAAGCACAACGCCCTCGACTGGCCAATGTTCCAGGCGCTTGACGCAGCGACCGACGAGCTGGCCGGGCGCGACGACGTGCGCGCCGTGGTCCTGTCGGGGGAGGGGCCGAGCTTCTGCTCGGGGCTCGACTTCCCGAGCTTCATGGCCGGCGACATCGGGGTCGACGAGATGATCGCCGACGTTCCCGGCGAGGTCGCGAACATCGCCCAGCGCGTGGCCTACGACTGGCAGCGGCTCCCGATGCCGGTCATCGCCGCGCTCCACGGCAACTGCCTGGGCGGCGGCGCCCAGATTGCGCTCGGGGCCGACATGAGGATCACCGCTCCCGAGCTCAAGCTTTGCGTGATGGAGATCCGCTACGGCCTGATCCCCGACATGGGCATCACGCAGGTCCTCCCCACCCTCGTTCCGCTGGACGTGGCCAAGGAGATCGTCTTCACCGGGCGCAACATCGGCGCGGGCGAGGCGCTATGGCTCGGCCTGGTCACACGGATCGCCGACGACCCGCATTCCGAGGCGAAGGCCCTGGCGGCCGAGATCGCCTCGAAGTCGCCGCACGCGATCCGGTCGGGCAAGCGCCTTTTAAACGAGTCGTACACCGGGCGAAGCGAGGCCGCGCTGAAACTCGAGGCCGAGCTGCAGCGAGCGCTGGTCGGCAGCCCCAACCAGATCGCGGCGGTCACGGCCGCCATGTCGAAGGAGCCCGCGCAGTTCGAAGATGTTTGACGCGTCGCCGAACGACGGCGGGAGAAGCAGGTGCGTGAATGGTGGGCGACTCGCTAGCGTCTTTGCCGTGCTCAGGGGACTTTCAGCGCTCTTCGCGGTGCTCATCGCCGCGCTCGCAATCGCCGCGTGTGGCGGCGACGATGGGGGCGACTTCCCCGACACCGATGGCGGCCTGAGCGCCTCCGAGCTCGCCGCCAAGCTGCCCGATGCCGGGACGCCGCAGGCCGTAGCGGCGGATGTCGTCGCCGCAAGGGAGGCTGCGGGCCTGCCGGCCGACGCCGACCCGACCGCCCTTGGAAGCAGCCCCCCCGAGGTCCGCTTCGGATTCAGCACCTTCTTCGGGCTACGTGAGCTGTCAGCCGTCATCGAAAACCCGGTCCGCTCGGCCGTGGACCACTCACTCGTTACGGCCTATGCGTCGCATCCGTTCATCTCCGACGATGCTGTGGCCCTGCTTTCGACCTCTCAGGACTTCGAGGAGATCGCGACGTCGCTCGAGGACGAGGGCTGGGAGCAAGACGGAGACGTCATCTCCACCGATGGCGACCCCGAGGAGCTCACGTACACCGCCGTGGCGCCCGGCGACGGCTTCGTGGTCCTGGGATACTCGCCCGAGGGAGTCGAGGCGGTCGCCTCGGGCGAGGCCGAGCCTTCCGAGACCGGCGAGCTCGAAGCACTGGAGGCGCTCGACGCGCCCGTGACCATGGCGACGATTCCCGAGGTCGAGGGAACCGAGTGCATCTCGCTCATCGCTTATGAGGACTTCGTCGACGGAACCGCGGACCTGTTCATCACGGTTGACGGCAAGGCTGACGCCGACCGGCTTGGGAAGGATCTCCGCAAGACCTCGGGCTCGGTCGGCTTCGAGATCCTCTCGGCGGAGGCTGAAGGGGACACCCTGACCGTCGAGCTTCAGGGGCTGGAAGAAGAGGGCGTCGCGAACTCGCCGGCGCTCCTTGTCGGATTCGCCCTCGACGAGAACGGCGATCTCCTCTACGACTGCGGGTAGCCGGTGCCTGCGCGCGCCGCGCTCACGCTCTTCCGTGTCCGCGGAATCCGGATCGGGGTGGACTACTCCTGGTTTCTCGTCCTCTTCCTGGTCATCTTCTGGCTCTCGGGCTACTACGGCGACATAACCGGCGCACGGGACGGCTCGATCGCGCCGTTCGCGCTCGCGGTGATCAGCGCGCTCGCCTTCTTCGGATCGATCGTCCTCCATGAGCTCGGGCACGCGCTGGTCGCGGTCAGGAACGGCATCGGCATCTCGGAGATCACGCTCTGGCTGTTCGGCGGCCTCGCGCATATGCAGCGCGACTCCGACTCGGCGGGCGTCGAGTTCCGAATCGCCGCCGCCGGGCCGGCGGTGACGCTGGCGATCGCGATCATCGCCGGCGCGGTCGGCATCGGCCTGGCGGGGTCGGAGCGGGAGTTCTTCGACGCCATGGTCGTTTCGAACGACGCCGACGTTTCGGGCGGCCTCGCCGTGATCGCGTGGCTGGCGAGCCTCAACGTCGTGGTGCTCGTCTTCAACCTCATTCCCGCCTTCCCTCTCGACGGCGGTCGCATCCTGCGAGCGCTCGCATGGCGGATCACCGGCGACCGCAACAAGGCCACCCGCTTCGCGGCGCTCACGGGGCAGGGTTTCTCGTATGTCTTCATCGGGGGCGGCGTCCTGCTGGTGATGGCGACCGGCGACATCATCTCGGGCGTCTGGCTCGCGCTGGTGGGGTTCCTGCTCGGCTCGGCGGCGCGCGGAACCGTTCGCCGGACCGAGGTCGAGAGCAGGATCGGAGACCTGAGCGTCGCCGACGTCATGGACACGGAGCCGGTGTCGATCGCCGACGACACCACCGTCGAGCGGGCACTCGACGAGTTCTTCCTGCGCTACAGGTGGCCGTGGTTCCCCGTCACCGATGCCGCGGAGCGCTTCCTGGGCCTGATTGTCCGCGAAGCCGCCGACGCCGTTCCGGACGGGGATCGCGCGACCAAGCGGGTAGGCGACCTTCTCGAGGCCGATGCCGCAGGAACGCTGCATGTGTCAACGGACGCACCGCTCGACTCACTGCTCGGCAATGACGCGCTACGCCGCCTCGGCGCACTCGCTGCCGTGGACTCCGACGGGCGCCTACTGGGGATCGTCACGGCCGAGCAGATCGGGCGTGCCCTGCGCGATGCGATGACCGATGCCCCGCCGGCCGGAATGGCTTAGACTGGGTCGCTCAGAGCAGTTCAGGCAGTTACAAATCCGCGATTGCCGGAAAGCTCTCCGACATAGGACAAGAAGAACCCGCGGCCCCGCAGCCTGAGGGACCTCTGCTTGGGAGATGCCATCCGGCGCACACGTAGGACTCGGATGGAGCTATCTAGTACTCCCACACGAGACGTTCCGGACAAGATGCAGACGTCGTTGGACGTGGTCCTCCGATGCTTCGTGTCCGCGCTCAGCGCCGACACCGGGATACTTCTCGGCCTCGATACGGATGGCAAGCCCCAGCTGCTCTCGGCGGCGGGATACGCGGCCCGGCGAGCGACGGTTCCTTGGACGCGCGGGAGCTTTCTCGGCCACGCGCTCAAGGCAGAAGGCGCCAGCCTGGAGCCCGCTTCCGGATGGCGCGAGGGATCCGGAAGCCCGGACGCGTGGCACGCGATCGCGTGCCGGATCTCGGGCCCGGATGAACCGCTTGGAGTCATCTACGCGGGGTTCGATCGCCCTTCCCATCTAAGCCGGGGCGAGCTGACCTGGGCGGCCAACGCCCACGCGCGCCTCGCGGGCCTCTGCATGAGCGAGGGCGGCGAAGCCGTGGGCGCTGTCCTGCGCTCGTCCGGAGTCGACCAGCTCACGGGCTGCCTCAGGTACGAACGCGTCCTCGAGATGCTCACTGCAGAGATCCAGCGCTCCACCCGCCAGGGCCACGCCCTCTCGTGCTGCTTCCTCGACATCGACCGCTTCAAGGCGATCAACGAGGAGCACGGGCACCTTCAGGGCGACAACGTGCTCGCAAGCGCAGGGGAAGCCCTGGTCGGCTCGGCCCGCGGCTTCGATTGCGTCGGGCACTTCGGAGGGGATGAGTTCGTGGTGGTGATGCCCGAGACTTCGCTCCCCGAGGCCCGGCGGGCCGCCATCCGCATGCGCCGCGCGATGGGAGCGTCTGTCACGAAATCGACCGGCCTCGACGTGGCGACCTCGGCTGGCGTCGCGCAATGGCGGCGCGGCGATTCGATGCTGCATCTCCTCGAGGAGTCCGACAGGGCCCTCCAGGCCGACAAGGCCTCGGGCGACACGCACCCGGCGCCCCTCACCAAGCGGAAGGGATCCGGGGGGCTGTCCGGCCTGGTCCGGGGTGTCCGCTCGCGCGTCGGACCGCGAGAGCGCACCGACAAGCCACCGCCAAGACCCTGAGCAAGAGCTTTCCGTTTAGGATCGCGCAGCCGATGGTTGCCAGGTCCTCAAGAGGATGAGCGCACCCGCGACCATGCCGGCCGAGCGCGGGTCGGCGCCGAAGCGGGGGGCGTGGCTGCGGGAATTCTGGGGGTCGTCCGTCGGCAAGAAGCAGGTCGTCGCCGTGACCGGCGCGGTCCTGATCCTCTACGTGATCTCGCACATGCTCGGGAACCTGAAGGTGTTTCAGGGCCCCGGTGATGCGAGTGGCTCGATCGACGCCTACGCGGAGTTCCTGCGGACCGTCGGCGAGCCGGTGGTTCCAAGGGAGGGGCTCCTCTGGCTCGTCAGGGTCTTCCTGCTGGCCGCCTTCGTCATCCACATCGTCGCGGTTGCCCAGCTGGCCGGCCGCAACCGGGCAGCCCGCCCGATGGGGCGCCGTCCCCCGGTGATCAAGCGATCGCTCTCCACTCGCACGATGCAGGCCGGCGGCGTCATCCTGCTCGTCTTCGTCATCTTCCACATCCTCCACTTCACGACCGGCACGGTCGACCCCGGCGAATTCGCGCAGGGCGCCGTCTACGACAACCTCGACAGGGCCTTCCAGCACCCCGGCTTCGTCGCGATATACGTCACGGCCGCGCTCGCTCTCGGGTTCCACCTGCGGCACGCCGTCTGGAGCTTCTTCCAGACGGGCGGCTGGGACAAGCCGAACCGCAACCCGGCTTTCCGGCGCATGTCGACGATCGTCGCGGTGGGCGTCGCCGGCGGGTTCATGGCGGTTCCGATCGCGTTCTGGACAGGATTGATCGGATGAAACTCGACTCCCGCATTCCGGAGGGCCCCATCCAGGACAAGTGGCAAAACTGGCTGGACGCCCATCGCCTCGTCGGGCCACGCCAGCGCGCGGATCATCGCGTGATCGTGGTCGGCACCGGGCTGGCAGGCGCGAGTGCCGCCGCAACCCTTGCCGGCCAGGGCTACACCGTGGACGCGTTCTGCTTCCAGGACTCGGCACGGCGCGCCCACTCGATCGCCGCGCAGGGCGGGATCAACGCGACCAAGGACTACGCGAACGAGGGTGACTCGGTCCAGCGCCTCTTCGTGGACACGATCAAGGGCGGAGACTTCCGCGCCCGCGAGGCGAACGTCTGGCGGCTCGCAGAAACCTCGACCAACATCATCGACCAGGCGGTCGCGCAAGGCGTTCCGTTCAACCGCGAGTACGGCGGGATGCTCGCGACCCGCTCGTTCGGCGGAGTCCTCGTCGAGCGAACCTTCTACTGCCGCGGGCAGACCGGCCAGCAGCTCCTCCTGGGCGCGTACTCCGCGCTGCAGCGCCAGGTCGCGGAGGGCCGCGCCACCGTCCACAACCGCCATGAGCTGCTGGACGTCGTGCTGGTCGACGGCCAGGCGCGAGGGATCATCGCCCGGAACCTCATCACGGGCGAGATCGAGCGGCACGCCGCGGATGCCGTGGTGCTCGCGACGGGCGGCTATTGCAACGTCTACTTCCTCTCGACCAACGCCATGGGCTGCAACGTGACCGCGGCGTGGCGCGCCCATCGCCGGGGCGCTGCCTTCGCCAACCCCTGCTTCACGCAGATCCACCCGACCTCGATCCCTGCAACGGGGCTCTACCAGTCCAAGCTCACGCTCATGTCCGAGTCCCTCCGGAACGACGGGCGGGTGTGGGTCCCGCGCGACCCCGCGGAGGTGCGCGAGCCGGCCGACATCCCGGAGGCCGAGCGCTACTACTACCTCGAGGAGCGCTACCCGCGCTTCGGGAACCTCGTGCCCCGCGACGTCGCTTCCCGCGCGGCCAAGATCGTCTGCGACGACGGCCTTGGCGTCGGGGGCACCGGCCGCGCCGTCTATCTCGACTTCCGCGACGCGATCTCTGACCGCGGCGCCGACGTGATCGCGGATCGCTACGGGAATCTGTTCGAGATGTACGAGCGGATCACGGGCGACTCGCCCTGGAAGACGCCGATGATGATCTACCCCGCCCCGCACTATTCGATGGGCGGCCTCTGGGTGGACTACGAGCTCCAGTCCACAATCCCGGGGCTGTTCGCGATCGGCGAGGCGAATTTCTCCGACCACGGGGCGAACCGCCTGGGGGCCAGCGCGATGATGCAATGCCTCGCCGACGGTTACTTCATCGCCCCCCACACCGTCACCAACTGGGTCTCGGGAGTTCACGACAACGTGGCCACCGACCACCCGTCGTTCGAAGCGGCGGAGCGGGACGTCCGCGAAAGGATCGACCGGCTCCTGGGAGTCGGCGGCAACACGCCACACACCGTGTTTCACCGCGAGCTCGGCGAGGTCATGCTGGATCACTGCGGCATCACCAGGGAGTCCGACGGCCTGCGCGAGGCAATGGGGCGCATCGCGGAGCTACGCGACGCGTTCTGGTCGGACGTCCGGATCGAGCCCGGGGACGCAGGCATCAACCAGTCGCTCGAGTACGCCGGGCGCATCGCCGACTTTCTCGAGCTGGCCGAGCTCATGTGCCGCGACGCGCTCGTCCGAGAGGAATCGTGCGGGTGCCACCTCCGTGAGGAGCACCAGACGGACGAGGGGGAAGCCGTGCGCGACGACGACGGGCATGCCAACGTGCAGGTATGGGAGTGGAAAGGCGAGGGCTCAGAGCCCGAGATGCAGATCGAGAAGCTGGAGTTCGAGTCGATCGAGCTCGCCACGAGGAGTTACAAGTGAGGCGGAGCGGAGCGAAGCCGAGCCCTGCCGAGGAGGCAGCACATATGAGGCGGTGTCCATGCAGGTGACGCTCAACATCTGGCGTCAGCCCTCGGCCGAGGCCGAAGGCGGATTCGAGCGATACGAGAACGTGGAGATCGACGAGGACGCGTCGTTCCTCGAGATGCTCGACGTCCTGAACGACCGCCTGCTGGAAGCGGGCGAAAGCCCCGTCGCCTTCGACCACGACTGCCGCGAGGGGATCTGCGGCTCGTGCTCACTTCTGATCGACGACATGCCACACGGCCCGCGCCAGGTGACCAGCTGCCAGATCTACATGCGGGATTTCGAGGAAGGTCAGGAGATCACCGTCGAGCCCTTCAGGGCCACCGCGTTCCCGGTGCTCCGCGACCTCATGGTCGATCGCTCCCCGCTCGACCGCATCGTCGAGTCGGGCGGCTACGTCTCGGTCAACGCGGGACCGAAGCCAGAGCCGAACTCGATCCCGGTGCATCCCGAGATCCAGGAGGCGGCGATGGACGCAGCGATCTGCATCGGCTGCGGGGCATGCGTGGCCGCCTGCCCGAACGGGTCGGGGATGCTCTTCACGGGAGCCAAGGTGACCCATCTCAACCTGCTCCCGCAGGGCGACCCCGAACGCCATCACCGGGTGCGCTCCATGGTCCGCCAGCACGACGACGAGGGCTTCGGCGGCTGCACGAATACCGGCGAGTGCCAGCAGGTCTGCCCGCAGAACATCTCGATCAAGGTCATCGGCGAGCTGAACCGCGAATACCGCGGCGCGATGATCCACAAGCTCCGCGGACGATCGGGCCCGATCGAAGCTCAGTAGCCGGGAGTCCCGTTCAGACGTGGGGCGTCTTGTTCCCGGATACCGGGAAGAAATCGACCCACGTCCGCATCAGCGCCCACCGACGCGTGGATTCCAAGCGCTGATGTCGGATTTGACGCCTCGCGCGTCGAATAAAGTGCGCCGCCGCAGATGCCTCGTCACGACGTACTCGTCATAGGAGCAGGGTTGGCCGGGCAGCGCGCCGCGCTGGCGGCTGCGCAGGCCGGCGTGTCCGTCGGGATCATCTCGAAGGTCCACCCCGTGCGCTCGCACTCGAACGCCGCGCAGGGCGGGATCAACGCCGCGCTCAACCCCGACGACTCGTGGGAGTCGCATGCCTTCGACACGATCAAGGGCTCGGACTACCTGGGCGACCAGGACGCGATCGAGATCATGTGCCGCGAGGCGCCGGAGGAGATCATCCACCTCGAGCACCTCGGGGTCCCCTTCCATCGCGACGACGAAGGTCACCTCGGCACGCGCGCGTTCGGCGGCGCTTCGGCGGCGCGCACCTACTACGTCGCGGACATCACCGGCCAGGCGATCATGCACGTCCTCTACGAGCAGCTGATGAAGCACTCGGACACGGTCGACCGCTACGAGGAGTACTTCACGACCGCGCTCGCGATCGATGCCGACGGCGAGTGCGTCGGCGCGGTCACCAGAAACGTCAAGACCGGCTCGATGGAGCTGTTCGAGGCCAAGAACGTGATCCTCGCCACCGGCGGCAACGGACAGATCTGGCGGCCCACGACCAACGCGCTCATCTGCACGGGCGACGGGATCGCGATGGCCTACCGCGTCGGCGCACCGCTCATGGACATGGAGATGATCCAGTACCACCCGACGACGCTCGCGGGCAAAGGCTTCCTGATCACCGAGGGCGCGCGCGGCGAGGGCGCCCACCTGCTGAACGCGAAGGGCGAGCGTTTCATGGAGCGCTACGCCCCCAACAAGATGGAGCTTGCGTCGCGGGACGTCGTCTCCCGCGCCGAGCAGACCGAGATCAACGAGGGCCGCGGGTTCCCCGACGGGACCGTCGCACTCGACGTCACGGTCGTCCCCCGCAAGCGCGTCCACGAAGCGCTACGCGAGATCGTCCTCGTGGGCCGGGACTTCGCCGGCGTGGACATCACTCAGGAGCCCATCCACATCAAGCCCGGCAACCACTACACGATGGGCGGCGTCAAGACCGACATCCACGGCGCGACCAACGTCGCCGGCCTCTACGCGGCCGGCGAGTGCGCATGCGTCTCGGTCCACGGCGGCAACCGCCTGGGCGCCAACTCCCTGCTGGACACCCTGATCTTCGGCCGCCGCGCGGGCGAGCACGCGGCCAACCGGGCAAAGCGCACGGACTTCGGCGTCGCCTCACGGGCGGTCCTCGCCGACGAGGAGAAGCAGATCGCCGACATCATCGGCCGCGAGCGCGGCGAGGGCCGGCGCATCTCAGAGATCAAGCTCGAGCTCGGCCAGACCATGGACAAGCATGTGGCCGTCTTCCGCGAGAAGGAGTCGATCGAGACCGCCCTGGAAGTCGTCAAGCGGCTCAAGGAAGAGGCGAAGACCGCCTACATCGACGATCGCGGCACGATCTTCAACCAGGACGTCCTGGGCGCGATCGAGCTGGGCTTCATGCTCGACTCCGCCGAGTGCACGTGCCTGGGCGCCCTTCACCGCGAGGAGAGCCGCGGCGCCCAGTTCCGCACCGACTTCCCGGACCGCAACGACGACGAGTGGCTCAAGCACATCGACCTGACCATGAACGGCGACGGCCCCGAGATCTCGTACTCGGACGTGACGATCACCGACTGGCAACCGCAGGAGAGGACGTATTAGGCCCATGGCCAATTACACACTCAGAGTCCGTAGACAGAAGCCCGAGGCAGACGACCGCGGTCCTGCCGGCGCCTACTGGGAGGACTTCGAGGTCGACCTCGACCCCACCCTCTCCGTTCTCGACGGTCTGCTGCAGGCCAAGGATCGACAGGACGGCTCACTCGCCGTCCGCTGCTCCTGCCGTGCCGCCATCTGCGGTTCCTGCGGCGTGAAGGTGAACGGCCAGTCCACCCTCGCCTGCAAGACGCAGTTGGGTGAGGCCCACGAGGCCGCCAACCGCATGAACGGGTCGGACGATCCGATCGTCGTTGAGCCGATGGGAAACATGCCCGTGATCAAGGACCTCGTCACCGACATGGAGTCGACGCACTGGAAGAAGATGCGCCGTGTCACCCCATGGCTCCTGGACGACGGCAACCCGCCGGAGCGCGAGCGCGTCGTCCCCCACGAGAACATGGTGGACATCACGCAGACCATCTCGTGCATCCAGTGCGGGGCGTGCGTATCCGCGTGCCTTTCGATGGAGGCCGACCCGGACTTCATCGGCCCCGCCGCACTGGCCAAGGCCTACCGCTTCGTCGGGGACCCGCGCGACGTCGAGACCGACGAGCGGCTCTATGACCTCGCTCAGGATCCGCACGGCATCTACGACTGCACTCATTGCTTCAGCTGCATCACCGCCTGCCCCAAGGGCGTCGATCCGATGAACCAGATCATGCGCCTCAGGCGCGCGGCGGACGAGGCCGGCATCGTCGACAAGAACAACGGCCACAGCCACGAGGCCGCGTTCACGAAGATCATCAAGAAGAAGGGAACGCTCGACGAGTCGCTCCTCCTCCAGGAGTCGCTGGCACCCGGGGTCGTGGGCAAGATGAAGCCGAAGGGCGTGATGGGCCTCCTCGAGTCCCTCCCCACGGCGATCCGCGGCATCCGCACCGGCAAGATGCGCTCGCTGTCGAAGCTGATCCCGGGCGTCCATCCCAAGCTTCCCGGCAAGTCCCAGGACCACGTCGAAAAGATCTACGAACGTGCCGAGGAGAGCAAGTGGCAGCTCAACCTCTACATCACCGGGACCGACGAGGACAACGTCGACGAGCACGAGTCCGACACCGGCCAGATGAACGAAAGAGATTCCGAAAAGCAGGAGGCCCACCCATGAAGCTCGCGTACTGGCCCGGCTGCGTCTCGCGCGGCTTCACGACCGAGCTGCACGGCTCGATGGCGCTCGTCGCGGAGGGGCTCGGCATCGAGCTGCTGACGCTCGACCGCGCGAACTGCTGCGGCGCCGGCGTGATCGCCGAGCACAACCAGGAGCTTGCCGACACCTTGAACGCGCGGACATTCGCGCTCGCCCAGGAGACCGGCCTCGCGATGATGAACATCTGCTCGACGTGCCAGGGCGCGCAGTCCGAGTGCCAGGAGCGGCTCGACGCGAACGCCGAGTACCGCAAGCACATCAACGAAGCGCTCTCCGGCGAGGGGCTCGAGTACGTCGCGGGCAAGGACGGCTTCACGAACAAGAACTTCCTCTGGCTCCTGGTCGAGGACATCGGCCTCGAAACCCTCCGCTCGAAGGTGAAGCGGCCGCTCGAGGGCCTTCGCGTCGGCCCGTTCTACGGCTGCTACGTCCTGCGCCCTAAGACCCGCCTCGGCTACGACGAGAACCCGGATCGCGACATCTACCTCGAGCAGGTGATCGAGGCACTCGGGGGCACGGTCGTCGACTACGACGGCTCACGCAAGTGCTGCGGCTTCCCGATCATCACGATGAACCGGGAGACGTCGCTGACGCAGGCCGGCACCCACATCGGCGACGCGATCGACCAGGGAGCCGACTGCCTCGTCACGCCATGCCCGCTTTGCCACCTGAACCTCGACCTCCAGCAGCCGGAGGCGGCGAAGGCGGTAAACCGCGACCTCGGCCTCGCCGTGCTCCACCTCCCGCAGCTCGTCGGGCTTGCGATGGGCTACGAGCCGAAGGAGCTCGGCATGCCCAGGCACATCGCCTCGACCGACGCGGTTGTCCAGCGCCTGACGGGTGCGACGGCCTGACGCGAGTGCCGCGGGTGGCGCTGCTACCCTGCCGCGACTTATGACGGACCATTCCGAACTCTTGAAGCCGGCAGCCGAGATCGAGCAACTCGTCCTGTTCGGGCGCATCGACGAAGCAGTCGCCCTGTACGCGAAGCAGGCCGGGGTCGACGAAGGCACCGCTCGCGAAGTGATCGAAAAGCTCGCCGCCTCGTAGCCGCTGCGGCCTCTAGGGTCGAGCGGTGACCCAGAGCCGGATCGGGATCGCCTGGAACTGGGACGACGCCCTGCGCGGGGCGATCGGCGCGCTGCCAGCCGTGCCGGTGATCGTGGCCGTCGACGTGAGTGCCGGCATCTGCATGGCGATGGGGACGCTGCTGGTGGCGATCCTGGGCGTCCCGCCCGAGCAGAAGGCGCGAGTTCGCGGGCTGATCGTCGCCGTGGCATTCGCGGTCGCGTATGCGGCCGGTTGCGTTCTCGCGCAGTGGCCGGTTGCTGCGGTGGGGGCGTTGACGGTGCTTGCGTACTTGAGCGTTCTGGCAGCGTCCCACCGGCCCGCGGCCCGGCTCCTGGTCCTGCTCTGCGTCCCCGGATTCGCCATCGGGATGAACGAGCCACCGCCCGACGGCTTCGTGATCGCGGCGATGTTCGTGGCCGGCGGCCTCTGGGCGACGTTCGTCGCGGTCATGTGGCACCCCGTGCCTCCGTCCGCGATCGCGCCCGCCCGGTTCTCCGCACTGGGCGGGATGCAGGCCGGTGAGCGGGCGACCCGGGTCTACGCGATCTGCTTCGCCCTGGCGCTCGGAATCGCGCTGGCGCTCGGCTTCATCCTCGACCTTCAGCACGTCGCATGGGGCGCTGCCGCCGCAGCGTTCATCATGCGCCCCGACCCGGGGCTCCTGGCGAGCCGAGCCCTGGGGCGCATCCTCGCCACCTTCGTCGGCGTCTGCCTGGCCGCCGTGTTCTTTCACCAGGGCCTGGCCGAGGTCGCCCTTGCGGCGATCACGGTCCTGACGATCTCGGCCATGATCGCGACCCGCACCAGTGCGTGGTACGTGATGTCCGCGGGATCGGGCCTGCTGGTCCTGCTCATGAGCGGGATCTCCAGCACGCAGCAGTTCGAACTGTCCTTCCACGACCGCCTCGTGGAGACCGCGATCGGAGCTGCGCTGGCGATGCTCTTCGGCGTGATCGCTCCGAGATTGCTCCAGGGAAGGGACGCGCGTGCCATCCCGTAGTGCCATCGCCGACTTCCTCCGCGCCGAGACGGTGGGCGGATTCGCTCTGCTTGCAGGGGCGCTCGCGGCGCTCGTCTGGGTCAACGGCTGGGGGCTTCCGGCTACGAGGCACTCTGGACCACGAAGCTCCAGATCGGCGTCGGGAAGCTGGCGATCGACGAGGATCTGCGCCACTGGGTCAACGACGGGCTGATGGTCCTCTTCTTCTTCCTGATCTCGCTCGAGATCAAGCGAGAGCTGGTCGTAGGCGACCTGCGCGAGCCGAAGGCCGCAGCGCTACCCATCATCGCCGCGCTCGGCGGAGTCGTCTTGCCCGTTGCGCTATTCCTTGCCATTGCGGGCGGCGACGCCCGCGAGGGGTGGGGCATTCCGATGGCGACCGACGCCGCGTTCGCGCTTGGCGTCCTTGCGATCCTCGGCAAGCGAGTCGGCATCGGCGTAAAGCTCTTCCTGGTCACGATCGCGGTGGTGGACGATGTGCTGGCGATCTGCGTGATCGCGATCGCATACACGGGCGATCTGTCTGCGGGCTGGCTGCTCGCCGCGTTGGCGGCCGTGCTGGTCGTGATCGCGATGAGGCGGCTGGGCGTAACGGCGGTGGCGGCTTACATCCCGATCGGGGTCGCTCTTTGGGTTGCCATGCACGAATCCGGCGTACACGCGACTCTCGCCGGCGTCGTGCTGGGGTTGCTGACTCCCGCGAAGCCAGTGGGTGGCAGGAACGTCTTGGAGGACCTGGAAGCCCGCGTCCACCCCGTCTCGAGCTACTTCGTCCTCCCTGTCTTCGCCCTCGCAAACGCCGGGGTTGAACTGGGCGGCTCGGCGCTCTCGGACTCCGAAGGGCAGCAGGTGGCCCTGGCGGTTGCGGTCGGACTCGTAGTCGGAAAGTTCTCGGGCATCGCCGGCGCCACCCTGCTCGCATTGTGGCTGCGCCTCGGATCGCTGCCCGAGGGCGTGGACCTGCGGGGAGTCCTCGGCGCCGCGGCGTTGGGCGGCATCGGCTTCACGGTCTCGCTCTTCATCACGCCGCTCGCCTACTCGGACGCGGCTTTGGCCGAAGGCGCGAAGATCGGAATCCTCGCCGGATCTGTGGTCAGCGCCGCGCTGGGCGTAGCCATTCTTGCGCCCGGCGGGCGCCACCCGACGCGGCGCAGCAGGCGAGAACCGGACACCTGAGCGCGCTGATACGCTCGGGGTGGAGCGCCGGGAAGTCTGGTCGGCAATCAATGCCTTATGGCCATTGCGATTGCCACATTCCTGCTCGCGCTAGCGCTGATTGCCAGCGAGCGCATCCATCGCACCAAAGTCGCCCTCGCCGGAGCCGCCATCGTCGTTCTCTTCGTCGGCTCGGAGTACGACCAGGAGGCGGCGATCGAGGCGGTCGATTTCAACACGATCGGCCTCCTCGCGGGGATGATGATCCTGGTCTATCTGACCCAGCAGACCGGTGTCTACGACTACATCGCCATCCGGGCGGGGCAGATCTCGCGCGGGGAGCCGTTTCGCGTCGTGCTTTCGCTGGCTTTGACCACCGCGCTCCTCTCCGCCTTCCTCGACAACCTGACGACGATCCTGCTCGTTGTCCCGATCACGTTCCTCCTGGCCGACGCGCTGGATATCGACCCGATTCCCCTGATCGTGATCGAGGTGATCGCATCCAACATCGGCGGTACCGCGACCCTGATCGGCGACCCGCCCAACATCATCATCGCCGGCGCCACCGACCTCTCGTTCAACCAGTTCTTGGTGAACCTGGCGCCAGTGGTGGCCGTGACCTTCGCCGTCGTGATCGCAGGCCTCTACCTCTTCTACCGCCGCCAGATCCGGATCGACGAGGCGAACCGCAAGCTGGTGATGGAGCTGGACGCGAATGCCTCGATCCGAGACTGGGACGAGCTCAAGCGCACAGGGCCGGTCCTGATCGGGACGGTGCTCTTCTTCTTCGCCCACCAGGCGCTCCACATCGAGCCGGCCACGGTCGCCCTCAGCGGCGCGGCCGTCGCGCTGCTGGTGACGAAGGTCGACTTGGAGCAGGCTCTCTCGAAGATCGAATGGCCGACCCTGTTCTTCTTCGTGGCGCTCTTCGTCATGGTGGGAGCGCTCGTGGAGACGGGCGCCATCGGCGAGGTCGCGAGCGCGGTCGAGGACCTCACAGGAGGCGACCGCGCGACTGAGCTTCTGGGCATCGTCTGGATCAGCGGGATCGGCTCAGCGATCGTGGACAACATCCCATTCACCACCGCGATGATCCCCGTGGTCGGCGAGCTCCAGTCGGACCCCGGTGACCACGCGTACTGGTGGGCGCTTTCGCTCGGCGCCTGCTTTGGAGGAAACGCCACGATCATCGCCGCCGCGGCCAATGTCGCGGCGGCAGGCCTCACCGAGCGGGCGGGCAGGCCGATCGGGTTCGTGGCGTTCCTCCGGGTAGGCATCCCGGTTACCGTCGTGAGCCTCGCCATCGCTTCGGCGTACGTCGCGATCCGCTACATAGCTTTCTAAGGAAGGAGAGTCGTGCCCGATTCCATCGTCAAGGAGGCCATTCGCGAGGTCGAGCCCCTGAGCGTCGACGACACCGTCGGCGCGGCGACGGAGAGGGTCGTTGAGTCTGGGCTCCCCGCTCTTCCCGCAGTCGACTCGGACGGGAAGTTCGCCGGGCATCTTCGGGGAGCGCGAGTTCATGGGGGCGCTCTTCCCGGGCTACATGAACGAGCTTGCGTCCTCCGCGATGATCAAGCGCTCGATCGACGCCTCGATCGAGCGCCGGGAGGAGTGCCGATCGGAGTCGATCTCGAAGTACCTCACCACCGACCACGTCCTGGTCGAGGACGACTACTCGGACACCCAGCTCGCAGAGCTCTTCCTTCATCACCGCGTGCTGGTCATCCCGATCGCGACCCACGGCAAGGTCCATGCCGTCGTCACGCGCAGCGGGTTCTTCCGCGCGCTCGCGAACCGCTGGATCGAAAAGGCGAACTAAGGCGTTCAGCCGAACGAGGCCGCGCCGGCGGGCACGCGCACCAGGTCGCGCTCCGCGAGCAGCTCAGCGACCTGCACGGCGTTGGTCGCGGCGCCCTTGCGTAGGTTGTCGCCCACGATCCACATGTTGAGGCAGCGCGGGTGTGAGGGATCGCGGCGGATCCGCCCGACCAGCACCTCGTCCGTTCCCGCGACATCGGTCGCGAGCGGGTACACCCCAGACTCCGGCGAGTCCATGACGACGACGCCGGGCGCCCCGGCCAGCAGCTCGCGGCACTCCTCTGGGCTGAAGTCCTTCGTGGTTTCGACGTTCGCCGAGATCGAATGGCCGGTGACGACCGGGACCCTCGCGCAAGTCGCCGAGACGCGGAGCTCGTCGGAGCTGACGTCAAGGATCTTCGAGGTCTCCGCCATCACCTTGCGCTCCTCGGTGGTGTAATCGTCGCCGTCCTTGAACGTCTCGACCTGAGGGATCACGTTGAACGCGATCGGATGCGGATACACCTTGGCCTGGGGCGGGTCGCCGGCAAGCACCGCGCGGGATTGGGCGTGGAGCTCCTCGATCGCCTTCTGGCCCGTGCCGGAGACGGACTGATAGGTCGAGACGACGAGCCGGTCGATCCCGATCTGGCGCTGGATCGGCGCGAGCGCGACCATCATCTGCATCGTCGTGCAGTTGGGATTGGCGATCAGGCCGGAATGCTCAGTGGCCGCGTCAGGGTTCACCTCAGCGACGACGAGCGGGACGTCCGCATGCATCCGCCAGAAGCTGGTGTTGTCAACCACCACGGCGCCCGCCTCGACCATCTTCGGCGCCCACTCGGCAGAAACCGAGCCGCCGGCTGAGCTGAGCACGATGTCGAGCCCCTGGATGGCCTCTTCGGAAACTTCTACGACCGTTACCTCCTCGGAGCCGAACTCCACCTGGCGCCCGGCGGAGCGGCCCGACGCCAGCGGCACCAGCTCCGAGACGGGAAAGTCCCGCTCGGCAAGCACCTGGAGGATGGTTGAACCCACGGCGCCCGTGGCGCCCAGGACCCCGACCCGATAAGTCATGAACTGACCGTCGGCCGGTGAACGCCGGTCGGATCCTCCGGCTGGATTCCGCCGTCGCCCAGGTCGAATGCGGCGTGGAGCGCGCGCACGGCATCAGGAACCTGATCAGCCGAGATCACGCACGAGATCTTGATCGGCGACGTGGAGATCATCTCGATGTTGATCTCCTGTTCGCCGAGCGTCTCGAAGACCCTTGCGGCGACGCCGGGATGGCTGCGCATGCCCGCGCCGACGATCGAGACCTTGCCGATCCGCTCGTCTGCAAGGACCTTCTCCGCCACTCCGAGCGCCTCGATGGCATCGGTGGCGGTGCGGAGCTCGTCGCGGCCCACCGTGAACGAGAGGTCCGCCTTCTGATCATCGCTGACCGGCTCGTTCTGGATGATCATGTCGACGTTCACGTTCGCGTCGGCGAGCGCCGCGAAGATGCGGCCCGCGACGCCGGGCTCGTCGCTGACCCCGGAGATCGTCACGCGGCCCTCGGATGAGGTGTGCGTTACGGCTGTGACCATCGGGCGTTCCATCGTCTCGTCCTCGGAGACGACGAGGGTACCCCGCCCTTCCTCGAACGAGCTACGGCAATGGATGCGGACGCCGTGGTTGCGGGCGTACTCGACGGAGCGCAGCTGGAGGACGCCTGCGCCGGATGCGGACATCTCGAGCATCTCGTCGAACGAGACCACGCTGAGCTTGGAGGCGTCCGGGCAGATCCGCGGGTCGGCCGTGAAGACGCCCCGGACGTCCGTGTTGATCTCGCAGACGGTTGCGCCGAGCGCCGCGGCGAGGGCGACCGCCGTGGTGTCGGAGCCGCCGCGGCCGAGCGTCGTCACGTCGAGCGAGTCGCCGGACACGCCCTGGAAACCGGCGACAAGCACGATCCGGTCCTGGTCGAGCGCGGAGCGGATGCGGTCCGCGCGGACTTCCAGGATGCGCGCCTTCGTGTGAGAGGAGTCGGTGACGATGCCGGCCTGCGAGCCGGTAAGCGAGACGGCATCGTGGCCCATGTCGTGGATCGCCATCGCGCAAAGAGCGCACGAGATCCGCTCGCCCACCGAGAGCAGCATGTCCATCTCGCGCTCGTACGGGCGGTCGGAGATCTCGTGGGCCATCTCGACCAGGTCATCCGTCGTCTTACCGCGAGCCGAGAGCACCGCGACCACGCGGCTTCCGCCCTCCCGCGCGGCAACGATCCGAGCGGCGGCCCGCTTGAGGTCCTCCGGCCCGGCAACGGAGGTGCCGCCGAACTTCATGACCACGATCTCGCTCACTCGGCCGCCAATCGGCTCGGAAGACTCACCCGTCCGAGGATAATCAGGCAATGCCCGTCCCCAGCCTGCGGTTCTCCCTGAGGCGCGTTGCCGCCGTCGCCGCGCTGCTCCTGATCGGCCTCGCGGTCTGGTTCTTCCTGATCCGGGACGAGGGCTCAGATTCCGTGGCCGCGGAGAAGGCCGGCAAGGAGAAAGCGGAGCGGGAGCGGGTCTCCGATGACCCCCTCGTGCGCGAGATGTCGGTCGCCGAACAGGCCGAACAGGTCCTGATGCTCGGGTTCGAGGGCACCGCTCCCGACGCCCCGGCGGTCGCGGAGCTGAGCGGGTACGACCTGGGCGCCGTGATCGTGGGAACCGAGAACTGGGCCGGCCTGGATCCCGGGAAGAAGCTGGTCGGCGCGCTTTCTGCGGGCGACGGAACTCCACCGATGATCGCCACATCGCAGGAGGGCGGCATCTACAGGGCTCTGCCGGACCTGCCCCCCGAAATGCGCGCACTCGACGTAGCGCGGAGCGGCTCGCTCGAGCAGGCCAGGTCGTGGGCGCAGGGAACGGCGCAGGCCCTGGCCAACGCCGGCTTTCAGCTCAACCTCTTCCCGGTGGCCGATGTCGCGACCCTCGACAGCCCGCTGGCCGGCCGTGCCTTCTCCGACGACCCGGCGGAGGTGACCGCCTTGACCAGGGAGTCGCTTGAAGGGTGCGAAGCGGCCGGCATCGCCTGCGCGCCGCTCCACTTCCCGGGGCTGGGCGCCGCTTCGCAGGACACCGCCGATGGGCCGGCGACCATCTCCTCTCCCCTCCCGGTCCTCACGGGCCGTGACCTGCTTCCGTTCGCCGAGGTGGCGAAGGACGCACCCGCGATGGTCCTCTCGCTCGGGCTGTACCCGGACTTCGACGCCGTGGTTCCCGGTGCGCTGACCCCCGGCATAGCGACAGGCCTGCTCCGCGACGATGTGGGATTCCGGGGAGTCGCCATCTCCGACGACCTGGGCGTCGGTGCCGTCCAGGGCACGTACTCCGCCGGCGAGGCCGCAGTCCGGGCGATCGCCGCCGGGACGGACCTCGCGCAGATCGCCTCTCCCGAGGATCCGGACGAGATCATCGAGACGATCGAGACAGCCGTAAAGAAGGGCGACATCGCCCCCGAACGCCTGGCGCAAGCGGCCGAGCGCGTAATCGAGATGAAGCGGGAGCTCGGCCTGATCGACGACTGAGGGCGGGCCGATGACGGTGTGTGCGCGGCGTCACAAACCTGGATGTATCAATCCGATATATCTGTCTGCTACATGGAGCTCTCGGCGACAGGACGCGTGATCCTCGGCCTCATCGCAGGCCGCCCCAGGTCGGGCTACGACATCAAGTCGATGGTCGACAAGTCGACCCGCTTCTTCTGGGCGGCGAGCTACGGGCAGATCTATCCCGAGCTGAAACGCCTTGCAGAGCGAGGCCTGATCGAAGGGTCGGACGAGTCCCACGGCGAGCGGCCCAGGACCGTCTACTCGATCACCGACACCGGGCGCGAGGCTCTCAGCGAGTGGCTCGGCTCGGACGAGCAGGTGCATGAGCTTCGCGACGAAGCGCTGCTGAAGCTCTTCTTCTCTGGTCAAGCCTCACAGGAGGAGTTGATGTCGGTCCTGGAGACAAAGCGCGAGGAGCACCTTGACGCGCTCGAGCGCTTTCGCGAGATCGAGCCCTTCGCCGCGTCGTCCGACGACTTCGGGCCGCTGATGGTCCTGCGCTACGGGCTCGCTTACAACGAGTTCGCGGCTGACTGGTGCGAGCGCGCGCTCGCCGAACTGAACGATCGAAAGGACACACCCTGATGCTCAACCGCCTCGCCAACATCGCCGGGGGCCACCCGAAGCGGGTCCTTCTGATCGCCGGAGTCTTCTTCCTCGTCGCCGGCGTGCTGGGCGCAGGCGTGGCGGACCGCCTGGATCCGTATGGCGCCGACGACCCCGACAAAGAGTCCTTCATCGCGAAGGAGAAGCTCGAGGACGCGGGCTACCGCGACGCACAGGCGATCGTCCTGATCCAGGGTTCGGATCCGACCACGCCCGAAGGGGTCGGAGCGCGTTGAGGAGGTCACGCGTGCGGTGAGCGATGTGGAAGGCGTCCGCGGCGCGTCCGGATTCCTCCAGAGCGAATCCCCGGCGTTCGTCTCGAAGGACGGACAGTCCACCTACCTCGCCGTCCAGTTCGAGGCCACGGAGGACGACGCCCTTCAGGACACGGGCGAAGCGCTGGTCACCGAGCTCGAGGATGAGGACGATGTCCTCGTCGGAGGGAACGCGGTCGCCCAGCAGCAGATCAACGAAAACGTCGAGTCGGACCTGCAGCGCGCCGAGCTCCTGGCGTTCCCGATCCTGTTCCTGCTCTCGCTGCTGTTCTTCCGGAGCCTCGTCGCGGCGGCCCTGCCCCTTCTCATCGGAGGCCTGGCGATCGTCTCGACGTTCCTCCTGCTCACGGTCGCGAGCGAGCTCGGCTCGATCTCGATCTTCGCCCTGAACCTCGTGACCGGGCTGGGGCTTGGGCTTGCGATCGATTACAGCCTGTTCGTCGTCTCCCGCTACAGGGAGGAGATAGCGAAGTCGGGCGCCGGAATGGAGGCGCTCAAGCGAACGATGGCCACGGCAGGTCGCACGGTTGCCTACTCGTCGATCACCGTGGCGGGGGCGCTGGCTGCGCTCGCCGTGTTCCCGCAGCGCTTCCTCTATTCCATGGGAATCGGCGGCGCGCTGGTCGCGCTCGCCGCAGCGGCCATCTCGCTGACCGTCCTGCCGGCCGTCCTCGCGCTTCTGGGCGAGCGGGTCAACTCGCTGTCGCCGAAGTTCCTCCAGCGCCGCGCGGAGGCGGACTCGCGCCCCGCCTCCGAAGGGTTCTGGTACCGGCTGTCACGCACCGTGATGCGGGTCCCCGGCCGGATCGCTCTGGCGAGCGCCACCTTCCTGATCGTGCTGGGCATCCCGTTCTTCAGCATCAACTTCACTTCGGTCGACGCCCAGGTCCTGCCGGAAGACACCTCCGCCCGGATGGTGGACGATGAGCTCCGCGCCGAGTTCCCGCCCTTCCGCGACGCCCCGGTGCAGCTCTACGTCGAGGGGTCGGCGGCAGCGGTGAAGGGCGTCGCGGCCGAGGCGGGCCGCCTCGAGGGCGTCGCCGAGGTCCTGCCGCCGCAGCAGCTTGCCGGCGACGCCTGGGCCATCGAAGTGGTCTCGGACAACGCCCCGCTCGCCGACCGGAGCCAGACCCTGGTCTCTGACCTGCGGACGATCGACGAGACGTCGCTCGTGACCGGCTTCACCGCGAACTTCGTCGACCTTCAGGACAGCCTTGTCGAGCATCTGCCGCTCGTCCTCGCCATCGTCGCGATCGTGACGCTGGTCGTGCTCTTCCTCATGACCGGTTCCGTTGTCCTGCCCATCAAGCAGCTCATCATGAACCTGCTCGGGCTGAGCGCCGTGTTCGGCATCCTCGTCCTGATCTTCCAGGACGGGCGGTTCGAGGGCCTCCTGGGCTACACGAGCGACGGAGGCCTGGAGTCGACGCAGCCGCTCCTCTTGTTCGCGGTGGCGTTCGGGCTCTCGACCGACTACGGGGTGTTCCTCCTGTCGCGGATCAAGGAGGCGCGCGACGGCGGGGCGTCCGACTCAGAAGCTGTCGCGATCGGCCTCGAGCGCACGGGGCGGATCGTCACCGCGGCCGCGCTCCTCTTCTGCATCGCGATTGGCTCCTTCGTGACCTCGGAGATCATCTTCATCAAGCAGGTCGGACTGGGCACGGCGATCGCCGTCCTGATCGACGCCACGATCATCCGGGCGCTCCTCGTCCCGTCTCTGATGGAGCTTCTCGGAAAGTGGAACTGGTGGGCGCCTGCGCCCCTCCGGCGTCTGCACGGCCGAATCGGGCTGAGCGAAGGCTGAGCGGGCGGTTTACACTCGCCGCATGCGATTCGTACTCACGGCTGCAGCATGCATCGGCGCCATCGCATTCCCGGCCCTGGCCCTCGGCGGCCCGGATGCGCCCGAGTACGGGGGGAAGATCGATGACAGAAAGGGTCGCTACATCGGCTTCGACATCGCCGGGTCCGGTGGCGACAAGGAGCTGAGACACATGTTCGTCGTCGGCGTGCCCTTTGATCGCTGCGACGATCCCGCCGATGACGGCAAGCAGGGCGGGGAGTTCAAGGGCGTTTTCGACATCGCAGGGAATGGCAGGTTCGGCGGGACGGAGACCGACATGTTCCGCCGGCGTGGCACTCCCGAGGGAATCAAATACACGCTCGACGGCAAGCTCGACGGCCGCGAGGCCAAGGGCACGCTGAAGATGAAGATCATCGGGACGAATTGCCGCTCGGGTCTGGTCGAGTGGAAGGCAAAGAAGCCGGCGCCGCCGGTGCCACAGAGCTAGCGAGGGCTGAGCAAATCTCTTAGGATCGTCCGAACGCAATCGAGCAGGGAGGCAAAGACGTGCGCAAGGGATTCATGACAGGGGCGATCTGCATCTGCGCGATCGCCATTCCAGGGGTCGCCGTCGCCGGACTCGAGGAACCGGACCCCGAGTACGGAGGCAAGCTGGAGGACAAGAAGAACCACTATCTCGGATTCGACGTCTTGGGCTCCGGCGACGACCGCAGGATCAAGAACGCATTCGTCGTCAACATGTCTTTCGATTGCGAGTCGGGCAAGGACAAGCAGTCGGGCGAGCTCCGGAAGAGCGTTGACGTGAAGAAGAACGGCTCCTTCGACGACACGGTCAAGTTCGACCTCACCAAGATGACGCCGCGAGGCGGGCCCGAGAAGATTCGCTACCGGCTGGCCGGTGACCTGGAAGGCGACAAGGCAACCGGCTTCATCAGGATCGAGCTCCTGGGAGGACCCGATCCGTGCGACTCGGGCAAGCAGGACTTCAAGGTGAAGAGGCCGGCGCCCAAGCCTCCCGAGGGAGATTTCAGGCGCTAGACGGCGCGGCGACCCGAGAACGCGCGCCCGAGGGTGACCTCGTCGGCGTGCTCGAGGTCGGCGCCAACGGGTAGGCCGCTGGCCAGGCGCGTGACCTGCGCCTTGCCTCGCAGGAGCTCGGCGATGTGAATCGCCGTGGCCTCCCCCGTCGTCGTCGGATTCGTGGCGAGCACCACCTCGGAGACGCCTCCCGCCTCGACCCGCCGCAGCAACTCGGCGATCTTGAGGTCCGAAGGGTCGATCCCGTCGATCGGGGAGAGCGCGCCGCCGAGCACGTGGTAGAGGCCCCGGAACTCGTGGGTCCGTTCGACCGGAATCACGTCTTGGGGCTCCTCCACGACGCAGATGACCTCGGCGTCGCGGCGCGTGTCCTCGCAGATGTTGCACCGCGGTCCCTCGGCGAGGTTGAAACAGACCTCGCATAGACCGACCTTGGCCTTGACCTCCCGGATCGCGTCCGCGAGCGCGAGCGCATCGTCGTCGGATGCGCGCAGGACGTGGAAGGCAAGCCGCTGAGCGGTGCGCTGCCCGATGCCGGGCAGCTTCGCCATCTCGGCGATCAGCCGCTGGATCGGCTGTGCGTACAACTACGTCCCAGGGAGGCCGAGGCCACCCAAGCCCCCGCCGGCGCCGCCGAGGCCGCCCATGATGCCGCCCATCCGCGCCGATGCGAGCTCCTGCGCCGCGCGAATGCCCTCGTTGACCGCCGCCAGGACCATGTCCTGGAGCAGCTCCGGATCCTCGGGGTCGATCGCCTCGGGATCGATGGAAAGCTCGAGCAGGCGCATGTCGCCGCTCATCTTGAGCTTGACCATGCCCCCGCCCGCGCTGGCATCGACGACCTCGTCCTTCAGCCCTTCCTGAGCCTCGTTCATCTCGGCCTGCATCTGCTGGGCCTGCTTCATCATCGCGTTCAGATCGAGCCCTCCGGGCCCGCCTCGGGGTCTAGCCATTATCGGGTGAGCGCCGCAAGGCGCGAAAGTCGCATGTGTCGGTAGGTATTCATTAAGCCGCCTCTCCGGTGTCGATTCCCGGGCTCGCGTCGAGCCCGGCGTCCATGCCTGCCGCTCCAGCATCGCCGCCGTCGGCGGATGTGGCGTCGAACTCGACGCCATCGAATGCGTCCTTCAGATGCTCGAAGACCTCGTCGGCGCTCATCTCTTCGGCGTCCGGCTCCGGTGTTGCGGCCTCCTCGCCTTCGAGGACCACGTAGACGGGCCGAAGGCGCTCGCCGAGGATCGTCTTGACGGCGTCGGCCAGCCTCTCCTTCGCCTCCACGGCCTCGGCCTTGCGCTTGCTGAAGCCCTCGCCGACCGGAAAGCCGACCTGAACCACGGCCTGCTCCACGTCCACGGCGATCGGCCGGGCGACCGACAGCGCGTGCGAAAGCAACTCCGAGCCCGACTTGACCTGATCCATCACCGCGGGCCACAAGCCGATCAGGCGATCCAGGTCGATTGGCTCCGCCGCGGCCTCGGGCTCCGGTTCCGGATCCGGCTCCTCGCGCGCCGGCTCAGGCGTCGAAGCCCCGGACGGAGGCGCCGCCGCTGCGGGCTCGGAAGGCTTCTCGGCGGGTGGCTCCGCGGCGGCCGCCGGCGGTGCGACGGGCTTGCCGGCCAGAGCCTGCTCGACGCGCTCGAGGCGCTGCGCGAATGCCTCGCGCCCGGGATCGAGTTGCGGGCGAGCGGCGCGAAGCAGCGCCAACTCCATGGTCATGCGGGGCTCGTCGCCCTCGCGGATCGCGGCCAGGGCGGCCGCCACCGAGTCGATCGCGCGGGTAAGGCCCAGGTCCGTGAACGAGTCGGCCTGAGCCTGCATTCGCGCGGGCTCCGCCGCCTGGAGGGCGTCAGACCCGAAGCCCTCCCCCGCTGCCCGCAAGATGAGCAATTGGCGCAGATGCGCCAGGAGGTCACGGCCGAACTGAGCGACATCGCGGCCGGAGCGCGCCAGGCCCTCGCTTGCCTCAAGCGTCGCGCGACCGTCCCCGGTGGCGATGGCGTCCGCCGCGGCCAGGATCAGGGTCGCGTCGGCGACGCCCAGGACGGCGAGGACGTCGTCCGTCTCGATCCGCTTTCCCCCGTAGGCGACGAGCTGGTCGAGCGTGCCGAGAGCGTCGCGGAAGCTGCCCGAGGCGGAGCGCGCCACGGCGGCGACAGCGCCGTCGTCGATCTCGATGGACTCCGCGGATGCAACGCGGCGGAGCACCTCGGCGATCTGGACCGGGGCCGGCCGCGCGAAGTCGAAGCGCTGACAGCGGTCGACGATGGTGGGCATGACCTTGTGCGGCTCCGTGGTCGCGAGCACGAACACGGTCGAAGGCGGCGGCTCCTCGAGGGTCTTCAGGAACGCGTTCCACGCCTCGCGAGTGAGCATGTGAGCCTCGTCGAGGATGTACACCTTCCATTTGCCTGCAGCGGGAGCGAACCCCACCCGCTCACGGAGCTCGCGGATGTCGTCGACTGAGCGGTTCGAAGCGGCGTCCATCTCGATGACGTCGAGCGAAGTGCCCGCGGCGATCGAGGTGCAGGCCTCGCAGGTCCCGCACGGCTCGAGCGTCGGCCCGTTCACGCAGTTGAGGGAACGCGCGAGAATCTTCGCGATCGAGGTCTTGCCCGTGCCGCGCGACCCCACGAATAGGTATGCGTGATGGACGCGATCCCGCTCGATTGCGTTGGACAGGGTCCTCACGACATGCTCCTGGCCGACCACCTGGGAGAAGCTCAGGGGGCGGTGGCGGCGATAAAGAGACGGCTGAGCAGACACGGCGATCGAGTCTATCGGCGGTCCGGACGGGTCCTTTTCTGCCCGGAAATGGCCAATCTGCCGAGCGCCTGTTCAAGGTTCGCGAGGCTCTGCCGAAGCAAGATGCATGGAACGATTGGGTGCCAGGGGGGCGCTCAGCCTCGTCTTGGCGGGGTTGCTCTGCCTGTGCGTCGGGGCCGTCGCCACCGCTCGGCTGAAGACCAATCCCGCCAACCACAAGAGCCTGATCGACAAGCCGATCGAGAACCCGAAGTACAACCCCGGGCGCGAGTGCCGCGACCATCCGCCGAAGGGAATGCGCGCATTCGAGAACTGGCTACAGGACAACGTCCGCGGCGAGACGTGGGGAATCATGCGATGCGAGAGTTGGGGCGGCGGCAACTTCAGCCTGCACTCCGAGGGCCGGGCGATCGACTGGCACCTCGATGCCAGGAACGCCGGCGAGGAGCGGGCGGCCATGAACCTCATCAAGACCCTGATCGAGCGCGACCGCAACGGCAACACCACCGCGCTCGCCCGGCGTATGGGCGTCCAGGGGATCATCTTCGACTGCAAGACGTGGTGGGCGGGCAGCACCGGGCTCGGCAAGTACTCCTACTGCTTCAACGACAACGGCAACAAGAAGGACAACCTCGACCCGACCCAGGCGCACATCGACCACGTCCACCTCGAGCTGAACTGGCCCGGGGCGAGGAAGCGCACGAGCTTCTGGCGCTCGCCGCTCGGCTGAGGAAGCCGGATGAACGTTCTTTTGCAGGGTGACGCGTCACGACTTCAGCGGAAGGAGATTCGTTCCGATGGTCGACGTGTGAAGGGGAAGGCATCCATCGGAGTAACCGTCGTGCTTGCGCTGACCGCGGCGCTCGCTCCCGGCGTCTCGCCCGCAGAGATGCGAAGCGTCGAGATCTCAAACAAGGTCTGCCAGACGACGGGCGGCGGCAAGTTCGTGGACATCCCCGGATTTCCGGGCGAGAAGATCGACCGCCGCCTGCTCCGCGACATCAAGTACCTGCGCCGGAACTACAAGATCTTCATCACCGACGGCTACTCGAAGGACCCCGTCCACTCGGCCAGCGGCGAGCACCCGCGCGGCCTGGCCCTGGACATCGTCCCCAACTTTGCGGCCGGCGGAGACTGGAACGACATCGACAAGCTCGCGAACTGGGCCGAGCCGAGGCAGAACCAGCCTCGCTCCCCGTTCCGCTGGGTGGGCTACAACGGCGACGCGAACCACGGCCGCGGACATCACCTCCACCTCTCCTACAACCACCTCGGCACCGATTTCGGCGAGCCCGCCAAGACGATGTACTCCATCAAGTGCCCGAAGAAGCGTGGCGATGGCGACGGTGATCGCGACGGTGATGGTGGCGGAGGCGACGGCGGCGACGGCGGCGGAGGCATCTCGCCTGGCACGGGCGGCGGCGACGGCGGTGGCAACGGCGGCGGTGGAATCTCCACCCGCAGCGCGGCGACCGGAGAACTGGCCCCCGTTCACCCCGAAACCGACGGCGTCGACGGCTGATTTATGGCATGGACCGTGCGGGCCCGCCTTCGAAGGCGGTTCCCGGGCGTTCCCGTCGTGGCTGGCTCCGGTCAGGCCTATCCGCGTCGCTTACTCACTACCGCTTAAGGCTGCTTCCTTCCGGACCTGACCTGATTCACGGGTGCGCATCGCGCGGGACCTGACCATCAACGCCGCCCTCGACGTACTGACCCCGAAGAACCACTGTCCTCGGGCGGGCGTTCAGCCCCGCTAGAGCGGATTGCGGGTGACAAGGCACCGCTAGCACCCCACCTAGCACGGTCCACGGAGCATTCTACGCATGCGGAGCGAAGCAAGGCGGCGCGGTAGTCGCCGACCCGTCATCGTCGGTCGCCTTGGAACCCGGCGGAGCCATTCGCGAGCGATGGAAGCGCTTGAGGGTGCCGGGCGTCCCGACCGGTGGCGGCGGTTGGGAATACTGCGCGGATGAGCGAGAACTTCGACATACGGGGCAAGACCGCAATCGTCACGGGAGGAGCGCGAGGCATTGGCCTCGGTTGCTCGCAGGCGCTGGCAAAGCGCGGCGCGCGCGTGGTGGTCGTCGACCTCGACCAGGAGGCATGCAACGCTGCGGCCGCTGAGATCTCGCCTGAGTCGTTCGGGCTCGCAGCGGACGTGACTGACCTCGGCGCGATGCAAAAGGTCGTGGCCGAGGTCGCCAAGCAGTGCGGCGGCGTCGACATCGTCATCGCCAACGCCGGCATCGCGCAGACGGGGGTGACCGTCCGGGCGATGTCCAACGAGATGGCGGAGCGGGTCCTGGCGGTGAATCTCAACGGCGTCTACAACACGGCGATTGCCGCGCTTCCTCAGATCGCCGAGCGCCGCGGGCACATCGTGGTCACCGCCTCGGTCTACGCATTCGTGAACGGGGCGGGCCAGGCTCCCTACGCGATGGCGAAGGCGGGAGTCGAACAACTCGGCCGCGCCCTACGGGTCGAGCTGGCGCCCCACGGCGCGGGCGCGAGCGTCGCCTACTTCGGATTCATCGACACCGTGATGGTGCAGCGGATGCTGGACGGAGACCGCTCCGCAGACCAGGTCCGCGAGTTGGTTCCGAAGTTCTTCCTCAAGCGGCTGACGCCGGCACAGGCGGGCGAGACCGTGGCCCGTGGCATCGAGAAGCGGGCCCCGCGGATCATCACGCCGCGGCGCTGGGTCGCATACAGCACGCTGCGCGGAATCATCAACCCGTTCATCGACTCGTGGATGGTCAAGGACGCGGCGGCTCAGTCGATGATTCGCGAGTTGGACTCGCGCGCCGACGCCGAGCAAACCACCTCGGCCTGAAGTCCCGTAAGCGCATGCGCTAGGTTGGCCCGCTAGCTGATGTCAGCACTCGCCTCATTCGTCGCCGGACGTCGCACCAAATGGGTCACCGTCGCCATCTGGATCGTGCTCGTGGCTGCTCTCGCACCGCTAGGCGCAAAGCTGGCGGACGAGACGCAGGACGACACCACGTCCTTCCTTCCCGAGAGCGCCGAGTCGACCGAGGTGGTCGAAATCCTCGACGAGGAGTTCGGATCCGGCGAGACGACGCAGGGGTTGATCGTCTACTACCGCGAGGGCGGCCTCACCGAGGCCGACAAGGAGAAGATCGAGACCGACGCCTCGGCTCTCAACGAGCTCTCCCAGCCGTATCAAGAGGCACTCGATGAGGCGGGTGGCGAATCGGTCCCCACGGCCGATTTCGACCTGCCTCTGGTCCGTCCTCCCGTAACGCCGTTTGCCACCGAGGACGCACCGGCGCCGGCGGAGCAGGCAGAGGCCGATGGGGCGGATCCAGCCGGCGACCAGGCCGCCAGCGAGGCGCCGACCGCTGTCGCCCCCGACGAGTCGCTCGCCTTCACGACGCTGATCGTCCCCACCAACTTCGAGGAGTCCGCGGACTGGGGCGAGAACGTGCGCGAGGAGATCGGCGGCGGTGAGGACGGCCTCGAGGTGATCCTCACAGGCGACCTCGGGTTCTCTGCAGACGCCGAAGAGGTCTTTTCCGACTTCGACGCAAAGCTCCTGATCGCGAGCGCGATTCTCGTACTGGTCTTGCTGGGCCTGATCTACCGGGCGGTCCTTGTCGCCCTCACCCCGCTCGTCGTCGTCTTCTTTGCCTACTCGGTCGCGACTGCGTTCGTCTACCTGTACGCAAACTCCGGAGCGACCGTGTCCTCGAACGGCACGTCGATCCTGATCGTCCTCTTGTTCGGAATCACGACCGATTACTGCCTGCTCCTCGTCTCGAGATACCGAGAGGAGCTTCACCGCATCGAGGACAAGCACGAGGCGATGCAGAGGGCCGTGAGCCGCACCGGGCCGACGATCCTCGCGTCGGGCATGACCGTCTCGCTCGCGATGCTGACGCTGACTCTCGCCGACGCGCAGATCACGGCGACACTTGGGCCAGTCGCCGCGATCTCCGTTTTCTGCGGAATGCTCGCCGGCCTCACGCTCCTGCCGGCGCTGCTCGCGATCTTTGGCCGCACGGGTTTCTGGCCACGCAAGGGCACAGTCGCCTACGACCCCGGCACGGAGACCGTCACCCGTCAGGGTCTCTGGCGCCGTCTGGGCGACAAGGTGCTCGAACGGCCCGGCCTCGCGCTCGCGGGCACGTCCCTCATCTTCATCGTCGGCGCGCTCGGGATCCTCTCGTACAGCGTTGACTACTCGACCACGAACTTCTTCAAGAAGGACGTCGACTCGGTCGAGGGCTTCGAGCTGATGGAGGAGGCATTCCCGGCCGGAACTCTCGCGCCGACCACGATCGTGGTGCAGCGCGACGACGGCGAAATCACCCCAGCCGACCTCGAGGCGGCGGCGGCCGCGGTGGAGGGAGTGGACAAGGTTGCGTCCGCAACACCCACGCCCAACGTCTCGACCGACGGAACGATCGGGACGGTTGATGTCGTCCTCGAAGGCGATCCGTTCACGCCGGAGGCGTTCGACGCGGTGCCGGCGATGCGATCCGCGGTCGAGGACCTCGGCCCCGGCCTCACTGCGCTAGTGGGCGGCGGCTCGGCGGTCCAGTACGACTTCGACGCCGCCATCGAGTCCGACCTGAAACTGATCGTGCCGATCGCTCTCTTGGTGATCGCGATCATCCTCGCGATCCTTCTTCGCTCGCTCGTCGCCCCGCTTGTCCTGATCGCAAGCGTCATCCTGAGCTTCCTCTGCACACTCGGCCTCAGCGTCCTCTTCATCGAGGGAGTGATCGGCGACGCAGGCATGGACGCTTCGATTCCGACCTTCGCGTTCATCTTCCTGGTCGCGCTCGGGATCGACTACACGATCTTCCTCATGGCCCGCGTCCGCGAGGAAGCGCGGACCCACGGGACGCGCGAAGGCACCCTCCGCGCGCTCTCGGCGACCGGGCCGGTCATCACCAGCGCCGGGATCATCCTCGCCGGCACCTTCTCGGTCCTCATGACCCTGCCGGTCACGTTCACATTCGACCTCGGGTTCATGGTCGCGCTCGGGATCCTCTTGGACACCTTCATCGTGCGGACGATCATGGTCCCTGCCGCGATCGAGCTGATCGGCGACAAGATCTGGTGGCCCTCAACCGCGCAGAGCGCCGGCCCCCTCCACGAGGAGACCGTGGAGACCGAGGCCTAGTACCGCGGGTCGCGCGGGTCGCGCGGGTCGCGCGTGACGACCGTTTCCGAGCGCGGCGTACGGCTCATCATGAAGAGCCCGAGCAGCAGGCCGATGATGCCGACGATCATCAGGATCAGGCCGACCGTCGTCAGATCGACCTGCTCGATCGAGTCGTTGACGGCATACCTGAGGATCGCGCCGACGGCGATCAGGAAGAGTGAAGTGCCAATGGCCATTGAGGCGAGTATGACCGAAACAGGGGACACCTAAACAGGGCTGGCCGAAAGTACCCCCGAAAGATGAGTGGCGACCCCTCATGCCACGAGTGGTCGGAAGTTGCGAAGGTTCTCCTGACACCTACGCAGGAGGCCCATGGAATGAAGAAGACTTTGCTTATCGCGACCGTCGCCCTGGTCGCGCTCACGCCCCCGACGGGGGGAGCCGCCAACGCCAAGGCAACCAAGGCCTGCCCGGATGACGCTATCTGCGTCTGGACGAAGAACAACTATCGCGGGAAGCGCGTCGTCGTCACGGGCAACGATGTGAGCAACAAGATCGGAAACCAGGTCAACAACAGGACGTCGTCGATCAAGAATCGATTCGATCAGACCATCCTCATCTACGACAAGCGGAACGCGACAGGCGAGGCTCGGTGTGTCGGCGGACAGGGCAAGGTGGGAAGGCTTGGAGCTTCCTACAACTTCGACAACCGCGCTACGTCGTCGGACGTCCCGGACGACCCCGGGCCCTGCGTCTAGAGAGCCCGCGGCGGCCCTACAATCCGCCCGGCAGGGCGCGTAGCTCAGTGGGAGAGCGCTCGCTTCACACGCGAGAGGTCGGTGGTTCGAAACCACCCGCGCCCATCCTCGTAGTCGCAGCACAAGAGATTCCCCCTCCTGCGTGCATCCGCTCCCGCTCAGCGAAACTTTGTGCACATACGAGCGAGATAGTCCTTTGGGACCGAAGCACTCGTCCTCAATCGGGCGGTTCCCGGCCGTTGCGCATACCGGTGTGCTCGAGGATCGCTTCGACGAGAGCCTCCCAGTCGGCTCGGTAGACGCCGTGGCCCGCGCCCTCAAGTTGGAGCAGCGTGGCGCCAGGGATCTCGTCCGCAAGCGCCTTGCCGTGTTCAAACGGGAACATCGGATCTGCGGTGCCGTGGATGACGAGTGCGGGCGCGGCGAGGGACGAAAGGGACGCCGCCGGGCCCTCGCCGTGGTCAAGCACGTCGTGATTCTGGACCGCCGCCGGGTCGGAGGCGCGCTCGAAGTCGCGGCGCACGAGTCCGCGGGCGGCCTCTTCGTCGAATTCCCGCTCCCCGCCCGCGAGCATGCGCTGGTAGTCGACGAGGTAGTCGATCACCGAGTCGAGGTCCGACCAGTCGACCCGGACTGTCGAGACGAAGCGGCCGAACCGGTCCGTTGGCGGCGGTAGGTCGCGGCCAATCGGGACGGCGGCGGTGGTGCTGATGAGAGCGACCGAGAAGACGCGGTCCGGTGAGCGCAGCGCGACGGCCTGCGCGATCCCGCCGCCCGCGGACACGCCTACGAGGTGGGCGGCCCCGAGACCGTATGCGTCAAGCACGCCAATGGCGTCGGCGTCCAGGTCGGCGCCGGTGTAGCCGGGTCTCCCGTGCTCGTAGGTGACCGAGCGGCCTGTGTCGCGGTGGTCGTAGCGGATCACGAAGCGTCCTCCGTCGGCAAGTCGGCGGCAGAAGCCCTCCTCCCACCACAGCATCGAGGCGCCGACGCCCTGGATGAGGAGGACGGGTGCGTGACCGGGATCGCCGAACGACTCCGCACACAACTCGACCCCGTTGGCCTCGATCATCCGCTCGGGCACGTTGTCCTCACAGCTGTCTGGCGGACAAACGTCCCACGTCATGCCCTATAGGGGATGAATCGGGACGTTTGCCCACCGGTCGTGGTGGGCTAGAGGTCTTTGATGATCGCTACCTCGTCGCGGTTCTCGATCCCGACGAACACCATCCCGCCGCCGGCCGCGAGGTATCGGGTCTTGGCGTTGTTCGGCACGCCACGGTCGAATTGCTTCAGGTCGCCGTTGGGGCTCAGCATGCCGATCTTGCCCGGCTTGTTGAACTGGCCGATCCACCACTTGCCGCCCGCGAATCCGATGCCGAACGGGTCCGCACCGTCGTCCTTCGTCTTCTTGACGTCGCCGTCTTCGATCCGGCCGACCGTCTGCGGGTCGCTGCCGGGGTTCGTGTAGCCGACGAGTCCGTTCGGGCCTTCGGCGACCTGCTGCGGGCCGCCGCCGACGTTGAAGCGCTTGAACTTCTCGCCGTTGGGGTTGACGCGGACGATGTCGGTGCCGCCGAAGTCGGCGATCCAGATCTTGCCGTCGACCCCGTCGACCCCGCGCGCATTCATTCCGCCGATCGTGTCCTCGTCCTGATCGGCCGGGTCGTTCGCCGGGAACGAGACGAACTGGTCGCCGCTGGCCGCGTAGATCCGCTCGTCGGGCCCGTTCGTGATGCCCTGCGCCCCGCCGTCGAGAGCGTTCACGTCGTGGAGGGTTGAGTTCTCCGGGTTGCCCACCGGCATCTCCACGACGCCGCCGGAGACGCTTGCCCACAGGCTGTTATCAGCACCTCGGGTGATGCCGACCGCCCCGTTGAGGTCGTCGACGTCGTACTCGGCCACCTTCCCGCTCGGCTTCACGCGGGCGAGGTTCTCGTTGCCCGCGCCGTCGAACAGAACCCAGGCGTTGCCGTCGGGGCCGTAGGTCATCTGCCCGGGGGGACCGCTGAGCTCAGCGATCTCGTCGACGGTAGCGGCGCCGGCCCCCGAGACCGGGACCGTGAGCAGAGCAAGGGCAAGGATCGGCGTAAGCAGCTTCTTCATGGCTCCCGATGATTGCACTGATGGCCGTTCGGTGAACGTCCCGGAGTACGCGCTAAAGGGCGCACTGACGGACGTTGGCAGCCGCACCCTCTATGCGCCGCCTTGCGACGCGCCGCGGCCATCTCTTGCATTCGCACTGTGCGATGGCATGCTTTGGCCCATGACCTATATGGCCGCCGACGAACGCTACGCCTCGATGCTCTACCGCCGCTGCGGCCGCAGCGGCCTCGACCTGCCCGCCATCTCGCTCGGGCTCTGGCACAACTTCGGCGACGACCGCCCGATGGACACCTCGCGGGCGATCCTGCGCAGGGCGTTCGACCTCGGCATCACCCACTTCGACCTCGCCAACAACTACGGCCCGCCCTACGGATCGGCCGAGATCAACTTCGGCCGCGTCATGAAGGAGGACCTGCGGCCGTATCGCGACGAGTTGATCATTTCGACCAAGGCGGGGTGGGACATGTGGCCTGGGCCCTACGGAGACCGAGGCTCGCGCAAGTACCTGCTCGCGAGCCTGGACCAGAGCCTGCAGCGCATGGGCCTCGACTACGTCGACATCTTCTACTCGCATCGTGCCGATCCCGACACCCCGCTCGAGGAGACGATGGGCGCCCTCGACACCGCCGTCCGGCAGGGTAAGGCGCTCTACGCCGGCGTCTCCTCCTACTCACCGGAGCGAACCGAGCGTGCCGTGGAGATTCTCCGCGGGCTCGGCACGCCGCTGACCATCCACCAGCCCTCGTACTCGATGCTCAACCGCTGGATCGAGAACGGGCTCCTCGACGTGCTCTCAGAGCGCGGCGTCGGATGCATCGTGTTCACACCACTCGCGCAGGGGATGCTCACCGACCGCTACCTCGACGGCATCCCCGAGGGCTCGCGGGCCGCCCGCGACGACTCGCTCGACCCGGCCTGGCTGAACGAGGAGAACCTCGGGCGGATCCGCGCGCTCAACGAGGTCGCATCGGATCGTGGGCAGAGCCTCGCCCAGCTGGCGCTGGCGTGGACGCTTCGCGACCCGCGCGTGACCTCCACGCTGGTCGGGGCTTCGAGCGTGCGCCAACTCGAGCAGAACATCGCGGCCCTCGACTCGCTCGAGATCTCGAGCGACGAGCTCGCAGCGATCGACCGCCACGCGGGCGAGGGTGGCGTCAACCTCTGGGAAGAGTCCGGCGAGGCCGGGTAGGGCGCGCTACTTAAGCCCACCAGTCGCGCCGGCCCTCGACGTCCCCGCGCGGGTCGTCGCCGAGATTGGGCGCGCCGATCACCAGGATCTCGAGGCCCTCCGGCCCGGCCTCGTAGCCTCGCCACGTGCCGGGCGGGACGCGCACCGCGTCCCACTCCTCGAGCTCGACGACGTCGTCGTCGAGCTTCATCCGCCCGCTCCCGCGCACGACCACGTACACCTCCTCCTGACTGGCGTGCGTGTGGCCGTACGGAAAGCGATAGCCGGGTGGGACGCGCTGAAAGCTCAGGCCGGACTGCTCCAAACCGAGCGCCCGGGTCGCCAGGCGAAACTCCAGGTCGGGCGCGCCGTCGAAGTTGGAGCCGACGTCCTCCAGGTCCTTCCTCAGGTTTCTGAGGGTGAACGGCACGGCCTGGATTCTATGTTGCACGTAGTCTTCGGACAGTGAAGAAGCACGTCTTGATCCTCGGCGCGGGCTTCGGCGGCCTGGAGTTGGCGACGCGGCTCTCCGAGACGATCCCGGACCTCGTCCGCATCACGCTGCTGGACCGCAACGACTCTTTCTTCTTCGGCTTCTCGAAGCTGGACGTGATGCTCGGCGAGCTCTCGGCCGACGACGCGCGGATGTACTACCGGGACTTCGCGAAGGAGGGCGTCGAGTTCCGCCAGGAAACCGTGACCGGAATCGACCCCTCCGCCCGGCGGGTCACCACCGACGCAGGCTCGTACGACGCCGATTTCGTCGCGGTGGCAATGGGCGCCGACTACGACATGGCGGCCACGCCTGGGCTCGAGGCCGGCGGCCACGAGTACTACACGATGGCCGGCGCCGAGCGGTTGCGCGACGAGTTGGCAACGTTCCCCGGCGGGAAGGTCCTCGTGTCCGTGCTCGGGGCGCCGTTCAAGTGCCCGCCGGCTCCGTTCGAGGGTGCGTTCATGATGCACGAGCTGTTCACGAAGCGCGGCATCCGCGACTCCGTCGAGATGACGTCGACGTTTCCCATGAATCGCCCGGTTCCGGTGACCGGCGAGGTCGCGCAGATGTTCCGCGACGGGCTCGCCGAGCGGGGCATCGAGGAGCGGGCCGAGATGCTCGTCACCGGCATCGACCCAGCGACCAAGACGGCGCAGCTTGCGGATGGCGGGACGCTGCCATACGACCTCTTCGTCGGGATCCCGCGGCACCGTGCTCCCGACCCGCTCCCGGCCTCAGGCCTCGCGGTCGACAACTGGGTGCCCGTTGATCAGACCAACCTGAAGACCGAGTTCCCCCATGTCTACGCGTTCGGCGACGTCTGCACCGGCCCCCGGGTAGTCGCCAAGGCCGGGATCTTCGCCGAGGCCGCCGCGCGCGTCGTCGCCGACGACATCACGGCGACGATCACGGACGGGTCGCATCCCTCGCCGTACGAGGGGTCGGGCATCTGCTACGCCGAGTTCGGCGGGGGACTCGTGAGCAAGGTCGAGGTCAACTTCCTCCACGGCGACTCACCCGTGGCCGAGCGGCACGACCCCTCGCTCGAATACGCCGCCGAGAAGGCGGAGTTCGGCGCGAGCCGCCGGGCGCGCTGGTTCGGCCGCTGACCGCTCCCTAGGACTTGATCGCCGCCGCCGCCGGCCGGGGCGCCTCGCAGACGCCGCCGGCGCAGATCTCGATCGCGTCGTCCTTGGCGATCCAGCCGCGACGCCGGAGGGAAGCGTAGATCTCGCAGCCGGCGCAGAAGCCAAGCGCAGACTCCATCCACATCAGCACCAGGCAGATCGAGCAAAGGGTGGCGGGCAGCGCGCCGCGGATACCCGAGTTGGTGATGATCACCATGGCGAACGACAGGGCGAGGCCCATCGACCAGGCAAACCGCTTTGGCCTCGCCGAGGCCCACTCCGGCTCATGGCGCCGCACGAGCACGTGGGCGAGGCGGCCGATGGGGCTGTATTGGATTCCAGCGGTAACCCTGATCCCGAACTCGACGAAGAAGAAGATCGTCGTGAGCTGGAGCGGAAGATAGATCTGCTCCGTGAGGGCTAGGACGAACGCCACCGCGCCCATCACCATCGTCATCCCGGCCGCGGCGCGCACCTCATTCTCGTTGAAGACGCCGGCGCGCACATCGCTGCCGTTGACCGTCAGGCCTTCGATCCGCTGACCGTAGAAGGCGGCTATTTCGAACTCCCCTCGCGCATCCCGTATCCGAATTCGATGGTACACCCGATCGCGCCTCCATGACTCAGGCCGAAACGCGACGGCGACAGGGCGGGGTAGTGTCACCGGTTCGCGGTGCATACGCCACGCGACGTCAGAGAAGGAGAGGCCATGGAAGGTTCCACAACCCTTGAGACGCTGCCTCCCGGGGGGCGAGTGCACGTCGTCGGCGCTGGTCCAGTGGGTCTGCTCCTGACGGCGTTGCTTCAGTCGATGGACGAGTTCTCCGTTCACCTCTACGAGAAGCGGCGTGAGTACACGCGTACACGGATGGTCCAGCTCGCGCCATATCTCGTAGCTGATTCGATCGAGAGCTACCGCACGGACTCCATTGATGGAGACAGCATCGAAGCGCTGTTCGATCAGCTCGAGCTCGAGAAGGGGCTTGAGTTCAGGCAGTCGATGGCGCCGGACCTGACGGCCCTTCTTCACGAGTGGACCCTTGGCTTCTGCCCGCTCAACGCGATCGAGCGCTCCCTGAGCGATCTGATCGACGCTCGAGCCTCCAACGGGCTGCAGCGCAGCGCGACCGTCATATCGGCGGAGGAGGCCGAGACCATGCTCGAGCCCGGAGACGTCCTGATCGACTGCACCGGCAGCAGCTCACTGCTTCGAGATCGGCTCATGCCCGGATCCAACGGGACGGACCAAGGGACGAACACATTCAAGATCCGGCTCGAGTACGCGCTCGTCATCACCTTCCTATACGGCCAGTCATACGACTGCAACGAGCACTGCAAGTACTACAAGAACCGCGATAACGCCCGTTACAAGTTCATCCCGATGGTGCACCGAACGCACTACGACGGCAGCGTGAGCCATGTCACGGGCATCGTGAACATCACCGCCGAGGAGTACGAGGCGATGCCTCCACGATTCGACGGCGAGTGGCTTCGAAGCAATTTTCCGCATGTCACAGAGTCGATGGACCGCTTCATCGACAAGATTAAGCAGGAATCCCATGGCGAGCTGCTCGGTGACCTGCAGATCGTCCGGATACCCCTGGATCTGTATCGGGCTCGGAATGCGACCAACCGGCAGTGGCGGGCCACGGGACCCTCCGACCACCCATTCGCCAACTCCCCTGTATTCCTGGCCGGCGATTCGGCCATAGGCTCTCCGTACTTTCAGTCGATCTCGCTTGGCTTCGAGTGCGCGATGTACCTGGCGGGACTCCTCGCGCAGCGTGACATGCCACTCAGGGACATGCTCGATCGCTACGAGGTGTTCATGTACAAGCAGTGGCTCCGCGTCTACATGCGCAGCAAGATGATCAAGCACAACAAGGATCTCTTCGAGTCCGTGGATGAGCCGCTCGCGCTGCTCGACAAGCTGCACATCTACTAGCCGGGGTGTAGTGTCGCTGAACAGTTCGGCCCGGCTGCGGGCTGACACGGCAACCGGGAGGCGAGCGATATGGCCACATATCTGGTGATGCACGAGGTCGATGACGTCGAGCACTGGCTCCAGTCGGGCAAGCGTGAGGAATTCTTCGGTCCCATGGGCGTGACTACGCGGACCTTTCACGATCCGAGCGGGTCCAATCGCGTGGGGCTCATCGCCGAAATCCCCGACATGGATGCCTTCCAGGCGGCCATGCAGACCGATGCCGCCGCCGAGACGATGAAGCACGACGGCGTCCGCCCCGAAACGATCGTGATCCTCAACGAGGGTTAGTCCAATCCGCGCCAGGGGTCTCACCGACGTGGGGACACGATCAGCGCGAGGCGTCGCTGCACTAACTCTCGGCTGCGTAGCGTTCGGCGCTGCCTCCGCCTCCGGATTCTTCGGCGGCCCCGACCCCACTTTCGGCGGTGACGGGATCGTCAAGACAAACGGTCCGGGTGGAGGGCCCGATGACATCAATGACGTCGTGGCGCTGCCAAGCGGTGAGCTCCTCGCGGCCGGGAACGTCGCGACCGCCAGCGGGGGGCAGGATCTAGCCGTCTTCAAGTACGAAGAGGACGGCTCGCTCGACACGACGTTCGGGGGCGGCGACGGAATCGCCACCGCTGACATCGACGGCGCAGCCAGCAGCGACAGGGGCCATGCCATTGAGGTTCAGGGCGACGGGAAGATCGTGGTCGCCGGTCAGACCCGCGCCAACAGCCCCGGCGCGGACGAGGACGTCGCAGTGGTCAGGTTCGAGTCCGACGGAACCCTCGACGACGATGGCGACGACACCGGGTTCAGCGGCGACGGCATCGCCACGCCCGCGATCTCCTCGTCCGAGCCGGACAGGGCGAACGACCTCGTGATCGACGCCAGCGGCCGGATCGTGGTCGCAGGATATTTCGAGGAGGGCGAGGTCCTCGAGGATTACGAGGGCGACTTCCTGGCGGTCCGGCTGACGAGCGCCGGGGTACTCGACGCCGACTTCGACGGCGATGGTGGCGCCGGCAACGGGGTCGTGCGAGTCTCCTTCGGCTCCGGAGACTTCCACTTCGAGGAGGCGTACGGAGTGGACCTCGCCGACGACGGCGACGTCATGTTGGGCGGAGAGGTCTACACCGGCGACACCACGTCCGAGACGGTCATCGGACTCGCAAGGCTGGACGCAGCAGACGGCGGTCTTGACACGGCGTTCGACGAGGACGGTCTCGTGACTACCGACCTCGGCACGGATGGGATCGCGCTCGGGCTCGTGACGAGCGACGGAACCGTTGCGGTCGCGGGCGCGTCGGGCTCGAGCCTTGTGGCGGCGCGCTACGAGCAGGCCGATGGGGATCTCGACCCCACGTTCGGGAATGGCGGGATCCTGACGATTCCGGGGAGCGAGATCGGCGTGAACCAGATCAGCGGCAACGACATCGCGATCGACGATGCGAGGTACCTCTTGTCCGCCCAGATCAGCGACAGCGAGGACGGCGAGGATGTCGGCGCCGTGGCGCTCACGGGGAGCGGCCAGCTCGATACGGAGTTCTCCGAGGACGGTGTCGCCCAGGTCAGTACGGCTCCGCCCGACGGGCTCGATCGCACCGCGGCAGTCACCGCGGTCAACGACGGGAACGCCCTGAGCCGCAACAAGGTGCTGATCGCCGGCCAATCGTCACCGGACGAGCCGGAGACAACCGACGCGCTCGTGATCCGCCTGGGACCCGACATCACACCTCCGAGCACGACGATCACGAAGCCGAAGGCGGGCAAGACCAAGGACCGGACGCCGAAGCTGCGCTTCACCGTCGACGAGGACGCCACCTCGCGATGCCGGATCGACTCCGAGCCCTGGATCGAGGACTGCGCCTCGGGACAGACATTTCCCCGTCAGGCGCGCGGCCGCCACGTGCTCCGCGTTCAGAGCACCGACCTGGATGGGAACGTCGAGCAGCCTCCGGCCAAGCGCGCCTTCAAGATCGTCCGCTGAGCCTTCGCGACCGGCGAGGCTAGTCCAGGTCGTCTATCTCACCCTGGTATTGGCCCATTCCGCGAGCGATGCCTTCGCCGACCAGGGCGTGAACGACACCTTGCGATTCGACGATCAGGTCCGCCCGAACGACGCGCCTCTGAAATTCCTCGTCGGCCCGCAGGGCACCGACCTGATCCTCACTGCCGCGCAAGAGCGCGAAGCCCTGAAGGTCTCCCCCGTGAGGGGTGAGTAGGACCACCTCGAAGTCCTCGATCTTGCCGTCGCCTTGGAGCCCTCCCCAGTACTCGACGCTTTCGTTGAACACCTGGAGAGCGCGCTTTTCGCGTCCGCGCGTCACCTGGCCCCATCCGATGAAAAGTGCAGCGTCAGCCATCAGCCATCTCCTCTTGGTTGACCCGCCGCGTTTGTCCAACCCTACTCCTGGCTTGGCGACCTTGCAAGGGCAGATTTCGGGGGTGCGGACCTCGGCCCGTCGCGCGCCGCGTTAGTGTGCGGGAGTCAACCGATAGGGAGGTTCCATGTCCGCCAACTCCGCCGACTCCGAGCTCAAGGCACGCCACCGGGCGATGTGGGCTTCGGGTGACTATCCCTCTATGGTCGAGACGTTCCTGCTTCCGCTGGGACCGAGGCTGGTCGAGGCTTGCGGCATCGGCCCGGGAATGAGCGTGTTGGACGTTGCGGCCGGAACCGGCAACGCATCCATCCCGGCGGCGAAGGCCGGGGCAAATGTCACCGCGAGCGACCTCACTCCGGAGCTCTTCGAAGCGGGTCGTGCCAGGGCCCAGGCCGAGGGGGTTCAGCTCGAGTGGGCCGAGGCGGATGCCGAGAATCTCCCGTTCGACGACGAGTCCTTCGACGTGGTCATGTCGTCGATCGGGGCGATGTTCGCTCCCCACCATCAGGAGGTCGCCGACGAGATGGTCCGGGTCTGCCGCCCGGGAGGCACGATCGGGATGCTGAACTGGACGCCGGAGGGGATGATCGGAGCGCTCTTCAAGACGATGGGGCCGTTCGCGCCCCCGCCCCCGCCGGGCGCTCAGCCGCCGCCGCTCTGGGGCGGCGAGGAGCACGTCAAGGAGCTCTTCGGAGACCGGGTCGAATTCCGAACGCTCGATCGGGAGATGCTCGACATCACGGCCTTCGAACATCCCCGTGACTACGGGGAGCACTTCAAGGCCAAGTACGGGCCCACGATCGCCGCGCGGAACAACGCGAGTCGCGACGGACGGGAGGGTGATCTGGACGACGCACTCGACCGCTTCTGCGACGAATGGAACCTGGGCACCGAGGACAAGGCCCGCTTCGAGCAGGAGTACCTGGTCGTCGTGGGCACGCGGGGCTGACAGAACTGCACGCCGGCGCGGGCGCGGAGGTGGGCGGGCTCAAATGCCTTTTCCTCCGCGCCCGCGGCCGGCGAGGGCCGACGGGTCAGCTCAGCGAGCGGCCGACACGGTGGTGCGCCGGCGAACCGTCAGCAGTGCGGCGACACCGAGTGCCAGGAGGGCCATCGCGGCGGCGGCGCCGATCGCGGCACTGAGCCACTCGAAGCCGTCGTCAGCGCTGCTCGGCGGACTAGAGACGAGCGTGGGCTCTGGAGCCGGGGGAGCGATCGCGTTAACCGACGAGTAGCCGGAGCCATCGCTCGACGCTTCGCTGCTCACCGGGGGGACGGTGGCATTCACGGACGAGTAGGCGGAGCCGTCATCCGACGACCCGCTGTTCTCGTTCGAAGTACTGGCCCCCGTGATCGAGTTGACCGACGAGTTGCCGGTGTCGGTGTACGCGGTTGCGGTTGCCGGAAGCGCCAGTGCGCCGGCGGCAAGGGCGAGCGCGACCCCAAGGTGCCAATTCGTCGGGCTCGGGCGGGTCGCGGTTGTGGTGTTGATAGCCCTCATCTCGGGCCTCCTTTGCTTCGTGGCCTCGAACCGGTCTCGGATGAGCTGGGCTCGGGTGCCGTGGTCGATGGGGAGGCTCCGACACCGCGGTATACGCCGGGTTTATCCGCTCCGCAAGCCGGTCGGGGGCAGGTGAGGGGTTCTCAACCCGAAGGGCAGACCTCGACGTACTCCTGCTCCGGCACGATCTCCTGCCACTGCTCGGGTGTCAGGCCGCCGTCGGCCACCGTGCAGGCGTGAGCGAGCCAGGCGCCTGGGTCGGCGTCGAAGCGGATGCCCTGTCCGCGGGTCGGGACCGCAAACAGATCCGATCCCGTGGGACTGAATGCGGCGGCGACGAAGGTGTTGGGCTCGACGGTCAGCCCAGGCCGAATCGGCTGTTGGGTCTCGGTGTCCCAGAGCCCGACCGTCCCATCGGAGCTCGCGGTCGCCAGGGTGCGACCGTCTGCCGAGAAGTCCACGTAGGTGATCCGCTGCGAGTGGCCTGCGAGCGGTGGCCCAATCGGCTGCCAGTCATCTGTCGAGTAGAGCCGGCCGACGCCGTCGAACTGGCCGACTGCCAGCAGGGTCCCGTCGGGGGAGAAAGCCACCGAGCGCGAGAGGCCGTCCGTCGGCAGCCGCTCGACGAGCCCGCCGGTGTCCGCGTCGCGGATCTCGGTGCCTCGGTCGAGCGCCGCGGCGGCGATCGTCTCGCCGTCGGGACTGAAGGCAAGCGAGGCCGCCAGCGTTTCGGTCTTGGCGATGCTCGCACGGCGGCGCACGTCCCAGATCCGCAGCTCCGGGCGGCCCGTGTTGACCGCGGCAGCGAGCAAGTCGCCGTCGGGCGAGAAGGAGAGCGACTGGGAATCGGCCGGCAGTCCCTTTAGCCGGCCCGCAGGCGCGAGCGTCCCAGCATCCCAGAGCGTGACGTCGCCTCCCTGGCCGGTCACTGCGAGGAGGCGCCCGTCTTGGCTGAAGTCAACGGCGGCGGCAAAGCCCGGCAGCGCATGCAAACGATCGCGCCGGCGCAGCGTGCCGGTGTCGATCAAGTCAACCGCACCGTTCGAGTGCGTCACGGCGAGTGTCTGCCCGTCAGGGCTGACGGCGATCCCTCGGGGCGTATCGGTGAGCCCGAAGGGCGGCCGGACGGTGAAGGGCCGGGTCAGCCGTCGTTCCCCAGAAAGGTCCCACAGGATCACCTCACCGTCGTAGCCGCCGGTGTAGAGGGTGCGCCCGTCCGGAGAAACCGCGAGTCCCGGCACATCACCGCGGTGCGCCGAGAGTTCATCGCTGAGCTCGCCCGTCGCGACATCCCAGACGAGAACGTCACCGGTCCCGTCCGAGCTCACGAGCGTCCGGCTGTCGGGCGTGAACTCCAGGCTGGCGACGCCCGCTTTGTGACGCCCCCCCATCGGCCGCACCTTTCCCGAGCGCACGTCGAGCAGGCGCACCGCTCCATTCCCCGAGCCGACCGCGAAGGTCGTCCCATCCGGGCTAAGCGCTCCCGCTTGGCCGCCCGCCGGGTGGTGGCCAACGACGCGCATCCTGCGCGCGTCGATCTCGTACGTGCCGTTGTCTTGCGTGGTAACGAATACGCGCCGATCGGCGATCGGGGAGAGTCCCCAGGCCACACTGCCGGCGACCCGCAGCGCGCCTTCGAGCTGACCGCTCCTCCCATCGACTTTTCGCAACACGCTCCCCGACCCGGTCGCTGGTATCTGCTGAACGACGAGGTCGCCGCCGTTGGGTAGGAAGGCGGCGCTGGCGAAGACAAAGCGGGTTGGATGGGGGAACGGGGGCAAGACGACGCGGACTCGCCGCTCCAGCGTGTCCGTGTCGACCAGATCCAAGAGCGCTCCAGGAGGCTTGTCCGGAGGCTCGTGACCGGTGACGGCGAGCGTCCTGCCGTCAGGCGAAAAGGTAAGTGTCTGCACCAGTCCGTCGCCGGGCTCGTCGCCGAGCCGGTACTGGCCGATCTGTTCGCGGCTGGCGGCGTCGAAGACCGAGACCCCACCGCCCGCGTCGCCGACTGCCAGCAGGCGGCCGTCGGGGCTGACCGCCACCCCGTAGATCTCGGCGTCCCCGGTAAACCCTCCGAGCATGCCGAGCGCGGCCGGTGGGCTGTTCACGAGCGCGGAGAGAAGGTTGCCGCGGGTGTCGACCGAGTCATCGAGCGCAACTCCGGCGCCGGCGAGCCGCAGCGCCTGGTCGGTGCGGTCCTCGTTGAGTGCCTGAGCCCCAAGCCTTTGGGCAGCCTCGACTCTGGCCGCATCTCGAGCGCTCTGGCGCTCTGAGATCGCCAGCAGCCCGGCGACGACCGCAGCGGCCAACAGCATCGCGACCCCCACGAGGAGTGCCCGCAGGCGGCGGTTCGTGCGGCGCTGCCGCTCCGCCTCCCTTTCGCCCGCGTCTTCGCCGGCCTCCAGAAAGGCACGCTCGAGCTCGTTCAGCGCGGGACCGTGGCCGGCTGCCCAATCGAGCGCTGCGGCGAGCCTGGCCCCGCGATAGAGCTCCGCCGGCTCTCTCGCCGCCCCCTGCCATTCGGCGGCAGCGTGGATCAGGTGTTGATGAAGGCGGCGCCCCTCGATGTCCTCATCGAGCCAGCTGCGAAGCCGTGGCCACTCGCGCAGAAGCGCTTCGTGTGCGACTTCGGCGACGCCATCGTCGACGGTTACCAAGCGACTCTCGGTCAGTGCCGCGAGCGCGGCGGCAGTGTCCGCGTCGCGCTCGGTCTCGAGTTCGGCGAGGGGAACCCGCCTTCTGACGGGCTCGGGCTGGTCGGCGTCGGTAAGCCGCAGCAGGATCGCCCGCGCGCGCTCGCGCCCGGGTGGGCTCATCCGATCGTATGCGCGCTCCGCGAGACGGGCAACCGCGCCACTCACGCCACCGCTTTGCTGATAGCTCGAGAGGCGCAGGGTGCGATCATTTCGCTCCTCCCAAAGCTCGACCAGGGCGGTCGACAGGAGCGGCAGTCCGCCGGGCTCGTCGGCGACGTCGCCGACGAGAGCCATGACGAGTCGTGGCTCGACACGCAGCCCAGCGCGCCTTGCCGGGAGCTCGATCGCACGGCGTAGCTCATCCCGCCGCATGGGGCCGACCAGGACCGTGTTGGCCCCGATGCGTGAGCTGAGCTCCGGATACTCCGCGCAGCGCCCGTAGAAATCACCGCGGATGCCGAGCACCACAACGACGCGCTGATCGGCGTCGTCGGCGAGGGCGGCGAGGGCCTCGACGAACGCGCTTCGCTCCGCCTCGTCGCGACACGCGGTGAATACCTCCTCGAACTGATCTACGGCGATGATCAGACGCTCATCGGCTTTCAGTGAGCCCAGAGCCGCGACGAGGGGGTCGTCGTCGCCTGCCCCACCGGTGCCGGCGCTCATCAACGCCCGACCGAGAGCATCGAGCGGACGTTCGCCGGGCCGCAGCAACACCTGTCGCCAGCGCTCAGAGCCAGGAAGGACGCCCTCCGCCAGCCCCGCCAGGAGCCCGGCGCGGAGCAGCGACGACTTGCCGCTGCCGGAGGGTCCAACGAGTGTGATCAGGGTGGATCCGACCAGGCGGGCCAGCAGGTCGGCGACGACGCGCTCGCGGCCGAAGAAGTACTCAGCGTGTGCGGCGTCGAACGATGCCAAGCCGCGGAACGGGCAGACGTTCGGCGCCGAGGCGTCGGGCGGCGGGGCCTCCACGTACAGGCTCGCTCGCTCGCGGGCCAGCTGGAGCGCGGTGACACCGCCGGCCACATCGGCCTCTGCTTTCTGGAGCCCCCCGCGCCCCGTTGCCGCCCTGCTCACCGTCCCCTCGAGCTGTTCGGCGGCCTGAGCCTGTGCCCACTCGCTCGCGGCCCGGTGGATCCGAAGCGGCACGCCCTCGCTGTCGGCCATCAGAGCGTCGCTCGGCATCGCAGCGCCCTTGTGCGGGGAGTAGAGCTCGGCGATGTCGGCGGCAGCGTCGGCGCGGACGGGACCTAGGGTCAGCCTCTGGGTCACGTTCGCGAACGCCGGAGGTCCCTGCTCGTCTCGATGGAGCACCAGCACCATCAACCCGGCAGCGCTCGTTCCGGAGGCGAGTGCAGCGGCGGCGTCGATAAGCGAGGGCGACGCATCGTCCGCATCGTCGAACACGAGCAGAGCCGGGCGCTCACTCTCTCCCGCCGCACCGACCGCCTCGATCGCCAGCTCAGGGGAACCGGAGCCGGCTGCATAAAAGACTGCCGCACCGGCGTGGCCGACGTCGTCGGCAAGCTCGGCCGCGAGCCGGGTCTTGCCGATGCCGGAGGGTCCGCCAACGAGCGCGACCAACAGCCGCCCCTCCTCGGCCTCGGCCCATCGCTGGCCTAGCCAGCGCTGCTCACGCTCGCGCCCGGCCAGGAGCGGTGAGCCCCCTCGAGCTGGTGCGGCAGCTCAGGCTGGTACGGGCGCGCGTCAAGAGCGGGATCCTGGCGAAGGACTGCTTCCTGAAGCTCACGAAGCTCCGATCCAGGCCCGACTCCGATCGCCTCGATCAAGGCCCTGCTCGCCTGGCGATATGCCTCAATCGCCTCCGACTGGCGACCGGCACGGTAGAGCGCGAGCATGCGTTGGGCATGGAAACGTTCATGGGACGGATGCTCGGCGATCAGCGCGTCGAGCTCGGCGATGACCTCCCGGTGGCGACCCGCCGCCAGTTGCGCTTCGATCGCCGCCTCGACGGCAACCAGATAGAGCTCTTCGAGCCGGCGGATCTCAGACGCAGCGAACGGCTCACCCGCGACATCGGCAAGCGGTGAGCCCCGCCAGAGCTCGAGCGCACTCTGAGCGGTGCCGTCGGCGATCCCCTGCGCCGCCTCTCGGCAGGCGCGATCCACCAGGCGCTCGAATCGCACAGCGTCTACAGCGTCGTCCGGGATCTGGAGCTCGTAGCCGCGGCCGTGGGTAACGATTCTTGCGTCGGATCCATCATCGGCAAGGACCTTGCGCAGCCTGGAGACGTAGAGCTGGACGTTCTTCGCCGCGCTCAGCGGCGGACGATCCTCCCAGAGGGCGTCAATCAGCTCGTCGGCGCCGACGGTCCGGTTGGCGCGCAGGGCGAGTAGCGCCAACACTGCTCGTTGCTTGCTGCCACCAAGCGGCAGCTCCTGACCGTCGATCAGGACATCGACCCGCCCTAGAAGCTTGATCTCCAGCGCCATTTGAGCTCATTTCCATGAGCCCGCCCATGGCGACTCTACATCGAATCTGGGTCTTTGGGGTATCTGCGCGCGTCTCCGGGCGCATCGGCGTACATTCGACCGTATCTCGACCCGAGATGACAGCGTCGATCTGGTGCGCGAGGCCTGGGACCTATGGCTTCGAGGCGATCTGGACGCACTGTTCGGCACCTACTTCGATCGCGATGCTGTCTACGACCTGACCCATTTCCGAGAGTGGCCGGACCCGATGTACCGTGGGATTGATGAGATCCGACGCGGGTTGACGGAGTGGCTCGAAATATTGGAGGACTGGGAGGCGGGCGTGGACGAGATCCTTCCTGCCCCTGACGGCCGCGTGGTCGTCCTCTCATGGCAACGCGGCAAGGGGCGGCAGAGCGGGCTTCCGATTGACATGGAGTGGGCCCAGATCATCACCCCCCGGACGGCAAGATCGCGCGGGTGGAGGCCTACGACGTTCGCTCGGAGGCCCTCGAAGCGGCTGGATTGTCGAACCGGCCGCGCTCATGACCAGCTGCCTGGCAGCGCGACGTGCCTTCGTGCGCTCGAGGCGTCGGCGCCGCAAGCGCAGTGGGAACGGGAAAAGGTATTCAGCACCTCTGAATCGGCCCCCAGTGGCCGGCTTCAGGGATTAGGTTTTGTGGACACCGTGTTGCCGTCCGTCGATTGATGCAAAGGGAATCCAGGCGTGGAGACAGATGAATCGAAATGGGGGGCAAGCCCGCTGGCTCTGCTGTTGGGCGCCGGCCTGATCGCGCTTGCCTATGCGGTCCTTCTGCTCCCCAGCGACGCGGTTGACGCCTACGTCAAAGAGGACGGGATCGTCGAATGGATCGGCGCACTCGGGCTCTTCGCCGCGTCGGCCGCTTTCTTTTGGCTGGCTCTCCGTTCACGCGGTCGCTGGGGCGGAATCAAACGCCTCGCGGCCTTGGGGTTGGCGATCGTGTTCTTCTTCGGAGGTGGCGAGGAGATCAGCTGGGGCCAGCGCGTGCTTGGCTTCGAAACGCCTGAGGAGCTGAGCGAGGCCAATACCCAAGACGAGACGAACGTTCACAACCTCGAGGTCTTCGACGGCTTGCTCACCGTTGAGCGCTTGTTCCAGCTCTTTTGGATCGTCTTCGCCGTCCTGATTCCGATTGTCTGCGCCGTGGCGCTCAACGCGCGCCGATGGATCGGGAACCTCCTGCCGATCATGCCTTTGGCAGTAGCGATCCTCCTGATCTTCAACCAGCTGATCGGAAGTGGGTTCGAGGCCCTGCTCGATTCCAGCCCTTCTCTGTTTGAAAGCGAGTATCCGCTCGAGCAGGCGCGCTTCGAAGTGACGGAATCGGTTATCTCCGTGCTGCTCGCGGTCGGCGCCGTGGCCATCGCCGGCCGGCTGCGATCCGGCCCCCCGCCAGCCGCAGGCTGACGACTCGCCCGGCGACTGGCGCTACTCGCCCTTGTGGGCGACGGAGCCTTGGCGCGGTGCGGTCGGCTTGACCTCGGGGTTCTCGATCTCGCCGAGCCGGCGGATGAGCCTCCGCCACTGAGACGAATCGAGGAGTCGCTGGTCCTGCTCGATCTCGCCCACCGGGGCCGTCGGGCTGGCGGCGCCGGAGATGCTGTAGCCGACGTGCACGTGGTCGGCGTGGTCGCCCATCGCGAAGGTCGGGCCTCCCATCTCCATGAGCGAAATGACCTGATCCGGCGTCATCGCGCCCTGCAGCTCGAGGATCTGGTTGATCAGGGTCTCGGTGATCGAGCCCTGTCCCTGGTTGCCCAGGACGGGAAGGCCGTTGATCTCCGCGATGTCGACGGCGCTTCCGACCGAGTGGGCGCTGACGTTGCCCGAGCTCGTATAGACGCCGTGGCCGCACTTGAGGGAGGTCACCGTCAGGTCGAAGCCGCTGCGCGCGAGATAGAGGAGGAGCCGCATCACCCGCACATCGATCTGCCCGGTGCGGACGTCCTGGATGCCACATTCATAGAGCGAGACCCTGGGCTCCGCGACGAGAGCCCTGGCGGCCTGCTCCTTCGACATGAGTAGGACCTGGCCCGGGTTGGCGGCGCTGTCTTCGAAGGGATCCTCGCCCATTGCACGGTAAAGGTGCGTCGCCTCGAGAAGCTTCCACCCGTCGAGGATCGGCTTGGGGTTGATCTGCGGTGCGCCGCGGCCTGCCGGGCGGATCGAGAAGTTCAGGTGTGGGGCCAGCTTCCCGCGCTCTCCGATCTCGCCCAGGATCGTGCCCGCCACCACCTTGGAGCCCTTCTCCAGTTCGCGCAGCTCCATCCGGTCTGGGTTGAAACGAAGCGGCCCGAACTCCGCCTGGAAGCTCTCGTAGCCGAGGCGCTCCAGGGCCGCCTTGGAGGGGTCCATCGTCATCGGAACGCTTCCGTTCCGGTCGGGGAAGGCTGAGATCCGCTCGCGGACATCTTCGGTGTTGGTGAGCTCGAGGTCATCCGGATCCTCGGACTTGGACGACTCGTCCTTGCCCGACTCTTCGGAGTGGGCGTCCCCATCGGACTTCGAGCCGCCGCTTCTTTCGCTCGCTGCACAACCGGGTACGCCTCCGCCACGGAGCCGAGCTCCGCGTAGGTGAAACGGTTGCCGTAGTTGTCCTCGAGGACGACGAACTTGCCGAGCTTGTCCGACTCGCCGATCCGGCGGACCACGCCGTCGTTCACCGCGATCGCCGGCGCGCCCTCGCGCGAATAGATGTTGATCCCGCGAGGCGTGGCCGAGGGCGGGACGTCGGGCGAGCCCTCGTCCGTCGCGGAGCGCTCGGCGATGTCGTCCGCGTACCGGGCGTTGGCCGCAACGGGGAAGCGCGCGCCTTCGGTGAGGCCCGTGATCGAGCTGACCAGGTCGTCCGGGATGTTCGCGTACTGCCGCGCGTAGAGCAGGACCTCGTCCACGTACCAGTCGGCGTGGTTGTAGGCGAAGATCGCTCCGGGCAGATCTTCCCTTGCGCCGGACGCCTCGAGGTAGTTGGCGGCGCCGCAGATGGCGTCAACGGGGTTGTAGGGATCCTTACGGCCGTCGTTGTTGGCGTCGACCCCGTACGCGTCCCACGTGGCGGGCATGAACTGCATCCACCCTTGCGCACCCGCGGTGGACACGTTGAGGTTCGTGCCGAAGGCGGTTTCTATCCGGTTGATCGAAGCCAGTACGTACCACGGAACGCCGTACTCGGTTCCGCAGGCCTGATAGATCGGCAGCAGGAAGGGCGGGATCGTGAAGCGGTCGATGACGAAGTTGGGAACGCCCAGCGGAGAGGGCCCGAAGTCTGCGATTGTCGCCGTCGGGTTGCTCGCGGTCGGGACGCCGTCGGGCCGGCGGATCGGATCGTCCACGCGGTTCTCTTCACGGCGCTTCTCGGCGGGCGTCTTCTCCTCATCGTCGGCAGCCTTGCCGTCGCCCTTGCCGCCGTTGCCGCCGCCGACGGCGGTGCCGTCGTCGTCGCTGTCGCCGTCGTCCGTTCCGTCGTCGGGAGGCACGGGCTCGGTGGGCTCGGTGATCGGGTCGTCGGGAAGGATCTGGGTCGGGTCGTCGCTGCCGCCCGGCAGGGGAACGGAGCCGCCACCGCCTGGGAGCGTGACGCCGCCGTCGTCACCGCCGCCCGGAAGGTTGATGTTGCCCCCACCCGGGAGGTCGGTGCCATCCCCGTCCAGGTCCGGGAGGCTCTGCGTCAGGTCGCCGACTGCGCCCGCCTTCGCACCGACTGCACCCAGGCCGATGACGAGCACGACAATCGCATTTGCGAAAATGACCAGCGCCGTCCGTGACATCCCTCGATCGCCCCTCCTGGGCAGTAGCTAAGCGTTCTCTGCAAGAAGCCTGTCAGAGTCGCTACCCGTTTGCGCCAGTAGGGAAACGGCGCGCGCTCAGGGCCTGACTTCGCACGTGACGGGATAGAGCGGCGGGTCCTGATCGCACTCGGACAGCTCAATCACGACCCGTTCCTTCTCGACCTCGCCTGCGTTCTTCATCCGTAGGCGGACGGTGGCTCGACCGTTCGCCTCGAGCGAATCGTGGACGAGCTTCACCACCTTGCGGCCGTCGCCCGTCGCGGGTATCCAGGGGTGCTTGGCCTCGGGATCGTTGATGTCCGTGTCGGTCACCGCTTCGCGGTAGCGGCCCCCGGCGCGCGCCTTCTGGCCGTCGAAGCCGGTTGCGAACTTCACCGAGTCGGCGTTCTTGACGTAGGCGCCCAGGTTCGTGTCACGGCCCTGGGCGCCGGGCTCCTCGTTGTAGCTGAGCTGGACGAGCTTGGGAGAACCGCCGCCGTGCCCCTCAGCCGAAGCGGCGAAGGCCACGAGCGGGATCACGGCGACCGCGAAAACTATGAAGCGTCTGATCATGGGCCTCATTCTAAGGGTCTACGACAGGTTTGGGGTTTGCCCTCGACCCGCCCTCGAGGGCGACCCGCGCGACGGTGGCCGCCCGCTCGCAGAAGCGGTCAGTGCCGGCGGCGGTCCGGAGGAGGTTGCCCTGCACGGGTCGCCACACCAGAACCTGACGTCCGCGGATCTCGATGCGGTACTCCTCGGGGAGGTCCACCTGGGCGGCGGACTCGGGCAAGTCGCCTGGCGCCTCGGCCAGGATCGCGCTGGCCGCGAGGGGGCGGTCGGCGATGAACGCGATCTCCTGTCCCGTCGCGCGCATCTCCGCAGCGTCGCCGAGAAAGAGGATCTGACCGGAGATCCCTCCCGAGCCGGGGATCGTCCCCGCGAGCACGTGGTCGCAAAAGCCCGGCATCGGGAGATCCTTGTGACGGCCGTGGAAACGCCAGCGATCCTCGAGCGCCAGGCTCCTCGACTCGGCGTACCCTCGCGTCCACGCCTCGAGCCCCAGCCGGTCCGGCGAGATGACGCCCCAGCGATAGCTCGCCCGCGAGACAAGCCAGCCGACGTACAGGGACGGAAGGCCGATAAGGAGGGCCGCCGCCACTCCGGCGGCGGGCCCGACGAACACGAAGGCGGGTGTCCCCGCGATCGCCACCGCGATCACCGCAGTGCGCAGCGCCCGGAGAAGCGATGCGGGCTTCCTGCCAGCGCAGGCCTTCGCGGAGGCGATCGCCTCCTGGACGCTCTCGAGTGGATCATCGAACCCGACGTCGGCGAGGCCACGCTCGATGCCGCGCATCTCCTCGGGCTCCTCGAAGACGTCGAGCGACGCGGCGCCCTCCTCGGCGATCTCGGCGCCGATCCTCGCCGACACGTCGCTAGCCAGCGAGACGAGCCGGCCGCGCTCGCCCTCCGTCAGGCGGCCGGGCAGGGCGACCGTCAGAAAGCCCTCGTTGAGCTCGAAGGAGAAACCGCTCGGCGGGTCGCGCTCGAGCCACGCGATGAGCGACGGCGAGAACAGCTCGCGAAGGAGGCCCGGGTCCTGACCCGCGAGGCTGAGCAGGAGGTAGCGCCGGTTGAAGGCGCCACTCTCCAGATCCGTCTCTTCCCAGCGCTCGGCGGGCAGCTCAGCGGGGCGGCCTGCAGTGGTCGCCCGGTCGCGACAGGCGAGCGCCGGGATGAACGCCACGCTCGACCGGACCCGGGTCAGCACGACTGTCGAGGCGCCGCCGCCTTCGCCGAACTCCAACAGCTCGCCCTTGGAGCCATCAGCGAGCTCGATCTCCGTTCGCTCGCGCAGGCCGGCAGCGACGCCCGCAACCAGGGCGGGCGTTACCTGCCGAACGGCCTCGCCCGTCATCCGGCTACCCAGGTGTCCTTGCCGCCGCCACCCTGGCTCGAGTTCACCACGAGCGAGCCTTTCTCGAGCGCGACTCGCGTCAGGCCTCCCGGCATCAAGCGCACCGAGTCCTGGCCGCAGATCGCGAATGCGCGCAGATCCACGTGCCTCGGCTCGATCGCGTCACCGGCCACCGTCGGGCAGGAGGAGAAGCTCACGATCTCCTGAGCGATGTAGTCCTTCGGGCTGCCGGTCACGAGGTCTATGCACGCTCCCAACTCTTCGGAGGTGGCCTGGGACCCGACGACGACCCCGATGCCGCCGGACTCCGAGCGGGGCTTTACCACCAGTTCGTGCGGGCTTCTGATCACGCGCTCCAGAGCCGAATCGTCCGCGCAGTCGAGGGTCGCGATCTGCGCGACCAGGGGCTCCTCGCCGAGGTAGAAGCGGATTGCGTCCGGAACGTAGGCATAGACCAGCTTGTCGTCGGCCAAACCGGATCCAAAGGTGTTCACCATGCGTAGATTGCCGCTCCTCAGAGCACCGTAGAGCTTCTCCCCGACCCACGTGATCCCCTCCCCCGGTTCGACGACGCGATCGGCATCGGTCCGGCGCAGGACGACGTCGACCCTCACGAGATCACCGTCCGGATTGCGAAAGCTGAGCTCGCCGCCGCGAGCCTCCAGGTCGCCGGGCTGGGCGATCGGGATTCCGAGCCGTGTGGCGACCTGGACGTGCTCGTACCAGGCCGAGTTTTCCGGGCCGTCGCTGACCAGCACGATCGTGGGATCGTCAACACCGTCTGGCGCGGCCTCCCGGATCGCTTCCCCAAGCCAGTCGAACACCGGCTCCAGCGAGCGCACGCCGTCGAGCGCCAAGCCGAAGAGCTCTGCGCTCACGGACCTGGCGGCGATCGCGTACGCCATGCCGGACGGAGTTCGGGTGTTGTCCTCGAGGACGAGGAACCGGCCATCCGTGTCCCGGACGAGATCGAACCCGATTACGGTCGCCGCATTTGGCCCGACGAGGCCTTCCATCTCCGGCTCGAGGTACTCAGCCCCGTTGACCACACGCTCGGGGATCACGCCCTCGGCGATGATCCGGCGCTCACCGTAGATGTCGGCGATGAGCGCGTTGAGGGCACGCGCCCGCTGGGCCAGGCCGCGCTCGAGCTCGTCCCATTCGGCGCCCGGGACTATGCGCGGCACCGGATCCAGCACGAAGTCCTGCTTCGCCTGGCCCTTGCCGAAGACGATCTCGTGCCTGCGCACGATCTCGACAGACCTCGCGAGCGACGCTGCCGGGTCCGCTCCGACCTCGTCCAGCACACCCCCGTAGAAAGGGCGAACGGAGCCGTCAGCCGATATCCCCTCGTCGAAGTATTTGCCGGGGTCATACATCCAGGCAGCCCAAGGTAGCCTGCGCGGATGGGAGCCATCCCGACGCCCAGCGCCGACAGCGCCGCCCTGGTCACGGGAGCGAGCTCTGGCATCGGCGCTGCCATAGCCGGAGAGCTGGCAACGCGAGGGCACACCGTCCTGCTCGTCGCGCGCCGCGAGGACCGCCTGCGCTCGCTCGCTGCCGAGATCGAGTCGACCCACGGGACCCGTGCCGTCCCGCTGGCCTGCGATCTCACCGACCCCGAGGCCCGAAGGGCGCTTCCGGCGCGCATCCAGGAACTTGGCCTCGAGGTGGACGTGCTCGTCAACAACGCGGGCTTCGGGACCGCGGGCCCTTTCGTCGAGCAGGACGTCGAGGCCGAGATCGCGCAGCTGCGCATCCTGTGCGAAGCCGTGGTTGACCTGACCGGGCGCTTCTCGCCCTTGATGGCCAAGCGGGGACGGGGCGCGATCCTCACGATCTCCTCCTCGTCGGCTTTTCAGCCCCTGCCCCAGACCGCGGGGTACGCGGCGGCGAAGGCGTGGGCGCTCACCTTCTCGGAGGCGCTCCACGAAGAGCTGCGGCATTCGGGCGTCGCGGTGACCGCGGCGTGCCCCGGCCCCGTCAAGACCGAGTTCTTCGAAGTCTCTGGGCCGCATCCCGTCGAGAGCGTCTTCCCGAAGTTCGTCCATATCAGCGCCGAGCGTTGCGCGAGGGACTCGGTTCGCGCGCTCGACGCCGGCCGCCGGATGGTCGTGCCCGGGCCGCGGCCATTGCGGGTCTTCATGCACTCGAGCCGCTGGGCTCCGCATCCGGTTCTCCTGCCCTTCCTGGGCAAGACCTTCCGGGCGCGCTAGCTCTACTTCTTGCGGTAAAGGCGGGAAGTCAGGGGCACGAAAACCGCGGTGAGCACGACCGCCGTCGCGAGCACCAGCATGATGTCCCCCGCCTCAGCCGTCCCGTTCATCAGGCCCCGGTTGGCGGTCACGACCCACGAGATCGGGTTTATCTCGACGAAGGCCTCGAGGCCGCTCGGCAGGGTCTCGGGCGGCACGAACGCGTTCGACAGGAAGGTGAGCGGGAAGAGCGCCATGAAGCCGGTGTTCATGACGGCGTTGGGCGAACGCATGATGAGCCCGAGCGTCGTGAAGACCCACGCCAGGGCGAAGGCGAAGAGAATCGTCAAGGCAAGCGCCGCGAGCACTCCTTCCCAGCCGCCGTCGGGCCGATAGCCGAGGATCGCGCCGACAACGATGACGACGGTCCCCGCGACCAGATAGCGGACGCTGTCACCGACCACGGCCCCGACGAGCGGCGCGGGACGCCAGATCGGAAGCGACCGGAACCTGTCGACAACGCCCTTGGTCAGGTCGGTGTTCAGTGCCACTCCCGAGTAGACGGTGGTGAACAGCACCGACATCATCAGGATGCCCGGCAGGATGAACTGGAGGTACTCGCCCGTCGAGCCCGAGATCGCGCCCCCGTACATGTAGGTGAACATCAGCGTGAAGAGGACCGGGGTCATCGTCGCGTCGATCAGCTGCTCGGGGACGTGCTTGATCTTCAGGATTCCCCGCCAGCCGAAGGTGAGCACCGCCGACAGGGGGCTCGGGCGCGCCGGGCGGGGCGCCGAGGAGAGCGCCTTCCTGATCGCCCGCTCCTCCAGGCCTTCCAGTGCGGCGTCTCCTGTCCTGGTGTCGCTCATGCGGCTTCGACCTCCTCTGCGTTCGCTTCGTCGTCTGCCGCCGGGCGCCCGGTCAGGGCCAGGAACACCTCGTCGAGGCTCGGCTGGCCGAGGGAGAACCCCGCGATCCCGATGCCGCGCCGTGCCAGCTGGGCGATCGCCTCTGCCCCCCGGTCCGCGTCGTCGCACGGCACAGACAGGGAAGCCGGGTCGGGCTCGAGCTCGACGCCGGAGAACTCCCGGCTCAAGGCCTCCGCCGCGTTTCCCCGCTGGTCCGGGTCGAGCAATCTCACGTGAAGGGTCCCCGACCCGACCGACGACTTGAGCTGAGACGGCGTGCCCTCGGCGATGACGTGGCCGTGGTCGATCACCGCGATGCCCTCGGCCAGCTGGTCGGCCTCGTCCAGGTATTGAGTGCAGAGGAGGATGGTCGTGCCCTCCTCCGCGAGCGCCCGGATGATTCCCCAGACCTGATTCCTCGACCGCGGGTCCAAGCCGGTCGTCGGCTCGTCGAGGAACATCAGCTCCGGCGTGACGACGATGCTGGCCGCCAGGTCGAGCCGGCGGCGCATGCCGCCCGAGTAGTTCTTGACGAGGCGCGTGGCCGCCTCGGACAATCCGAACGAGTCCAGGAGCTCGTCGGCCCTCGACTTCGCGTCGGACCGCCGGAGTCCCATCAGCCGCCCGATCAGGGTCAGGTTTTCGCGGCCCGTCAGGTCCTCGTCGACCGATGCCAGCTGCCCCGTCAGACTGACCACGCTGCGAACGGCATCAGCCTCCGCGACGATGTCGTGACCCAGCACCCGCGCCGAGCCGCCGTCCGGGCGGAGCAACGTCGCGAGCATCCTGATCGTCGTCGTCTTGCCCGCGCCGTTCGGGCCGAGCATTCCGTAGACGGCGCCCTTTCGCACCGACAGATCGACCCCGTCCACCGCCTTGGTGTCGCCGAAGTATTTGGCGAGGCCCTCGGCCTCGATCGCGAGCTCGTGGCTGCCGGTCATGCGGTGGCCGGCTCCAGCTCGATCGGCTCGGGCAACTCGAAGAGGTCGGGAAGGCTGGCGACGGCATCCCGGTCGCCTTCGATCTGGAGGGCGCCGGCGGCCTCCGCCACCTCGAGCTCGGCGCCTTCGTAGAGCACGCCGATCAGCGTCATCGGATCGGTCGTGATGGTGGCGTCGACATCTCCGATCTCGCCGCGTTCGACGCTCAACGCCCGGTCCTCCACCCGGATCCTGAAGGTCTCGTCGGCAATCCGCAGGCCCACGGTCAGGTCGAGGCCCTTCGCATTGTCGGGCAGGAACATCGTCTCGAGGTTCATCGCCATCGAGGTCGGGCTGAAATGGCCGGTCTCCGGGAAGAAGGGCGACTTGGCCGCCCAGCGTCCGAACTCGCGGAGGGTCGGCTCCAGCTCCCGGCCCCACTCCGTCAGCTCATACACCTTGGAAGCCGCGGGCGGCGGAAGGGTCCTGCGGCTGACTATGCCGTGGGCCTCGAGCTCGCGAAGCCGCTGCGACAGGACGTTCGGGCTCGCGGAAGGCAGGCCCGCGCGGATGTCGGTGAAGCGCTTCGGACCGTAGGCGAGCTCGCGAAGAACCAGGATCGCCCAGCGCTCCCCCACCAGCTCGAGCGCGTGGGAAAGCCCGCAGAGGTCGTGGTATGTGCGCTTCTTGGTTGCCATGGTGTCCTTGATTGTAGGGCTTAGTCCTAAAACTGTCAACAGTTAGTTAGTTTTTAGGACCAGCGTGGTACAAGGAGAGTGAACCCAACCGAAGGAGATGAGCCGAATGTCGCTCAAGGACTACAAAGTCGGAACCGCGGTCGCGGTATCGGACATGGCGCGGGCCAAGGACTTCTACGAAGGCAAGCTCGGCCTGGAACCCGGTCAGGAGAACGACGAGATGGCGATGTATGAGTGCGGCGAGGGAACTGGCCTCGTGGTCTATGTATCTGAGCACGCCGGCTCGAACAAGGCGACGCTCGCCGGCTTCGACGTGCCGGATTTCGACGGCGTGCGGAGTGCCCTGGCCGAAAACGGGGTCGAGTTCGAGCGCTACGAGAGCGAGAGCGGCGTGACGACCGACGAGGACGGCGTCTTCGAGGGGCCCGGCTTCAAGGCGGCCTGGTTCAAGGATCCCGACGGCAACATCTTCGCGATCAACGGATAGGGCTCGCCCCCCCTTCCGGGGCTCGCTCCTGTGGCTAGTTGACCGACAGCAGGTCGACCACGAACACGAGGGTCGAATCCGGAGGAATATCCGGCGGCTGCCCCTGCGGCCCGTAGGCGAGATCCGGCGGGATGATCAGCTGGCGGCGGCCGCCGACCTTCATCCCTTCGAGGCCTTCGTCCCAGCCCGGGATAACCGAGCCCTGGCCGAGGACGAACTCGAAGGGCTCCGGACCCTCGAAGGAGGCGTCGAACTCCTCGCCGTTCGCATAGAGGACGCCGACGTAGTCGACGGTGAGCGTGTCGCCCGCGGCGGCCGCGTCGCCGTCGCCCTCCTCAAGGTCATCGGTCACGAGCTCCGACGGCGGGTCCTCGTCCGGGATGTCAACGGTCGGCTTGTCCTGGCGCTCGGCGGTGGCCGGCTCGTCCGCTTCGTCGCCGCCGCTCTGGCCGATCAGCACGACCACGATGATGACCGCGAAGAGCGCGGCCGCGCCGATGAGCGTCTTGACCCTGCTGTCCACGACGCGTCATCCTAGTCCGCCACCGGGCAGGGCTACCCTCGGACGCGCATGTCGTCTGAATACATCTACTCGATGTACAAGGTCTCGCGGACCCATCCGCCGGACAAGAAGGTGCTCGAAGACATCTCCCTGAGCTTCTTCCCCGGAGCGAAGATCGGCGTCCTCGGACCCAACGGAGCCGGCAAGTCCACCCTGCTCCGCATCATGGCCGGGCAGGACACGGAGTACCGCGGCGAGGCCCAGCTCCACAAGTCGGCGTCGGTCGGGATGCTCTCCCAGGAGCCGCAGCTCGACGAGTCGAAGGATGTCCGCGGCAACGTCGAGGACGGCGTCCGCGCGACTCGGGATCTCCTCGACCGCTACAACGAGGTGGCGGCCAACTACTCGGACGAGACGGCCGACGAGTTCGCCCGCCTGTCCGAGGAGATCGAGGCCGCCGACGCATGGAACCTCGACACGGTGGTCGAGACCGCGATGGACGCGCTCAGGGTCCCGCCGGGCGAGGCGGACGTCACCAAGCTCTCGGGAGGCGAACGCCGCCGCGTCGCGTTGTGCCGCCTGCTGCTCCAGGCTCCGGACCTCCTGCTTCTCGACGAGCCGACCAACCATCTCGATGCGGAATCGGTCGCCTGGCTCGAGCGCCACTTGGACGAGTACGAGGGCACGATCGTTGCCGTGACGCACGACCGCTATTTCCTGGACAACGTGGCCGGCTGGATCCTCGAGCTCGACCGCGGCCGGGGCATCCCCTTCAAGGGCAACTACTCGAGCTGGCTCGAACAGAAGCAGGAGCGCCTACAACACGAGGAGCGGGTGGACTCCGCTCGGGCGAAGACGATCGCCGCCGAGCTCGAGTGGGTGAGGGAGAACCCCAAGGGACGCCGCAAGAAGTCGAAGGCGCGCCTCGCCCGCTACGAGGAGCTGCTGGCCGAGGACAAGCAGGTGAAGCTCGAGAACGTCCAGATCCGGATCCCGGCAGGCCCCCGTCTGGGCGGAGTCGTAGTCGAGGCCGACGGCGTCACCAAGGGCTACGGCGACAAGCTCCTCTTCGAGGACCTCTCGTTCGAGCTGCCGCCGGCGGGCATCGTGGGGATCATCGGCCCGAACGGCGCCGGCAAGACCACCCTCCTTCGGATGATCGTCGGTCAGGAGGAGCCCGATGCCGGTGCCCTCCGCCTCGGCGAGACCGTCCAGCTCGCCTACGTGGACCAGTCGCGCGACGCGCTCGATGCCGAAAAGTCGGTGTGGGAGGAGATCTCCGAGGGCTACGACCAGATCAAGGTCGGCTCGGAGGAGATGAACTCGCGCGCCTACACATCGGGCTTCAATTTCAAGGGCTCTGATCAGCAGCGGAAGGTCGGGGCCCTCTCGGGCGGCGAGCGAAACCGGGTCCACCTGGCGAAGCTCCTTCGCTCCGGCGGCAACCTCCTGCTGCTCGACGAGCCGACCAACGACCTCGACGTCGACACGCTTCGCGCGCTCGAGGAGGCGCTCCTTGCCTTCGCCGGCTGCGCGGTGGTCGTCTCGCACGACCGCTGGTTCCTCGACCGCGTCGCCACCCACGTCCTCGCCTTCGAGGGCGATTCGCAGGTGACGTGGTTCGAGGGCAACGTCGAGGCGTACGAGGAGAACCGCCGGGCCCGCCTGGGCCCCGCAGCCGACCGCCCCCACCGCATTACCTACAAGCGGCTCGCGGCTAAATAAAGCCCTGGAAGACCGAACGCCGACCCCTCGGGCGAGGGATCGGCGTAGCAGCCGGCGCGCGTTGCGGTGCGCGGGTTACGGGGTGGTGAGCACCTCGTTGATCACGTCGAACACGTGAGTGTTGTGGTGGACGCCCGTGAACTCCTCGGCGAGGGGTCCGCTGGCGGTCACCGGGACGTAGCCGCCGGTGTGCTCGGGGGTCGTCCAGTCCACCTTGAACTCGCGGTCCGTGCCCTTGATCTCAAACGGCCCGCTCTTCGGCGGAACCTGGCCTTTGGGCCCGGCGTTGTTCTTCGAACCGTCGCCGTAGTACGGCACCGGATCGTCGCCGTCGGAGTTTGTGTTGGTCTCCGAGGTGTTCTCGATCGTCATGCCGCCGGTCTCATGGTCGGCGGTGACCACGAGGAGCACGTCCGGGTGCGTCTGGCGGAACTCCTCGACGATCTCGACGATCCTGTTGATGTTCATACCCGTCTTGATGACGTTCTGGCCGTCGTGCTCGTGGGCGGCAGAATCCATGTCGTCGCTTTCCGTGACCAGGAAGAACCCGTCCGGATCCTGGCTGAGGATCTCGAGCGCCTTAGCGAACAGGACCTGGTGCTTCACGTAGTAGGGGTCCTCATTCGGCTTGTAGCCCTTGAGCTCCTTGTAGCGCTGAAGGCCCGAATCCTGGACGAGGGCGAGCGCCTTCGGACCGGTCAGATCGTCAACCGTCTCGCGGTCGTACGCGTACTGATACCCGTCGTCAATCGCCTCTTCAACGAGGTTGTCCTCGCCGAGGCTCTTGTCCTCGTCCGGCACCTTGTTGGGGATCATGCCCTTGTGGCCGCGGGGGTACCAATAACCCTCGCCGCCGCCCATCATCACGTCCGGGGAGATGTTCCGCAGTGTGCGCTGTGCGATCGCGACCTTCCAGTCGCGGTTGACGATCGGGGCCGCGAAGGACGCGAGAGTTGCGTTGGTGATGTCGTGGTCGTTGACGATGCCCGTGGCCTTGCCCTGATCTTCAGCGATCTCGAGAAGCGTCGGAACCCGCACCTTGTCCTTCCCGAGCCCTACGAGCCCATTGCGGGTCTTGACGCCGATCGACCACGCGGTCGCGCCGGCGGCTGAGTCGCTTACGGCAACCCTGCTCCCGTTGATGGTGTCGAGGAATCCCGCGTACGGAAGGGCGTCCATCGGCTGGCGCTCGTCCAACCCGTAGCCCGCGTACTGGATCGCGGTGCGCTGCTGGACTCCCATCCCGTCGCCCGAGATCAGGATCACGCTGGTCGCGGAGGTAGGCGGGTCCGCCTTGCCCTCGGACTCGAATGCGAAGACGGCGATGGCGCTCGCGAGCACTGCGGCGGCCACCCCCACGAAGATGCGGCGTTTTGCCAATGAGCGCGTCAATTCCATTTGAGGTCCTCCCCGAGGGACAGATTGTTCAACAACTCCATCATGACACATAATCCCCCTGGCTGCAGGGCGGCGCCAGTGAGAAGCCTTTGAGCAGAGTTTCGTGGACGGTCCAAACCGTCTCGGTCCCCGCGGCGAGAAAACAGAGGTCTCCTGCCCCCACTTCGATCGAGCCTCCCGCCCACTCGATCGTCGCCTTTCCCTCTAACACCAAGAACGACTCCTGAGTTTCGGTGTCGCGAAAGCGGCCCGGCGTGCATCGCCAGACGCCGCACTCGAATCCGTCAGGCATCTCGGCGAGGACGAACGCCGAAGTCCGCGGATCTCCATCGAGCACTTGGCCCGGATCGAGCGGGTCGTCGTCGAGGTCTACAGCGCCCGCCGCGACGCGCATTACGGCCTCATGCACCGGTGAGCTCCGCCGCGGCCTCCGCGAACGCCTCCGAGTGGCGGTCCACATGCGCCTCGGTGGTCGCCGGGGACATCAGGGCCATCATGTGGAACGGGGTCAGGAGGATCCCGCGGTTGAGCATGTAGAGGTGAAGGAGTGCGTCCAGTTCCTCATCCAGCGCCGCGGCGGCCTCGCCTCCGGTCCGCGGGGGAGTCGGGCGGAACATGTACTCCGCCCGGCACCCCAGCCGCGTGACCGACCACGGCAGCGAATGCTCGGCGATGGTCGCGGCGACCGCGCTTTCGAAGCGCTCGCCGAGCGCGATCATGTGCTCGAACGCCTCGTCCGTCAGGACTTCGGCGAGCGTCGCGCGGGCTGCCGCGAGCGACAGAGCGTTGCCCGCAAGGGTCCCACCGACTCCACCGACGTCGGCGGCTACGGGGATCGTGTGCTCCCTGACTCGCCGGCCCACTTCCTCGGTGAACCCGTACGCCCCGATCGGTACGCCGCCGCCGATCGACTTGCCCATTGTCAGGAAATCCGGCTCCAGGCCTGCAACCGCGGTGTATCCCCCAGGTCCGCAGCAAAGCGTGTGAGTCTCATCTATGACGAGCAGCGTGCCGGTCTCGCGCGTCAGCTCCCGGAGGCGCTCGTGATACCCGTCTTCTGCCAGGACGATCCCGATGTTGGTGAGCGCCGGCTCCACAAGGACGCACGCCACGTCGCCGTGAGACAGCTCGCGCTCGAGCGCGTCCAGATCGTTGATCTCGACGATCCGGGTCGTCTCCGCCGGATCCACGGGCGCGCCCACGTTGCCCTCCCGCGGCTTGACCTCCCCGCCGACGAGGGTGGTGATCGTCTCGTCGACACTGCCGTGATAGCAGTGGTTGTGGACCAGGATCTTCGGGCGCCCGGTGATCTCACGGGCGATCCGCACGACGAAGCGGTTCGCGTCCGTCGCGGAGAGGCTGAACTGCCAGTTGGGCATCCCGAAGCGGCGCTTCATCTCTTCGCCCACGTGAACGGCGTCCTCGGTGGGAAGCATCGCGGTGATGCCCCGCGCGACGCGATCCTGGACGGCTGCGACCGTCGGGGCTGGTGAGTGTCCGGTCATGGCACCCGTGTCTCCCAGGCAAAGGTCCGCGTACGAGTTCCCGTCGACGTCGGTCAGCTCGGCCCCTTCCGCGGTTGCGACGAACACGGGAAACGCTCCGGGCCAGCGCGTCATCCAGTTCATCGGGACGCCGTCGAGGAGCGACGCCTTGCCGCGCTCGTGCAGTTGCTTCGACTCGGGATGCGCTGCCACGAAGCGTGACTGCTCCCGCTCCATCAACTCGGCGATCCGGCCCCGTTCCACTCCGCTCATAAGCACTCCTCGATTCCGGGTTTTGAACTTCGGCTTGACGCATCTTGTCAGATTGTGGAATGATGTGACATATGGTCAAAGACGATCCCTCCCCCAATCCGGCGGATGAGCCCCAGGCTCAGCAACCCCCCGAGAGCCTCCAGCTCGCGACGGTATCCACCGTCGAGGCGGCCGCGAACGCCCTTCGCGAGCTCATCCTCGACGGCCAGATCGAGCCGGGAGCTCGTCTTCGCGAGAACGAATTCGCGAGCCGGCTCGGCATCGCCCGCCACTCCTTCAGAGCGGCGACCCAGATCCTGATCGCCGAGGGTCTCCTGCTCCGGGAGCCGAACCGCGGCGTCCAGGTGCCGACCTTCGACCCCGCGCATCTCATCGACGTGTTCAGGCTCCGCATCGCCCTGGAGGTCGAGGCCGTACGGCTCGTGGTCGCGAGCGGAGAGATACCCGCCGCCGCGAACCAGTCCGTCGCCGAGCTCTCCGGTGTCCCGGACGATGCCCCGTGGCGCGCCGTCGTCGAGCCCGACTTCAGGTTCCACCGAGCGATCATCGACGCGACGGGCTCGCCCCGCCTGGCGCGGGCCTACTCCTCGGTGCAGTCGGAGATCCTGCTCTGCCTCGCTCAGCTCCGGACGCATTACCAGCGCCCGGCGCAGGTCGCCGCCGAGCACGAGGAGCTGATCGCGGCGATGCGCGCCGGCGATCCGCAGCGCGCTGAAGAGCTCTTCCGGGCTCACCTCACGGAGGCAGTGGACAACTTGACAAAGGCCTGGCAACTCGAAAACGGAGAGAAGGTGGTCGTATGAGTCCCGCAATCACGAACCTGAGCGCTCGCGAGGTGCTCGACTGCCGTGGGCTTCCCACGGTGCAGGTCGATCTCGCGCTCGACGACGGGACGGTCGCGACCGCCGACGTGCCCTCTGGGCGCTCGACCGGTTCGAACGAGGCCGCGGAGCTACGCGACGGCGGCACCCGCTTCGGTGGCTTCGGCGTCCTCGGGGCGGTTGAGGCGGTCAAGGGCGAGCTGCGCGACGCGCTGGTCGGCCAGGAGCTGCCAGGTCAGCGGGAGCTCGACTCCGCGCTGATCGCGCTCGACGGCACCGAACGCAAGTCCCGCCTCGGCGCCAACGCCATCCTGGGCGTCTCGCTGGCGGCCGCGCGCGCTCGGGCCGCCAGCGCGGGGATGCCCCTCTACCGGGCGCTCAACGCCAACGCACACGTGCTGCCCGCCCCGCTGGTCAACCTGATCAACGGGGGCAAGCACGCATCGAACGACCTGGACTTCCAGGAGTTCATCATCATCCCGGTCGGCGCCGGCTCGATCCTCGAAGCGCTCCAGATCTCGACCGAGGTGAACCTCGCGCTCGCGGAGATCCTCCTAGAGCGATACGGGAAGAGCGCGCTCAACACCGGCGACGAAGGCGGGTACGCCCCCGCCATCTCGAGCCCGCACGAGGCTCTGGGACTTCTGCACGAGGCGGTCGCGAGCGCGGGGCATGACGGGCGGTTCCGCTACGGCCTCGACTGCGCCGCCAGCCACTACTACGACGCCGAGAGCGGGACGTATGAAGTCGCGGGAACGCGGCGCGACCGCGACGGCATGATCGAGCTCTACCAGGAGCTGATCCGGGAGTTCGACGTCGTGACGATCGAAGACCCCTTGGACGAGGACGACTTCGAGGGCTTCGCCGAGCTCACCGAGGCAAGCGGGATCCAGATCGTCGGCGACGACCTCTTCGTCACCAACCCCAAACGCCTGCAGATCGGCCTCGAAGCAGGGGCCGCGAACTCGCTGCTCTGGAAGGTCAACCAGATCGGGACCCTCTCCGAGGCGCTCGACGCAGCGGACATGGCCCACCGGGCGGGCTACACCGTTGTCGTTTCTGAGCGCTCGGGTGAGACCGAGGACCCGATCATTGCTGACCTCGCCGTTGCCCTGGGAGCCGGCCAGATCAAGACGGGCGCACCGGTCCGAGGAGAGAGAACCGCCAAGTACAACCGGCTCATCCGCATCGAGGAGGAGCTCGGAGCGACCGCCTCCTACCCCGGTGACGTCTTCCCGGCGGCGATCGCCGCGTGATCTCGAACTCGTCCGAGCTCTCCGCCACCGGAATGGCGGAGGTGCGCGCACTCGCTCTCCGCGTGGCAAACGCCGGGCTAATCGCCTGCGACGTCCGGCGGGCGACGGCCGAGGCGATCGAGCTGACGGGCAACGGCATCGCCATCGACGGGCGGGATTACGCGCTCGACCCGAACGCCCGCGTGATCGTCGTCGGCTCCGGCAAAGCGACCCTCGCCATCGCGTCGACCCTCGAAGAGCTGCTCGGTGAGCGCCTGGAGGGGGGCGCCGTCGCGGTTCGGAGCGGAGCCGACTCGATCGCGCTCGACCGGGTCGAAGTGCTCCTGGCGGACCACCCGCTGCCGTCGGAGCGCTCGGAAGCTGCGGCACGCCGGGTCATGGAGCTCGTCGACGGCCTGGGGCCGAGCGATCTCGTGATCGCGGCGTTCACGGGAGGAAGCTCCGCACTGACCAGCCTCCCGCCCGATGGCGTGACGCAGGCCGAAAAGAGGCGCCTCCATGAGCTGCTGCTTTGGTCCGGCGCGCCGATCGTCGAGGTGAACACCGTTCGCAAGCACGTCTCGGCCATAAAGGGAGGCCGGCTCGCCGCACGTGCCGCGCCCGCTCGGCTCGTCAACCTCACGGTGTCGGACGTCGCGGGCGACGTACTGGACGCCATCACGGATCCGAGCGTGCAGGACACATCGACGGTCGAGAACGCGATCGACATCCTTCGGCGCCGTGGGTTCTGGGAGGACCTCCCGCAGAGCATCCGGAAGCATCTCGAATCCGACGCCGCCAGCTCGCCCCGGCTGGAGGCGGACCCCCAGACGGTCCTGCTCGTGAACGGAGCCGGAGTCTGCGAGGCGATGGCCGCCGAGGCCCGGGCCGCCGGCGTGGACGCCCACGTCGTCTCGACCGAGCTCGAGGGTGAAGCGAGCTTCGTCGGCCGCCAGCTCGCCGAGCTTGCCGCAGCCTGCGCTCGCGACGGCACGCCCGTCGCAGCCCCGTGTGTGCTGGTCGGCTGCGGCGGCGAATCAACCGTGACCCTGACGACGAACGGCTCCGGGGGGACGTTCGGCGCCGGGGGGCCTAACCAGGAGGCCGCCGCGGCAGCGGCCTTGTATCTGGACGCCGGGACGCCGGTCTCCGCCTGCTTCATCGACACCGATGGAGCGGACGGCGGCACGGATGCCGCGGGCGCGGTCGTCGACGGGTTGACCGCGCAGCGCGCCCGCGATGCGGGGATCGACCTGGGCGCCGCAGTCGCCGAGCACCGGTCGGGTGAGGCGCTGGCGGGTCTGGGCGACCTGATCGTCACCGGCCCGACCCAGACGAACGTCAACGACATGTTCGTGATCGCCGTCGGGGCGGGAGAGTCGCCCTCATGAGCGACGCGATGATCGTCCTCGACGGGGTGAGCCGCAGGTTCGACGAGCTCGCGGCGGTCGACGACGTGACGCTCGAGATCGCAGCCGGTGAGTTCTTCTCCCTCCTGGGGCCGAGCGGCTGCGGCAAGACCACGACGCTTCGGATGATCGCCGGGTTCGAGGAGCCGGATGATGGCCGCGTCCTGCTGGACGGAGAGGACGTGACTCACGTCTCTCCCAAGAAGCGCAACGTGAACATGGTCTTCCAGGACTACGCGCTCTTCCCTCACATGACGGTCTCCGAGAACGTCGGGTTCGGGCTCAAGCTCAAGCGGGTCGCCCGTGGCGAAATCGCCGAGCGGACAGACGAGATGCTCGCGATCGTGAAGCTCGAAGGCCTGGCCGACCGCCGGCCGGGCGAGCTCTCGGGCGGCCAGCGCCAGCGGGTCGCCCTGGCCCGCGCCCTCGTCAACCGGCCCGCCGCGCTGCTTTTAGACGAGCCCCTGGGAGCTCTCGACCTGAAGCTCCGCCGGGAGATGCAGCACGAGCTCAAGCGGATCCAGAAGTCCACCGGAACGACCTTCGTCTACGTCACCCATGACCAGGAAGAGGCCCTGACCATGTCGGACCGGATCGCGATCATGGACGGTGGCAAGGTCCAACAGCTGGCCGACCCCCGCTCGCTCTATGAGCGGCCGAAGACGGCCTTCGTCGCAGGGTTCATCGGCACCTCGAACGCGCTGGCGATCGGCATCACCGGCCGCCACGGCGAGCTGGCCGTGATGGAGATGGGCGGCGGGATGCGGATCTGCGTGGACTGCCCGAACCCCGCGGGAGAATCGGTTCAGATCACCGTCCGGCCCGAAAAGATCCGGATTGGCGGAGTCGACGACGACCCGTCGCGCTCCTGGATCGTCGGCGAGGTCGTCGAGCGCATCTACCTCGGCTCCCTCTCGCAGGTCCTGGTCGAGCTGCCCACCAAGGAGCGCCTCGTCGTCCATGAGTTGAACGACGACTACGTCTCGACCGGCGGCCCCGGCGATCGGATCGAGCTGAGCTGGGCGGCCCGCCACAGCCTGGTTGTCGATGACGGCGCGGCCGCTTCATGAGCGCGCTCCTCACAAGGTGCGGGCTGGCCTCGCTGGCCATCGCCCTAGGCGCGTGCGGCGGAGGGTCGAGCGAGCCGGCGGCTGTCGCCGGCGCACCCAGCGATCCTGACGCCCCCGCCTCGGGGACGTTGAGCGTCTTCGCCTACCAGGACACGATCACCGACGCCCTGCTGGACCCGTTTCGCGAGGCCAATCCGGACCTCGAGCTCCAGACGGCGAGCTTCGGCTCGAACCAGGAGGCCGCTGCCAAGCTCGCGGGCGGCTTCGAGGCGGACGTGGTCGAGGTCTGCCTCGACGAGATGAGCCCGCTGACGGCCAGGAACCTGATTCGGCCGCTGGACACGGGCGGCGTCACCGACTGGGATGACCTGGTCTTCACCGACTCCCCCGGCGTCCTCGATGGCGAGGACGCGATGCTCGTCCCGCTCTCCGCAGGCCCGCAGGGTCTGATCTACGACGCATCAGAGGTGAACCCCGGCGAGGTCGACTCGTTCGCGGACCTGTTCGACCCCCAGTTCGCGGACCGCGTGGCTCTGGAGGCGGACTACCCCCTCCCCGCGATCGCCGAGACGGCCCTTGCGCTGGGAATCGAGGAGCCAATGGAACTGACCGCGGACGAGCTCGAGCGGGTGAAGGAGCACCTGATCGAGAACCGCGACCAGTTCCGGTCACTGTGGCGATCGGACGCCGACGTCGTCAATCTCTTCCGCTCCGGGGAGATCGTCCTCGCCGACGGCGGTCCGGGGCTCACTGAGCGCATCCGCGCCACCGGTGTCGACGCGCGCTGGGTTGCGCCCGAGGAGCGTCCGCTCTCGTGGGTCTGCGGGCTCGCGATCACGGCCGACGCCAAGAATCTCGATGCCGCATACAGGCTCATCAACTGGCAGGCCTCGCCCGAGGCGCAGGCAATCCGCGCCGAGGGCGGCTACGTCGTGACCAATCCGAAGGCGATCGACCTGGTCGGTGCCGAGTTCCGCGAAACCGCGGACCCGGCCTCGATCCAGGACGCGATCCCGGAGACCGAGCCGCCCAATTACGACGAGTGGGTCAGAGCGTTCCGGGAGTTCCAAGCAGAGTGAAGAGGAGAGTTGGCATGAGACGGTTGACGATGACACTGGCGATCGCAGCCACCGCCGCCGCGGCGGGCTGCGGAGGCGGAACGGGAGATTCGACGGTTGCCCCGCCGCCGAAGGACATGGACTCCCCGGCGACCGGGACGCTCCGCGTCTTCGCCTACGGCGACACGGTGCCGGACGAAATGCTGGACCCCTTCAAGGAGGCCAACCCGGACGTCGAGCTGGAAGTCGCGACCTTCGACTCGAACAAGGCGGCCGCGGCGAAGCTCGCCGGCGGCTTCGAGGCCGACGTGGTGGAGGTCTGCACCGACGAGATGGAGCCCCTGCTCGCGCGCGGCCTGATCAGGCCGATCGACCCGGAGGCATTCGACCAGTTCGACAAGCTTGCGTTCTCCGACGCGGATCAGGTCCGCGACGAGAACGGCGATGTCCTGTTCGTCCCGGCGTCGGCCGGCCCGCACGGACTGATCGTCAACACCGACGAGCTCGGCACGGAGATCGACTCCTATCAGGCGCTCTTCGATCCGGCCAACGCGGGCGAGGTCGCCCTGGAGGCGACGCCCTTGACCGCGATCGCAGCATCGGCGCTCGCGCTCGGCCTGGAAGACCCGATGAACCTGTCCGACGAGGAAGTCGAACAGGCAAAGCAGAACCTGCTCGAGAATCGCGACAACTTCCGCGCGTTCGCGGAGTCGGACGCCTCGATGGTCAACCTCTTCAAATCGGGCGAGGTCTTGATTGCCGACGGTGGCCGCGGCACCGCCGAGGCGATGATCGACGACGGCCTCCCGGTCGAATGGGTCGCGCCCACCGAGGGCTCCCTCTCGTGGGTATGCGGGCTCGCGATCACCTCGAAGGCGGAAAACACAGACGCCGCCTACAAGCTGATCGACTACTACGCCTCGGCCGAGGCCCAAGCCATCTCCGCCGAGATGGGCTTCGTCGCCATGAACCCCGACGCTCTGGACCTGCTCGACGAGAAGTATCTGAGCTCCGCGGACCCGACCAACCTCGAGGACGCGATCGCCCAGACGGAGCCCGAGAACGCCGACGTCTACGACCGCGCATGGCAGGAAGTCCTCGCCCAATAGCGACACGGATGCGCCGCGCGGCGCCGGGGGCGGCCAGCGCCGTCCTCGTCGTCGTCGTGCTCGTGATCCTGTTCGGGCCGGTGCTGATGCTGGCGCTGTTCTCGTTCAACGACTCCTCGATCATCTCGTTGCCCTGGGAAGGCTTCACCACCCACTGGTACGAGGACGCGTGGAACAACGAGCAGGCGCGCGACGCGATCGCCAACTCACTCGTGGTCGCGTCGTTCGTGACTGCGATCTCGATCGTCCTCGGGACGGCCGCCGCTTGGGGCCTGACCCGTCTTCGATTCTTCGGCCGCGGCGCGATCGCCGGGCTCCACGGCTCCGTCCTGGTCGTGCCATGGCTGATCATCGGGGTCGCGGGCCTGATCTTCTTCAGCGAGTTCAGGGTCTCACTCTCGCTTCGGACCGTCGCCCTGATGCACCTCGTTGTGACGTTCCCGCTGGTTGTCGCGATCGTGTCGGCCGGCCTGGTCCGCTTCCAGCGCTCGCTCGAGGAGGCGGCGATCGACCTCGGCGCCTCGCAGCTCCAGATGCTGCGATACGTCGTCCTGCCGCAGATCGCGCCCTCCCTCGCGGCCGCCGGCATCTTCGCGTTCGCCTGGTCGTTCAACAACTTCGAGATCTCGTTCTTCACCGGCGGCTTCGATCAGACCTTCCCCGTCTGGGTCTTCTCGATCCTGCGCCAGTCCGAGAACCTGCCGCTGGTCAACGCGGCCTCCACGGTTATCGCCGTCGCGCAGATCGCGGCGGTATTCGGCGCATGGCAGCTCATCAAGATGCTCAGCCGCAAGCGCGGCGACGGCAAGGACGAGCTCACCGACCTGGTCACCGGGACGGTCCGCTGATGAGGGATCGCCTACGCGTATTCGGGTTCCTGGGGGTGCCGACGGGGATCCTCGCCGCCTTCTTCCTGGCGCCGATGGTCGTGATGCTCGTCATCGCGCTCCACTACGGCGTCCTGAGCGGAGAGTCCGGCTGGACGCTGACCAACTTCTCGAACGTCCTCTCGGACCCGCTCTATCGCGACGTCGCGCTCACCACCTTCCAGATCGCCACCCTAGCGATGCTGATCCAGCTCGCGATCGCGATCCCGCTCGCATACGTGCTGGCCTACAAGGCCGGGAAGTTCGAGCTCGGCCTGCTCCTGTTCCTCGTCCTCGCCGACGAGCTCAACCCGATGGTGCGGATCTACGCGTGGCGGATGCTGCTGGGCCGCGAAGGCATCATCAATTCGGCTCTGATGGAGATCGGCCTGATCGACGCCCCCATCGATGCCCTCCTGTTCAGCAAGTTCGCGGTGATCGTGGTCCTCTCGACCAGCTACCTGACGTACACGGTCATCCCAATCTATGCGGCGATGAAGGCCATCGACAGAAACATCTTCGAGGCCGCCCGCGACCTCGGCTCGGGTTGGTTCACGACGTCGCGGCGAATCCTGCTGCCGCTGATCGCGCCCGGCATCTTCGTCGCCCTGCTTCTCGTCTACATCCCGCTCTTCACCGACTTCGCGAGCCCCGCCCTGGTCGGCGGCACCGAGGGCTACATGCTCGGCAACGTCGTCAACGACCTTGTGCTCGAGAGCGGCGACCTGAACGCCGGCGCGGCTATGAGCATGCTGATGCTCGGTGCATCGGCCCTGTTCGCGATCGTGGCCTACCGCCTCACGAAGATCAAGCAGCTCGAATCATGAGCGCCTCCGGGTCCAAGCAGTGGGACGTTGCGATCGTCGGAGGCGGCCACAACGGCCTGGTCGCCGCGTACTACCTCGCCAAGGCCGGGCTTGAGACCGTCGTGCTCGAGCGCCGCGAGATCGTGGGCGGGTGCGCCGTCACCGAGGAGTTCTCGCCCGGTTTCCACGCCTCGACTGGCGCCTACGTCCTGAGCATGCTCCGGGAGCCGGTCTGGCGCGACCTGAGGCTGGTCGAGCGCGGGATCACCGTAGACCCAGCCGGCCCCGCGCTGAACCTGGGGCCCGATGGATCATCCCTCCTGCTCGACGACGACCTGGCCGCGACCCAGCGGGAAGTCGCGAAGTTCTCCGATGCGGACGCGCGCGCACTGCCCGCCTTCGAGGAGGAGCTCGCCCGGATCGCGGGCCTGATCACACCCCTTATAGACACGACGCCGCCCGACCCGCGGAAGCTGCGGCCCAGGGAGCTGGCGCGCCTGGCAAAGCTGGGCGGGATGGCCGCCCGCCACCGGGCGCTGATTGCGGACGCGACCTTCCTCTTCGGCACGTCCGCCACCCAGTTCCTGCGTGAGTGGTTCGAGTCCCCGCAGGTCCTCGCGGCCCTCGGCTGGCACGCCATCAACGACTCCACCGCCGGCCCCTCGACCCCGGGCACCGCTTACGTCCTCCTCCACGACCACGCGTCCGAGCAGGCCGGCGGAGGGATCCGCCAGTGGGGGTTCGTGCGCGGCGGGATCGGCCGCCTTCCCGAGGCGATGGCCGACGCGGCGCGCGAGGCGGGGGCCGAGATCAGGACCGGTGTGCCCGTCGAGCGCATCACCGTCGAGGGCGGCCGCGCCGGCGGAGTCGTGCTGGCCGGCGGCGAGGAGGTGCGCGCGCGGAGGGTTCTGTCGAACGCCGATCCTAAAACGACGCTTTTGGGCCTCGTCGACGACGGGCTTCTGCCTGAGCGGTTCGCGGCGGCGCTTCACGCCTATCGCTGCGAGGGCACCAGCGTGAAGATCAACCTGGCCGTGGACCAGCTCCCGATGGCCAAGGCGGTGAACGGCTCCGGTGCGCAGCCCTACCACGGTGGCATCGCCGAGATCAACCCGACGATCGCCCAGATGGACGAGGCACAGGCGGAAGCGAGGGCGGGCCGCCCCGCGCTCGACCCCCACATCGAGCTTTGCATCCCGACCGTTCATGATCCCTCCCTGGCGCCAGAGGGAAAGCACGTGGTCACGATCGACGTCAACTCACAGCCGTACACGCTCGCCGATGGCAGCTGGGATGACATCCGCGACGAGGTCGCTGACCGCGCGATCGCCAAGATCGGCGACTACTTCCCCAACCTGCCGGGCTCGATCCTCGACCGCCAGGTTCTGGCGCCGCCCGACCTCGAACGCCTCCTCGGGATCGGGGGAGGCCACGCGCTCCACGGCGAGATGGCCTTCGACCAGCTCTTCAACCTCCGCCCCGTTCGCGGCTGGGGCGAGTACCGGACGCCCATCCGCGACCTCTGGATCTGCGGCGCGGGGACGCATCCCGGCGGTGGCGTGACCGGCGCGAACGGGCGGAACTGCGCTCGCGAGGTGATCCGCGAGACGCGGAGCATCGGCGCGCGCCTGAGGGGTCGCGGATGAGCCCGCTCTATCCCCCGGCCTGGGACGAGATCCAGGCGCCGTCGATCCCCGCCGACCCGCCCGGGCCCCGTAGCCGCGAGGTCCTCGAGCGGCTCGGGAGCACGGCGTACGCCGGCCTGACCTCCGGCCTCCTGCCCTTCGCTGCGGCCGGAAAGGAGGGCTGGACGGTGACCGATTTGGACGGCAACGTCTTCCTCGATTGCATCTCCGCGTCCGCATCCGTCCCGCTCGGCGCCGGGCGCCGCGAGATCCTGGAGCCCGCCATCGCGGCCGTGGAGCGGTTCGGGAACGAGGACAGCCACTCGCTCGTGACGGAGCTCACGGCGGAGCTCGGGGAACGGCTGCTCGAGGTCACGCCGAAGTGCCTGACCCGCTTCGACATCGCGCTCAACGGCACCGAAGCGGTCGAGATCGCCGTCAAGATGATGCGCCGCGCCACGGGGCGTCCCGTGATCCTGGCCTTCCACGGCTCCTACCACGGGGAATCGACCACGACCGCGGCCCTTGGCGCGGAGGCGGCCGAGATCTCCAGCGGGTTGCGCGGGCTGGTCCCGGGCTTCGTGCACGTGCCCTACCCACACGAGTACCGCTCTCCCTTCAAGGCTCCCCGGCCCGGAGGCAGCGGCGACGCGACGGTCGACTTCATCCGGGATCACATCCTCTTCCACGCGCTGGACCCCGCGGACGTAGCGGGCGTGATGATCGAGCCCGTGCTCGGCTCGGGTGGGTGCGTGGCCCCGCCGGATTCGTTCTGGCCCGCGCTGTCCGAGCTCTGCCGCGAGCACGACTGGCTGCTCTGCGCCGACGAGGTCAAGAGCGGCATGGGGCGCACCGGCTACCTCTTCGCGGCCGAGCGCTGGGGCGTCGAACCGGACCTGATGTGCCTCGGCAAGGCCCTTGGCGGCGGAGTCATGCCGATCGGAGCACTGCTCGCCACCGAACGTGTGCTGGGCGAGATCGACGACGTCCCCACCGGGAGCACCTGGGCATGGCTGCCCGGCGCGTGCGCCGCGGCGATCGCGACGCTCGACGTCTTCGCATCGGAGCCTGTGCTCCAGAACGTCGCCGAGCTCGAGGCAGTCGCGCGCAGGCGGCTTGGCGAGCTGCGCGACCGGCACCCCGAGGTCGGCGACGTCAGGGCCGAGGGCTGCCTGCAGGCGATCGAGTTCGTCAAGGACCGCGAGACGGCGAACCTGGACCTGGATCTGCAGAACGCGGTCGGTGCCGAGATGGTGCGCCGCGGAGTCCTCGCCGACCCGTCGAGCACGTCCCTCAACATCCAGCCTTCGCTGGTGATGCCCCCGGATCGGCTCGACAAGGCGTACGACATCGTCACCGCCGCGGTCGAGGCATCGCTCGCCGCCTCGGGCCGATGACGCTGGACGCCCAGCTCGCGTCCGAGCTCGACTCGATGGACAGGGCGGGGACGCGCAAGGACATTCCCGTGTTGCTCTCCGCCCAGGGGCCGGTCATCGAGATCGAGGGCCGGGGCGAGGTGATCTGCCTTTGTTCGAACGACTACCTGGGGCTGGCCGCGGACCCCGCCGTCGTGGCGGCCGCGGCGGACGGCCTCGCCCGCTACGGAGCCGGCACGGCCTCGGTCCGCTTCATCTGCGGGAAGTTCGAGCCGCACGTCCTCCTCGAGGAAGAGCTCGCCGCGTTCCTTCACACGCCGGCCGCGCTCACCTTCGTGTCCTGCTGGAACGCGAACGCAGCGCTCCTCGACGCGCTCTGCGACGTGCCGACGGCGATCTTCTCCGACCGCCTCAACCACGCGTCGATCATCGACGGCATGCGCCTGGCCCGGCCCGCGCACAAAGCCGTCTTCGAGCATTCCGACATGGACGACCTGCGCCGGGTCCTGCGCGAAGCGCCTGCCGTGGATCGCAGGCTGATCGTCACCGACGGCGTCTTCAGCATGGAGGGCGACCTGGCCCGGATGCCCGAGCTCGCCGCGATCGCGGCAGAGCATGACGCGACCCTGATCGTCGACGACTCGCATGGCATCGGCGTCGTCGGTGAGACCGGTCGCGGCGTCATGGAGCGGTTTGGCCTGCTCGGCCGCGGCGACATCGTTCTCACGGGTACCCTCGGGAAGGCGCTCGGAGGCGCCGCGGGAGGCTTCGTCGCGGGAAGCAGCGCGCTCTGTGAAGTGCTCGAACAACGCTCGCGCGCGCAGCTCTTCTCGAACGGCCTCCCTCCATCCGTGGCGTGCGGCGCCCGGGCCGCCATTGGAGTTCTCCGCGATGACCCGGGACGTATCGCCAGGCTTCACGACAACGTCGGGCGCATACGCGGCGCGATCTCGGCGACCGGCCTCGAGCCTCTCAGCGGCGAGAGCGCGATCGTCCCGATCATCGTGGGCGCCACGCCCGATGCGATCCGCGCCAGCCAGATGCTTCTGGAGCGCGGGATCTACGCGACCGGGTTCGGCTACCCCGTGGTGCCGGAGGGCACAGCGCGGGTGCGCGTCCAGGTCTCTGCCGCTCTGGAGCCCGAGCAACTCGACCGCGCGGCCGAGCTGATCGGCGAGGTCGGCCACGAGCTCGGCCTCACGGCCTGACCTGGCACAAACCCTCAACCAACCCTCAACGGGGTCTGACCCGGGGTCAGACCCCCTTTAGGCAGGTCGAGGGTTAGCGCCGTCGCCGCCGGCCCTCGCTGGAGCCGGCGGCGGCGCGCGTCAACTACTCGACGTCGAACTCCTCGAGCTGCCCGAGCTCGTAGTGAGCGCCGTCCTCGTCCTCGATCGGACAGAGCATCACGTACGGGCCGCCGGGCTCGATGGGCTCCTTCACCTCAACCGTGGCCGACTTCCCTGGGGCCGCCTCGGCTTCAGCGATGGTCGTCGCCGTTCCCTTCTCCCCCTGGGCCGCGATTGCTTCCTCGAGCTCGACGCCCTCGGCGAGCCGTGCGAACACCATCACGTGGAACTTCTCACCCTGGTTGTCGAAGGTGATCGACTGCGTCTCGGTGGTCGGCGTCGCGGACAGGTCGAACTCGTACTCGGTGGCCTCGACGGTCACCTCCTCGGCGCTTGCGGTCTCCTCGGTCGTGGACTCGCTGCTCTCCGAGCCTTCGTCATCGTCATCGCCGCACGCGGCGACGCCGAACACGAGCGCTCCTGCGATCGCAATGCTGGCGAGCTTGCGGCTCCCCCCGGATACCGGACTTAACGGCACACTGTCTCCCTTGTTTGGGTTGGACGGACCGGCGCAGCCTAGAGCGCGGCGCGGCGGGGAGTCAAGGACGGCGGCGAGCGCGGATGAGGAAATCGACCTGATTCTGCTTTCGCAGGATCAGGTGTTCGAGCAGATGCTCCAGCGCCTCTGAGACGCCTTCACGCCCGGTGGGCTCGATCGCGGCCTGAAGCGCCTCGATGGTCTCCTGTTCGGCATCGATCAGCCAATCGACCACTTTCTCGGGCTGATCGCTCCACTCGAGCGGAGCGACATCCGTGGTGGGATCACCCTCGAACGTCGTGATCTTCTCGACCAGGCGCCGCGTGTCGTCGACCTCCGCGCGGCCGAAGTCCGCGAGTTGCGATGAGAAGCCCTGATACTCGAACCCGAACATCCCACCTGAGGCAAGCGTGTACCCGAGCGCCGATCGGTACTGAAGGCGAAGCGCCTCGTTCAGGCACCGCACGGCTTCCTCGACGTCGAGTGTCTCTTCCTCCTCGGGGCTCACGCCACCCAGTATGCCCGCACCCTCTCGCGAGTAAGTTCGCGCGGTGAAGAAGATCGACAACGTCACGCCGTCGCCGCTGTTCCGCGACGACGGCCCCCTCGGCGACAGGATCATCCGCCGGACCCGAGGGATCACGCTCGAGATCGTCGCGTTCATCCTCGTCACGCTCCTCCTGCCGGTTCTCTTGATCGGCGCCGCAGTCGTCGACCTCGTGCTCTGGCTCCGGCGCCGAAAGCCCTGGGTCGGGGTCCGCCTGACGGCATTCTTGTGGTGGTTCCTCTTCGGCGAGATGCGCGCGCTGGCGACGATCCTCTTCATCTGGGTCTCGACCGGAGGCCCGTTCGGGATCGGCTCGATGCGGCGGCGCGTGATGCTCTATCGCCTGCGGGCCCGCTGGGCGTCGAGCCATCTGGGGGGCATCCGCGTCCTCTTCGGCCTGCGCTTCGAGATCGAGGGGCTCGATCAGGCCGAGCCCGGCCCGGAGATAATCATGATGCGCCACGCGTCGATCATCGACAACATGCTTCCCGACTCCCTGGTCGCGCGCACGCACGGCATCGGCCTTCGCTACGTGATCAAGCGCGAGCTCCAGGCAATCCCGACGATCGACATCGGCGGGCGCTGGGTGCCGACGAACTTCGTCCGCCGGGGCTCGGGCGACTCCGAGGGCGAGATCAACAGGCTCTTGGGCCTCACCGAAGACCTCCGCGAGGGCGAAGGCATCCTGATCTACCCGGAGGGCACACGCTTTACGCCCGCCAAGCTCGAGCGGGCGCAGGAGATCGTCCGCGAGCGGCAGCCCGAGGTCGCGCCGCTCGCAGACCGCCTGCAGCACCTCCTGCCGCCCCGGCTCGGCGGCCCGTTGGCGCTGATCGAAGAGGTCCCGGACGCGGACGTCGTCTTCTGCGGCCACGTCGGCTTCGACGGATTTCAGTACATCTCCGACGTCTGGGCCGGGCGGCTCGTTGGCTCGGTCATCGGCGTCAGGTTCTGGCGTGTGCCGGCCACGGAGATTCCAGCCGACGAGGACGGCCGCGCCCGATGGCTCTATGGCGAGTGGCAGAAGATGGACGACTGGATCGAGTCGAAGGTCAATGACTCGGATGCAGAGCCTGACCAAGCCGACCCGACATGAGTCAGAGCGCGCATCGTGGGTAGGCGAAGCGGTATGAACGCGAACGCCACACCCACGCTCGAGACGCCGGCGCCACCTGCGCCCGGGCCAGGAGGGCCGACTGTGCCCGACCCGTCGCCACCCGAGCCCGGGCCGGACCCGAGCCCCTTACCGCCCGAGCCCGACCCCGAGCCCCAGGTCGAGCCCCCGATGGAGCCGCCGGGGCCGGTCCCGCCCACGCCCAACCCGGCGCCGATCTAGGCCCCGGAAGGTCTAGGCTCCCGGCCGTGGATTCTTCCGTGGCGATCGAGGGGCTGGAGCGGACCCAGGCGAAGCTGGAGGAGTACGCGGCCGAGCGCAACTTGACGGTCCGCCCCGAGCTGATCTGGCCCGGCATGCCCCTGCCCAACGAACAGCAGGGCCCGATCCGGCATGCGTGCTGGTCGGTCGCGGGCAAGCTGCCGGGCGGGGTGCCGGGCAGGCTGCGCCACCAAGCCGTCTATGGGAAGACGTTCGGGATGAACGTCGCGATGCAGCACACGATCATGGTCTGCCGGATCCCGGAATCGGTCGGCTACCTGCCGATGCTCTCGGTGCGAGCCGAAGGTCTGGAGCCATCGCTCTTTTACTGGGCGAACGACCGCCGCCCGCGCGAGGACGTCGGCGGGTTCGAGTCGGTGGAGCTCGACCGCCGCTACATCGTCGAGGTCGCTAAGGGCCAGGACCACGCCTGGCTTCGCCAGCTCTTCCCGCCGTCGTTCATCGACTGGCTCGCCTCGAACACGCCGGTCGACTTCGGATTCCGCCTGGACAACGGGGTCTTCACCTGCGAATGCCCTCAATACCGCGGGCAGCACCGCGCGGACGGCGAGGTGGACGCGGAGCACCTCGACCTCCTGGCCGGCGCGGGCGGGCGGGCCGGGAGCCGGATCCGCGACGAGGTGCTCGAAGAGGCGGACGTGAGCTGGGGCGGCACTGATCCGGACTCGGCCGCGGCCCACGAGGCGCGGGCGAAGCAGCCGCTCGGCGGTCGCCTGATGCGCATGATCTCGAAGTTCGCGGAGGGAGTCGACACCAGCGTGAAGGAGTTCGCCGAAAAGCACGGCATGGAGCCCAGGAACGCCTCCGAGTTCCACGCGAACCACATTCGCCTACCCATGCCGGGCACGGCCACGGACGTCCTTGCGGGGCCGTTGCCGGGCACCGAACGGCCGGGCGAGATGGCTTGGCTCAAGTTCTCGAGCATGGTCGACATGGAGAAGAACTACATCGCGATCGTCGTGGACACCGGCCGCGACCTGCCCAGCGCCTGGCTCGACGCCGAGGACGTGACGATCCCCGGGTTCGGCGAGGGGATCTCCGAGCGCGCGCTGGAGCTGGCGCGGTCGGGGAGATACGGGGTGTCGACGGACGGGCGCAAGGCATGCGTCTACTTCAAGAGCGACAGCCCCGGCAATTGGCCGAGCGGCGCACAGGTCGAAGCCTTCGTCCCGCAAGCCCTCGAGCTGGCCGACGCATTGGCATGAGCGACGCTACGGACAACGAGCTCAAGGTGGGTCCGACGGCTCGTCTCCGAGTCGTCGGAAGCGACGCCGAAGAGCTCGAGGTGGAGGCCACCTACGCGCCGGGGAGCGCGGCTCCGCCCAACCACTTCCATCCTGCGCAGGACGAGGCCTTCGAGATCCTCGAGGGGTCGATGCAGGTGCGGATCGACGGTGCGCCCGAGAGGACCCTCCACGCCGGTGAGACCCTGGACGTGCCCCGCGGGACGCCGCACACGATGTGGAACGCCGCCGACGTCCCCGCGCGCACGAGGTGGATCACCCGCCCGGCAGGCAGGACGGAAGGCTGGTTCCGCACCCTCGACTCGTTCCAACGGCGGTCCGAGGCGGGCGAGACCGTTGAGGCCGGAGGAGTACGTCGCCGCCCTCGAGGATTTCGAGGACGTCTTCCGAATCGCCCCCTCGGGCTAGTCGGCTTCGATTGCGACGCGCCTCGTGCCGGACGCACCGGCCAGGCGCTGCTCCTGGCGCTCCGGACTGATCCGGACGACGTCCCACGCAAGCCCGAGCTTCTCCAGCAGGGTGATGACGGCAGCGGAGATGTCGATCTCCCACCAGCGCAGGCCCTGCTGGGCGGCGCGCGGGAAGGCGTGGTGGTTGTGGTGCCAGGACTCTCCCAGCGAGGGGATCGCGAGCCAGAAGACGTTGGTGGACTCGTCCGCGGTCTCGAAGCGCCTGCTTCCGAAGAAATGGCACACCGAGTTGATCGACCAGGTGACGTGGTGGACGAAGAACACCCGCACCAGCCCTCCCCATAGGAGGCCCGTCAGTGCCCCGGCGAGCGTTCCGGTCAGCGCGTATCCCAGGCCGAACGGGATCAGGAGGGTCAGGCCGACTAGCGGCAAGAAGGCGTTGTTGATCTTTCGCATGACCGGGTCATCCAGGAGGTCTGGCGCGAAGCGCCGCTTCGTCGCCTGCCCCTGCGTGTCCACGAGCCAGCCCATGTGCGCGTACCAGAGGCCGGACAGCGCCCCTCGCAAGCCCTCGCCGTGGCCGTGGGGCGAATGCGGATCGCCCTCTTGGTCCGTGAAGGCGTGATGCTTGCGGTGGTCTGCGACCCAGTCGATGATCGAGCCCTGGACGGCCATGGATCCGAGGATCGCGAGCGAGTAGCGCACCCCCGGCTTCGCCTCGAAGGCGCGATGGGTGAAGAGCCGGTGGTAGCCGATCGTGATGCCGAATGCCGTCGGCAGGTACATCGCGGTGAAGATCGCCAGGTCGGTCGCGCTCACGAGGCTGTTCCACGACAGAAGCACCGCCGCCAGGAAGCCCGCGAACGGGAGAACGACGGCGGCCAGGGTGATGTTCCTCTGCAGGCGACTCATGTCACTACCTTCGCAACTAACCTTGCTCACAGTTACTCGTGGTGATAACGATCTATCCGCCTTTTCTCATAGCCTTGATATGAACTTGAGTGCCGATCGACCTCACCTCCAGGTGCTGTCAGGCGTCCGCGCACGCCTCGCGCCGCCGATGCGCTCGGCTCTGCCGGCCCTGGGCGATGAGGTGATCGCCGAGATCCGCGCCTCGGTGCCGGACTACGCGCAGCCCCTCGAAGGGCGCTTCGGCGAGGGGGTGCGGACCGGGGTCGGCGAGGCGCTCAAGCGGTTCGTCGACGACGTCGAGAAGCCAGGCCAGGATCCGGAGGGGTGGCGGGCGGTGTACGAGAGCCTCGGCCGCGGCGAGTATCGCCAGGGACGGACGCTCGAGGCCCTCCTGGCGGCGTACCGCGTGGGCGCTCGCGTCTCGTGGCGGCGGGTCGCCGACGCGGCGACCGAGGCGGGCGCCACCCCGGCCGAGCTCACGGCGCTCGCCGAGGCGATCTTCGCCTACATCGACGAACTTTCGTCACTGTCGGCTCAGGGCTACTCGGCTGAGCGCGCCGAGTCGGTCGGGGAGCGCCAGAGGCGCCGCGAGGAGCTCGTGCGGATGCTCGTAGAGGGGGCGCCCGCAGACGCGATTGCGGCGCAGGCAGAGGACGTCGGTTGGACGCCGCCCGCGAGCGCAGCCGCCTTGGCCGTCCACGACGCGGCCCCGGGAGCGCTGGCCACGCGCCTCGGCCACGGCGTCGTCGCCGCCCGGCTCGCCGACGGGATGACGTGCGCGATCGTCGCCGACCCGGGATCGCCCGGCCGCAGGGCGGAGCTGGAGGCGGCCATCGGGACGCAGGTCGCCGCGATCGGCCCCGAGGTCGAGCCGGATGGCCTGGGGCGGAGCTTCTCACGTGCGCGCCTGGCGCTCGAGGTGCGCGAGGACGCGCAGCTGGGCGCCGGACTGATCTTCACGGACGAGCATCTTCCAGCGCTCATCCTCCACGCCGACCCGGCCCTGCTCACGGATCTGGCGCGGTTGCGCCTGGCACCACTGGAAGCGGAGACCGAGCTTTCGCGCGAACGCCTGGAGGAGACGCTGCGCGCATGGATCGACCATCCCGGCCGCCCGACCGAGGTCGCGCGCGCCGTCCACATCCACCCCCAGACCGCGCGGTATCGCTTGCGCAGGCTGCGCGACCTGCTCGGCGATATCGACGACCCCAAGGCGCGATTCGAGCTCGCGCTCGCCCTGCGTGCCCGCCCCTCGCGCGAGAGCTGAGATTCATCCGCCCTCGGCACTCAAGAAACAGGCGTGAATCCCCGATAGAACCGAGGTATGGATTCCAGAGTCGAACGCGTTGTCTTCGAGACCGACCGCCATTGGATCGTCGGTGATCTGACCCTTCCCCGCGAGGGCTACCGCTCCCGCCTCTCCGACTTCCTCAACCGCGGGGACCTCGACTTCATCCCGCTCGTGAACGTCGAGATCTCAAGCGTCGACGCGCAGGGCCATGAGCCCGAGAACCGGCCGTTCCTGGCGGTTGCTCGCGGTCACATTCAGATCGCGCATCCGCTCGAGCCGAACGACAAGCGCAGCAGGTCGAAGAGCTGACGCTAGGCGATGCGGTCGCCGAGCTCGGCGCCGGGATCCGGCTCGAGCAGGATCACCGTGCCGTCCTCGCTGACGGCGCCAAGCACGAGACACTCGGACATAAAGGGGCCGATCTGCTTCGGCGGAAAGTTCACGACGGCCACGACCTGGCGCCCCTCCAGATCGGAGCGCTCGTAGTTCATTATCTGAGCCGACGAGCGTCGCTCCCCGATCTCTGGGCCGAAGTCGATTCGGAGCTTCCAGGCCGGTCGTCTGGCCTCAGGGAAGTCCATGACCTCGAGAACCCTGCCGACCCGCATGTCGACCGCTTCGAACTGGTCCCAGGTGAGCTCGTCTGCCGGCATGGCGCTCAGGGCGTGAGGACGATCTTCAGCGCTTCGCGCCGGTCGTAGGTCTCGTAGGCGTCCGAGGCGTCGTCGAGCTTCATGTGATGCGTGACGAGCGGGCTTGGGTCGAGCCGGCCGTCGGCGAGCGCCTCGAGGACCGGGTCGACGTGCTTGATCACGTTCGCGTGACCCGTCTTCACGGTGAGCGCCTTGATCCAGACGATGCCCATGTGGACCTCCATCCGCTCGGCGTAGACCCCGGTGGCTGAGACGGTCCCGCACTTGCGGGCAAGGCGGCAGGCGAGATCGAAGGCCTCGGGGTGCCCCACCGCGTCGATCACCGCGTCCACGCCCCTGCCGCCGGTCGCGGCCTTCGCGGCGGCCTTCGGGTCGCCCTCGGTGAGATGGACGGGCTCAGCCCCGAACGAGCGCGCCACCTCCAGGCGGTCCGGAACGGTGTCGATCGCGATGATGTGCCCAGCGCCTGCCGCCTTTGCGGCCTGGACGGCGCAGAGGCCCACGGGCCCGAGTCCCAAGACGGCGACCGAGTCGCCTGCGCCGAGTTCGGTCTCGGCGACCGCGTGATAGCCGGTACCCATCACGTCGCCCGCGAAGAGCGCGACATCGTCCGACATCCCTTCGGGGACGACGCGGAGCGTCCGGTCGGCGGTCGGCACCAGGAGCAACTCGGCTTGGGCGCCCTGGAGCTCTCCGAGCAGCTTGCCATGGCCGAAGACCCGCCCGTTGTCGCACTTGTGGAAATCGGAGCGAAGGCAGAAGAAGCACTCGCCGCAGGCCGTGCAATAGGTGCCGAGCACCCGGTCGCCCACCTTGACGCTCGACACGTCGTCGCCGGCGGCGACGACCTCGCCCACGTACTCGTGGCCGATCGTGAAGCCGGGCTCGATCGCAACCCGGCCGTGGTAGATGTGGAGATCGGAGCCGCAGACTCCTGACGCGTCGACTCTGACGATGGCGTCGCCCGGGCTCTCCAGCTCGGGGTCGGGCTTTTCGTCGACCCGCACCTCGCCGGGGGCCTGAAACGTGACTGCTCGCATCGCGGCGGGACTCTAGCCGTCGGGCAGAGGCCGCGGGGGCGAGTGCCGTGAAAGCATCGCCCGCTTAACTGCCTGCCGTGACCGTGCACGTCGAAGTCTCCTCAGAAGCCGCCCCCGAGGCGGTCTGGGAGCTATACGCCCAGCCCGAGCGCTGGAAGGAATGGGCGCCGCACGTCCGCGCGCCGCGCGGCCTCGGCAGCCCCGAGGTAGAGCCGGGCGCGAGCGGGCGCATCCGTTTAGGAGGGCTTGCGCCGGTCTGGGCCGAGGTGACGGCCAAGCGCCCCGGCAACTCCTGGACGTGGAGGGTTGGGCTCGTAGAGCTCACGCACACGGTCGTGCCGCGGAACGGAGGCGGCTCAACGATCGGGCTCGAGATGCGCGCTCCCGCGCCGATGGAGATGGCCATCCGCGTCGGCTACGCGCCGATCACGAAGCTCGTCCTGAAGAACCTGGCGCGCAAGGCCGAGGCCTAAGGCCGACGCCAGGCGCTTCGCCGAGAAGTGGAATTTCCACGATATGTGTGGGAATTCCACTGCTCGGCGCACTTGCGCTAGAGGAGCGGGGCGCCCGCATCCAGCATTCTTTCCCGCGCAGCCCCCCGGTGTGCCGTTGCTTGATCCCAGCGGATGCGCAGCACGGTCTCGCCGTGACGTTCGAGAAGCGCCTGGCGCTCAGCGTCATCGGCGCGGGCGAGTGCGTTGTCATGCCAGCGCGCGCCGTCAGCTTCGATCACGAGCTTCTGCTTCGGCCACCGAAAGTCGGGGATGACGATGCGCCCGTCGAGTTTGAGAGGCACGTTCACGTCAGGTGGTTCGAAGCCGCCGGCGACAATGAGGTCAAGGACGACCTCTTCGAGCTCGGAGCGAGTTGGAAGCGCACGAGCGAGGATGCGCTTCAAACTGCGGCAACCACGGATCGGACCGAGGCGCTCGAGGAGCGAAACGAGAGCGCGCGGATGCTCACGAGCTTCATGCCGAGCGCGTCACGAACCACGCTCCGAAGCTCAGCGAACGGCAAGACCGAAGCCAGCGCGACAACAGTCCAAACCGGGCTGGTGACCAAGATGCCATCGCGGACCATCTGATCGCCTCTGGTCATGAGCGAGGATCGGTGCACGACGATACCCCGGTGTCGGCGCATGACGCTGTTGCGGGACCGTCACCTCGATATCGCCACCGGTCCACGCGCGGTACCCCGCACGTGCAGCCTCCGCCCGGTGACTCAGCGCTGCGTCCGGCTGGCAGGCCTTCACGGCGGCGATAAAGAGACCCTTTTGAGAGACGTTCGGATGCCCAACTGCGTACACCGCGTGATGAATTGGATGAAGACGGCCGAGTCGCAGCCGCCGGTCGACCGCCTGTTGCGTGAGACCACAACCCCGGAGCTCATCCAGATCCACGACTCCCTCGGCGCCGGCGGCGAGCCGGGCCACCGCCAGATCACGCCGAGAGTAGGAATTCACCCGCATATCGAGTGTTTCTCTACGCTCGGCACGCAAGGGAGCGTTGCGCTGGGGCACACGGCTCAGGGTGACCGTGCCGGCGTGACGGATCAATACGCAGTTGTGCCGCGAGCGCTCCGGGTCTCATACCGCGAGATGGCGCCATGGTCGCACGAGATGCCGCGCGGTCGGCGCCACTCCCCTGGGTGCCCATTCGAGAGCGCCTCGCACCACACCTACGCTCGAAGCGGCCACCGCCATTAGGCTCCCGCGCATGAGCTCTCCATCCAAGGCGGTCCTCATCACGGGCTGCTCGACGGGCATCGGGGCCGAGACGGCCCGCCACCTCTCGGAGAAGGGATGGACGGTCTACGCGACCGCGCGAAAGCCCGAGACGCTGGGCGACCTCGCCTCGGCGGGCTGCAAGACGCTGGCTATGGACGTGACCGACGAGGCGTCCATGAAGGCTGCCGTCGACCAGGTGGTCGAAGCCGAAGGCGCCGTCGGCGTCCTGATCAACAACGCCGGGTACAGCCAGTCGGGCGCCGTCGAGTCGATCGACCTCGACTCGATCCGCCGTCAGTTCGAGACCAACGTCTTCGGGCTCATTCGCATGAGCCAGCTGTGCCTGCCCGGCATGCGCTCCCAGGGCTGGGGACGCATCGTGAACATCGGCTCGATGGGCGGAAAGCTCACCTTTCCGGGCGGCGGGATCTACCACGCGACGAAGTACTCCGTCGAGGCGATCTCGGATGCGATGCGCTTCGAGACCCGCGGGTTCGGGGTGAACGTCGTCCTGATCGAGCCAGGCCTGATCACGACCGAGTTCGCGACGGCGGCCATGACTTCCATCGACGAAGGGGTCCCCGACGAGGGCCCGTACGGCCAGTTCAATCACCACGTCGGCAAGATGACCGCGGGCGCATACGAAGGCCCGCTTTCAAAGCTGGGCGGCGGTCCCGATGCGGTCGCCAAGGTAATCGCCAAGGCCATCACCTCCAGCCGGCCGAAGCCGCGATACACGGTGACGCCGTCGGCCAAGCTCTCGATCGGCCAGCGCAAGCTGCTCACGGATCGTGCGTGGGACCGCCTGATGAGAACTCAGTTTCCAACCCCGCAATCCTGACTGGGCTAAGGTTTTCCCATTCCAGGCGTGGGGTAACGCGCCTGTGCGGACCTTGGTCATTGAGAGAAGGCCGGGGTCCAGATAGAGAAAATGTGTCTCGTACCACCATTGCCCCGCAGGGGCTATTGAGAGGAGTCGGACTTGAGATTTAGGACTTTGGCCCCCACGGCCCGGAGGCGGGGAGTTGCCCTGCTTTCGTCCCTTGCAATCGCGGGCGGCAGCCTCGGGCTCGCCGCATGCGGAAGCGATGACGACGAGGACGCTGCGACGCAGGAAGGCGGCGAGATCACGATCGCGCAGACCTCCCAGCCCGACTACCTCGATCCCGCGCTTTCTTACACCGTCAACGGGTGGGAGCCGATGTGGACCGTCTACACCCCGCTTCTCACTTATGCGCACGAGGAAGGCGAGGCAGGCGCCGAGCTGATCCCCGGTCTCGCCGAGGACCTCCCCGAGGTCTCGGAGGACGGGCTGGAGTACAAGTTCCAGCTCCGCGACGGGCTGACGTACTCGGACGGCACGGACGTCAAGGCCTCCGACGTCGAGCGCACGGTTCAGCGCATCCTCGCCCTCGAGTCGGGCGGCGCGCCCTTCTACCAGGGCATCGAAGGCGCCGAGGAGTACCTCAAGGCCGACGATGACGAGGCGGACATCTCCGGTATCGAGACGGACGACCAGACGGGCGAGATCACGATCACGCTGGTCGAGCCGGACGCGACGTTCTCGAACGTCATGGCGATGAACTTCGCCGGCCTCGTTCCCGGCGACACCCCGTTCGAGAACCTCACCGAATCGCCGCCCCCCGGCGTCGGCCCGTACGAGATCACCGAATCGGTCCCGAACCGCGAGTTCGTGATGGAGAGGGTCGACGGCTTTGCCGACCTCGAGATCCCGGACATCCCCACGGGGAACATCGACAAGATCACGACCGTGATCGAGAAGAACCAGACGGCTCAGGCACAGGACGTGCTCAACAACGAGCTGGACTACATGCAGGACCCGCCGCCGGCCGACTTCAAGCCGACCGTTGTTGAGCAGGTCGGACCGGACGGTTCTGAAGATCAGCGCTACGAGGAGTACACGACGAGCTCCACGTACTACTTCTTCATGAACCACAACACGCCGCCGTTCGACGACCCCGCCGTCCGCGAGGCCGTGAACATCGGTATCGACAAGCCGGCGCTTGCCCGCCTCTTCGGCGGCGAGCTGGCACCCGGTTGTTCGTTCCTGCCGCCCGGCATGCCGGGCTTCGACGAGGCGCTTGACGTCTCCGACTGCCCATGGGGCGACCCGAATGCAGCCGGCGACGTCGAGACGGCGCGTCAGATGATCGAAGACGCCGGCGCTGCCGGCGAGGAAGTCACGGTCTACGGAAACAACGACGACCCGACCGACAAGGTCACCGAGGCATACGCCGAGCAGCTAAACGAGATTGGGCTCGACGCGACCCCGGAGATCCTGGACGGCGGCGTCTACTTCCAGACGATCGGGAACGAGAAGACGGCAGCCCAGACCGGGTTCGCCAACTGGTTCCAGGATTTCCCCCACCCGTTCAACTTCTTCTTCTTGGTTGACGGGGACACCATCCAGCCGACGAACAACCAGAACTTCGGCAACGTGGATGATCCGGAGATCAACGACACGCTCGACGAGCTCCTTCTGGAGCCCGACGTCGAGCCCGTGACAACCGATTGGGAGGACCTGAACCGCTACCTCGTGGAGTCCGCGGCGATCGCGCCGTACGGGCACCGCAAGCTGGCGACGTTCGTCTCGGAACGCATAGATTTCGAGGCGGTGGTGGCCCACCCGGTGTACCAAAACGACTACACGAGCTTCGCCCTCAAGGAGGGCGAGTAGTCAGAAGGCCGACGAAGGGGGCGCCGCAAGGCGCCCCCTTCGGTTTCGGCGGGCCCTTCCCGCGGAGATCCGGCTTTCCAATGGAGCGGTAACCAATCTAGGTGGCGGCAAGAGATCAGGTAGCCACGGCTGAGGCCGGCACCGACCTGTCGCTCGAGGTCCCACCAGAGCTTTCTGGACAGAAGGGCAAGGGAACCGACGGCGCAAGCCCTTGGCGCCTCGCGGGCCGCCGGCTCAAACGAAACAAGACGGCGCTCGCGTTCGGCGCGCTCTTCCTGGTGTTGGTGGGCGTCTGCCTGGCCGCACCGCTCTATGCGGAGCACGTGGCCAACAGGACGCCGGAAGACCAGCCGGCGTCGGATGAGACCGTCCCCGACAACGGCGAGGAGGTTCTCGTCGTTGGACTCGACGGCATCCCGATCGGCCCGACCTGGGAGAAGGAGTACTTCCTGGGCGCTGACTCTTCGGGCCGCGACGTCGCCGTTCGCCTCCTTTACGGCGGACGCAACTCGCTCCTCATCGGCACGTTCGCCGCCCTCGGGACCATTCTCTTGGGGATGGCGCTCGGCATCCTCTCCGGGTACTTCCGGGGCTGGACCGACGGCGTCATCTCGCGGATCATGGACGTGATCTGGTCCTTCCCGGTGATCCTGCTCGGCATCGCGCTCGGGACTGCGCTTGCCCTGGGGGGCCTCGACCTCCGCGACTTCAGCTTTGGACTGATCCCCATCACGATCTCGGGCGATTCGCTTGCGATCCCGATCTTGATCATCGCGGTCGTCTACATCCCGTATCTGGCGCGGCCGATACGCGGACAGGTCCTGGCACTTCGCGAGAAGGAGTTCGTTGAAGCGGCGCGCGCCCAGGGCATGGGCTCGTTCCGGATCATGTTCTCCGAGATCCTCCCGAACATCGTCACGACTCTCATCGTCTTCTTCCCGCTTCTGATCGCCAACGCGATCCTGCTCGAGGCAGCTCTCTCGTTCCTCGGCGCCGGCGTCCGGGCCCCAAACCCGTCGTGGGGCACGATGATCAACGACGGCGTCGACCGCATCGTCACCGCTCCCACGCTGGCGATCGTGCCCGGAGCGATGCTCGTCCTGACCGTGCTCGCGCTGAACGTCTTCGGCGACGGCGTCCGTGACGCCCTTGACCCCCGCGCGAAGGTGAGGATCGATCACTGATGGCTCGCTTCGTCGCACGACGACTCGTCTCGATGGTCTTCGTGATGTTCGCGGTGTCGGTTTTGACGTTCCTGATCTTCAACGTCATTCCGAACGGAGATCCGGCCGTCCGCATGGCCGGAAAGCAACCGACCGAAGAGCAGATCGAGGAGATCCGCGAGGAATGGGGCTTCGACGAACCCGTTTACGAGCAGTACGTCGTGACGATGAAGAAGCTCTTCACCGGCGACATGATCTCCTACTTCACCCAGCTCGACGTGGTGGACGAGATCATCAAGGGCATCCCCAGGACGCTCTCGCTGGCAATCGGGGCGGCGATCATCTGGATGTTCTTCGGGGTCGGACTCGGCCTCTTCACGGCCATGCGCGCCGGCAAGGTGTCAGACACGCTCCTCACGGTCCTGGCCCTGATCGGAATCTCGATGCCCGTCTTCTGGGTCGGGGCCCTGATGAATCACTACCTGGGGTTCGAGCTCGGCATCTTCCCGAACGGCGGTTACGTCGAGTTCTCCGAAAGCCCGGCTGATTGGGCGTATCACCTGATCCTTCCGTGGACCGCGCTCTCGATCCTCTTCATCGGCGTGTACTCGCGCGTCCTGCGATCGAACGTCCTCGACACACTGAACGAGGACTACGTGCGCACTGCGCGAGCCAAAGGACTCTCGGAGCGTCGCGTCCTGCTTCACCACGTGCTCCGCAACAGCCTCATCCCGGTGGTGACCCTCTGGGGTCTTGACTTCGCGGTCGTGATCGGCGGTGGAGCGATCCTGACCGAGACGGTCTTTGGTCTCCAGGGCGTCGGGCAGTACGCGGCGGACGCGATCGGACAGCTCGACGTGCCGCCGATCCTCGCCGTGACGATGTTCGGCGCCTTCTTCGTCGTCTTCGTGAACGCGCTCGTCGACATCGCCTACGCCGCGCTCGACCCGCGCATCAGGCTCGAATCGGATTCGGCTTCCGCATGAGCGCCGCGCCGCTACTCACCGTCGAAGACCTGCGGGTCAAGTTCCAGACCGAGGACGGAGCAGTCAAAGCCGTCGACGGCCTCTCCTTCGAGGTGCGTCCCGGCGAGGTTCTTGCCATCGTCGGCGAGTCGGGTTGCGGTAAGTCCGTGACGGCGATGAGCCTGATGGGACTGACCCGCGGGCCCAACGCCGAGATCACCGGCCGGGCCATGCTCCGAGGCACCGACCTGATCGCCGCCTCGGAGTCCGAGTTGCGCGACGTCCGGGGAAACGAGATCGCGATGATCTTCCAGGACCCGATGAGCTCGCTCAACCCGGTCCACAAGGTCGGCGTGCAGATCGTCGAGCAGATCCAGGCTCACACCGACGCCTCCGACGAGGACGCGAGGGCGCAGGCGGTCGAGCTCCTGAAGGCGGTCGGCATCCCGGGTGCCGAACAGCGCGTGGACGCGTACCCCCACGAGTTTTCCGGCGGCATGCGCCAGCGCGCCATGATCGCCATGGGGCTCTCGGTCGAGCCCGACCTCCTTATCGCGGACGAGCCGACCACGGCGCTGGACGTGACCATCCAGGCGCAGATCATGCGGCTGCTTCGCAAGCTGAACGAGGAGCGGGGCCTTGCGACGATCCTGATTACCCACGACCTTGGCGTCGTCGCGCAGGTGGCGGACCGCATTCAGGTCATGTACGCGGGCGAGATCGTCGAGTCCGGGACTCTCGAGCAGATCTTCTACGACCCGCAGCACCCCTACACATGGGGACTCCTGGGCTCGGTCATGCGTCTTGACCGCGAGCGGACCGACCGGCTCGCGCAGATCAAGGGCCAGCCTCCGTCATTGCTGTCGCCTCCCGAGGGCTGCAAGTTCAGCCCGCGCTGCCCGCATGCGTTCGACAAGTGCAATCGGCACCCCGAGCTCGAGGACCGCGCCGGCGACGGCGCGCACCTGGACCGTTGCTGGCTCGGGGTCGAGCAGAAACGCAGTGTCCGAACCATGAAGAGCGGCGAGATCGGCCTCGAGGCAGCATGAGCGAGGCCGCCACCAAGCCCGCCCAGGCGACCGGCAACGGCGCAACGCCGCTCCTCGAAGTCTCCGACCTCGTCAAGCACTTCCCGATCAGCGCCGGGCTCCTCTTCAACAAGAACGTCGGGGCGGTCCGTGCGGTGGACGGCGTCTCCTTCTCGATCAAGCCCGGGGAGACGCTCGGGCTTGTCGGAGAGTCGGGCTGCGGCAAGTCCACGCTGGCGCGCACGATCCTCCAGCTTCTCGAGCCTACGTCTGGATCGGTTCGCTTCGAGGGCCAGGAGATCGCTGGAATCGGGCGCAGGAAGCTGCAACCGCTCCGCAGCGAGATGCAGATGATCTTCCAGGATCCCTATGCGTCGCTCAACCCGCGCAAGCGGATTGGCCAGATCGTCGGCAGTCCTCTGAAGCTCCACGGCATCGCCGAGGGAGCCGAGCTTCGGAAAGAGGTCGAGCAGCTGCTCGACCGCGTCGGTCTCGCGCCCGAGCACTACAACCGCTACCCCCACGAGTTCTCGGGCGGCCAGCGGCAGCGGATCGGCATCGCGCGAGCGCTTGCACTGAAGCCGAAGCTGATCATCGCCGACGAGCCGGTCTCGGCCCTCGACGTCTCGATCCAAGCGCAGATCATCAACCTCCTGGAGGATCTCCAGGACGAGTTCGATCTCACCTACATCTTCGTGGCGCACGACCTGGGCGTCGTCCGGCACGTCGCGGATCGCGTTGCGGTCATGTACCTCGGGAAGATCGTCGAGATCGGGCCGGCTTCCGAGGTCTACTCGAACCCGGTGCACCCGTACACCGAGGCGCTCCTCTCAGCGGTGCCGATTCCGGATCCCCGCGCCAATCGGGAGCGGAAGGAACGGATCCTCGAAGGCGACGTCCCCTCTCCGGCCGATCCCCCGCCAGCCTGCCGCTTCCACACTCGCTGCCCCTACGCGACCGAGATTTGCTCGGAGGTCGAGCCCGAGCTCATTAGGCATCGCGGTCAACAGTGGGCTGCCTGTCACCACCCGCTTGACGCGGGCGCCCAGGCGCAAGAAGCCTAGGACCGCCGGGACGGACCCGGGGCCTTACCCGTCGCGGGTCGTGAGCAGGACCAGATTCTGGTCGACGTCCCGGAAATGCAACGAGGCCTCGTGCGCCTCCACGGCGACACCCGCGCGCTCGAGTCCCTCCAGAGCTTGACCAACGGCATCACTGCTGCGGAGGCGGAGCTCGAAAGAGGCAAGGCCTGGCCGGTCCGCAGGAGCCGGTCCCGCACCCGCGGAGTGCCACGAGTTGGCGCCGATGTGATGGTGGTAGAGGCCTTCTGCCAGGAACGCCGCGCTGGGCCCGAACCGCTGGCGCTCGTCGAGGCCCACGCCGTCACGCCAGAACGAGACGGCTTCGCCGACGTCGGCGGTCATCAGATGGATATGCCCGATGTCGGGATCCTTCTCGTCTCCTTCGGGCGCAGCCTCCTCCAGGAGCGCCGGAAGGTCCAGGGGCGCCGTGAACATCGCGACCTTGCCGGCCTCGGCCTCGGGCCACTCGTCCATCGGGCGATCGAAGTAGAGCTCGATCCCGTTGCCTTCCGGATCGGCGAAGTAGACCGCCTCCGATACGCCGTGATCGGAAGCGCCCTGGAACTCGCGCGCGAGCGTGGAGGTCCTGACGACGGCTGCGGCGAGGGATGCGCGATCGGGGTAGCGAAACGCCGTGTGGAACAGCCCGGTGTGCGGTACCCGCACCGGCTCTGCGCCCGCCGAGCTCGTGGCGTCGAGGCGGATGAGCGGATGCTCGCCGTCGCCACGGAGCTCGGTCACGGCACCTTCCTGGGAGGTCGTGACGAGGCCGATTCCCTGCTCGTAGAAGTTCCGCTGAATCCCGGGATCCGAGGCGCGCAATGTCACGGTGCCGACCACCGAGTCGAAGAGATGTGCGAGCTCGTCAGCGTGTGCCACGTGACGCAGTATCCCTTTCGCGCCGATCGAGCTTCGCCGCGATCTGCTCCACGGTGCCCATCGTGCGCATCGTCCAGGGGCCCACGGCTCGCTCCAGCGCTTTGAGGTTCAGGTTTGAGGTCTGCGTGCCCTCGGCCGGCAGCCAGAGGAGCTCCGTCCCCTCCAACGCGATCGGGTCGGACTCGAGCTCGAGGGCGCGCGCCTCAGCCGCCTTGGCCTTTGCCGGCTGCCTGGGCAGGAACGCGACCTGGAGCTTCCCCTTCGAGGCCCTCAGCTGCTTTCCGCTGAACGGCTCCAGCGCCGCGATCTTCTGGAGCTGCGCTGCCGAGCGCACGAACACGGGCACCTCGAAGCCCAACTCGGACTCGAGCGCGGACTCCATGTCGGCCTCTTTGGGCTTCGCCTTGCCGGGCGCCTCGAACAGCACGTTGCCGCTCGCCCTGAAGGTCGAGACGTTCTCGAATCCGCACTCCTCGAACGCTGCGACAAGGCGATCCTTCGTGGCCCGGCGCCCGCCGACGTTGATCGCCCGGAGAAAGGCTGCGTAGCTCGTCACGGACGCACACGCTATTCCGAAAGCCCGGCGGCTTCGAGGGCCTCCTCGCGGTCGGAGTACATGTCCATGCGCGCCTGCTTGCCATCCCGCAACGTCCAGACCTGCGCGAAGGACATCTCAACGGGCATTCCGGCTGCCTTCGAACGCCCGCGCTGGCGCACCAGAACGACGACCTTGTCTCCCGCCTCATGGATGCCGTCGACCTCGAGCTCCCAGCCCTCCCAGGCATCCTTCCACTCGCTGAGGAAGGCTTTGGCTCCGTCAATGCCTTCATAAATCTGCTGTTCGGGCCAACCGTGGAAGTTCGACATGCTCCACACGAAGTCGTCCGTGGCGCGATCCGCCACGAGTTCACCTGTGGCCGCAAATCGCTCGTAACCCGCTCGCATGATCTCCAGGTTCTTCTGCGACATCGCTTCAAGCAGTATCTCGCGCCGGCCTCCGGCATGTGCGACTCGTGCGAAGCCTGCCCGCACCACTTGACTCGGATGCGAACATGTGTTCGTGACCGCTGCCGGCTCCCCTCGCTCCCGCCTCCTCCGTGCGATCGAGCGCGGGAACCTCGAGCTGGTCCGCCTGGCCGCGGTCGAATGCGCGCGGATCGACCTGGAGGACGCGCTGCGAATCCTTCTCTTGATCCGCGACCAGGATCCCGATCGCTACGAGCGGGCGGCGGTGCGGTGGAGCGGGCGGATGCTGGCGAGCCGGCCCGCGATCGGCTTCGGGCGCGCCGGCGAGATCCTCTCGAACGCCGAGCACCTGGCGAGCCCCGATGGCGCCGTGGCGGCGGCGCGGCTGGCACTGGTCATGCGTGCATGCGGCGAGCCGCGGCTCGCCGAGGTCCTCGAGCGCTCCTAGCCCTGCTCCCTGCGGACCATGTAGCGGCCGGGAGGCGTGGCCTCGAATCCGAATCGCTCATACATGGAGTGAGCGTCGGCAGTCGCCAGGAGCATCTGCCGCAGCCCGAGCCTGTCCGCCTCGTCGGCGGCCGCCTTCGTCAGGCGCACTCCCAACCTTCGGCCGCGATGCTCGTCGAGCACGAAGAGGTCGGCGAGCCAGGCGAACGTCGCTCCGTCGGTCACGAGCCGCGCAAACCCGGCCTGGCTGCCGTCCGGCGCGTAGATGCCGAAAGCGGTCGAGCCCGCGATCGAGCGCTCGACGACGGCGCGCTCGACCCCGGCCGACCAGTACGCGGTGCGTAGAAAGCCCCAGATCACGTCGATGTCGAGCCGGGATGCGTCGGTTGAGATCTCGTATCCGTCTGCCGAGCCGTCCATGGACCGGACGCTACCCGCCCGCGAGACCGGCGACGATGCTGGCGACGCCGGAGACCACGATCAGGCCGAGGCCGGCGACGCGGAACGAGTGGTGGTCGAAGCGGTCGAAGAGGATGCGCCCGGCGGGACGACCCACCGCGACCGCCAAGACGAGGACCGCGAGGATCGCCAGCTCGGGCAACTCCGCCCGGTTGTCCGCGACGACGAGCGCGACGGCGCCCATCACGTTGAGGCCCAGGAGCAAGGCGGCCATCGTGTCCCGGAAGGGCTCTGGACGCACCCCGGTGCTCTGCAGGTAAAGGACGAGCGGCGGACCCGATGTGGCCGTCGTTGTCGTGAGGGTGCCCGCCGCGAGCCCAGCGGCGGCCTGCGCGACCGGGTTCCCTTGCTTTGCCTCCGCCAGCCCGTTGCGGGCCTGGATGGCGACGGCGACGATGACGCTGATCCCCACGATCACCTGGAGAGCAGGCTTCGAGAGTGCCAGCAGGATGAACACCCCCGCGACAACGCCGGGAGTTGCCCAGGCGAGGATGCGGATCACCTCGGGCCGGAGGACCTCCGAGGGCCGCCGCTCGGCCAGCATGATCAGGAGGTTCAGGGCTGTCCCGAGCGTGATCAGGATCGTGATCGCCTCGGCAGGCTCCGCGACGGCGAAGACCGCCGGGCCGGCCACCAGGGCGAAACCGAAGCCCATCGCCGACTGAAGGGTCGCTCCGGCGATTACGCCCAGGGCGACGAGGATGACTTCGAGCGGCTCCATCAGGTCAGGGGGTGCGCCAGCTCGTCCTCTCGCAAGCGACCGAGCCTGAGGATGACGGGAGCGGCCAGAGCGGCCACGAGCGCGCCCACGACGAACACCGCCGTCAACCCGAACGCCTCCGCGGCAGGCCCCGCGAGCGCCATCGAGGCCGGCATCAGCGCCAGCGACACGAAGAAGTCCAGGCTCGAGACCCGGCCACGCAGCGCGTCAGGGACGCGGCGCTGGAGGAGCGTTCCCCAGATCACCATGCCGATGCCCTCGGTCATGCCGATCACGATCACCGCCAGGACCAGGATCCAGAGCTCGGTCGCGATGCCGAAGAGCGCAAGGGGCAAGAGCCCGAAGCCCCAGAAGAAGATCATCACCGACAGGTAGCGGCGGGGCAGCGGGCGCGAAGAGATCGCGAGGGCGCCGATCGCCGAGCTGATGCCGAAGGCCGCGAGGAGGATCCCGTACTCAGCCGAGCCGCCGCCGACCTGCTCTGAGATCACGAACGGTGTGAGCACCTCGAACGGGCCCACGAAGAAGAACACCACGACGAGCGCGAAGGTGAGCGTCGCCCACAGCCACGGGGTCCGGCGCACGTAGGCGACGCCCTCCCGCAGGTCGGTGAGGGCGGTGGGGCTTTCCTCCTCCGTCCTCTCAGGCCGCGAGTCGACCCGCATCATCAGCAGACAGCCCGCCGAGAACAGGAACGCGGCGGCCGCCATGCCGATGGCGAGACCCGGGTCGAGCAAAGCCACCGCAAGCCCGCCCACCGCAGGCCCCACGGCCTGTTGAGCGAGCGGGCGCAGCATCCCCTCGAGACCGTTGGCGGCAAGGATCTCGTCCTCGGGCAAGAGCTGCGGCACTAGCGCCGTGTAGCTGGGGATGAAGAGTGCCTCGCCGATTCCGACCAGGCCGCTCGCCGCCGCGAGGTGCCACAGCTCGAGCGAGCCGGTAACCGACAACACCGCAACCGCGCCCACGGTCACGGCGCGCAGGATGTCAGCGCTCACCATCACCGCTCGCCGCGGCAGCCGGTCGGCGACGAGGCCGGCCGGCAGCATCAGCGCGATCAGCCCGACGCTGTACGCGGTCGCGACCAGCGACAGCTGCACGGGACCGCCGTCGAGTTCGATCACCTGCCAAGCCAAGGCGACAAGCCACATGCCGTCGCCCGCAAGGGAGACGGCGAGGCCGGTCCACAGCAGGCGGAAGTCGCGAAAGCGAAGCGGGCGGAGGGCGGGGATCGAGAGCCTCACCCTCGGCCTCCCGCCAGTCAGGTGCCGGGGAAGGGCCCGTCGAAGCGCGGCAGGCCGTCATCCGGAATGGCTTCCCAGACGGGAGCGTTCGCCACGAACTGACGGCCGAGAGGCCGAAGCCCAGGGTCGCCGTCGATCACGCCAAGGCGCACCAGTGAGATCTCGTCCGAGCCCGGCGCCCTGCCGAAGAGGGCGGAGCCGCACTCGACGCAGAAAACCTTCGCGAAGCCTCCTTCGGGCTCCCAGGCACGCAGGTGCTCCTCGCCCTCGACGACCCGCACCGAGTCCGGCGCCACCCTGGCGCTGATCGACCCCGAACCGCCTGTGCGGCGCTGGCATCGCGTGCAGTGGCAGTAACCCGCTGCCTCCAGCGGCTCGTCGATCTCGAACTGGACGGCTCCGCAGCCGCAGTGCCCTGTGAGCGCGGGATCAGCCATTGATTCAGCCTACGCTAAGGGCGTGGACTCGGACTCCCACACCTCATCCGGCCATCCTCCGCTCGAATTTCGCCCGATGCCCCTCGAGGAGGATCCCGCGCGCGCCTTGGTCGTGGCAATGCGGGACGAGATCGCCTCGATGTATACGGGGGTGGTCCTCGACGGGCCGGACATGCCCAAGGCGGGCCCCCAGGAGCTCGGCCCCCCGGGCGGCGTCTTCCTGGTCGGCTTCGACGAGTCCGGCCACGCCGTCTGCGGCGGAGGGGTCAAGGACCTGGGTGACGGGGCTTGCGAGATCAAGCGCATGTACGTCGTGCCCGAGGCCAGGAACGCCGGCCGGGGACGAGAGCTGCTCGAGGCTCTCGAAGAGGCGGCCCAGGAGCTGGGCTACCAGCGGGCGCGCCTCGACACGGGTCCACGCCAGCAACGCTCCGAGCGCATGTACCGCCTGGCCGGCTACGAGCCGATCGAGAACTTCAACGGAAATCCGATCGCAACGTTCTTCGGGGAAAAGACACTGTAGGAAGCGATGACAGGGCACGGGGGGAAACGTGACTCGAGGCTCCTGGTCGGAGCGGTCGGCCTCTCGGCGGGAGGCGACTTCCTTGCGCTGATCCCGCTCGCGGCGCTGGTGTCCGAGCTCTCCGGATCGGGATGGGCCGTCTCGGGCCTGTTCGTTGCGCTGTGGGGCCCCATGGTCGTGCTCTCGTCTTTTGCCGGGCGGCTCATCGACCGGGTCGAGACCCGGGGCCTCCTCATCGTCACGTCGCTGATCCAGGCGGTGATCGCGGCGGCCCTGATCGGGGCGACCGACTCCGTCGCTGCGATCATCGCGCTGGTCGCGCTCCTCGGATCCGTCAACGCCTTCTCGGCGCCGGCCGAGTTCGCCCTCACCGGCTCGGTCGCCTCGGGCGATCGCCTCAAGATCCTGAACGGCCACGTCGAGACGGCGCGGTACATGGGCATGACGATCGGCCCGATCGCGGGCGGCGCAATCGCCGGGGCCGGCGGAATCGAGATCGCCCTCGCGATCAACGCCTTGACCTACGTCGCGGTGGCCGCGGCGGGCTGGCTCCTGGAGGTCAGGCGCCGCCCCGCGCCCGCGCACCGGGATCCGGGCCACGAGGTACGCGGAGGCTTCGCGGTCCTCTTGCACGACCCCCTCCTTCGGCTGGTCATGGTCGTGACGTTCGTGACCCTCCTCCTGATGACCGGCGTCGCCACGGCGGAGGTCTTCTACGTGAGAGAAGACCTGGACGCCGGAGACTTCGGATACGGCGCCGTGATGACCGCTTGGACCCTGGGGATGGCGGCAGGCGCCCTGTTCGTCTCGTCGCGCATCGGGGCCACCTCGCTCGCCTCCATGGCGATGGTGATGATCATGGTCCAGGGCGCCGGGCTCTCGGTTCAGACGATCGTCCTCTCATTGCCGCTGGCAGTGGCGTGCTATCTCGTGGGCGGGGTCGGGCACGGCACCAAGAACGTCCTGGTCCGCACGCTCATCCACGAGCGCACCCCCGCCGACGCACACGGACGCTCGGGCGCCGCCTACAACGCGCTCAGGAACGGCGCCGAGCTCGGGGCGCTCGCTCTCGGAGCCTTCCTGGTTGAAGCGATCGGCGCGCGGGGAACGCTCGCGCTCCAGGGCGGGGCGCCGATCCTCGTCGCCATCGCAGGCCTCGCGATCTTGACCTTCCGGCTCCGCGGCCCCAGCGCCGAGCTCGAGCCGATCGGCGAAACGGTGGAAGATGAGTCAACGGCGCCGACGGCGCCAGTGAGAGGAGAGATGGCATGACGAGCGACTACTCGATCGCGGCGCGCGAGGACGCCCAGGACTACATGGCCGAGTACCCGGGGTTCGGCGAGCTGCGCTCGTTCGGCGGCGCGGTGGATGCGGAGCAGATCGCCTTCTCATGGCGGCTGATGCCGCCGGGAACGGGCGGCCGCGGGAGCTACGGGCACAAGCACGCGACCCAGGAGGAGATCGTGTTCGTCGTCTCGGGCACGGTCACGTTCAAGATCGGCGACGACGTCTTCGAGGCCGGCCCCAAGACCGCCGTGCGCATCGCACCTCACGCGGTGCGGTCCATTCACAACGACGGCGCCGACGAGGCCGAGGTGATCCTGTGCTCGATCCGCGTCGACGACGTGCGCGAAGACGTCGAACTGGAAGAGGACTTCTGGCCCGAATGACCTAGAAGACGAGGGCGTCCTGTATTCCGCCCTGCCGCGATACGGTCCAGTCCATGGAAGCCGCGACTCCGCCCACTCAGAAGCCGACCCTCTTCGTCTGCCACGGGGACATGGAGGGACCTCGCTTCCATCCGTGCCGGCGCGTCCAGGAGGCGCTCAACGAGGCCGGGATCGAGTACGACAAGGTGATCGGCGGGCACGGGCACCCGATCCCGTTCCTGCGCAAGGGATCCAGGGACGAGCTTCGCGATGCGACGGGAGACGACAAGCTGCCGACGCTCAAGCTTGCTGACGGCACCGTCATCAAGCACGGCAAGGCGATCCTGAAGTGGGTCGACTCGCAGCGCTCTTCGTGAGCTGAGCGCCGCCGCGAGGTTGTTCTGAGGCTCTAGGCGACCCGCGGCGTTCAGCCGTGGCGCAGGAGCCTCTTGACCGCACCCATCAGCTCCTCGGTGCGCTCGCCCTGCTGACTGGCCTCGGCGCCGATCACGCAATGCTGGGCATGGTCTTCGAGCAGCTCCAGGGCGACCTTGTCGAGCGCGGCCTGGATGGCCGTGACCTGGGTGACGATGTCGATGCAGTAGCGGTCGTCGTCGACCATCTTCTCGATTCCGCGCACCTGGCCTTCGATGCGCCTCACCCGCTTTAAGACCGCGTCCTTGTTGGCGGAGTATCCGTGCGCGTTGCCGTTCATCCGGTCGCCTCCCGCGTGAACTCGGCTGTGTGGACCTCGCCGTCGTGCTTGAACTGGAGGAAGAGGCCGTAGCGCCCCTCGCTCGGGAACTCGGTCATGAAGCTGATTCCCTTCTCGTGGTCCGAGCCGCTCTCGGCGCCATGTGCATCCGAGCCGCTGATCGGGTGGACGTGCAGGAAGGCGAGGTCGCCTTCGCGCAGGGCAACCAGATGCCCATCGGCTCCGAGGTAGGGCTCGACCTCGACCTGCTCGCCGTCGAGAACGACGTTGAAGGTCAGCTCGCTCTCCTGGCCCGCCACGGCCGCCTCGCCCTCGACCCCGACCGTGTATCCGCTGGAGGTCTCGGTCTCGGTCCCCTGGGGCGGCAGCTCCCGGTATTCGGCGTCGCCGTCCACGACCAGGTCCGAACCCAGAGTCAGGTTTTCGCCGTCATGGTTGAAGTCGGCGAAGACGCGATAGGCGCCGGCATCCGGCAGGGTGACCTCCACGGACCAGGTCCCGTCCTCGGCCATCTCGGGGTGCAGGTGCTGAAAGCCGGTGAGATCACGGCGAGCGATGATCAGGTGCATCTCGCGCTCGTGCTCGACCTCGTAGTCGGTGATCGCGGCGTCGTCGTCGCCGACGACGCGGAAGCTGAGCTCGCTTTCCTTGCTCTGCCGCAGCTCGGCCTGGTCCAGCTCCAAGCGCAGCCCGGACTGGTCGACGCTCACGCCTCGCACGGTGTCAGGGTCGTCTTCGGTCATCGTCGTCTCCTCCGTGTGGCCTGAGGCCTCGTCGCTCGACATCACGGTCGACTCGTGACCGCCGCCATGTTCCTCGTCGTCCCCGGTCGCCGCCTCGGCGACGAGGACCGTCGTGCCGAAGATGGCCGCCGCGGTAAGCACGGTTCCGACGACGCGCGGCGACGGGCCGCCGTGAATGCCGGTCTCGTGAACCGCGGTGTGGCCCTTGCCCCGCTTGAGCAGCCAGCGGTTGACCGGCACGGTCAAGACGAAGGCAACGGCGAGGGCAAACGAGAGGGCTCCCCAGAAGAGGACGTCGTCGAGACCTGCCTCCATCGCACCTGGGACCACGAGCATGATCGCGTTGTCGACGATCTCCATCGTCGCGATGGAGAGGGTGTCCGAGGCCAACGCGATCGGGATGACCACGCTCAGCGCCAGCCCGGCGCGAAGGAGCGGCAAGCTGGTCAGGGCATAACCGAAGAGGAAGGCCAGGCCAACCGCCAGGGCGATCGTCTGGAAATCCGTGAACCCGAGGGCGGTGCCGATCGCCATCCCCGTCACCTCGCCGATCGCGCACCCCGTCAGGCAGTGCAGGGTGGCGCTGACCGCGACTCCCGTGAGGGCCCGCCCCTCGGTCGGCATCTCGTGGTGATGGCCTTCGTGGCCGCTGTGACCGTCGTGCTCGTGGTGATCCATCTCGCCCTCTGGTCGCTTGCGGGGCGCATCCTAGCATACCCCCAGGGGGTATTAATATTGGGTCGCCGCGCCGCCCCGCGTAGCCGTCGCGGATGCGATCCCGTACTCGCTACCGATGAGTCTCACCCTCGACATGGCGAGGATGCGCTGACCAAGCCACAGAGCGCAATCGCTACACAAAGGGAGCGCGGGTCATGACGCGATGGGAGTACCTGGTCACGCCGCTGAAGGACGCAGCCAAATTGAAGAAGAGCTCGGATGGCTTCGCGCCAGACCGCCTTAACCAGCTCGGATTGGATGGCTGGGAGGCGGTCGGAGTCTCACTCAAGCAGGGTGACCTCGTCGCCTGGCCGGTCGTCTTGCTCAAGCGGGCCGTCGACGAGAGCGATGGGTCCGAAGGGTCGTGATCGGCTTGAAACGGAGAGGGAGGGATTCGAACCCTCGATACGCCCAATAAGACGTATAACGGTTTTCGAGACCGCCGCATTCAACCGCTCTGCCACCTCTCCGAGCGTCGGCGAAGGCTAGCGGGAAAAGATGAATCCCCGGCCACGGCGGCCGGGGATTCGAGAAGGTCAGACTCGCGCCGTTCGGCCCGACGTGATGCGGGGCCAGAGCAGCAGAACGAGGCCGATCAGGATGCAGACGATGCCAAGTGCGTAGTGCACGAGGACCGCCAGGACAATGCCGATGACGATTAGCAATAGGGGTAGTGTCATGGCTCACACTTACCCTGAAACGGGTTCAGGAAACAGCATTCGCGAATCGGCTTCGCGCGAGCATCTGAATGGGCTGCGTGCCCACGGGTAGCCTCCCAACAGATGACCACGCCCTCCTCCGAGAGCCCCGCCGACGGAAACCATGCGCCTCCCCCACCGCCGTCCGCGCCGGCGCTCGGCACCGGAGTCAACCCCACCCAGCACGACAAGTTCGTCCTGCGCCAGAAGTTCAAGTGGGTCATCAACCAGTACTTCTTCCACTTGATGGACGCTGACGGCAACGAGGACCCCTCCAAGCCGGTCGCCTTCGTCGAGCAGAAGGGATTCACCTTCAAGGAGGACATCCGCTTCTATACGGACGAGACCAAGACGACCGAGTTGATGCGGATCAAGGCGCGCCAGCGCTTCGACCCGCGGGCGAAATACGACATCACCGATGCGCAGGGCCAGCGGATCGGCCTGATCCAAAAGGTCTTCGGCCGCAGCCTCTTTCGCTCGACGTACAACATCTACGACGCCTACGACAACCTGCTCTTCACCGGCCAGGAGCGGACCCTCGTCACGGCGCTGTTCCGCCGCCTCATCGGCTTCGTCCCCTTCATCGGCGACTTCGCGAACTGGCTGCCGATCGCCTACCACTTCGACTACATGCGTGATGGCGAGGTGATCGGGACGAACTCGCGCAAGTTCGGCTCGTTCAAGGACATCTATTTCATCGACATGACGCCCGACTCCGAGCGGATCATCGACCGCCGGCTGATCCTCGCCCTGGCGGTCGGCCAGGACGCGCTGCAGGCGCGCTGACCGGTGCGCGATTGCGTCGTCGTGGGAGCGGGCGCCAGCGGGCTCAGCGGCGCCCTGGTTCTGGGTCGCGCGCAACGCTCGACCCTGGTGGTGGATGCGGGAAGCCAGAGCAATCTTGCAAGCGAGGCGATCGGCGGGCTTCTGGGGAACGACCACCGCGCTCCTGGCGATTTCTATGCCGGCTGCAGGGCCGAGCTGGAGCGCTATCCGGCGGTTGAGCTGCGAGAGGGTGAGGTCACGGGCGCCGAGCGCGACGGCGATGGATTCGTCGTCACGCTCTCGGACGGGTCGACCGAGCGCTCGAGGCGGATCCTTCTCGCCACCGGGATGGACTACCGCGCGCCCGATATCGAGGGCGTCGAAGGCAGGTGGGGCCGCTCGGTCTTCCACTGCCCGTTCTGTCACGGCTGGGAGCACCGGGGCAAGGTTCTCGGGGTCCTGGACGACGGCAGCTCCGGCGTCGATCGCGCGGTGATGCTGCGCGCATGGAGCGACAAGGTGACGCTTTACACGAACGGCCAGGGCGCGCCCGACCGCGACAGCGCCGAACGGCTCGAGAACCTGGGAATCGCCCTCGAGGAGCGGCCGATTGCCGCGCTGAGAGGCGAAGCGCCCGACCTGGCTTCGGTTGACTTCACCGAGGGCGAGCCACAGGCGTGCGAGGGAATGCTGGTGCCCGTGACGCTTCACCAACGCTCGGGGCTCGCCCACATGCTCGAAGCGGAAGCCGCGGAGCCGGGACACCTCTCAGAGGAGACGCTGGAGGTCGACGCTACGGCTGAGACAACCGCGCGAGGGGTCTTCGCCGCCGGCGACCTGACGACCCAGGCTCCATCGGTCCCGCACGCGATCGCGTCGGGCACCGCGGCGGGCGGCGTCATCGTTCGCGACCTGATGGACGAGGACTCCCGGCGCGGGAGCCGTTAGGCACGCCCGTTCCTAGTCCTTGGCGATCGCGTAGCGCAGGATCTCGACGACCTGCTCTGGGGACTCCGCCGTCGCCATGGCGGCCCGGTCGATCTCCTTGAGCGCATGGTCGTGCTCGGGCGGATGGAGCGTGATCACCGGCTTTCCGAGCGCTGCGGCGTAACCAGCGTCGAACGCGGCGTTCCACTGCTTGTACTGCTCGCCGAAGCGGACGACGACCACATCGGCCCGCTTGATCAGCGTCTGGGTCCGAACGGCGTTCACACCCGCGCCCTTGTGGTCGTGCCAGAACTTGTCGTCTTCCGAGCCAAGGATGTCCACGCCGACATCATCGGAAGCCGCGTGGTCGGTCACGGGCGCGAGAAGATCCACGGGAAGCCCCGCCTCGCGGACACCATCGGCGATGCGCTCGCGCCAGTCCGAGTGGATCTCGCCGGCCAGATACACGTTCCACGTGCCGTTCTGAGTCATCGATCCGATCGTAGCCATGACCCCGTCCACGCACTTATGATCAGCACCGTGCCGAAGGCAGTCGTCGTTCCACCCGGCAAAGGCCACGTCCTCGGGAACGTGGAGTTCCTCGCGCGCACCACCGACACTCCGCGGTTCAACCTCGCGATCATCACGATCCAGGCAGGGCGCGAGCTCGAGTCCCACGCGCACGACGAGGAGGACGACTCGTTCTTCATCCTCGAGGGCGAGATGACATTCGTCCTCGAAGGCGAGGACGTGAGCGCCCCTCCAGGGACGTTTGTCCTAGTGCCGGGCGGCGTCGAGCACGGGTTCCGGAACGACGGCGACATTCCGGTCCGGATGCTGAACGTCCACGCGCCGGCCGGATTCGACCGGCGCATCGGACTTGCTTCCTAGCCAGCAAGACAAGCCCCCGGCCGCCCCTCACGGCTAGGCTTCCCGGCGCCACTGGAGAGGTGACCGAGTGGCTTAAGGTGCACGATTGGAAATCGTGTGGGCGGTGAAAGCTGCCTCGTGGGTTCGAATCCCACCCTCTCCGTTTAGCTGGGATAGTCCTGAAGGGTGGAGTCGATCCAGACCGCCGGATTGGAGATCGCTTACGAGCGCGCGGGCCGCGGGCCTCCCATCTTCCTGCTGCACGGCGCCTTCGGAAATCACCGGCTCTGGAAGCCCCAGATCGATGGGTTGGCAGAGGACTTCACCGTCATCGCATGGGATGAGCCGGGCGCCGGGGGCTCTTCCGACCTGCCGGCGGGGTTCGGGCTGCCGGATTACGCGCGGAGTCTCGCGGCTCTCATCGAGGAGGTGGGCCTGGGGCCCGGACACATCGCAGGGCTCTCGTGGGGAGGAGTCGTAGCGCTTGAGCTCCACGCTCAACGCTCGGACCTCGTCCAATCCCTGATCCTGGCCGACACGTACGCAGGCTGGAAGGGCTCGCTGCCGGCGGAGGAGGTAAGTGCGCGGGTCGAAGGGGTCCGTGAGATGCTCGCCGCCCCCGAGAAGGGCCTCGAGCGCGGCTTTCCTGGGCTGTTCGGCGCGTCGCCACCGGCGGAGGCGGCGAGTTTGATCGAGCAGGCCGCTGCGATCGCTCGCCTGGAATCAATGCGGATCCAGGTCGATCTGATCGCCGACGCCGATCAGCGAAGCCTGCTCCCGTTGATCGCGGTGCCGACTCTCCTCATCTGGGGCGAAGACGACGCACGCTCTCCACTCACGGTCGCGAGGCAGTTCAACGATGCGATCGTGGGCTCGGAGCTGGTAGTGATCCCGCGCTCGGGGCACGTGAGCAACCTGGAGCGGCCCGAGCTGTTCAACGCGGCGGTGCGGGATTTCTGCGGGGCGCTCGCTAGCGACTGATGCTCAGGCGGCCCTAACCCCGGCTCGTTCCACGTGCGAAGATTGCACGGTGTCCGAGTACCGTGCGCAAGCCCATCTCGACGCACCACTGGATGAGGTCTGGGCACTCGTCGGGAACCCGGCGACTTACCCGCAGTGGTGGCCGGCCGCGGTCGAGATCCGCGGTGAGTCGTTCGAGGTGGGAGACGTCTACACCCAGGTCCTGCCTCGCGTTGGCGGGCGCCGGCTGGAGTACACCCGGATCATCGACCAGCGCGACGAGCTCAAGGAGCTGAGTTGGAGTTGCCCGACGACCGGTGGCTTCCAGCACTGGACACTGACCGCCGCGCAAGGCGGCACGTTCGTTGACATGGAGATGGGGTTGAACCCGCCCTCGCTCCGATATCGGCTCTTCGACAAGTCGCTCGGTCGCTGGTTCATCAAACACTGGGCAGACCAGGCCGTGGACGGGCTGCGCGAGACGCTTACCTCGAAGCCGTCAACTGACACTCGCTAACCGCGCAGGCGGCGCGCCGGCCAGGGTGCTGCCTTATCCTCGCTCGATGCGCAAGCTCCCCCTCCTCCTTGCGGCCGTCATGGCCGTCGCGGTGCTCGTCCCGGCGCACGCCCAGGCCTTCAAGCCGAAGATCGTCTACGTCCGCGCGACCGATGACGACGAGGGCATCCGCTTCACCGCGAAGGTCCGGATGGACAAGGGCGGCAGGGACCAGCGGAAGGTTTCCGTGGCCTACAAGGACGAGCGGAAGAACGCGAAGTCGATCGGCAGGCCGCCGCTCTCGATGTTCGAGACCGGCCCGTTCTCGATCCCGGTCCGGGACTGCTACAGGGTCACCGTGCGTGCGACCAATCAGTACGGCACCACCACGAAGGACATGCGAGCCGACCTGATCGGCACGAACGGCTGCGGCTAGGCCGCGGCGTCAGCGTGGAAGTCGGGGGCCATGGGCAGGCCGCGGGCGTGGCTCTGCGCCGACGAGTAGTGGCTGAGCGAGAAGACGCCCGCGAGTGCGCGAAACGGCTCGTAGCGCGCGTAGAACTCCTCCACCTCTGAAACCATTGCGCGGCGGCCCAGGCCCTGCGCTACGCCGACGAGCTTCACGTATGCCAGGTCGCCGGCCGGCAACGAGTCGAAGTCGCCGCGCCCGAAGAGGCCGAGGCACTGAAGGGTCCACGGGCCGATCTCGGAGATCCGCTCGAAGCGCGCGTCGGCCGCAGGGTCGGCGGGGTCGGCCCGGCCCGAGGCCACCTCCTTCGCGCACTTGACCATGGCGACCGAGCGGGCGGGCGCAAGATCGCAGCTCGCAAGCTCGGCGGGCGCCATGCCCGCGAAGGTGGTGTGGCACGGCAGGTCCGAGAGCGGGCGATACTCCGCTCCCTTTCCCTTCCAAGTGCTCGTCCTCCCCCACTTGCGGATGATGCGCTTCTGGATCTGCGCGGCGCGTGAGGACTCGATCAGCTGCTCCGTGATCGCCCACGCGAGCGCCTCCCACGCGTAAGGCCTGCGCTTTGCGCGGAGCCACGGCCGCCTGCGGATCGCCGGGCCGATGAACGGGTCGCGCTTGAACTCCTCGTAGAAGGGATGGAGGTCGTCGTCCACGGCGAGCGAGAAGCGCATGCGCGTAACCGCCTCCTCGAGCGCATGCGGCGGCAGCTCGGCCTCGGCATCCGCCGCTACGGCGCGGATGGCGACCGAACCGTCCCGGCGCTGCCAGCCATGGACCACCACCGGCGCGCCGCCGATGTGGAGAAGGCGCGTGAGCACCCCGCCTCCGGAGCGCATGACGCCGTCCATCCGCCCGCGCGCGGGGAGCCGGTAAGGACAGGGAGGCCTGACCTCGATCTCGAGTGTCGGCGGCGAGCCTTGCCGAGAAGTGGAATTCCCACGCATACCGTGGCTATTCCTACTCTCGGCGCCGGTCAGCGGCCGAGGAGGTGAACGTCGACCAGGAACGAGCGGCTGGCGATCACGTCGTCGCGCTTGCGCCCGGCGATCGTGCGCTTGGAGCGCTTCGGAGATGCGGCGCGCGAAACAGCCTTGGCGACCACGACGGTTGCGGCGCCAGCGACGATCCCGCCGGCAGCGGCAATTGCAACGGTGCGGGCCTCGAGTGAGAAGGGAACGACCTCGGCCGGACGCGCGGTCGCCGGAAGCGGGCGCTCGTCCTCGAGCTCCTCTGCCTCTTCGACCGCCTCAGCCTGCAACACCTGCTCTCTCACCTCAACCACTATAGGCGGGCCGGGGGCGGGGTACGGGAGAGTCTCCTCATACTCGGCTATTCGACCGCCGATGTAACGACTGATGGAACCCAGATCGACAACCGTGGCGCAGGGTGAGCCTCAGGAGCCGGACCTCAGCCGCAAGGGCATGAGGTTCCTAACCGGAGGCCTGACCAGCGAAGGCGACACCTTCGTGATCGGGGTCGCCGCGGTCCTTCTGATGGGCCTCCTCTACCCGGTTGCCGGCGCCTGGTCGCTGCTCGCGTTCGTGATCGTTCCGGCCGTCGCCGTGTTCGCGCGCAGCCGCGTGCGGCGCAGAGCTGCTCGCCGGTAGTGCATCTAGTCCAAGACGCCGTCACCCGCGAGAGTCCATTTCGTGCCCGGCTCTGGACGTTTGTTCGACCCGTGCTTGACAGCGGGTCGTCGCCGGGTTAGCGTCGAGAAGCCGGGGGGAAATCAGCTAAAAGGGAGGTCCCGCCATGGCAAAGCGTCGCCGGCAGTGCGGCACGATGCAGGTCTTCGAAGAGCTCAGCGAGAGCGTTCCGTCGTACCGGAACAATCAGCTTCGGATCGATGAGGCCACGCAACGAAGCATCCAGTCCGGCCGCGCGCAGGAGGTAATGCGCAGTCGGATTACGATCCCAGTGGTCGTACACGTGATCTACAAACGTGAGGCCGAAAACATCTCCAAGTCACAGATCAACAGCCAGATTGCTGTGCTGAACAAGGACTTCGGCGCGTCAAATGGCGATGTCGGAAGTGTGCCCGGAGTCTGGAGTGGGCTGGTGGGGGACGCGAAGATCCAATTCAAGCTCGCGACCCGCGACCCCGAAGGGAATTCGACTGACGGAGTCACGCGGACGAAAACGGACCGCAGCTCCTTCCCGGCAAACGGGGATCCCGTAAAGAGGAAGACGGAAGGAGGGGTGGCGTCCTGGCCGACGAAGCGCTATCTCAATATCTGGGTCTGCAATCTCGCGAGCAACCTGCTGGGCTACGCGCAATTCCCGGGGGGACCGGCGAAGACCGACGGGGTCGTGATCCTTCACTCCGCATTCGGGACGAACGGAACCGCCCAGGCGCCGTTCGACAAGGGCCGTACGGCGACCCATGAAGTGGGCCACTGGCTCAACCTGCGTCACATCTGGGCGGACACTCTGGGATGCGGGGGCTCGGACCACGTCGTCGACACTCCCAACGCCGCCGGCCCCAACCTGGGAGAGCCCGCCTTCCCACACATCACGTGCAACAACGGGCCGAATGGCGACATGTTCATGAACTACATGGACTACACGGATGACGCGGCGATGTTCATGTTCACGGCTGGTCAGGCGGCTCGGATGAACGCCTGTCTCGCCGGGCCGAGGAGCAGCTTCCTCTAGCCGCGGGAGCCCAGCGATGGCGATCAGCCGCAAAGCCCTGCTCGGCGAGTGGGTTCACTCATATGAGGAGGATGAGCCGGGTCGCAAGGTCTTTCGCCGCGCCGGCTATGCCTTCCCACCCGCCCGGGGACGAGATGCGGTCGAGCTGAAGGCGGACGGCAGTGCTGTCATGCGCGAACCAGGGCCCTCCGACGTGCCTGAGGAAAGGACCGCGAAATGGGCGCTCGAGCATGAGACGATCCGCCTCGACGCGGCCGGTGAGAGCAGGGCCATGGAAGTGATCTCCTACGACGAGGATCGGCTTGAAGTGCGCGAGTAGACGTTCCTAGCGCCAACTCCGGTCGACCGGGTCTCAGAGGCGCTTCTCGTAAATCCGGTAGCGCTGGACGACTTTGCCGCCCATTCCCTCCATGGCGCGGTTCATCGGCTTGTTGGTCTCCAGGATCCAGCCCATGTGGCCACCCGGAGGCCCGTGGTGCTCGGCCGAGTGGAGGTGGCGCTCGTAAAGGGCAGCCGCGACGCCCAGGTGCTGGTGCTGGGGAAGGACGCCCAGCGCGAAGACACGGAGACGGTCGATGTACTTCTTTCGCCGGAGGAAGTGGACCCAGCCGAAGGGAAGGGCACGCCCCTTCATCTTCGTCAGCGCCTGGTCGACGTCGGGCAGGGTCAGCGCCGCGCCCACGACCTCGCCGTCCTTCTCGGCGATCATCGCCCAGTTCTCATCCAGGACCGGCTTGAGGTTCTTGGCCTGAAAGCGGACCTCGGCCTCCGTGATCGGCACGAAGCCCCAGTTCTTGCCCCAGGCGACGTTGTAGACCTCCATGAATCGGGTCACCTCGGCCTCCATGTCGGAGCGCTTCATGTCCCGAACGACCACGCCCTCTTTGCGCGAGTGATCGGCCGCCGCGTGGATCATCGGCGTGAACGACTCGCCCTGCTCGAGGGAGCCGAACCAGAGCTCCCACATCAGGAGGTCGATTCGCTTCTCCAGCCCGTAGCCCTCGATCAGCTCGCGGTAATAGGGCGGGTGCCACGGCTCGAGGATCATCGACGGCTCGTTGTAGCCGTCGACCAGGATCCCGCACTCGTCGTTCATCGTGAAGTCCATCGGGCCCAGCATCCGTTCGCGGCCGCGAGCCCGCACCCACTCGGTCGCCGTGTCGAGGAGCGCCTTGGCGGCCTCGGCGTCGTTCGCGACCTCGAAGAAGCCGAAGAACCCGTCCGAGCCGCCTTGGTACTCGTCCCAGCGGCGGTCGATGTGCGCGGTGATGCGCCCAACCGGCTCACCGTCGCGCTCGGCAAGGAAGTACTCGGCCTCGGCGTGCTCGAACCACGGGTTTTTCTTGCGGTCGAGAAAGGCGCGGCGCTCAAATCGAAGTGGCGGCACCCACTGAGGGTCGTCGCGACGGAGACGGAACGGCACGTCGATGAACGCATTCACGTCCTTCCGGCTCGTTGCGGTGCGGACAGTCAGTGCCAAGGCGCGGACGGTACTGAAACGACACTCGCGCGCGCCTTGTACACGCCGCTCTGGAAAGATTGTCGGGATGCCAGAGACCACGAAGGCCCCCGTCGACGTCTTTGCCAAGGCACGCTCCCACGACCGCATGGAGCAGCTCGAGGCGGCGCGCGAGCACGACCTACTCCCCTACTTCCGCCTGATCGAGTCCGAAGCCGGGCCGCTGATGGAGGTCGAGGGCCGCGAAGTCGTGATGCTCGGCTCGAACAACTACCTCGGTCTCACGGGCGACGAGCGTGTCCGCCAGGGTGCGCGCGACGCGCTCGACCGCTACGGGACCGGACTGACCGGCTCGCGCTTCCTCAACGGGACCACTCCCCTTCACGTTGCGCTCGAGAAGGAGCTGGCCGAGTGGATGGGGACTGAAGAGACGCTCGTCTTCTCGACCGGCCACGGGGCGAACGCCGGCTCGATCGGCACGATCCTCGGCCCCTCCGACACCGTGATCTGCGACTCGGCCGACCACGCGTCGATCATGGACGGCGTCCGGCTGTCAGGAGCAAAGCTCCGCCCCTACCGTCACAACCAGATGTCGAAGCTCGAGCGCATGCTTGAGCGGGCCGCAGGCGACGGCGGCGGCGTCCTGGTCATCGTCGACGGCGTCTTCTCCATGGAGGGCGACCTGGCCGACCTTCCGTCGATCTGCGACCTCTGCGAACGCTACGGCGCGCGCCTGATGGTGGACGAGGCGCACGGCGTGGGTGTGCTGGGAGCGCGCGGAGCCGGCGCCTCAGAGCTCTTCGGCGTCGAGGACCGCGTCGACCTGCGGATGGGCACGTTCTCGAAGAGCCTCGCCTCGTGCGGCGGGTTCATCGCGGGCTCGTCAGAAGTGATCGACTTCGTGCGCTACAACTCGCGCCCGTTCATCTTCACGGCGTCTGCCGTTCCCGCAGCCGTCGGCGCGGCGCTCGCCGCACTGCGGGTGATTCGCGAGGAGGGCCCCGAGCTGATGGCGCGCGTCCTGGCGAACGCCGACCATCTTCGCAAGGGTTTTCGCGATCTCGGCCTCAAGGTCGTCGACCCGGGCAAGCTGCCTGACGGAAGCGAGGCCTCCTCGCCGGTCGTCCCGGTCGTCGTCGGTGAGGACTGGCAGGCCGTGCTGCTGTGGAAGGAGCTCTTCGACGCGGGGGTCTATACGAACGTCGCCATCCACCCCGCGGTCCCGCCCGGGGCCGCGCTGCTTCGCACCTCGCTGATGGCGACCCACGAGACCGAGCACCTCGATCGGGCGCTCCGGACCATCGAGGAGACGCTCGAGCGGTTCCCAGAGGTACCCCGAGAGGGTTAGTTCCTCCTTGTCCATTTGTGAACAAGGCGTTACCGCGATCAAAAAACCTGCTCTTAGCGGACGCGGATTTCTTCTTGACGGTTTATCGGTTGCGATGCGCGGGTGCGTCGCCTAAGTTCAGCACCGCGCCGGACGCCAGTCCAGTGAACAGGGAGCCCAAGGAGTCGTAGCCACACAGCTCTGAGGGTCCCGGGCAGCCCATGGGGGGAGCCCGAACGGAACGGATCCGTGCGCCCAAAAACCCTAATCCGCCCGCACATCACTCAGAGGAGGAGTGTTAATGGAAGCTGCCACGACGATCGCCCCTGCGCCTAATCAGGTGCCCCAGCACATGCAAGCCCTTGCCGAAGCCAACCGGGTACGGCTCGCCCGAGCACAGTTGAAGCGGGAGGTGGGCGCAGGAGAGGTCGAAACGGCAGAGATTGTCCGCGAGTGCCCCTGGCAGGCTGAGACCATGACGGTCGGAGAGCTCTTGCGGAGCCAGCGGCGGTGGGGCCGGACCCGCTCCCGCAAGTTTCTCGCGGCGCTGACCTTGAACGAGAACCGCGAGCTCGGCAGGCTGACCTCGCGCCAGCGGCAGATGCTGGCCGCGGAGCTCGAGCAGCGCGGAGGGTTCGGGCAGGGTTAAAGGCCCGCGAACACGAGAACGTCTTGTGACGGGCGGGCCAGGCGGCCCGCCCGTCTTCGCGTTCGGGAAGCGCGAGACGCTCAGCGCAGCTTGACCGCGACGCCGGCCTTCCGCTTGAACATCGCCTGGAAGCCGAAGAACCCGGCGACGAAGACCGCGGCGGCGATCACGATCCGGACGACCGGCTCGAGCGACTCTGGCCCGGCGTAGAAGAGGATCCCGAGCGTCGCGATGGCCGGAACGCCGGCCAGTAGCGACGAGTGGGAGCGAAAGCCCGCGAAGTGCTCGCGGATCGCGAGCTCCAGGCCGCCCAGGGCAGCGAGCCCGATGCCGACGCCGATCGCAAGGGCGCCCCGGTCAGTGCCCATGATCAGGCCGACCACCACGAGGACGATCCCGACGAGGACGCATAGCTCGACCAGCGGGAACGAGCCCCAGGGCGCCGGCGGGCGCGTGTCTTCCGCCGCCGATCGCTTGCGCTCGGCGGCCTGTGTCGCCACCGCGGCCTTCGGCTGCACGGGAGCGGCTTCGCGCGGCCTGCGCGGCCGCTTCTTGCGCTTCTTGCTGGCCATCAGGCAGGGGCTAGGTGTAAGCGTTTCGTGAGGTACCTGGTACGGGGGCCGCAAGCCCCGCGGCTAAGGGGCAACCGCTGGAGAGCTTGACCCGCCACCAGCCCATCAGCATCCCGATGATGCCCAGCCGGGGACGGGAATGCCAGTGCTTGCAGTCGCGGTCGCCGACGTCGTCGTTGGAGACCTGAACCCAGGGATAGCGCTGGGGCTCGGCGATCATCCGCTCCACCAGACCGCGATTCTTCTCCTCGACGTCGGCCCGGCGGGCGATCTCCGTCTGGGCCTCGCGGATGCGGATGACAAGGGCGTCGCGGATGCGCTCGAGCTCGGCGGCGCCGAGGATCCGTGGGCCTCCCACCGCACCGACCGACCAGTCAATGCCCTTGCGTGGGAAGGCCGAGGTCCAAAGCTCGGAAAGCTGTTGCTCCAGCCGCGCGATCTGGCGGCGAAGCTCGTCGCGAAGGGGGCGATCGTCGGTCGTGACGAGCAGATCCAGAGGCACGTCCCCCCTGCCGCCTCCGACCGCCGTCAGGTTGTGCTCGAGCGTTTCAGCCATGCCTAAGGTCCAGCTTCGCGATTCATACATCCTAACTGCGCATCACGCCGGCGGCAAGCCACAGCGCCTCCTCGACGGCGATGTCAGGCACGCCCCGGACCTGGATGGCGCACAGGAGGATCCGCTCCGTCTTGTTCGAGACGCCGCGACCCGATCCCATCGCGCCGAAAAGGAGTGCCAGCGGGCGCGCCTCGTCCGCGATCACGAGGGTGCCGGGCGGCAGCTCTCCGGGCCTGCCCTCCAAGGGCTCACCAGGCTCGGTGAGGCGAATCCCCAAGCGGCCATCGACCCGGTCCGCGTCGAACGCGCGAAGCGCGACGCCCGATTCGGCGATCGCGATCGTCAAGGCATCGTCGAGCAGGCTCTGCGAAGGGAAGCCGCCTTTCCGCATCCGCTCGAGCGCGACCTCCTCGACCGGCGTCCGCTGCTCGTCAGGGTCCAAGCCGATGTGGCGGAAGAAGACGCGGTAGGCCCATGGGATGGCCTGGTGGCGGAGGTTCACGGCCTGGGCGCCTGAGAAGCGCGCCGCCAGCTCCTTAAGCTGGTCCTTCACGTGCCGCGGGCTTCGGCCCGAGCCCTGCTCCAGGAGCAGGTACTGGATCCCCACCCCGGCGAGCTCTTCCGAGACCTCGGCCGAGACCCAGCCGCGCTCGGGCACCGCCTCGCTCACTCGACCGCTCGCTCAAGCTCGTTCGAGTCGGCGATCAGACGCTCGAGCTTCTCGTCGAGCGCCTCGTCCGTGAAGGAATCCGTCCCGATCACGGCGTCGTCGAGGATGCCTCCGGGCAAGGCGAGCGCCATCGTTGGGCAGAGCCCGACGCGGTAGGTGTTCGAGACGGCGCCGTCCTTGTCCCAGCCGACGGGGACGCTCCAGCCGCGCTCCTCGGCGATCTGGCGGACCTCGTCGATGTCATCGCGGACGTTCACGGAGAGGAAGTTGACCTTGCCGCTGAAGCGCTCCGACGCGCGGTCGAACGCGTCCTGCTCGGTGAGGCAGTCGGCGCCGCCGGTGAACCAGAACGAGATCGCAAGTGGCTTGTCGAAGAGGTCACAAACGCGGATCGCGCGCTCCTCTTCGATCTGACACGCCGGCGTGCGCGGCTCGGGGCAGGGGTTCTGCGAGGTCTCACAGTCGTCCTGGAAGATGTTCGCGTCGCCCTCGAGGTCGGTGTCGATGTCAGGCACCGCGAACCCGGGCAGCGCTCTCCCCCGCTCGGCGTCCTCGGCTCCCAGCAGGCCTCCCTCGTCGGTCTGGATGGAGTTGTAGGTCGCGTACGCGACGAGGGCGATGAACGCGATGCCGACGATCAGGGGGTAGCGGGCGCCGGGCTTGGGCTTCTCGCCCTCGGGCGCTTCCTCGCCGGGTTGCCGCGGCGGCGTGCTCATTGCGCCGCCGGCGCCTCCCTGGGCCTGCGGCGTAGCCGCCCGATCGCCGCGCGAGCCGCGGCGAAGTCGCCCTCGGCCCAGACCAGCACGGCGGGCAGCACCAGCAGGACGCCCGCCAGCGCGATGACGAGGTCGATCACGCCGACCACGCCGAACTCGGTCAGCATCCGGATCGCGTCTCCTCCGAAGATCGCTGTCACGGGCGCGGCCAGCGCAAGTACGGCGAAGCCCGCGATCGCGGTCAAGCCGGATGCAACCACCGCCGCCCCCGTGCGGGAGTAGGTCAGGCGAAGCGCCTCGCCAACAGTCTCGCCGCGCTCGCGCTCCTCGTAGTAGCGCGCGGATAGAAGGACGCTGAACTCGGTCGCGATCGCGATCACCAGGGCTCCGAGCGTCGCGGACATCGGGTTAAGGTCGAGCTGGGCGCCCTCCAGGACGAGGGCGGACCACCCAGGCGCCAGGACGACCGGGATGAGCGGCACGAGCGCGCGCCGCGCGGCCTTGCCGGCCGCGGGGCCGTATCCGCCCTCGCCTGACTTGCGAAGCCGCCGCGCCGCTGGGCCGAACCCGACCAGGAAGAGGACGAGCGCGACTGCCCCGAGCCCCGCGAAGGTGAGGAGATACCGATTCGACCCCAGTGACGCGTTGGCGTCCGCCGCAAGCACCGCGAGGCCGAGCACGCTTACCTCGGAGCCCGCTGGGGGCTCGACGGACACCTCGACGCCTTCGGGTGGCGGCACGGCACCCGGTGAGTCGACCAGGTCCCGCATCTCGTCGACGAGCTCCTTCTGCTCGTCGAAGGGCATGACCTTGATTCCGAACGAGAGCAACGCTGTATTGCCCGTGGCGCCCGTCTCGGGATCGGTTTCGATGACCGCCTGCGCGAAGTACGGAGGGAGCAGCGAGAGGACGCCCTGGATCCGCTCGCGGTCGGGCAGCTCGTCGCCGAACAGGTCGGGCAGGGAGATCGCGGGACAGACCTTCGTTCCCTCGGCGCGGCAATCGTCCTCGTACCCGCCGGCGTCGAGCACCCGCTGGCGGTAGTCCTTCATCCAGGCGATGACCTCCGGGTCCGTGAGGTCGTCGGCCGTGATCGCGACGCCCACCTCGCCCGAGACGCCGGTCTCCTCCTCGAGCGCGCCCACGTCCTGCAGCTCGGGGAGGCTCGACGGCAAGAGCTCGTGGAAGTCGGAGACGATCTCCGTGCGGGTCCCGGCCACCCAGCCCGCAAGGGCGAGGACCGCCGAGGCGGCGACGACCTTGCCCGGCATGGAAATCGAGGCGGCCAGCGAGCGCGGCCCGATCTTCGACACGCCGGAGCGGAAGCGCGAAACCCATTCGGGCGTCGAGAGCTTCTCGCCTGCTCCGCGCATGCGGGAAAGGCCGGGCAAGGTCCGGGATGTGCGCCCTTCGGCGTCGGCGCCGCCCGTCATCGAAAGGATCGCCAGGCCCGCGGTGAGCGCGAGGAAGAACGCGATGGCGAGCCCGCCCACGAGCAGGAGCCCGAACGACTGGACCATCGGGATCGGGGAGAGGATGAGAACGAGGAACCCAGCCGCCGTTGCGAGCGCCGCGGTGGCTACGACGGGACCGCCCGCGGCCGCCGCCTCCGCAGCGGCGCGCGCGGGGGACGAGCCGGATCGGTGCGCCTCGACGAAGCGCGCCTGGAGCTGGATCGCGTAGTCCACCGCCAGACCGATCAGGATCGGCAGCCCCGCGATCACCGCCATGGTCAGCGTGCCGCCGAGGAGCGCCAGGGCTCCGAACGCGATCGCGCTCGCGGCCAGGCCGATGCCCAGCGGCAGCAAGCGGAGCGGCGGCGTGAAGACCAGGGCCAGCATGAGCGCCATGACCACGAGCGCCGCCGCGAGGAGGATGGTGATCTGCCCCTGGAGCTCGTCGGCGAGGCCGTCAGCGAGGACAGGCGCGCCCGAGACGAGATAGGAGGCGTTTCTGATCTGGAAGATGTCTTCGCCGACGGCCGTGCGGATCTGGTCGATGGCCTCGCTTCGCTCCTCCTCGGTCAACTCGGGCCGCAGGCGGACCGAGATCGCCGCCGACGTCGGCGAGGGGAAGAAGGCCGAGAACTTGGACTTGGGGACCGGGTCGGTGAAGCGGTTGTCGAAGACAACCGCGCGGACGAAGGTCGGGTCCTGGATCGAGGGGAGGCCCTCCAGCCCATACTTCACGCCGAGCGAGACGGCCTGTTGGAGGAACTGGTCCTGAACGGCCTGGGCCGCGGCGTTGGCGGCGGCGGTTGCCTCTTCCTTTCCGAGCCCCTCGTTGATCGCCGCGCGGTAGGCCTCCTGCGCCGCGGCCTGGCTTTGCTCCTCGGCCGCCGCCTGCTGCTGCGTGAACTGCTCCGACGCCTGGGTCGCGAACTGGTTGAGGAAGGTCGCGGGGCCGTACACGACTCGCGCGGGCTTCGAGTCCGCCAGGTCGTTGCACACCTCCGGGGTCTCGATTCCCTTGGCGACCTCACCCTCCGGCGCGGTGCCGGCCAGGCAGGACTCGAGGAAGAGGATGCGCTGAAGGTCCTCGGTCAGGACCAGCTGCTCCAAGTCTCCCTTGATGAGGACGACGATGGGGTCGTCGCCGAACTTCTGCTTGAGCTCCTCAGTCTCCTGGAACGTCTCCGAGCTCTCGTCAACGAGGGTGTCCGCCTCGCCGTTCGGCTTCAGGCTCAGCGCGCCGACCACGCCAAGGATCGCCAGGAGCACCGCGAGCGCGATAACCGGCCCCGGACGCTCGACACACCACGCCCCAAGGCGTGCGAAAACGCTCCTCATACGAATTCAGCCTACGCGGGCAAAACCCGCGAGGAGCCGGTGGAAAGCGGGACTTAACCCGCGCCCAACCTCAGTCCATCGCGAGGGGGCCGATGGTCTCCGCGTTCAAGAACTGGCTGACAAACTCGTTCTCCGAGTCGAACAGCTCCGACGAGGGGCCGGACTCGACGATCTTGCCCTTCCAGAGCACCGCGATGAAGTCGGCGATGCGACGCGCGGTGCCGAGGTCGTGGCTGATCACCATGTAACAGCCGCCGTTCTCCTCGTGGATCTCGCGGATGAGCTCGCAAAGGAGCGCGGTGCGGACTGGATCGAGGCCCGAGTCTGGCTCGTCGAACATGACGATCGCGGGATCGAGCACCAGTGCCCGGGCAAAGCCTGCGCGCTTGCGCATTCCGCCTGAGAGCTCGTTCGGCATCTTTTCGGTCGCGCCTCCGAGGCCGACCTCCTCGAGCCGGCGCCCGACGATGTCGCCGATCTCGTCCTCGCCCTTGTCCGTGTGCTGGCGAAGCGGGAAGGCCACGTTGTCCCAGATGTTCATCGAGCCGAAGAGCGCGCCGTCCTGGAAGAGGAGGCCGAACTTCTTGCGCATCTCGAAGAGCTCGTCGTCCGACATGCCGGGGACCGACTCGCCGTGGACGAGGAGATCGCCCGAGTCGGGATAGAGCAGGCCGACGATGTGCTTGATGAGCACGGACTTGCCGGTACCGGACGGGCCGAGAACCATGGAAATCTGGTTGTCGGGGAGTCCGAGCGAGAGCCCATTCAGGATCCGCATGCGGCCAAACTGCTTGACGACGTCTATGACCTCGATCGCGTCTTCGCCACCGTGGTCGCGCTTCTCGCCGGTGTGCCACTTGTAGGGGTTGTCCTCATCGGAGGCAACGCCGGGCAGCACGTAATCCTTGTGCAGATATCCGAGGTCGGGGGCGGGCTCCTCGTAGGGCTCGGACTCGCGCTCCTGCTCCTCGGCGAACTTCTCGAACTCCGCCTGCCTCTGCTCGCGATCCTCGCGGTCTGACTTCGCGCTCGAACGTGCGTCGCCGTCGTCCACCGAATCCGTCGTCTCGGCGTCGTCGGCGTCCTGATCGTGAATGCGTGACTCGTCGTCAGCCAAAACTTTCTCCTATCCGCCTATCGGCGCCCGTGGATTTGCCCCCCAGAAGATCAGGGTGCCCATCATCCCGATGATGTGGACCAAGACGATGTTCAAGACCATGGACTTCGCCGTCGCGGTCCCGACCCCTACCGGCCCGCCGGCGGCGGTGTAGCCGTAGTAGCAGCCGACGAGCACGATGGCGGTCGCCATGAACATGCCCTTGATCACGCTGAATATGAGGTCGGGTGGGTTCTGGAACATCCAGAAGATCAGGAAGTAGCCACCGGCCGACACCTCCCCGACCTGCTGGACCACCGCCAGATACGAGGCGAAGAAGCCGACGCCGATGCCGGCCAGGTAGATGAAAGGAAGCGTGAGCCAGGCGGCGAGCAGGCGGGTCGCGCAGAGGAAGATCATCGGGTTGACGCCCATGACCTCGAGCGCGTCGACCTCGTCCGAGATCCGCATCGCGCCGATCTCGGCGACGATTCCCGTGCCCACCTTGGCGGCCATCATGTAGCCGAAGGCGTACGGGATGACCTCGCGCAGGTCGCACCAGGCCGCGAACACGCCCGCGTTCGACGGCGCGCCCACGGAGCGCGAGAAGTACGCGCCCTCGATGCCGCACTGAAGGCCGAGGATGAAGGTGAGGCCCCAGATGACGAGCGCCGAGCCGAGGATCAGGATCCCGGCCTGGCGGAGAGCCTCGCCGAAGAAGCGGAACACCCGGCCCGAGTAGACGAGCGCCATGACACGTCCGCAGAATCGGGCGATCGTGCCGAGGTTGCCCATCCACTCCTTGGGTAGAGCGAGCCAGCCCATTAGACGCACCACTCCCTCTGACAGATCGAAAGGATCACTTGATCACCGAGATCTCGGGATGGGTGGCGAGCAGGGTCTGGGTGAAGACATAGTTGAACGCGAACACGCCCAGGAAGGCGATGACGACGCCGACGTTCACGGCACGGCCCACTCCCTCTGCGCCTCCGGACGCATTCATCCCGTAGTAGCAACAGACGATCGCGATGATCGCGCCGAACATCGTGCACTTGAGAATGGATCCCCATAGATCGGTCACGGACGCATTCGTGAACAGGGTGGCGAAGAAGCCGCCAAGCGGCTGGCCGTAGGCGAGCTCGGCGAAGATGCCGCCCGTGATGCCGAAGAGGAGCGCGTAGATGTCCATCAGGCCCGGTGATGAGCATCAGCGCGAGGAAGCGGGGGACGACGAGGTTCTTGATCGGATCGACGCCGAGCACCTGGAGCGCGTCGAGCTCCTCGCGGATCTTCCGGGCGCCGAGATCCGCGGTGATCGCGGTGCCGGCCACGCCGGCAACGACAACCGCCGTCACGAACGGAGCGAACTCACGGACGGACGCGAGGATGAAGAACCCGCCGAGACGGTCGAGGGCTCCGAACAGCGAGAGGAAGTTCGCGGCCTGAAGCCCGGGCGCGCCGAAGCCGAACGCGATCGTCGAGATCATCATCGGGAACCAGCAGAGCTGGAGCGCAAAGAGGAACTGCGAGATGAACTCGCCACCGTACGGATACGGCGGCCGGGCGGCGGCGACGATCGTCTTGCCGGTCAGGATCATCATGTTTCCAACCTGCTCGAAGAGCGATTTGGCTGGAAGGAATGCCCTGTCGGCTGCTGATCTGACCATCTCTCACCCTGGGGCCCGAGGTTGCACCCGGCCCCAACGAGGACAACACTAATCCATGACGTGGGTGGACGGCAACCGACAACCGCGCTTACCACTGGCTTAACGTGCCCCTCGCGGATGGTATGTTCCCCGCGCCTTGGGGGAGGAGACCACAAGCACCCGCAAATCGCGGGTCCAGGGCCGCCGAGCTATCTGCCTCGGTCTGGCAGCCGTGCTCATTGCCGGCTGCGGCTCGAAGCCCCGCCAGGACGACAACGAGGTCGAGGCCGACTTTCCCGTCGAGGTGACGGTCGCCGAGTTCGCGCCGAAGCAACGGCTTGCCGAGACGACCGACCTCGAGCTCGCGTTCCGCAACACGGGCGACGAGACGATTCCGGATCTGGCGCTGACCATCTACACGGGCGACCAGATCGCCGACGGAGCGTTCAACACCCGCTCTGAGCAGGAAGGCCTGGCCGACCCCAACCGCCCCGTCTGGATTCTCGAGAACGACTATCCGAAGATCCTCGAGGTCGGCACGACGACGAAGGACCTGGATGCCGCCCCCACCGCCGGCGCCGAGACCTCGTCGACGAACACCTACAGCTTCGGCGAGCTCGAGGCGGGCGACACCATCCACACGGTCTTCCGCGTCACGCCGGTCGTTCCCGGCACGTACACCGTCCACTACGAGGTCGCAGCGGGGCTGGACGGCAAGGCGAAGGCGGTGACCGACACCGGCGACCCGGTCGAGGGCGAATTCGTCGCCACGATCACGGACAAGCCGAAGGCGACCGCGGTGGACGAACAGGGACGAGTCGTCCCGGCGGACTGATGAAGTCGGGCCTGCCCCCGCACGGGGCCGGCTCCGCTGCGTAACGCGCCCATTACCGTTAGGCGCGTGATGCACAACCGTCTCGCGATCTTCCTGGCCCTCACGGCGCTTCTCGTCGCCGGATGCGGTGAGAAGGACGAGCCCGAGGTGACCGGGCCCCCGGTCGTGACGGATCCGGGGGGAGGTCAGGGCGAGCCGCAGAGCGGCGGAGTTGCCTTGGAGGAGATCGGCGAGTTCGAGGATCCCGTCTTCGTCACCCAGCCGAAGGGCGACACCTCCCTCTACGTCGTCGAGCAGACCGGCCAGGTCATCCGCGTGGCGCCGTCCGGCAAGCAATCGACGCTCTTGGACATCTCCGACGAGATCGTCGCCGGCGGCGAGCAGGGTCTTCTCTCCGTCGCGTTCGCGCCGGACTATGCGCGCTCCGGGCTCTTCTATGTGGACTACACGAACACGAACGGCGACACCCGCGTGGTCGAGTACCGGACGGACGAGAAGACCGGCAAGGCCGACGAGCGCTCGGCGCGCACGCTGCTCGAGGTTCCCCAGCCCTTCGCGAACCACAACGGCGGCCTGCTGCTCTTCGACGATGACGGCAACCTGCTTGTCGGACTGGGCGACGGCGGCTCGGCGGGCGATCCTGACCGGAACGGGCAGAATCTCTCGGCCCTCCTAGGCAAGATCCTGCGGATCGACCCCAGGGCAGGGGCCGGCGGCGAGGAGTACGGCGTTCCGAAGGACAACCCGTACGTGGACGAGAACGACGCCCGGCCCGAAATCCTCGCCTACGGCCTGCGCAACCCGTGGCGATTCTCGTTCGATCGAAAGACGGGGGCGCTCTGGATCGGCGACGTCGGCCAGAACGCGCTAGAGGAGATCGACGTATTGGCGGAGCCGGGGCAGGACGCGAACTTCGGCTGGTCCGCCTTCGAGGGCACCGAGCCCTTCAACTCCGACGAGGAGGCGCCGAACGCGATCGACCCCGTGCTCGAGTACGGCCGGGACGAGGGCTGCTCGGTCACTGGCGGCTACGTCGTGCGCGACCGCTCGCTCCGCTCGCTTTATGGCCGCTACCTCTACGCCGACTTCTGCCAGGGACAGCTGAGGAGCTTCGACGCCGAAGGGGCGGAGAGCGAGGGCACGGCGACCGACGACGAGGCCGTGGGTCTCCAGGTCCCGTCGATCTCCTCCTTCGGCGAGGACCAGCGTGGGCGCATCTACGCCGTCTCGCTCGACGGCCCGGTGTTCAGGCTCGTCCCGGATAAGGGCCAGTAGCCGCAACTCGGGGGCTTCCCTCGGGTTGCCGCTAGCGTGGTGGCAGAGTTGAAGGCGGTAAGGGTCAAGCGCGCGGGGCTGACGGCGGGGTTCGTTGCGTCGGTGTGCGCTCTTGCGCTGGCCGCCGGACCCAGCGCAAACGCCGGGAACCCAGTGGCCCAAGTGGTCGCCACACCCTTCGGCGGAAGCTTCTCGTCGCCGGTGTACGTGACGGGCGCGCCCGGCTTCCCGGATCTCGTGTACGTGGTCCAGCAGGGCGGCAAGGTCCGGGTCGTCGACGACGGAGTAAAGAGGGAGAAGCCGCTGATCGACGTCTCGAAGATGATCGAGTCAGGTGGCGAGCAGGGCCTTCTATCCGCCGCCTTCCCGCCCGACTTCGCGGACTCCGGCCTCTTCTACCTCTACTTCACGAACAGGGACTGCAACAACGGCACCGGCGGCTGCAACGTCGAAGTCGCCGAGTTCCGCATTCGCGGCGACAACCCCACGCGCGCCCAGCGCGACTCGCGCCGGACCGTGATCGAGATCCCGCACCGCGACGCCGGCAACCACAACGGCGGCACTGCGGCGTTCGGCCCCGACGGCAATCTCTGGATCGCTACCGGCGACGGGGGCGGGGGCGGCGACGAGTTCGACAACGCCCGCAAGCTGGACGAGCGCCTCGGGAAGCTCCTTCGCATCAATCCCAAGAACCCGAAGGGGAGCGCGACCTACCGCGTGCCGCCGGGGAATCCCTTCGTCGGCGAGAACGGCCGCGACGAGATCTGGTCGATCGGCCTGCGCAACCCCTTCCGCTTCTCGTTCGACGGCGACGTCATCGCAATCGGCGACGTCGGCCAGAGCGACCGCGAGGAGGTGAACATCGTCCCGATCGCTGACGCGAAGGGCGCTGACTTCGGATGGCCCGGCAAGGAGGGCGATCTCCCCTTCGACCCCGACCGCGCCACGGACCTGCCGAAGATCGACCCGATCCACACGTACCCCCGCCCGGTCAACCCGCCCGATTCGACCTTCCGCGGCGTTTCGGTGATCGGCGGCGTCATCGTCCGGGACCCACGCATGACGGGGACCGCCTTCGACTCCGCAAACGGCCGCTACCTGTTCGGCGAGGCATTCTCGAACCCGAACGTCCGCAGCTTCGTTCCCAACGTCGCGGCACAGACCTTCACGGGCCTCACGAGCCACCCCTTCGGCATCGACAACGTCGCGGCCGTGAGCAAGGACGCGCAGGAGCGCGTCTACATCGCATCTCTTAGCGGCACCGTCCATCGCCTCGACCCGGCGCCTTGACATGTGGGGTCGGTGACCCCGCGCCGCCTGCCGCCCGGGCCCTTTTCGGGCAGTACAGTTCGACTCATGGAGCCAACCGCCGCGTCAACCGCGTCCGAGGCGACCGATGCGAGCTCGAACGGGCACGCCGCGACCGCTGAAACCTTCGACGTCCACCGTCCCACCGACGGCTCGGTCATCCAGAGCGTGGCGATCGATCCGCCCGAGCGGGTTGCCGAGGTCGTCTCGCGCGTCCGGGCGAACCAGGCCGAGTGGGAGGCGATGGGATTCGCGGAGCGGCGGCGGTGGCTGGAGCGCTGGCGCGACTGGCTGCTGGAGAATCGCGAGCACATCGCGGACGTCGTCCAGGAGGAGACCGGCAAGGTCCGCGGCGACTCGGGGCTCGAGTCCATCTACCTCGAGCTCGCGATCAACTTCTGGGGCCAGAACGGCGAGAAGTACCTCGCCGACGAGACGCCGACCCCGGGGATCCTTCCCGCGAAGGTCAAGCGCCTTCGCGTCCGCTACCGCCCGTATCCGGTCGTGGGCATCATCAGCCCCTGGAACTTCCCGCTGATCCTGTCGGCCGGCGACGCGATCCCGGCGCTCATGGCCGGCTCCGCCGTCGTCATCAAGCCGTCGGAGTTCACGCCGCTCGAGCTGATGGAGGTGATCCGCGGCTGGAAGGAAGAGGTCGGCGGGCCCGACGTCATCGACTTCGTGAACGGAACCGGGGACACCGGTGGCGCGCTGGTGGACAACGCCGACTACATGCACTTCACCGGCTCTGACCGGACCGGCAAGATCGTGATGAAGAGGGCGGCGGACACCCTGACCCCCGTCTCGCTGGAGCTCGGCGGCAAGGACCCCGCGATCGTGCTGGCGGACGCCGACATGGACCGTGCGGTCAACGCCTGTGCGTACGGCGGCTTCGTGAACACGGGACAGGTCTGCATGTCGATCGAGCGCATCTACGTCGAGGAGCCGGTCTACGACGAGTTCGTCGGCCGCCTTGCCGACAGCGTGCGCGAGCTGCGCCAGGGCGCCGACGGCCGCTCGTACGAGGCCGAGCAGGGCGCGATGACGTCTCCCGCCCAGATCGACATCGTCTCGGACCACGTCGAAGACGCGCGCTCGAAGGGGGCGCGCATCCTCACGGGCGGCAAGCGCAAGGACGGCCCCGGTGACTGGTACGAGCCGACGGTGGTCGCCGACGCCGACCACACCATGAAGGTCATGCGCGACGAGACGTTCGGCCCCGTGGTGGGTGTGATGAAGGTGCGGGACGAAGCCGAAGCGGTCCGCATGGCGAACGACACGCGCTATGGCCTCTCCGCGTCGGTGTTTTCCAAGGACGTGGGACGCGCCGAGAAGGTCGCCGAGCAGCTCGAGGTCGGGGCGGCCAACATCAACGACGCCCTCGTCAACTACTTCCACCTCGAGGTCCCGATGGGCGGCTGGAAGGACTCCGGCATCGGCTGGCGCCACGGGCCGGGCGGCATCCGCAAGTACTGCCGCACCGAGACGATCGTCTCGCCGCGGCTGCCCAACAGCAAGTCCGAGCCGCTTTGGTACCCGTACACGCCGACCCGCCGGAAGATGCTGAACCGCCTGTATCGGCTGGTCAACGCCCGCGGCCTCAAGAACCGCCTGGGGCTCTGAGCAACTGACGGGCAGGCGCTCAGCCGGCTGGGGGCTTGCCTGCGTCGCGGCCCTCTGCGCCCTCCTGGCCGCACCGACCTCCGGGGACGAAAGACAGGGCGGACTCCGGCTCAATCCGGTCGGCTCATTCGACTCGCCCACCTACGCGCACGGGCCCAAGGGCGCGCCCGGCTTTCTCTTCGTCGTTGAGCGAAGGGGGGTCATCAAGATCCTGAAGGACGGCGAGCCGAAGGGCACCTTCCTCGACATCAGGGGGCTCGTCCGCTGTTGCGACGGCGAGCGCGGGCTGTTCTCGATTGCCTTCCCCGACTGGAAGGACTCCCGGCGCTTCTATGTCTATTTCACCGACGACTCCGGCGACATCAACATCACCGAGTTCCGCATGAAGAGGAACGACCGGACGCGCGCCGACAAGTCCACCAAGCGGAAGCTGCTCGACATCCAGCACAGCCGCTTCGCGAACCACAACGGCGGCCAGCTCCAGTGGGGCCCGGGCGACCTCCTGTACATCGCGACGGGCGACGGCGGAGGAGCGGGCGATCCGCTCGAGAACGCGCAGGACAAGGGCAGCCTCCTGGGCAAGCTCCTTCGCATCAACCCGCTTCGAAACCCCAAGGGAAAGCTCGCGTACGGCATCCCGCGTGACAACCCGTACATCGGGGAGAGCGGCAAGAACGAGATCTACGCGCGCGGCCTGCGGAACCCATACCGGTTCTCCTTCGACCGCAACCGGATCGTGATCGGCGACGTGGGCCAGGACCGATACGAAGAAGTCAACTTCCGGACGATCGGCGGCACGAAGGGAGCCAACTTCGGTTGGGACCACTACGAGGGCAAGAGCCGGTACGAGGGCGGTCCGCTGGAGAACCATGTGAAGCCGGTCTTCACCTACCCGCACACCGGTGGACGATGCTCGATCACCGGCGGGTACGTCGTCCGTGACCGCAACCTGGGCGGCCTTCGCGGCCGCTACGTCTACGGCGACCTTTGCACCGGCGACATCCGCTCGGTCCGGGCCGGCCCCGGCGGCGCCGGCTCCAGCTCCGGGACGGGCCTCTCGGAGGGAGGACTGGTCTCCTTCGGCACGGATACGCGCGACAACGTCTACGTCGTCGCTGGCGGGTCCGTCTACCGCATCGGCCGCTAGGCGGGGCGCCAACCGGTGTCTCTGCTTTGAAGAGCTGCATGATGGGTAGGGGCACCTGACCCCCGGACCCCACGAAAGGAAAACTCATGGAAGAGATGATTTGGCGCAAGCGACTCGCCGTAGCGGCCTCGGTGCTCGCGTTCGGAGGCTTCGGCGTGGCGGCCGCGGGCTGCGGCGACGATGACGGAGACTCGGAAGACATCGAGAACGCCGCCGACGAAGCCGTTCAAGAGGGCGAGGATGCCGCCGAGGACGTCGGTGACGCTGCCGATGAGGCGACGGACGATGCCGGCGAAGCCCTGGAGGAAGGCGCTGACGAGGCAGAGGACGCGGCGGACGATGCGGCGGACGACGCCGAGGGCGAGTCCGAGAACGAGAGCTCGAGCTACTCCAATTGAGTGGCGGCGGCGCTAGCCGCTTTCCCGCTCGCGCAGCTCGATCCGCCGGATCTTGCCCGTCAGGGTCTTCGGCAGCTCGTCCGTGAACTCGACTTTCCGCGGGTAGGCGTACGCGGATAGCCGCTCGCGCACGAAGCGCTTGATGTCCGCGGCGAGCTCGTCCGAGGGCTCGTGGCCCTCGGCCAGGACGATGAAGGCCTTGACCACGTGGCCCTTCACCTCGTCCGGCGACGCCACGGCCGCCGCTTCGTGCACCGCTTCGTGCTCGATGCAGGCGGACTCCACCTCGAACGGGCCGATCCGGTACCCGGCGGCGATGATCACGTCGTCGGCGCGACCCTCGTACCAGTAGTAACCGTCCTCGTCCTCGGAGGCGGCGTCCTTCGAGTGGAACCAGTCGCCGCCGAACGTCTCAGCCGCTGCCTCGTCGTTCCGCCAGTAGCCCAGCGGATAGTGCGGGTTCGAGCGGGCTCGCAGGCAGATCTCGCCCTTCTCTCCCTGCGCGACGGGCTGCTCGTCCTCGTCGAGTATCGCGACATCCCAGCCCGGCATCGGCTTGCCCATCGAGCCCTCACGAACGTCCATGAACGGATAGTTCGCGCAAAGGGGATATGACTCGGTCAGGCCGTAGTAGTCCAGGACGGTGATGCCGTACTCGTCGCGGAACCAGCGGATCGCCTCCGGATTGAGGGGCTCGCCGGCCGAGCAGACCCTGCGGAACTTCTGCGGATGCTTCTCCCCCGCGCCCTGCACTGCCATCATGGCGCGCATCGCCGTCGGCGTCGTGAAGACGTTGGTCACCTCGTGCCGGCTGAGGAAGTCGAGTTGCTTGCCGGGGTCGAAGCCGCCCTCGCGCTGATAGACGCACTGAACCGCTCCGAGGCGCCACGGGCCCAGGAGCGGCGCGATGCCGGCCGCCCACGCCCACTCCCCCATGCCGTGGAACCGCTCTGAGTCCTCGACCTCGTGGCAATAGATGAACTCCTCGTGGCCAAGGAGATAGCGGTGCGCGTGGACGATCCCCTTCGCCATGCCCGTCGTGCCCGACGTGTAATAGAGCTGAGCCGGGTCGTCGGCCGCCGTATCGGCCGTCTCGAACTCGGCCGGCACGCCGTCGAACGTGTCGTCGCCGAGGATCAGGAGCTCGACTCCCGCCTCCTGGAACCGGCCTGCGTTGTCGGCATCGGTAACGAGAACGCGCGGCTCGGAGTCCCCGAGCCGGTGGCGGATGCCATCGTCGCCGTAGAGGACCGACATCGAGAGGAGCACCGCGCCCAGCTTCCAGGTGCCGAAGAAGATCGCCGCCGTCTCCGGTGTGGGCGGCAGGACAACCGCGACTCTGTCGCCGCGCTCCACGCCGGCCCCGGCCAGCACGTTCGCGGCCTTGTTCGAGAGCTCCTGAAGCTCGCCCCACTTCATCTCGCGGACCGCGCCGTCGTAGCGCTCGTGGATCATGGCCAGCTTGTCCGGATCGTGCTTGTCGCAGGCGTCGGCGGCGATGTTGTAGCGCTCCGGCACGTTCCACGAGTGCTCGGCGCACGCCTCCTCGTAGCTCGCGTAGCCCATATGTCCATTCTGCCCGAACTGCGGGAGTCTTCCGACCCGGCGCGGCGAGGTCGGCCGCGCAGCCCGACCCAGAACGAGTCTGGATCAGGCGACGGGTTCCTCCGAGGCTTCTGCCTCGACCGTCCCGTCGCCCTCGAAGTCCTCGTCGGGCGGCAGCTCTCCGCCGCGCTCGGTTCCGGCGATGAGCTCGTCCTGCTTCGGCTCGGCCGGGACGAAGCCGGACTTCATGCCGAAGTAGACGGCCTGCGGGTGGTGGGCGATGATCGCCACGGTGGACTGCTCGGGCTCGACGGCATAGCCGCCCGAGAGGGCCATGCCCAGGTCGTCCAGCTTCAACAGCCTCCACAGCTTTTCGTGCTCGGACTGGTCCGGGCAGGCCGGATAGCCCCACGAGTAGCGACGGCCCTGGCCGGCGTCGACACCCAGGTCGGCGCGGATGCGCGCGTGGTTCCACTCGGCAAGCCCTTCTGCAGCCTGGACTCCGAGCCCATGGACGAAGAGCTGTTCGGCGAACTCACCGTCCTTTTCGAGCTGCCCGATCCGCTTCGTGACCTCCTCGCCTACGGTCACGCCCTGAAGCGCCACGACGTCGCGCTCGCCCGAGTCGATCGGCCGGTAGAAGTCGGAGAGGCAGATGCGATCGTGCTTGGGCTGGCGCGGGAACTCGAAGCGCTCGATCTCCCGGTCGTGGTCCTCGGGGTCGAAGATCACCAGCTCGTTGCCGTCGGCGTTGCACGGGAAGTACCCCACTCGGACCTTCGGCTGGAGGTAGTCCTGCTCGGCCCACATGCGCTCGAGCTTCGGGGCGAAGCCCTCGTCGCCGTCGTGGCCCTCGACGATCCGGCGCCAGTCCTCGCCCTTCTTGCCGCGGCCACCCCAGTGGAGCTTGAAGAGGACATGGCGGTCGAGGAACGGGTAGACCTCGTCGAGGTCCACGTCGACGTCACGGAAGCCCCAGAACGGCGGCTCGGGGATCTCGGCGTCGACGCTCACGCCCGAGCGCACGGAGTCGTCCGTCGTGGGCGGTGAGTCGTCCACCACCTCGGGCTTCTCGCGAAGCTGCTTGGCCTCGTCGCGGAACTTCGCGACCAGGGACTTGCGCGCGTCGGAGTCGACCAGCGCGTCCACGGTGTCGAGCCCCGCGAAGGCGTCCTTGCAGTAAAAGACGCCGGGCTCGTAGACCTCGTCGGACTCCTTGCCGCGGGGATAGAGCGCGCGGCGGCCGAAGTCGCGGTTGATCGCCGCGCCGCCGATCAGGACCGGGAACTCGAGGCCGCGCTCGTGAAGCTCGCCGATGCAGGCGGGCATCTGCTTCGAGGTCGAGACGAGCAGCGCCGAGAGGCCGATCGCATCCGCCTCGTGCTCGATCGCCGCGTCGATGATCGTGTCGATGGGGACCTGCTTTCCGAGGTCCACGACCGTGTAGCCGTTGTTGGTCAGGATCGTGTTGACCAGCGACTTGCCGATGTCGTGGACGTCGCCGAAGACCGTCGCGATCACGACCTTGCCCTTCGTGTGGCCGTCGATCCGGTCGAGGTAGTTCTCGAGCTGGGCGACCGCGCGCTTCATCACCTCCGCCGACTGCAGGACGAAGGGCAGGATGAGCTCGCCGGCGCCGAACTTGTCGCCGACCTCCTTCATCGCGGGCAAGAGGACGCCGTTCAGGGTCGGGACGGCTCCGATCTTCTCCACGGAGCGGTCGATCCACTCCTCGACCCCGTCCTTCTTGCGGCGCAGGATGTGCCAGTGGAGCGCCTCCTCGGGCTCCATCTCGGCCGTCGGGTCGTCGGCCTCGTCGGCGGCCTCCTCCCCCTTCGACTCGAAATGGGCGATGAACCGCTCCAGCGCGTCCTCGCGCCGGTTGAAGACGAGGTCGTCCGCCAGCTCGCGCTCGGCTTCGGGGATCTCCCCATACGGCGTGATGTGGTTGGGGTTGACCATCGCCAGGTCGAGCCCGGCGTCCACGCAGTGGTGGAGGAAGACCGAGTTGAGAGCGGAGCGCGCGGGCAGGCCGACGCCGAACGAGACGTTCGAGACGCCGAGCGAGGTCTTGACGCCCGGGATGCCCTCCTTGATGGCGCGGATCCCCTCGATCGTCGCCACGGCCGAGGGCCTCCACTCCTCGTCGCCCGTGGTGAGCGTGAAGGTCAGGGCATCGAAGATCAGGGCCTCGGGAGCCAGCCCGTGCTCCTCGCATGCGATCTCGGTGATGCGCTTGGCGATCTCGAGCTTTCGCTCGGCCGTCTTGGCCATGCCGACCTCGTCGATCGTCAGCGCGATCAGGGCGGCGCCGTGGGCCTTGGCCATGGGGATGACGCGGTCGGCCTTGTCCCGGCCGGCCTCCAGGTTGATCGAGTTCACGATCGCCCGTCCGGGGATCGCCTCCAGCGCCGCCTCGATCACCTCGGGCTCGGTCGAGTCGATCTGGATCGGCGCAGGCTGGGTGAGCGAGATCCGCTGGACCACCTCGCGCATCTGCACGTCCTCGTCCTGGCGCTCGGTCAGCGCCACGCAGACGTCGAGAACGTGCGCGCCGCCGGTCACCTGGTCCTCCGCGACCTGCACGAGCCCGTCGTAGTCGTCGGCGAGGAGCAGCTCCTTGGCCTTGCGCGAGCCCTGCGAGTTGACGCGCTCGCCCACCAGCGTCGGCCGTGGCTCCTGCACGAGGTCGGTCGCGGTCATCATCGAGCTCACCAGTGGCGGCGGCGAAGCGGGCCGCTCGCCGGGCTTCGAGTCCCTGACGCGCTCGGCGATCGCGCGGATGTGGTCGGGCGTGGTGCCGCAGCAGCCGCCGACGATGCCGACGCCGTGGCGCTCGACGAACTCGCCGAGGACCTTCGAGAGCTGCTCCGGAGTCTCGGGGAAGATCGTCTCGCCGTCCGGGCCTTGCAGCGGCAGGCCCGCGTTCGGGATGCAGTGGACCGGCAGCGGCGACGCCTCGCCGAGGTAGCGGATGGCGTCGCGCATGTCCTCGGGGCCCGTCGAGCAGTTGAGGCCGATCACGTCGACGTCCAGCGCGCAGAGAGTGGTCAGAACCGCCTGGATGTCCGTCCCGAGGAGCATCTTGCCGCCCTGCGGCAGAAGCGAGACCGAGGTCTGGATCGGAAGCGTGCGCCCGGTCGCAGAGAAGGCCTCGCGGGCGCCGAAGATCGCCGCCTTGACCTCCAGGATGTCCTGCGCCGTCTCGATGATGATCAGGTCGGCCCCGCCTTCGACGAGGCCGCGCGCCTGCTCTTCGAACACCTCCACGAGCTTGCGGAAGGAGATGTCGCCGAGGGTCGGGTCGTCCGACGACGGCAGGAAGCCCGTTGGGCCGATCGAGCCCGCGACGAAGCGGTCCGGCCCCGCGGCCTTCCTCGCGATCTCCGCCGCTCCGCGGTTGATCTCGAGAGTGTGCTCGCCCAGGCCCCACTCCTCGAGCTTCAGGCGCGACCCCTGGAAGGAGTCCGTCTCCAGGACTTCCGCGCCCGCCTCCAGCATCGACTCGTGGACCGACTGGATCACGTCGGGACGGTTGAGGACCAGGGCCTCGTGGCACTTGCCCTGGAGGCCGCCGTAATCGTCGGACGTGAGGTCGAACTGCTCCAGCGTCGCGCCCATCCCGCCGTCGAAGACGACGACGCGGTCGCGGGTTGCGGCTATGAAGTCACGTTGGGGCATCGGGCTGGCTCTGTACTCGTTTCGTTGCTTCCATCGCTCCCGGCGGTAGCACCCTGCTCGCGGAGCACCGCGGTCGGGTTGCTGCGGCGTCTTCGGGCCAGGCCCCTCAGCCGCTCTCGATGGTCCGCTCAGGATACCCGTCTAGCCTGTCGCGCGGTCCGGCTTCGCGGGCACGAGTTGAACGGGAGTGGACGCCAGCGCCCGCAACCTCATGTCGGACCACGTCATGCCCTCGCGGACCAGGGCCGGGAGGCCCAAAGCGACTGCCGTCGCGATCTCGACGGCCTGGAGGATCACGCCATAGGCGAGGGCATCCGCCGCGCCGACGCCGAAGCCGGTCGTCAGGACGCTGACCGTCGCCAGCTGGAAGACGCCGATGTTCGAGGGGGTCGCGGGGACGACGGCGGTCACGTTGACGGCGAACAGCACCGCAGCGGCCGCGCCGATGCCGATCCCCGGCCTGTCCGCGAGGCCGAGGGCGTCGAACAGGACCAGGCACGCCAGGAGCTGGACGGCCCACGCGGCGAGCTGGGCGACTGCGGCGATCGGCCCGTTCCGGGGATCCCGGAAGACGCGGAGGCCGCTGCGGACCTTGGCCAGAGCGGCTCGCGCCGCGTTGCTCGCCCGCGCGAGGCGCCCGGTGCCGCGGCCGCGAAGCAGCACGGGCGCTATGAGCACTGCGCCCAGGATCAACAGGGGCGCGGCGCTGACGATGAAGAGCTGCTCGGTCCCCGCCGAGAACAGCTCGGTCGAGCCCACGATGATCGCGCCCAGGATCGCGAGCGCTGCCAGGTTCAAGATGGTCTGCGAGACGAGGGTCCCGAGCAGCACAGGAAAGGTCGCTCTCACGTTCCCGGCGTGGCGGGCCAGGACCATCGCGCGGGCCGGCTCACCCAGGCGCGCGGGCAGGGTCGCCGACATCAGGACGCCGATCATGGTTGCCGAGGCGACGTCGCGCCGGCGGAACGGAACCCGGGGCAACCCCGCGCGGGCGATCGCCAGCCACGACTCGGACCGCAGGAACATCGAGGCGGCCATCAGAGCCGTCGCCGCCAGCACCCAGTTGAGGTCCGAGCGGACGATCGTGTGGACCACATCTGCGAACCCGATCTTGGCGACGGCCAGATACGCGAGTCCGGCCCCCAGGGCGGCACCGATCGCAAGGCCCGCCCGGCGCGCGCGAGTCGCGGTGCCACTCGCCCGCTCGGGCTCGCCCGGCAGCGGCGGCAAGCGCCGCGCGGGGCGGCGGGCGGAGCCATCGGCCGGCACAAATCCGGCCCGCCGCCATGCTGCGTTGCGCCGAGAGGTGGAATTCCCACGCATATCGTCGAAATTCCCACTCTCGGCGCGGTGGAACGCGCCCAGCGCCGTCTCGTAGACCGATTCGACTCTGTTGGCGATGCGGGGCCAGGCGTAGTCCTCGGCGGACTCGCGGGCAGCCTCGCCCATCCTGGCGCGCCGGCCGGGCCCGAGATAAAGGGCATGAAGCTCCTCGGCAAGGCGCTGCGGGTCCCCGGCCGGCACCAGGACCCCGTTCACGCCGTCGTCGACGACGCTCGCGTAGCCGGGGATCGCGGAGGCGACCACTGGCGTGCCGGCGGCGAACGCCTCGATCAGGACCATCCCGAAGCTCTCGGCCGAGAGGGAAGGCGCGCACAGGACGTCGGCCGAGTGGAGCCGGCCCCAGAGCTCGTCGTGGCTGACCCGCCCGATCGCGTCCACCCGCACCGCGGCCGGGTCGGATAGGTGCCGGGCAACGTCAGCCGCGGAGGCTCCGACCACCGTCAACCGGGCGGGCACGTGCTGCGAGAGCGCCTCGAAAGCCCTCAGGAGCACGGGCAGGCCCTTGCGCTCCTCGGCACGGCCGACGAAGAGGACGCGAAGCTCGCCCGAATCCGGCTGCGGGCCCTTTGGAGGGCCGCCCAGATCGACTCCGTTGGGGATGACCTCGTATTCGCCGCCGAACCACCGCCTGCCGGTCCACCGCGCCGCCTCGGAGACGGCGATCCGCGCGTGCAGCTGGTTGAGCTTCCGGCGCGCCCCGATCAGCGATGCGGCGTGATTCGGCCAAGCCTTCGTCGAGTAGGAGTGAAACGTGCCGACGACCGGGGCGCCCCGGTAGGAGCAGGCATCCCAGCCGACGACGGGCGCGACGGGCTCGTGGACGTGGACGACCTGGGGCTCGAAGGCGGCGAGCCCACGGCGCAGAGCGCTGACCCCCTCCGGGAATGTGGAGAGATTCGAGACCGAGCCGTTGGCGCCTATCCCCACCGTGCGACCCAGGTTCCACAGATGGCCGGGCGGGTCGGCGAAGGGCGGACTGGAGCGATGGAGCGCGCGGGTCACGCGATCGGGTGGGTCGAACGGCGCCATCACGGCGAGATCGTGACCGCGCTCTGAGAGCGCATCCGCGAGCGCGTCCACGTGACGGTTGACTCCGCCGGGATAGCTCCAGGAATACGGGCTTACAATCGCGATCCGCATGGCCGCCTTCGAAGGTATCGAAGCTCCCGGTTGCGGCTAGCCTAGATATCTGGAGGACGACCTCGTCGTCCTTACACGCTTGTTTCGGGCAAACCCCTCAGGAGATACCTGGTGACCGACCGGACCTTCGCGAAGTTCACGTTCCTGAAGCTCGATCCCGCATGGCAGCGCCGTGACGCGGGCCTGAGAGCCGCCGACAAGGCCGAGTTCCTGGCCGCGTGCGAGGACTTCGGCCAGGATCGCTCTCTGCGCGCGTACTCGACGGTCGGCACGCGCGGCGACGTCGACCTGATGCTCCTCTCGCAGAGCCCGGTGCTCGACGACATCCACACCTTCCACGTGGTGCTCTCGCAGTCGGGACTCGCCAAGTGGATGACCACGCCCCACTCCTATCTGGCGATGACGAAGCCGTCCCCCTACTCGGATGCGGCCGCCCGCCCCGAGATCTGCCAGTCCGAGCGCAAGTACCTCTTCGTTTATCCGCTCGACAAGAAGCGGGAGTGGTACCAGCTCCCGCTCGAGGAGCGCCGGCGCATCATGGCCGACCACATCGCGATCGGCCGGACCTACCCGGACATCGCGATCAACACGGCCTACTCGTTCGGCATCGACGACCAGGAGTTCGTCGTCTCGTTCGAGACCGACGAGCCTCACCGCTTCCTCGACCTCGTCCAGGAGCTGCGCGCATCCGAGTCGAGCGCCTACACCCTCCGTGACACCCCGATCTTCACCTGCGTCTCGATGTCCGTCTCCAGGGCGCTCGATGCGCTGGACGGCACGGCGGCATCGGTCCACGCGGGCGCCCTCGGTAGCTGACCATGCCCGAGGCAGGCACGGAGCAGAACCCGTTGCGGGTTGCGATCGTCGGGTCGGGTCCGGCCGGCTTCTACGCGGCTGAGCACCTCCTTAAGAATCCGGACCACGTAATCGAGGTGGACATGTTCGATCGCCTTCCGACCCCGTACGGCCTCGTCCGGGCCGGCGTCGCCCCGGATCACCCGAAGATCAAGTCGGTCATTCGCGTCTACGAAAAGACCGCTGCCCGGCCGGGCTTCCGTTTCTTCGGCAACGTGCACATCGGCCGCGAGATCACCGCCCTGGAGCTCGCCGAGCGCTATCACGCAGTCATCTACGCCTATGGCACCGCGGCCGACCGATCGCTCGGCATCGAGGGCGAGCATTTCAAAGGCAGTCATGCTGCGACCGAGTTCGTCGCCTGGTACAACGCCCACCCCGACTTTGCGGGTCACGAGTTCGACCTGTCCGCCAACCGCGCGGTCGTGATCGGAAACGGGAACGTCGCTGCGGACGTGGCCCGCATGCTGGCCCTGACCCGATCTGAGCTCGAGGAGACAGATACCGCCGATCACGCGATCGATGCTCTCGCCAACTCGGGCATCGAGGAGATCGTGGTGCTCGGTAGGCGCGGTCCGGCGCAGGCAGCGTTCACCAACCCCGAGGTGCGCGAACTGGGCGAGATGCTCGATGCCGACGTGATCGTCGACCCGGCCGACGCCGAGTTGGACGAGCTCAGTACGGAGCTCTTGGAGTCCGACGATGCCAACCCCACCAGCAAGCGAAACGTCGAAATCCTGCAGAGCTTCGCGGAACGGCCCCCCGAGGGAAAGCGCCGGCGAATAGTCCTTCGGTTTCTGTCCTCGCCGGTCGAAATCCGGGGCGACGGAAAGGTCGAGGCCATCGTGATCGGACGCAACAAGCTCGAACGCGACGAGTCCGGCGCCATTCGGGCTACCGACACCGGAGAGCGCGAGGAGATCGAGTGCGGCTTGGTGCTGCGCTCGATCGGATACAAGGGGATCGGGCTCGAGGGCCTGCCCTTCGATGACTCGGGGGGCGTCATTCCGAACGACAACGGACGGGTCATCGACCCCGAGACCGGCAAACAGGTTCCCGGCCAGTACGCCGTGGGCTGGATCAAGCGCGGCCCGAGCGGCGTGATCGGGACGAACAAGAAGGACGCCCTGGACACCGTCAACAGCCTGATCGAAGACCTCGATGCCGACCGGATCCCTGAACCTCCGGGCGACGCCTCCTCGGAGGGAATCGCGGCGCTTGTCTCAGAACGTGTCCCCGACTTCGTCTCGTTCGGAGGCTGGCAGGCGATCGACCGGGCCGAGGTCGAACGCGGCGAGCCGTTGGGACGCCCCCGCGTGAAGTTCGCAACCGTGGAAGCGATGCTCGACGCCGCACGCGACGGCGGAGACCCGCACTAGGGTTGCCTTTGATGGCCGCCGACCTTCAAGAGCTCGAGGAGATGATCCGCGCGGCGTTGCCGGGCGCCGAGGTCCAGGTGCTCGACGAGGGCGGCGGAGACCATCTTCGAGCCGTCGTCAGCTCGGCGGAGTTCGAGGGCCTCAGCCGGATCGACCAGCATCGGCTCGTCCGCGCGGCCGTTCGCGCCCGCTTCGATGACGGCACGATCCACGCCCTTTCGATCCAAACGTCGACGCCGTAGGCCTTCGGTACTCTCACCCCATGGCTGCTGATCCAGAGCTCAAGGCACAGGTCGAGCAGATCCTTGCCGAGAATCCCGTCCTTCTGTTCATGAAGGGCACGCCCGAGGCGCCGCGCTGCGGCTTCTCGATGCGGGTCGTGCAGGTCCTCGAGGCGCTCGGCGTCGAGTACGGCGCCATCGACGTGCTTCCAGCGCTCCAGCCGCTTCGCGAGGTGACTCAGGAGATCTCCGACTGGCCAACCTTCCCGCAGCTCTACGCCAAGGGCGAGCTGGTCGGCGGCTGCGACATCGTCGAGGAGATGCTCGACTCCGGCGAGCTCGCTGAGCTGCTCGGCGTCGAGAACACCGACGCGGAGATCCCCGAGGCCGAGCGGATCCTCCCCGGCGGCTCGCAGACGAGCCCGCCGATGCAACTCGGCTAGAGCGCTCCGTCACACACAACCGCGCGGAACACCAAACGGCACAACCTGCTTCTCGCGCCGCCGTTCGGCGACACGCCTAATACATGGCATATCGTGCCGCGCTCGATGAGCGATTACGCATTCGACGAGGCGACCGAGCTCGTCCCTTCCGGCGAGAGCGCCTGGGACGGCAGGATCGCCGATGGATGGGCCACGCCTCGTGGCCCCCTGGGCGGCTACGTCATGGCCATCGTGATGCGGGGCTTCGAGCTCGCCATCGGCGACGAGGCGCGCTCCGCCCGCTCCGCGACGATGCACTTCATGCGCCCGCCCGAGGTCGGCCCGGTCCAGGTCCGAGCCAAGGTCGAGCGAGCGGGCCGCTCGCTCACCACCGTCAGCGGGCAGATGTTGCAGGGGGACAAGGTGATCGGCATGGCGCTCGGCGCCTACTCGCCGCCGTGGGAGGCCCCTGTCCTGGAGGACACGGAGCCCATGCCCGAGGTGGCGCCGCCCGAGGGGCGCGAGCCGATCAGCACCAGCCCTCGCGAGGGAGCCGATCCGCCCGACTTCACCCGGCGCGTGACAATGCAGCCGCGCTTCGGCGAGACGCCGTTCTCCGGCGGCTCCAGCGGCGAGGTCGGAGGCTGGATGGGCCTGATCGAGGAGCGCCCGCTCGACGCCCTGTCCGTTGCCGTCCTCGCCGATGCGTGGTTCCCGGCGCCGTGGCCCCGCCTGACCGAGTTCGCCGCGGCGCCCACGATCGACCTCACGGTTCATTTCAGGGTTTCGCTCCCGCTGCCCGACCAGCTGCTCCTGGGAAGGTTCCGCAACCGGATGGTCCGCGAGGGGTTCTTCGACGAGGACGGCGAGCTGTGGACGCCGGACGGAAGCCTGATCGCGCAATCCCGCCAGCTCGCGCTCCTCATCGGCGCGACGTAGCGCATGGTGCCAGGCACCGTGCCTGGCACCATTCCGCTCCTTGTCGGCGCTAGCTGAGCGCTTCCCAGCGCTCCGTCAGCTCCTTGACCCTCTCCTTCGCCGCATCGTGGCGGCGGGTCGACTTCGCCGAGGTCCGGGGGTCGCTCCAGGCAGCAGGGTCGGACAGCTCCTCCTCAAGCTTTGCGAGCGCAGCCTCGGCCGCCTCGATCTCGTCCTCGAGCTTGCGAACGTCCGCAACGGCGGCGCGCTCCCGGGCGCGAGCCCGCCGCGCCTCCTTGCCACGCTTGGTACCAGGTACCTCATCGTTTCCTGACGATGTTTGCGTTGCGTTAGGTACCTGGTACCGAGAGCGTTCCTGTTCGGCCTGTTCGGCCTCGCGCTCGCGGTACTCCGCCCAGCCGCCGTTGAAGACGCGAAGCCCCCGGTCCTCCACGGCCACGGTCCGCGTGCCGACGGCCTCCAGCATCGCCCGGTCGTGCGAGACGAGCAGCAGGGTGCCGTTGAAGCTGCTGAGCGCATCTTCCAGGGCCTCGCGGCTCTCCAGGTCGAGGTGGTTGGTCGGCTCGTCGAGGATGAGGACGTTCGAGTCGGACGAGACGAGGAGGGCGAGCGACAGGCGCTGGGCCTCGCCTCCGGACAGCTGGGTGACGAGCTTCGTCACGTCGTCGCCGGAGAACAGGAACTGGCCGAGCAGACCGCGCGCCTTGGCCTCGGACAGCCCGGTGGTGCGCTGGGCGTGAGCGAGCACGGTGAGACCGGGATCCGCCGGCACCTCGGCGTGCTGGCGCAGGTGCCCCAGCTCCACGTTGTGGCCGACCTTCACGCGACCCGTGACAGGCTGCCTCTCGCCTACGAGGGTCGAGATCAGGGTGGACTTCCCGGAGCCGTTGTGACCGATCAGGCATACGTGCTCCCCCGACTCGACCCAGAGCTCCGCGTCCTCGAACAGGCGCTTCGACCCGGCGTCGATCGTCGCCCCCTCCATCGCAAGCACCACCTTGCCTGAGCGCTGAGCTTCGCCGAACGAAAAAGCAAGCGACTTCGACGCCGAGTGGTCGCGCTTCGGAGCGTCGCGCTTGATGCGGTCGATCTGCTTCTGCTTGGACTTCGCGCGCGTCGCCAGCGTGTTCTTGGCCCGGAAGCGCTCGACGAAGCGCTCGAGCCTGGCGATGTCGGCATCGCGGCGCTTCGCGTCCCGTTCCAGAAAGAGCTCGCGGCGCGTTTTCTCGATCCGCCACTCGTGCCACGGGCCCGAGAAGAACTTCGGCCGCCCCTCGCCCAGCTCCAGGACCGAGTTGCCGACCGACTCCAGGAACCAGCGGTCGTGCGCGACCAGGATCACCGCGGCGTCCATCCCGGTGAGCATCCGCTCGAGCCACTCCAAAGAGGCGATGTCGAGGTGGTTGGTCGGCTCGTCCAAGAGAAGGAGATCCGGCTTGGCGGCAAGCGCGCGAGCGAGCGACGCCCGCGTGAGCTCGCCGCCCGAGAAGGTCGAGAGGTCGCGGTCCAGCTCGGCCAGATCGAAGCCAAGCCCGCGAACGGTCTCCCGGGCCTCGTCGCGCCAGCGATAGCCGCCGGCGACCTCGAAGCGCGCCTGAGCGTCGGCGTAGGCGGCGAGCGTCGACTCCCCCGAGTCGGTCGCCATGCGCTCCTCCAGCTCGGCGAGCTTCCGCTCGATCCCGAGCACCCAGCCGAGCCCGCCGACGACGTAGTCGCCAAGGGTCAGGCTCAGGTCGCGCGGAGGCCGTTGGTCGTGAAGCACGACGCGGGCCCCCTTCGCCAGCGACACCCGCCCGGAATCGGCGGACGCCTCCCCGGCGAGGATGCGAAGCAGCGTCGTCTTGCCCGAGCCGTTTCGGCCGGAGAGCGCCAGACGTCCACCCCGCTCAAGGCGGAACGAGACGTCTTGGAGAAGTTGACGCTCACCGATGAACTTGGTGAGGCCCGAGGCCTGCACGATGGCCATGAGAAGTACCTACCTGTTGAGAAGTGTTTTCGGGGCGTCCAGCCGGCTTGACGCCGCCGTAGAGCTCTAGAGCCGGGCGCTCGGGCTCAAGCCGGCGCGGCCGCGCCGGGCGCGTCTTCGCGGACCTGGAACGAGGAGCCACAGCCGCAGGCCGCAACCACGTTCGGGTTGTTCACCGTGAAGCCGGCGCCCTGGAGCCCGTCGACGTAGTCGACTTCTGAGCCGAAGACGAACTGCATGGAGGTCTTGTCGACGAGGACCGAGATGCCCTCGTGATTGAAGACGTGGTCGTCCTCCTTCGCCTTGTCGAGGGCGAGCGAGTACTGGAAGCCCGAGCAGCCGCCTCCGCGCACGGCGACGCGCAGCGCCTGCTCTTCGGCGTTCTCGTTCGAGACCGTGAGCTCGCGGATCTTCTGAACCGCGGATTCACTGAGCGTCACTGCTGCTTCTGGAGTGTCCATCGCTTCACATTGTATAGCCCGTGGGGGCGACTCTCAACTCCGCGCCGATTTGCCCGGAAGGCTCCGCTTCCAGTCCAGGTATTCCACGATCCGCTTGGAGTCGTGGACGATCTCGTCGGAATCCACGAGCACCGGCACACGGCGCTGCCCAGTGAGCTCCTCGATCTCGGGTCGCGACTTCTTGTTGTAGGGCACGCGCTCGGTCCGGAACTCGACGCCGGCCCGCTTCAGCTTGCGGGCCGCAGTCCCGCACGGGCACAGAAAGTTCGTCGGCGTGGGGCAGCGGTAGAGCACGACCTCGTGCTTCTCCGTACTCATCCCTCGCGCCCTCCCGCGATCTGGGCGCGTTGCCACTTGACCGCGTCCTGAAGCGTCTCCTCGTGGGGGCGCGCCTTGAAGCCAAGCTCGGACTTGGCGCGCGTGTTCCGATAGCACCACCAGAGCATCGCGGAGCGGATCTCGTCCGGCGAGGTGGGCAGGGCAACCGGAAGCGGCAGGCGGTCGCCGACCTCGAGCATGTGCAGGAGCGCCGGCCCGGGCAGCTTCAGGCGGGGCGAATCGACCCCGGAGATCCTGGCCAGATCGGCGAACAGGCGGTCGAACGTGAAGTTTCTGCCCGACAGGATGTAGCGCCTCCCGATCTCGCCCTTCTTGTCGGCCAGGAGGTGCCCCTTCGCCACATCCCGCACGTCCACGACGTTGAGGCCACCGTCGACGTAGGCCGGAATCTGCTTCTGGATGAACCGCTTGACCAGGTTCATCGAGCTGCCGCGAGGGGCGTCGGGGCCGAGGACGAACGATGGGTTGACGATCGTCACGGGCAGCCCCCGTGCAGCAAGGCGGAGCGCCTCAACCTCGGCCTCGTGCTTCGAGTTGACGTAGGTGATGCCCATGTGCCCGATGTCGAACGTCGCCGACTCGTCCACTGGCTTCGGCTTCTTGCCGACGCCGACGGCCGCAACAGACGAGGTCAGGACGACGCGCTCGACCCCCGCCTCGAGCGCAGACTCCAGGACGATGCGGGTTCCGCGCACGTTCGTGTCCCAGACCGCGTCGCGATCCTGGCTTCGCAGCGAAGTGCGCCCCGCGACATGGAACACACGCTCGACGTCCGCCATCGCGCGGCGTACCGCGCGCCGATCGGTCACGTCGCCGATCGCCCGCTCGAACTCGAGGTCGGAGAGCAGGTCGATCCGGCTCTTCCGCCTTGTGAGCAGGCGCAGGTCGTCACCCCTTGCCGCAAGGGCATGGGCGACGTGCGAACCGATGAAGCCGGTTGCTCCGGTGACCAGGGTCTTCCCCACACGGCCATGGTACGAGCGACCTGCTAGACCGGAGGCTGCATGAACGCCCCTTCCGCCACCGCTGGGACCTCCGTGGTCGTCGACACGACCGCATATCTGCCCGAGCACCTGATCTCCGACCTGGGGATTCACCGGATCAGCCTCTACGTCACCCTCGACGGCGTCGAGAAGCGCGAGTCGGAGATCGACGCGGCCGAGTACGACGACTTCTACGAGCGCCTGCGGAAGAGCTCGGGCGGCGCTACGACCTCGCAGCCCTCGGTTGGCGACTTCACGTCCCTGTACGAGCCGCTCCTGGCCGACGGTGGAGACGTCGTGTCACTCCACCTGTCCGCGGGCATCTCCGGCACCTATGAGTCGGCCAACCTGGCAAGGCAGGCCCTGATCGACGAGGGCAAGGGCGGTGAGCGCGTCTACGTCTACGACACCCGCTCCGCGTGCGGAGGCGCGGCGCTGGTCGCGGTCGCGGTGGCGAACGCCGCGAAGGCTGGCGCCAGCGGCGCCGAGGCCCTGGCGGCGGGCGAGCGCGCCCGCGACAGCCTGAAGATGTGGTTCGCGATCGACACTCTCGAGTACCTGCGCAAGGGCGGGCGGATCGGAGCGGCACAGGCCTGGATGGGCTCGGCGCTCCAGATCAAGCCGATCCTGACGCTGGAGGAGGAGATCACCCCGGTCGAGCGCGTTCGCACCCGCCGCCGCGCCTTCGAGCGGATGGTCGAGTTCGGGCGTGAGCGCTACGAGGCGGGCGCGACCGCCTGGGTCGTCCAGCACATCCACGACCACGAGACCGCGCGCCACCTGGTTGACGAGTGCCGCCAGATCTTCGGCACGGATCCCGTCTTCGTCTCGGAGATCGGCCCGGTCATCGGCGCGCACATCGGCCCGGGCCTGCTGGGCGTCGGCGGCGCGGACCCGAAGCTGCTCGGGCTCGACGGCTAGCGGCGCCGAAGCGCCAGGAACCCGCCGACCGCGAATCCGACAACGGCGGCTCCGATCGCGAGCTCGCGCTTGTGCTCGCGGACCTGGCGGCGCCAGTCGGTGAGCTCGCCGACGCGGCCCCGAAGTGCCTCGACCGATTTGCCGAGTTCCTCGCGCTCGCGCACGATGTCACTGCGGATCTCGTGAGCCGAGCGGGTGCCGGGTGCCGGGCGGGGGCGCTGGGTGCGCTCGACGCCGGCGGGCGGACGGGGTACGAGGTCGTCTGCCATCAGTCGTCGCTCCCGGCCTGAAGGGTTTCCCTGATCTCCTTGCCCTCCTCGATGGCCATGGACGGCACGGGCGGGGCTCCAGCTTTGACGGACCTGTAGGCAAACAGCCCGGCGATCCCCGCGATGATGAACCACAGCAGAGCCTCGACCAGGAAGCCGAGCCAGACGCTGTCCTCGAAGAAGAGGTCGTTCAGAAGCCAGGCGAACGCGTGCATGAACATCGCAAGGCCGAGGAGGATGAAGACGCCGGCTGCGATGCCGACGGCGGAGCCACGGATGAGACTGGTGGCCTTCTCCGTTACCTCGGCCTTCGCGAGCTCGATCTCCTCGCGTACGAGGTAGGAGACGCGCTCCGATACGTCGATGGCCATCTCGGCCACCGAACGCGGGTCGCGCTGATCTTGGCCGGGTCGTTCGCTCACTCGGGCGGATCCTCGTCGAAGATGCGGCGATAGACGATCGCCGCGACTCGCGCCGCCGCGATGCTCGCCAGCGCGCCGAATCCGGCGACGAGGCCGGTCCACGTGAGTTTCTTCATGATGTCGTTGTCCATTAAGGCTTACCTTCCCGATTCCGGCGGGAGTAAAGCAGCCCGGGCCACCCGAAGGGCCTACCGGGCCTCTAGCCCGCCGCAGATCGAATCGACCAGCGTCTCGCGAGCCCGGTCGAAATCGCCGTCGCCCGCCGGGATCAGCTCGAAGACCCAGCCGGACAAAAGCTGCTCGATACCGCCGTAGAAGAACATCGAAGCCAGCCGCGGATCGACCTCGGCGCGAAAGGTGCCGGCCTTCTGAGCATCCGAGATGATCTTCGCGATCGCCTCGTATGCCCGGTTGATCTCGGGCAGGTGGGTGCGGCCGAACGAGTTGGCGGCTCGCGTGACCTCGACGATGATCACCTGCATCAGCTCGGGGTCGTGGCGATAGGAGTCGATGATGAAGCGTGCCACCGAGCTGAGCTTGTCCCTGCCCGATGCTTCGCTGCGGTCCACCTCGTCGATCGCGGCCAGGAGGAGCGACCACCTCTCGGTGAAGAGCTCGTTCATGACCTCGTCCTTGGAGCGGAAGTAGTGGTAGACGAGCCCGTATGCGACACCTGCCTCGTCGGCGATGTCGGAGACGCGGCACGCGTGATACCCCTGGCGGGCGAACACCCGGACGGCGGCGTCCAGGATCTGACGGCGCCGGTCCGTCGCGGCGGCGGTGCGCGCCATCAGACGGGAGCCTCCACCGGCCACTCGTACGCATCGCCCCGGCGGTTCGCCAGCGACGGCAGCGACTCGCGGATGCGCCGAAGCTCCGCCAGGTCGAGGTCGGCGCACGCGTGCCCCTCGCCCTCGGCGACGCAGGCCAGGACCTTCCCCCACGCGTCGACGACCATCGAGTGGCCCCACGACTCGTAGTGCGGCTCGGCCTTGCCCACCTGGCCCGCCGCGATGACGAAAGCAGAGTTCTCGATCGCCCGTGCGCGCAGGAGCGGCTCCCAGTGGGCGCGTCCGGTTACCGCCGTGAACGCCGCCGGGATCGTGAACGCGGTCGCGCCGCGCAGCGCGAGGATGCGGAAGAGCTCGGGAAACCGAAGGTCGTAACAGACGGTCAGGCCAAGCTCCAGGTCTCCCGCGGAACCCGTCGCGACGCCGGCCCCCGCTCGCTCGTGCTCGGACTCGCGGTACCGGGTGCCCTCGACCTCGACGTCGAACATGTGGAGCTTGCGGTAGGTCGCGACGACGTCGCCCTCCGGATCGATGAGGACCGACGTGTTGAACGGCTTGCCGCCGTCGCCCGGATCCTCGGGCACGCTGCCCGCGCACAGATGCACACCTAGCTCGCGGGCCCAGCTCGAGGCCTCGCTGACGATCGTGCCGTCGAGCGGCTCGGCGCCCTCCGCGATGACTTCACCCGGCCCGAGCAGCGCCCACTTCTCGGGCAGGCATACGAGCTCGGCTCCGTCGGAGGCGGCGTGCACGCACGAGCCTCTCGGCTCGCTGAAGGTTGTCGGAGACGTTTCGGTCCGAGTTGAGCTGGATCACGGCGGCGCGCATCGGCACTCGCTCCTGTGGCTGATTCGCGGGAGAGTCAGCCGTTGACTGACGGGTCAATCGGGGAGTTTAGTCGCATCGGCCGGGCCGAAAGTAGGCTCATCCCGTGACCGCAATTCCCCGCACAGCCTTCGTCACAGGAGGCTCGGGCTTCATCGGAGGCGCTCTGGTCGAGCGGCTCGTGAGCGGTGGCTGTCAGGTGACCGCGCTTGCCCGCTCCGACGCCTCGGCCAGGGCGGTCGAGGCTCTGGGAGCGCGGCCGGCAAGGGGCGACCTGAGCGATGCGGGCGCGATGGCGAAGGCCGCGGAGGGCTGCGACGTGGCGTTTCACCTGGCTGCGCACGTGGAGCAGTGGGGCAAGTGGGAGGACTTCGTCCACGGCAACGTCGAAGGGACCCGGAACGCCCTCCAAGCGTGCAGGACGGCCGGAATCGGGCGCTTCGTCCACTGCGGGACCGAGGCCGCGATCCTCGCCGGAGAACCGATCGTCAACGGCGACGAGAGGCTCCCGCTCCGCCCCGACTCGGTCGCCCCGTACTCGGCGACCAAGGCCCAGGCCGAGCAGCTCGTCCGCGACGCCGGCGGCGACGGGTTCGACACCGTCGTCCTGCGCCCCAGGTTCGTGTGGGGCGTCGGCGACACCACGCTTCTCCCCGCGATCGCCGAGGCCGCGCAGGCCGGCAAGTTCGCATGGATCTCCGGGGGCCGCCACCGGACCTCCACCACGCATGTCCTGAACGTGGTCGAGGGCCTGTTGCTTGCGGCCGAACGGGGCGCCCCCGGTCAGGCCTACTTCGTCCTCGACGACGGTGCGGTCGAATTCCGCGAGTTCATCTCGGCGATGCTCCAGACGCAGGGCGTCGAGCCGCCGGAGCGTTCGATCCCCGCTCCGGTCGCCGCGGCCGTAGCCCGTGGCGGTGAACTGGCCTGGCGGCTTCTGCCGCTGAAAGGCGAGCCGCCCCTGACCCGGTTCTCCCTCTGGGCCGCAAGCCAGGAGTGCACTCTCGACGATTCGAAGGCGCGCTCGGAGCTGGGCTACGCGCCCGTGATCAGCCGCGACGAGGGCCTCGCTGCCATGACGCGCGCCTGAGCTAGCCGCCGCTGACGAGCCAGACGACGACCGTCCCCACGACCAGAGCGGACTCGATCACCAGGATCAAGCCGACGGCGCCACCGAGAGTCCCGGTATCGAAGCCCGCGGCCAGCCCGGCGGCCAGAAGCGCCCCGGCGACGAGGCCCCAAACCACCAGGGATGCCTCCCAGCGCTTGTCGCGGTCCGGATAACGCTCGCGGAGCTGCACCTCGAGCCCGAACGGAAAGGCGATCAACGCGGCCATCAGGCCCGCGGCGAACACGATCAGCCACACGTTCACCCCGTCAGCCTCGAGGTATGGCGCGCCTGCGGCTGCCGCCAGGAGAACGGAAACCGCGGCAGTCGCCGCGCCGCTGAGCGCCAGCAGCGCCGCGAAGCGCCCCGACCGCTCCCTGTCGCCCCATCCGTTGGACATGCGGGGATCGTATGCGCGCGACGCGAATAGCATCAGCGCCGCGATGGGCGATCTCAAGCTCGGCTACAACACCGGCTACTGGGCGAAGGGCCCGCCCGCGGGCGTGGTGGAGGCAATCGACGCCGCCGACTCACTCGGGGTGGATTCGATCTGGTGTGCGGAGGCGTACGGCTCGGACTGCCTGACGCCGCTCGCCTGGTGGGGCTCGCGCACGGAGAACGTCCGCCTCGGCACGGGGATCATGCAGCTGTCGGCGCGCCAGCCCGCCGCGGCGGCCATGGCCGCGATGACGCTCGACCACCTCTCCGGCGGCCGGATGATCGTCGGCATCGGCGCCTCCGGCCCGCAGGTCGTCGAGGGGTGGTACGGCATGCCGTTCGCCAAGCCCCTCGCCCGCACCCGCGAGTACATCGGGATCATGCGAGACATCTGGCGCCGAGAGGGCCCGGTAACGGCCGAGGGCCCGGCCTACCCCCTGCCCCTGCCCGGCGGCACCGGCCTCGGCAAGCCGCTCAAGTCGTCGATCCATCCCCTGCGCGAGGACATCCCGGTCTTCCTCGCGGCAGAGGGCCCCAAGAACGTGGCGATGGGAGCCGAGCTCTGCGACGGATGGATGGCGATGCTGCTCTCGCCGGAGCCCGAGCATCTTCAGCTCTACAACGACGCACTGGCCGAGGGATTCGCCCGCGAGGGCGCCCGGCGCTCGGCCGGCGACTTCGAGGTCGCGGCGATGGTCCCGATGATCGTCTCGGACGACGTCGAGGCCGCCGCCGACGCGCTCCGCCACTACTACGCCCTGTACTTCGGGGGGATGGGCGCCAAGAAGACGAACTTCCACGCCAACGTCCCGATCCGCATGGGGTACGGCGAAATGGTCGAAGAGGTCCAGAGCCTCTACCTGGAAGGCAAGAAGGACGAAGCGGCGGCCGCGATCCCGTTCGAGCTGATCGATCAGATGTCCCTGATCGGCCCCGAGGACAAGATCCGCCACGATCTCGATGCCTGGCGCGAGTCGTTCGTGACGACGATCCTCATCGGCGGAGACGTCGGCCTGCTGCGTACCGCCGCCGAGCTCGTCCTGGGCTGAGCGCTACTCGTTCCGCTTGCGCTCGAGCTGATCCGCGAGCGCCTTCGCGTGCAGCGCGCCGATCAGGTCCGGGAAAGGGCTCATGCCACTTTCCAGGAGCTCCGCTGCCTGATCCGGCTCCATGGCCGAGAAGCGCTCGACCATCAGGGCCAGCTCATCGGCGACGACGGGGGCCAGCCCCTCCATCAGGCGCGCGACGTCGCGCGCGCCGAACCCCGTGGTCTCGTTCCAGCCCTCGGCCCTGAAGCGCGCGATCGCCTCGACGATCCGGACGTCGGCCTGCGAATAGCCATCGGAGTCCGGGCTCAGCACCCCGACCTCGGCCAGGCGCTTGAGGGCGCGCGCGGGGACCTCGAACCTCTCGAGCAGCTCGGCTTCCGGCGTCCGCTCCGCCAGCAGTGTGTCCTTGATGACGCGGAGCGGCATGAACCGCTCCTCCTGCAGGCGCTTGATCGCGCGGATCCGCTCCACGAACTCCGGCGGGTAGTACGCCATGTTCCTCGACGTCTTCACCGGCTCGGGCAGGAGACCCTCCCGCAGGTAGTGACGCACCGTCGCCACGGGCACCTCGGCGCGCTCGGCGAGCTCCGAGATCTTCAGCAGCTCTTTGGCGGGCGCGGCCATCACGATCCTCGAGGGGCGGTATTCATGACATGAAGGACCCGGTTGCCTCCGCGCTCAGCTCCGCCGCAGCGCCCGCCTCGATCAGCGCATCCACCTCGGCCGGCCCGTAGCCGGCCGCTTCGAGCACCTCACGGGTGTCCTCACCAAGCGCGGGCGCGGGGCGGGTCGCGTCGCCGGGCGTGCGCGAGAACTTGACCGGCATGCCGAGCAGGCGCACGGTCCCCAGCTCCGGCTGGTCCAGCTCGACGACCATCTCGCGCTCCCTCAAGAGGTCGGATGACATCGCCTCGTCGAGATCGAGCACCGGCTCGACGCAGCAGTCGTACTCGTCGTTGAAGGCCGCCCACTCGGCCTTCGTCTTCGTCATGAAGACCTCTGCGACCGCCGCGTGGCCCTCCGAGCCCGGCTTCGCGAACTGGTGCTCCACGAGGTCCTCGCGATCCGTGCCCCGGCAGAAGGCCTGCCAGAACTTCGGCTCGAGCGCACCGCACGAGATCCAGCCGTCCGCGCACTCGTACGGGAGGTAGCAGGCAACTCCGCCGTTCAGCATCTCCTGGCCGCGGTGCGGGACCTTGCCGTCGGCGAAGAAGGCGCCGGCGACCATCGCGAGCCAGCTGACGGCGCCGTCCGTCATCGAGACGTCGACGAACTGGCCCTCGCCCGAGCGCTCGCGCTCCAAGAGCGCCGCGAGGATTCCGAACGTGGCCATGAGGCCGCCGCCGCCGAGGTCCGCGATCTGCCCGGCGGCCGAGACGGGCGGGCCGTCGGCCGCCCCGGTCAGGCCGAGGAGGCCGCCGAGCGCAAGATAGTTCGTGTCGTGGCCCGCTCGGGAGACGTTCGGTCCCGTCTGCCCGTATCCCGTGATGGCGCAGAGGATGATCTGCGGGTTCTCGGCCTTCAGGGCCTCGTAGCCGACGCCCAGGCGGTCGAGCACTCCGGGGCGGAAGCTCTCGAGGACGACGTCCGCCTCACGGACGAGCCGGAGGAGCGCCTCGCGGCCGCCGTCCGACTTCAGGTTGAGCCGGATGGACCGCTTGCCGCGGTTCAGCGCGAGGTAGAGGCCCGAGCGGGTGCCCAGGCCTTGGTGCTCATCGCTGCCGTAGTAAGGCGGAGCCCAGCGGACGTAGTCGCCCATGCCGGTGTCCTCGACCTTGATCACGTCGGCGCCCGCGTCCGCCAGGAGGAGCGAGCAGAAGCCGCCGGGAAGCAGGCGGCTGAGGTCGAGGACGGTGACGCCTTCGAGCGTGCCCGGTTTCAGCACGCGCCCGCGCCCCCTTGGCGACTGCGAACTGAGTCGCGCATAGCGAGGCTCAGTCGCGTCGCCGCTGCTCAGCGGGCCCCCTGTGACTTGTCTGCCAGGCCCAGCATCTCGCGTGCCTCGGCGACGGTTGCAGCGCGTCGGCCGATGTCCTCGGCCATCTGGCGCGCCTTTCCGATCAGGTCGCCGTTCGAGCGCGCCATCTCGCCGTCCGGCATGTAGAGGTTGTCCTCGAGGCCCGCTCGGACGTTGCCGCCCAGCGTGAGTGAGGTCGCGAGCAGGCGCCACTGGTCGCGTGAGATCCCGATGACCTGCCAATTGGCTCCGCGATCCGGCCCACCGGGGATCTGCTCGGACATGAAGCCGATGTTCTTGGAGGTCGGCCGGATGCCGCCGGTCACGCCCATGACGAGCGAGATCTGGTGCGGCTCCGTGACGAGCCCCATGTCGATCAGCGGATCGAGGTTCGCCACGTGGCCGGCGTCGAAGCACTCATGCTCGGGCTTGATCCCGAGCTCGCGCATCTCGGTGAGGAACTCGATGATCGTGTCGAACGAGTTCTCGAAGACGGCCTTGAACACGAAGTCCTTGCGCCTCTTCGAGTACTTCGCGTAGTTCATCGAGCTCATGTTCAGCGCCGCCACGTCGGGTGTCAGTTCGCGCAGATAGGCGAGGCGCTTCTCCATCGGGACGCCGATGGCACCGGTCGAGTAGTTGATGATCACGTCGCCGACCTCGTCCAGGATCGCCCGGGTGATCGCTCGGAAGTCGTCGATCTCATACGACGGGATGCCGTCGGTGGTCCGAGCGTGGATGTGGATCTGCGATGCGCCCTCGTCCACGGCGCGTCGCGCCTCCGCCGCGTACTCCTCTGGCGTGTAGGGGATCGCCGGGCACTGCTCCCGGTTTGCAATCGCTCCCGAGATCGAGCAGCTGATGATCACGGGCTGGTCGAAGGTGCTCATCGCGCCTCCCGGCAAGTGTGAGCGTAGTGCGAGGTACCTGGTACCGGGGACGTTTGCTCGCGCTTCATACCGGCATCACTCCGTGTTTTCTCCAGGGCCTCTCGACCTTCTTGTCCTTGGCCATCCGCAGCGCCGAGATGATTCGCGGGCGGGTCTCGCGCGGGTCGATCACGTCGTCGATCATCGCGTTGCCCGCCGCGATGTAGACATCGATCTGCTCGCGGACGGCGTTCAGCATCGCCTCGCGCGTCGCGTCCGGATCGTCCGAGGCCTCGATGGCCGAGCGGCCGATGATGTTGACCGCGCCCTCGGCGCCCATGACCGAGATCTCGGCCGAGGGCCAGGCGTAGATCTGGTCCGGCTCGTACGCCTTGCCGTTCATGACGTAGTAGCCGGCGCCGTAGGCCTTGCGGATGACGACGGTCACCTTCGGCACGGTTGCGCGCGAGATCGCGTAGAGCATCTTCGCGCCGTGGCGGATGATCCCGGCGTGCTCGGTCTTCGAGCCGACCATGAAGCCCGGGACGTCCTGGAGGAAGACGAGCGGGATCGAGAAGGCATCGCAGAGGTTGACGAACCGGGCGGCCTTGTCGGCCGAATCGTTCTCCAGGATGCCGCCCAGTTGCTTGGGCTGGCTGGCAACGATCCCGACGGGCTGGCCTCCGAACCGCGCGAGGCAGGTGATCACCGTCTTCGCGAACTTGGGCTTGAGGTCGAACCACTCCCCGTCGTCGACGATCTCCCGGATCACGTCGTACATGTCGTACGGGTGGCGCGGTGACTCCGGGACGATGTCCAGGAGCTTTTCCGACATGCGGTCGTCGGGGTCCTCGGTCTCGCGAAGTGGCGGCTTCTGCTCGCAGTTGGAGGGGAAGAAGGAGAGGTATGCCTTGACCGCCTCGATGCACTCGGCGTCGTCCTTTACCTCGAGGTCTCCGACTCCGGACTTGCGGCAATGGACCTTCGCCCCGCCCAGGTCCTCCATCGAGATGTCCTCGCCGGTGACGGCCTTGGTCAGGTGGGGTCCCGCGAGCGCCATCGCGCCCTGGCCCACGACCATGGGCACGAAGTCGGAAAGCCCCGGGATGTAGGCGGTGCCCGCCGCGCATGGGCCGAGCATCGCGGCGACCATCGGGACGACGCCCGACATCTCGACCTCCTCGCGGAACAGGTGGCCAGAGCCCGCGAACAGAGATCCCGCCGCCTCCTGAATGCGCGCGCCGGCTGAGTCGAGGAGCCAGATCAGGGGCATGCGCTGCTTCAGCGCGATCTCGCGAAGCCGCGTCACCTTGAGCTCGCCCGTCATCCCCATCGAGCCGGCCATGACGGTGAAGTCGTAGGCGGCGATCGCCACGGTGCGCCCGTCCACCTCGCCCCAGCCGGTGATGACACCGTCGGCGGGAGCGTCCTTGCCTTCCATCGAGCGCTGGGAGAAATGCGGCCGGCCGTGGATGCCCATCTCGACGAAGGTGCCCTGGTCGACCAGGAGGTCGATCCGCTCACGGGCGGTCAGCTTGCCCCGGGAGTGCTGCTTCTCGATCTTCTCGGCGCCGCCGCCGAGCTTCGCCTTCTCGCGGCGCTCGTGGAGGTCGGCGACCAGCTTCTGCATCCCCGTCTCCTGGCCCGCCTCGGTTTCGGCGGGGGCCTCGGCGGCCTCGCCGGCGTGCTCGGTGGTGTCACTCATCTCAACGTCCCTTCCAGTTGGGCTCGCGCTTTTCGAAGAACGCCGTGACGCCCTCGATCGCGTCCTCGGTCTGAAGCTCGATGGTGAGCTGCGAGCGCAGGTAGTCGAGCGCGTCGAGCAAGGGCATGTCGAGCTGGCGCCACATCGCGTCCTTGCCGAGCTTCATGACCAGCGGCGACTTCGACGCGAGCTTCTGCGCCCACTCGGCGACGGCCGCGTCGAACTCCTCGGCAGGCACGACCTTGTTGACGATCCCGGCCTCGCGCGCCTCCTCGGCGGTGAGCCGGTCGCCGAGCAGGAGCATCTCCGTCGTCTTCTTGCGCGGGACGTTCCGGTAGATCAGCGCCATGATCATGAAAGGGAAAAGGCCCACGTTGATCTCGGGCGTGCCGAACCCTGCACTCTCCTTGGCGATGATCAGGTCGCAGGCGAGGGCGATGCCCAGCGATCCGGCCAGGACGTGACCGGAAGCGGCCACGATCGAGGGCTTGCCCAGCTCGCCGAGCTCGATGAAGACCTGCGGGAAGAGCCCCGTCGCGAAGTACTTGTGGGCGGTCGGCGCGTCGGCGGCGAAGCCGCCGAGGTTGCCGCCGGCCGAGAACACCTTCTCATGCGACGACGCGAGCACCACGACCCTGGCGTTCTCGTCGCCCTTGACGGCGCGGAGCGCGCTGAGGAGCTCTTCCAGGAGCTGGTCCGAGAGCGCGTTGCGGGTCTCGGGATCGTCCAGGGTGATCGTCGCGACGCCGTCCGCGACTTCAAGGCGAATCTTCTCGTAGTCCATAAGTGAGAAGTATCACTCTACACTTCACGAGAGGAAAGCGACCGTGACCTCACCCCGCCCGGGAGCCGAGGTACGGGGCTCCCGGACGGTTGGCGAGGGACTTCGCTGAACTACTTGCTGGCGGTCACGAGCTTCGAGCAGACCGCCCCAACGGAGTAGGTGTACGAGCTTGCGGAGTCGTTCTCGACCCTCACTCGCCACTTACGGCCGCCCTTGAAGGTCCCGGCTCCGGCAGCGACCAGATTGTCGTTCTCGACCAGCGGACCGTTATACGGAACGGTCACGGCGGGATCGGTGCTTTGGAAGTCGATTCCGCCGCCTGTGGCCAGATACCCCTTCGGGCACGTAGCGGTCGTGGTCGAGTCCTGGCCGGCGCCTCCTGGTACGGACCCGTCGCTGATCGCGACCTTCGTCTTGGACAGCACCTTGACGTCCCCTGATCCGGCGTTGGCGCCGGTCATGACGGTCAGCCCGATCGCGAGCCCAAGCAGGCCAATTGCCGCTGCCCGCCAGATCGATGCCGCGGACAGTGCTCTTACGTCACTCAATGTTCCTCCCCTATTTGTAGTTGGGCACTTCGACGCGCACCCTACAACTGAGAACGGCCGGCCCGCCGGCCGGGCGCCCACCCAGCGGAGTGTGAAGTAGTACTCTCCACTTCGCACGCAGCCCGACTGCCGACCTTCAGCCAGCGACCAGAGGAGCATCTGTGGCCACCGCAACCGAAAACAACGGCAACAAGGTGCTGAAGCCCGAGCACGACGCACAACGGGCTCATCTCATCTACACGCAGGAGCACCTCGACCTGCGCGACTCCATGACGGCGTGGGTGAAGAAGGAGATGCACCCACATCGCAACGAGTGGGAAGACACCTACTGGCCGACCGAGATCATGAAGCGCGCCGGCGAGCTCGGGTTCCTCGGCCTCTGCTTCCCGGAGGAGTACGGCGGGCAGGGGGGCGACTACTTCTACTCCCTGATCCGCGCGGAGTGCCTCTCCTACTCGGGCTCGGGCGGAACGAACATGGGCTTCGCTGTCCAGACCGACATGGTCCTTCCGCCCGTCCACATGCTGGGCACCGAGGAGCAAAAGCAGCGCTATCTCGTCCCCGGCATCGCGGGCGACAAAGTGGGGTGCCTCGGCATCACCGAGCCGGGCGCGGGCTCCGACGTCGCGGGTATCCGCACGACCGCCATCCGCGACGGCGACGACTTCGTCATCAACGGTTCCAAGACCTTCATCACCAACGGGCCGCGCGCCGACTTCTGCGTCTTGGTCACCAAGACCGACCCCGATGCCGGCCACGCGGGCATCACCCTGATGCTCATCGATCTGAAAGACGAGGACGGAAACCTCGTCCCGGGCTTCTCGGTCTCGCGCGAGCTCGAGAAGATGGGCATGCACTCCTCCGACACGGGCGAGCTCGCGTTCGACAACGTCAGGGTGCCGGCGGACTCGATCCTCGGCGAGGAAGGCAAGGGCTTCTACCACATCTCCTGGGAGCTCCAAGGCGAGCGCCTGGTCGGTGCCGCGGGCGGCTATGCGGGCGCTGAGCGCATGTTCGAACGGACGCTCGAATACGCGAAGGAGCGTGAGGCCTTCGGCCGGCCCATCGGCCGCTTCCAGGTGATCCGCCACAAGTTCGCCGAGATGGCGATGAAGATCGAGGCCGCAAAGCAGCTGACCCACACGGTCGCCTGGCGGTTCGCCAACGGCGAGTACCCCGTGCGTGAGATCTCCATGGCGAAGCTCTACGCGGCGCGCGTGTGCCACGAGGTGGCCGACGAGTGCATCCAGATCATGGGCGGATACGGCTACATGAAGGAGTACGAGATCGAGCGCGCCTTCCGCGACCAGCGCCTCAACCGGATCGGCGCGGGCACCGACGAGATCATGCTCGAGGTCATCGGCCGGTCATATGGCCTCTAGGCAACTGTCGGCAGACGCCGCTCTCGGGGCTGAAGCCCATCAGGGAATGACCGCGGAGACGGTGGCTCTGCCCATCGTCGCCACCGACGAGGAGGTCGAGATCCGCAAGGCCGTGCGCGGGATCTGCCAGTCGGTTGGCGGCCCGGAGTACCACAAGCGCATCGTCGCCGCGGACGAATCGCCGCGTGAGCTGTGGGACAAGCTCGCCGAGAAGGGCTACCTGGGCGTCAACCTGCCCGAGCGATACGGCGGCGGCGGGCTGGGCATGCACGCGCTCCAGGCGGTGGGCGAGGAGATCTCGGCCTCGGGCTGCTCGCTCCTCCTGATCGTCGTCTCCCCCGCGATCGTCGGCTCGATCATCATGCGCCACGGCACGGAGGAGCAGCGCGAGCGCTGGCTGCCGGGAATCGCCGACGGATCGCTTCGCGTGGCCTTCGCCATCACGGAGCCGGACGCGGGGACGAACTCCCACAACCTCTCGACCGCCGCCACGCGGGACGGAGACGTCTATCGCCTCAACGGGCAGAAGACCTACATCTCCGGTGTGGAGGACGCACACGCGATCCTCGTCATCGCCCGCAAGCGCGAGGACGACGGCTCGCTGGGCCTCCCGCTTCTGATGCTCGTCGACGTGGACTCCCCCGGCCTGGAGAAGCAGCACATCCCGGTCGCGGTCAAGACGTCGGACAAGCAGTGGCAGCTCTTCTTCGACAACGTCGAGGTTCCGGCCGACCGCGTGGTCGGTGAGTCCGAGACCGCCGGCCTGAAGGCGGCCTTCGACGGGCTCAACCCGGAGCGGATCATGGGCGCATCCGTAGCGAACGGCGTCGGCCGCCGAGCGCTCGAGCTGGCGAGCGCATACGCAAACGAGCGCAAGGTGTGGGGGGATGCGCCCATCGGCTCTCACCAGGGCCTGTCCCACCCGCTCGCCCAAGCCAAGATCGAGCTCGAGCTCGCCCGGCTCATGACCCAGAAGGCCGCCGCCCTCTATGACGCGGGCGCCCCGGCCGGCGAGCCCGCGAACATGGCGAAGTACGCAGCCGCCGAGGCGGCGATCAAGTGCGTCGACCAGGCGATCCAGACGCACGGCGGCAACGGCTTCGCGCTCGAGTACGGGCTGACCGACATGTACTGGGGCGCCCGCCTGACCCGCACGGCGCCAGTCTCACGCGAGATGATCCTGAACTACGTGGCCGAGCACTCTCTCGGCCTGCCGCGCTCGCTACTAGCCGCCCCAGGTCAAACCGTTTAGGTTCTTCGGCGTGGAGGACGCGGATGACACGAACCATGACGCTCCCGAGGACGATCGCCCGTTGGGCCTGATCGATCGCGACATGGCCCCCGGGCTTGCGCGGCTGGCCCTCGGCGCCTGGTGGCGCACCGGCGTCTGGACTGCCGAGACGACATACAAGGCGTCACGGCGGCTGGCTCAGGCCGCGACCTCGGGCGAGTCCGCGATCGAGCTGATGGAGGACGCGCAGCGCGAGATGGGCGCGGCTGCCCGGAAGCTCCTCGGCATCCAGGAGGAAGATCCGGATGTGGCCGAGACTCAGCGCGACACCTCGAACTACGACGACGAGGCCCTGCGCAACCGCTGGGAGGACCTTCTGGACCTCTCGCTGGACGTCGAGGTGGACGAGGTCGACGGCCATCCCGCGTTCGCCGACATCCTCACGCAGCTCCACCCCGACGAGGCGCGCATCCTGCGGCTCTTCGCCGCCGAAGGGGCCCAGGCCGCCGTGGACGTGCGCAACTGGCGCCCGCTGGGCATCGGCTCCCACGTCGTCGCGCCCGGGCTGAACATGATCGGGCAGCACGCCGGCTGCCTGATGGTCGAGCGCGTCCCCGTCTATCTCTCCAATCTTTTCCGCCTGGGGCTGATCTGGTTCTCGCGCGACGCGATCCCGGAGATCGGCCCGTACCAGGTGCTCGAGGCCCAGCCCCAGGTCACCGACGCTCTGAAGGAGGCGGGACGCGGGACGACCGTGCGGCGCTCCGTTCGCCTGACGCCCTTCGGGGAGCAGTTCTGCGCGGCATGCCTGCCGCGGAACACGGCCGAGTTCGAAGCGATCTCGGCCGTCGCGGCCCGGGCGATCGACGAGGTGCCGCCTCCGACGGAAGAGCCCGAGCCAGGCGTTACGTCAGCCGCTACCGGCTGGGTGCAGAACGCGCAGCGGTTTGCGCCCACGCGGGATCGTGGACAGGCAGTGCTCGCACGCCTTCGTCTCGGACGTGATGCCCTGGGCCTCCTGGAGCTTCTCGTAGGGCACGACGACGAAGAAGTAGATGGCGGCGGCCGACGGACAGGAAGGTGATGAGCGCGTTCAGGAAGTGTCCGTAGAGGAACTCCGACCCGTTGATCGTGAACGACAGGTCGTCGAAGCTCGGCTCGCCGAAGACCGCCGCGACGATCGGGCGTCACGAGGTCTGCCACCAGCGCCTGCATCAGGGTCGCGAACGCGGCGCCGATGACGAACGCGACCGCCAGCTCGATCAGGTTCCCGCGGACGACGAAGGCCTTGAAGCCGCTGAGGATTCCTCTCATGCCCACCACTTCGCGCACCAGCGTGTCCCCTCCTGCCAGAATCGCCGCCTGATGAGCGACTCCGTCGTCAAGGACTCGGGCGTGCGGGCGCTCATCCCCCCGTTCACCGACGAGCACGAGCAGCTCCGCGAGACGATCGCTCGCTGGGTCTCGACGGAGATCGCCCCTCATGTGGACGAATGGGACGAGGCCGGCGAGTTCCCGCGCGAGCTCTATACGCGGGCTGCCGAGCTCGGCTTCCTCGGGCTCAAGTACCCCGAGGCGCTCGGGGGCCAGGGCGGGGACTACGTCCACGACGCCGTCTGGTCCGAGGAGATGGCGGCTGCCGGAGCGGGAGGCGGCGTGGGCGCCGGGCTGGGCGCGCACACCGGGATCGCAACGCCGCCGGTGTGGAAGTTCGGCACGCCCGAACAGCACGAGCGATTCCTTCGACCCGCAATCGCCGGGAAGAAGATCGGCGCTCTTGGGATCACCGAGCCCGGCGCAGGCTCCGACGTCGCGTCGATCCGCACCCGCGCCGACAAGACGCCCGACGGCTATCGCGTGAACGGCGCCAAGACGTTCATCACGAACGGCGTGCGCGCGGACTTCATCGTCACCGCCGTCAAGACCACGCCCGACGGCGGCCACGGCGGCATCTCCTTCCTGCTGCTCGAGAAGGACATGCCCGGATTCGAGGTGACCCGCAAGCTCGAGAAGATGGGCTGGCAGGCGTCGGACACAGGCGAGCTCTCATTCACCGATGTCGAAGTGCCGGCCGAGAACCTGCTCGGCCCGGAGAACGGCGGCTTCTATCTGATCATGGCCAACTTCCAGTGGGAGCGCCTGTTGATGGCGCTAGGCGCCGTCGGCGCCATGCGCAGGCTCCTCGAGGTCACGATCGCGTACTCCCTCGAGCGCGAGGCGTTCGGCCGCCCCATCGGGCGATTCCAGGTCCTGCGGCACAAGATCGCCGAGATCGGCGTGAAGCTCGAGGCTTCGCGTGCGCTCACCTACCACGCCCTTCGCACGTTCATCGAGCCCGAGGCCGAGCGCCAGGACGCGATCGCCGCCGGCGAGTGGGGCCACCCGTCGATCACGGCCGGATTGGACGAGGTCACCAAGGCAAAGCTCCTCACGCAGCGCGCGGCCGTCGAGGTGGCCGACGAGTGCCTCCAGATCCATGGCGGCTACGGCTACATGCGCGAGTACGGGATCGAGCGCGCGCTCAGGGACCTGCGCCTGGGCCCCATCGGCGGCGGCACCGACGAGGTGATGAAGGAGATCCTGGGGAAGCGGCTCGGGCTCTAGCCGGACGGCGTGATTGGGGGTAGGGTTCGTGAGGAGGCGGACAATCGCGACCGAGGAGTGAGAATGCACCTACGGCTCTCGAGGTTCGTCGGGCTTGCCCCCGAACGGGCCGATGAAATGGTCATCGCCTTCGAAGAGGGCGACTACCTGGATCGCCTTGCCGAACGCCCCGGCTTCGACGGCTACCTGCTGGCGGCTGATCGCGGGCGAGGCAAGATCACGGCGATGAGCTTCTGGCAAACCGCGGAGGACCTGGCCGCCTCCGATCAGGTCGCAGAAGCGGCCCGTGCGCTCAGGATCGCAGCCGTTCGCCCGACCCGCAGGCCGGTCATTGATCGCTACGAGGTGGTCATCCATCGGGACATCGAGGAGTTTCAGGGGCACCTTCGCCTCTCGCGGATGGCGGACCTCGCCCCCGCGGCGCTCGAGGCGCTGGTGGAAGCGTTCGAAGAGAGCGATTACATCGACCAGCTCGCGACCAGTCCGGGATTCGGCGGCTACCTGCTGGCGGCCGACCGCGGGTCCGGGAAGCTGACCGCCATGAGCCTGTGGGACAGCCAGGACGCCATGAGGTCGAGCGACCAGGTCGCCGACGTGGCGCGCGAGCTCAGGCTGGCGGCCGCCGGCGCGGCCCACGACCCGATCGTGGACCGCTATGAGGTCATGCTCGAGCGCTAGCTCGTCCTAACCGCCGAGGATCGCTCCCACGAGGTCGCCGTTGAAGGGACGCGTGCCCGGCACGAGCTGCACTCCGCCGAAGCCGCTGTTCGCCCGCATGTAGTCGAGCTCCGACTTCAGGTCCGCGACCCCGTTGGAGCCTGCGGTCGGCGCGATCGCGAGCGTCGAGAGCGTGCCGATCGCCTGACCGGAGTCGCTCATGAAGCCCGAGCCCGAATCGCCGGGAACGCCGGGAGTCACCGTGTAGACGGTGCGGCTCCAGCCGTCTCCCTCGCTCGAGACGACGATGCCTTGCTTCGGCCGCAGCTGCATGATTCCGCCGCGAAGGGACGAGTTGCCGTAGCTGAAGACGGTGTCGCCCAGCATCGCGCCAGAGCCGCCGACCGAGGTCGGGCCACCGAGCCGCGGAACCGTCGGATCGACCTTCGCCACGTCGGCCGGGTCGACCCTTACCAGGGCGAAGTCGTTGTACGCGCAGGCGTTCTCGTTCGTCTCGCCGACCTGCTGCATGGTGTTCCAAGAGGAATAGGCGAGGGTGCCCGGGCGCGATGCGCCGTCGATCTCGACCTGCGTGCCGATGGGGAGAGTCCCGGCGTCACAGCCGTTGGTGTCCGTGGCCGCGCCGGTGCCCGAGCAGTGGGCGGCCTGGCCGAGGTACGTGCCCGCTCCGTCGCGGAACACGAAGTTGGAGGTGCATTGCGCGCCTTCCGTGAAGGTCATCACCCCCGGATGGATCTCGGCGCCGTCATCGGCGGCCGCGGTGGCTGGCACGAAGGCTGCTGCTACGAGGGCGCATGCCGTCGCGAGCAAAGTTCGGAAATTCATCGAGTCGTCTACCCCTTGTAATCCCAGTGGCACGCCGGATGCGGCCACTTCGCGTTCTCATGCCCTTTGGCGCCGATTTCCAAACGATCGAATAGCTTCCCGGGCCGAAACCCACCGATCCAAGACTTTGACCAGGAGGAACCGACTCACATGGGACTGCTTGACGGAAAGAACGCGATCATCACCGGATCGGCCCGCGGCATCGGCCGCGCGACGGCCGAGCTCTTCGTGAGCGAGGGTGCCCGCGTCCTCATCAACGACATCGACGGAGACGTCGCCGAGCAGGCCGCATCGGAGATCGACGGCGAGACGGCCGTCTTCTCGGGCGACCTGACCGATCCGAGCGTCCCGGATGCGCTCGTGAAGAAGGCCGTCGACGAGTTCGGCGAGGTCGACATCCTCGTGAACAACGCCGGCTACACCTGGGACGGCGTCGCCCACAAGATGACGGACGAGCAGTTCCAGGCGATGCTCGACATCCATACCGTGGCTCCGTTCAGGCTCTCCCGCGCGATCGCTCCCCACTGGCGCGAGGCCGCCAAGGCGGAGAAGGCCGAGGGCGTCGAGCGCTTTCGCAAGCTGGTGAACATCTCGTCCATCTCGGGAACGATGGGCAACGCCGGTCAGGTCAACTACTCGGCCGGAAAGTCGGCCATCGTCGGCATGACGAAGACGCTCGCGAAGGAGTGGGGCGGCCACAAGATCAACGTGAACGCGGTCGCGTTCGGCTTCGTCGAGACGCGTCTGACCCAGGCCAAGGAGAACCAGGAGTCGATCGAGCGCGGCGGCGAGAAGATCGACCTCGGCATCCCCGACCAGATGCGCGGCATGGCGGCCATGATCATCCCGCTCGGCCGCCCGGCGACCCCCGAGGAGGCGGCCGGCCCCGTCCTGTTCCTTTGCACGGAGCTCGCGAACTACGTCCACGGCCAGACGCTGAACGTGACCGGCGGTCAGTTCGGCGGCATGTTCACTTAGCGCGTTGAACCGGAGCGGCCACCGGCTCGTAGATTGAGCCGGTGGCACGCATCGCTCTCACGTTGGTCGCGCTCGGCGCCCTGGCCCTGGGCGGATGCGGCGAGGATGACGGCCCGGCGGGGGAAACGGTTCCGCCGGGCGAGGACCCTGGGCTCGTCACGGTCGCGGCCCTGGGTGACTCCATCACGGCCGGCAACCCGCTCTATGACCCCGATCCGGCACAGCGGGACGCACTCGGGTTCGGCGCGGACCAGGAGAGCCAGTACGAGTACTGGGCCTCAGCGGTCGAGCCGAGCCTGGACTTCTTGAACTGCGGCGTGTTCGGCGAGCGGACGGACGAGATCGCCGCGCGCCTTCCCGAATGCACGGACGGGGCCGACCTCGTGATCGTCCAGGGCGGGATCAACGACATCGCCAAGGCGCTCGGTTCGGACCCGCAGGCGATGCAGGACGCGGTCTCCTCCGCCGCGGCGAACATCGACGGGATGCTCGCGGAGGCGGATGACCAGGGCCTGGAAGCGGCCGTGGCCAACGTCCTGCCGTGGAACAACGGGCACCCCGCCGCCGATGGGCCGATCGAGCAGCTGAACTCTGAGATCACCGAGATCGCCAAGCGCCGCGGCGTGCCGCTGCTCGACTTCCATGAGGCCCTCGAGTCGCGTGACGAGCCGGGAACGATGTCACCGGGCTACACCGACGACGGCGACCATCCGTCGATCGAGGGCTACCGGATCCTGGGCGAGCTGGTAGCGCAGGAGCTCGGCGGCCGCTAGTCCTTCTGCTTGCGCTCCTCGGCCGGGACGCTGCCCGCGCCTTCCGAGCTTCCGTACATGCCGGGGGGCCAGGAGCCGAACCAGTTGTCGCGGGCGCCGTCCATGGTGATCGTCGTCCCCGAATAGAAATCGCCGGCGGGCGAGGCGAGATAAGCGACGAGCCATGCCCACTCCTCCTCCGTCCCCATGCGGCCGAGGGGCACCGTCTTCGCGACGTTCTCTACCACGACGGCCGGGTACTTCGTCCGCAGCGTCTCCGTGTCGAACTGGCCCGCGGCGAGCGCGCAGAGCTTCACGCCGTGCTGCGACCACTCGATCGAGAGCGTCTTCATCATGTTCTCGACCGCGGCGCGGGCGGCGCCTGAGTGCACCATCCCGGGCATCCCGGCATGCGGCGAGAGCGTCACGCTCAAAACTTTGCCTCCGCCCTGGGGGATGAAAGCCTTCGTCGCCGCCGCGTGGGTCATCAGCCAGGTGCCGACGACGTTCAGCTCGATCACCGTGCGGAAGCCCTTCGGGGTGATCGCCTCGGCCGGGCTCAGGAACTGGCCGCCCGCGTTGTTGACCAGCACGTCGAGCCTTCCGTGCCGCTCGAGCACACGATCCACCAGGGAGTCCACCGCTTCAGAGTCGCGGATGTCCATCGCCTCGGCCTCGCCCTTGCCCCCCGCTTCGGCGATCATCGCGGCGGTCTCTTCGATCGGCTCCGGTCGCCTGCCGCAGCCGATCACGGTCGCCCCGAGGCGAGCCAACTCGACTGCGCTCGCGCGCCCCAGGCCCGACCCGGCACCCGAGACCAGACACACCTGGCCATCGAGCAGATCCTCTCTGAAGATTTGGGAGGCCTCGCCCATCGGGGCGCGAGCATAGTCCGCATGGGCTCTGCGGCTCTACGCTCCGCGAGCGATGAAGGTAAAGGCCACGCCCCGTCCTCTAGCCGGCCCGCTCCAAGGCGGCACGCCGGGGGCGACCGTTGCCGTGGAGCCGCTGGACACGGGTTGGTTCGAAGTTCCCCAGGCCTTCCTGGAGAAGGCGGACAACTTTTCGTCGCTCAGGATGCTCGGCATCGGCACCCCCCGCTCGCGATGGTGGACGATTCCGGTCCCCTCTTTCCTTGTCACGCATCCCTCGGTCGGACCGTTCCTGGTCGACACGGGCCTCCACCCGTCGGTCACGGCAAAGCCCTCGGCGACCCTCGGCCGGATCATCACCCGGTTCTCCCGCCCGACCCTCGAGGCGGGCAAGGACATCGCCGCGCAGCTCCGCTCGCGGGGCCTGGACGTGCGCGACATCAACACGGTCGTCATGACCCACATGCATTTCGACCACACGTCGGCGATGGCCGAGCTCGGCGGCGCGAGCTTCATCGTCTCCGAGCCCGAGTGGGAGGCCGCTACGACCACCTCCCGGCCGTTCATGCACGGCTACAACCACTCGCACTTCGACTACGCGTTCGACTACCGCACGGTGAGCTTCGACTCGGAAGGGGTCGGGTCGTATTCGACCTTCGGGCGGACCTTCGACCTCTTCGGCGACGGAAGCGTGCGGCTGGCCTTTACCCCGGGACACACGCTGGGCCACATGTCACTCATCTGCCGGCTTCGGGACCGCGACCTGGTGATCGCGGGCGATGCGATCTACACGCTCGGGCAGCTCGGCGACGCCGCCCCTCCGCCGCGCCCCGAGGATCCGCACACGTGGCGGCGCTCACAGCAGGAGCTGAAGCTCTTCCGGAACCAGTACCCCCAGGCAGTGATCATCCCCGGTCATGACCCGGAGACCTGGGCGACGCTCGAAGACCGCTACGAGTAGCGGCCCTTCGGTCAGGTCCTAGCGGGTCTTGTCCTCGAGCTCGGACGCGCGCTCGTCATGGCGCCCGGCCGCCTGGCCCGCGCGACGCTTTCCGCCATCGGCCTTCGCGGCCTCACGGGCATGCTCTTCGGCCTTGTTCGCATGCTCGTCGGCGAGCTGCTTGTGGCGCCGAGCCTCCCGCGTGTGGTGCTCGGACTTCTCTCCCAGCTCGCGTGCCCTGCCGGCTCCCGCCTCGGCCTGCTGGCGATGATCGCGGGCGTCACGGCTCAGGCGCTGCCGCTCGGCTTCCTGCTTTGCCGCGTACGAGCGGTAGGCGAGAAACCCCAAGACGAGGACTGCGACGACGATGATGACGATGACGAGAGTGCTCACGAAGGAGCGTGTTCCCGGGCGGCTGCCGCCTGAAACTCGCCGGCCTTGATGCGCGCGTGCCGCGCCCTTGCGTCCCTCCGCCTCGAGCACCACGTACATCGCCTTCACCCGGTCGAAGACCTGACGCGAGACCTCCATGGCCTCCTCGTGCGAAGGAGCCGGGTTGAGGGGGAAGCTGACGGGCTCGCCGTACTGGAGCGTCACCTTGGGAAACTGAAGGCGCTTCCAGCCGCGAGCACGGGACGTGCCGTGAATCGCGACGGGCACCACCGGTACGCCGCATTCGAGCGCAAGGCGACCGACTCCTGCCTTCGGCTCTCCCAGGCGGCCGGTACGGGACCGCCCGCCCTCGCAGTACATGCCCACGCACCCACCACGAGCGATCACGGCGCGAGCCGTGATGAACGCTTCCTCGTCGTGATGCCCGCGACGCACCGGGAAGACGCCTCCCACTCGGAAGATGTAGTCCAGGATCGGGTTGCCATAGAGCTGAGACTTCGCCATGAACTGGACCTTCCGGCGGAGATAGACCGCAGCGAAGAAGTGATCGAGGTTCGAAAAGTGGTTGGGCGCCAGGATGAACGGTCCGTCCTTCGGGACGTTGTTCGTGTCCAGAGACCAGCCCCGGTAGACGAAGGCCAACAGGGGTGTCATGACGATCCGGACCAGTTCGTAGATCCAGCCGGGCCGGTGCGTCCGGATCCATTCGTGGAACGGCGTGAACACCTCGGCGGGGCGAGGGTCCTTGTAGACCTGTGGCTTCATGTCGGCCATTTGGTTGCTGAGCGCTCGAGCTCGAAATCAGGGTGCGTCGTCGGAGATCCGCTGGACCTGTCCTTGGTCCGTAAGTTGCTACCCAGCCGCCACCCGGCGGTTACTCGGCCTCGGAAGATGCCCACCCACGCGAGCGCTCGAGCGCGCGATGCCATTCGGACAAGAGGCTCTGGCGCTCGTCGTCCGACATGCGCGGCTCATAGCGCTGCGCTTCGCGCCAGCGCTCGGCAACCTCGTCGCGGTCCCAGACCTCCGCGCCGATCCCGGCGAGGTAGGCGGCACCAAGCGCGGTGGTCTCGGCGATCTCCGGCACGACGACCGGCACACCCAGGATGTCCGCTTGGAACTGCATGAGCCAGCCGTTCTCGGCCGCGCCGCCGTCTGCGCGAAGCTCGGTCAGGGCTTCGCCCGAGGCCGCCTCCTGCGCCCGCACGGCGTCGACGGTCTGGTAGGCGATCGCCTCCAGGGCGGCGCGAGCGAGATGCGCTCGCCCCGACCCACGAGTCAGGCCCACGATGGTGCCGCGGGCGTACGGATCCCAGTGTGGGGAGCCCAGGCCCGTCAGGGCCGGCACGAAATACACCCCGTCGTTCGAGTCCAGCGACCCGGCGAGCGCCTCCGTCTCAGCCGCTTCGGAGATGACACCGAGCCCGTCGCGGAGCCATTGCACGGCGGCACCGGTCACGAAGATTGCGGCCTCGAGCGCGTAGGTCGTCTCGCCCTCCACTTCCCAGGCGATCGTGGTCAGGAGGCCCTCCCGGGGCTCCGGAAGCGCCGGGCCCGAGTTGAGGAGCACGAAACTTCCCGTGCCGTAGGTGTTCTTGGCGTCGCCCGGCGCGTGGCATGCCTGTCCGAAGAGCGCGGCCTGTTGGTCGCCCGCGATGCCGGTCACCGGGACGTCCCCGCCCAGCTCGGACGTGCGGCCGAACTCGCCGGCTGAAGGCAGTACCTCCGGAAGCCGTGCCGGGTCGACGCCGAGGAGGTCGCACAGCTCGGCGTCCCACTCGCCCTTCCCGATGTCGAAGAGGAGAGTGCGCGACGCGTTGGAGACCTCGGTGGCGTGGCGGCCCGTGAGCTTGAAGACGAGCCAGGAGTCGATGGTGCCGAACACGGCGTCTCGCGCGCCATCGGCATGCTCGAGGAGCCACTCGATCTTGGTGCCGGAGAAGTACGGGTCGAGAACCAGGCCGGTGCGCCTGCGCACGAGGTCCTCGTGCCCGGCCTCACGGAGCTCGTCGCAGCGCGCCGCGGTGCGTCGGTCCTGCCAGACCAGCGCCCTGTGGACGGGCTCTCCCGTCGCAGGGTCCCAGGCGACAACCGTCTCGCGCTGGTTCGTGATGCCGATCGCGTCGAGCGCCGAGCCCTCGGTTCCCGCGTGTTTCAGCGCCTCGCGGGCAACGCGCAGGGTGACCTCCCAGATCTCGTTCGCGTCGTGCTCGACCCAGCCGGGGCGCGGAAAATGCTGCTCGAACTCGGAGTAGGCGCGGCCCGCGATCCTGCCTTCCCTGTCGAAGACGAGGCAGGTGGTTCCGGTGGTTCCCTGGTCGATCGCGAGGATCATCGGCGGCATCGTTTCATGAACGCCCGGCCGTTCCGGGGACACGCCGAACTATTGTGCCGCTGCGACGACCCACGAAACCTTCGAGGAGACCCCATGGCAGACATCGAGGCGCACATCACCGGGACGGTCTGGAAGATCGAGGTCGCGGTCGGCGACACGGTCGAGGACGGCGACACGGTCGTGATCCTCGAGTCCATGAAGATGGAGATGCCGGTCGAATCCGAGGACGACGGCACCGTTGCGGAAATTCGCTGCGAAGAAGGTCAGTCCGTCCAAGAAGGGGATGTGCTCGTAGTCCTCGAATGAGGGGGGATGAATGCCGAGGAGTATGCCTCCGGCAAGCTCGTTCTGGATTTCCCCGCCGAGGCCGTCGGTCGTCTCCGGCTGAACAATCCCGAGAAGCGGAACCCGCTCGACCACGAGGTCCTCGATGCCCTGACGGCCGTTCTCCCCGAGCTGGATCGCGGGATCGATGTGCGATGCGTGGTCATCACAGGGACAGGTAAGGCGTTCTCCGCCGGCTACGACATCGGCTCCATCCCGGCTGAGAGCTTCGAGCGTGACGCCGAGGCCCTCGTGGCCCATCCCTTCGCCGCGGCGATGGACGCGGTGAGCGCACATCCCTTTCCCGTCCTGGCGGCGATCAACGGTCATTGCCTGGGCGGCGGGCTGGAGCTCGCCGTGCGCTGCGACCTCCGCGTCTGCGCCGCCGGCGCGAAGCTCGGAATGCCCCCGGCGAAGCTCGGCCTGATCTACGGCCACACCGGGCTCGAGCGGTTCATGGACGTGGTGGGAGTCGCCGGCACGCGCGACCTGTTCCTGACCGGGCGGGTCCTGGATGCCGAGAAGGCGCTCAGGATCGGGCTGGTCACAGAGCTCGCCGCCGACGACGAGCTGGAGAGCGCCGCGGTCGAGCTGGCCGCCGAGATCGCTGCCAACGCGCCCCTCTCGATGAAGGGCAACAAGCACGCGATCGAGGTCCTGGCGCGAAAGGGCCGCCTCTCCGACGAAGCCGAGCGGGAGCTGGTGGAGCTCCGGGAGTCCTGCTTTGCCTCCGAGGACTTCCGCGAGGGAGTCACCGCCTTCGCCGAGAAACGCAAGCCGGTCTGGCGCGGTCGCTGAGCCCCGGCGCACCGTCCCACGCCATTAGTCTCAGCCCCTTGACCGGTGAGACGACCCCCATGGCGCACCTCGCATCCTCGGACAAGGTGATGGCGGGGCTGATCGCCCGGATCGGCCCGATGTCCATCGAGAAGCGCCGGCGCGGTCGCCCAAAGGGCGACGCCTACGGAGCGCTCCTTCGCGCAATCGTCGGCCAGCAGCTCTCGGTGAAGGCGGCGGCGACGATCTTCGACCGCGTACTGGCCATCTTCGGCGGCAGGATGCCGACCGCCGAGGAGCTCTTGGCCGCTGACGAGGAGGAGCTCCGCGGCGCCGGGCTGTCGGGCCGCAAGGTCGAGTACCTGAAGGACCTCGCCGCGCGTGTCGAGAGCGGCGAGCTCGAGCTCGACCGGTTCGGTGAGCTCTCCGACGAGGAGATCGTCGCGGAGCTGACGGCCGTGCGCGGCCTGGGCGTATGGACCGCGCACATGTTCCTGATCTTCCACCTGGAGCGTGAAGACGTCCTCCCCGTCGGCGATCTGGGTGTCCGCAACGCCGTCGCCGCCGCCTACGGCCTGGACGAGCCGCCGGCGCCCGAGGAGATGGAGCGGATCGCAGCGCCTTGGCAACCGCACCGCACGCTCGCGTCCCTATATCTGTGGGAATCGCTCGCCAACACCCCTAGCTAGGTAGGACCGCGCCAGTGGACGGGCAGGGGAAGGTCCTCCAGGGGCTAACACAGACACGGATGTCGGTCGTTGGGGGGCATGGATGCCCCGCCCCTGGCAGGGCGTTCCCCTGCCCGTCCCCAATATGGCGATCCCGTCCGATCGCGGGCCTAGCCTCCCGCGGGAATGGCGCCCCTCATCACGTTCGAAGAGGCCCTCGCCCTCGGGGAGCTCGAATCGCACGAGGACATCCTCGCTCTCGTCGAGCGCGCCTGGGAGGCGCGCCAGGAGCGCTTCGGCGACTCGACCGACCTCTGCTCGCTCGTCAACGCCAAGTCCGGCGGCTGCGCGGAGGACTGCGGCTTCTGCGCCCAGTCGCGCTACGCCGAAGCCGATACGCCGATGCACGCGATGATGGAGCCCGATCAGATCCTCGAGCACGCGAAGGCGGCCGAGGCGGCCGGCGCCCACCGCTTCTGCATGGTCACCCAGGGCCAGGGCCTCTCCAAGCGCGACTTCGAGCGCATCGTCGAAGGAGCCAAGCTCGTCTCGAAGGAGACCAACCTCAAGCGCTGCGTCTCCATCGGGCACATCTCCCCCGCTCGTGCCAAGACCTTGAAGGAGGCGGGCATCCAGCGCGTCCATCACAACGTCGAGTCCGCGAAGTCGTACTACCCCGAGGTCTCGACCACCGTTCGCTACGAGGGGCGAATCCGCACCATCGACGCGATCGAAGAGGCGGGCCTCGAAAGTTGCGTCGGCGGCATCCTCAACCTGGGCGAGTCGAAGCGCCAGCGGGTCGAGATGGCATTCGAGCTGTCGGAGATCAACCCGACCTCGGTGCCGATCAACCTCTTGAACCCCCGCTCGGGCACGAAGTTCGGCGACCGCGATCTGATGGATCCATGGGAGGTCGTCCAGTGGGTCGCGATCTTCAGGCTGATCATCCCGGGCGCGCTCTTCCGCCTCTGCGGCGGGCGGGTCGAGAACCTTGGCGAGCTGCAGCCGCTCGCCGTCAAGGCCGGCCTGAACGGCGTGATGATGGGCAACTTCCTGACCACGCTCGGCTCGGAGCCCGCGGACGACCGGGCGATGTTCTCGGAGCTGGGGCTCAACGTCGCGCGCCAGGACGACAACGGCGCCAATCCGCGTCCCGACAACCGCGATGGCTGGCTGGAGGGCTCCACTCCGGCGACCGTCATCGACGAGCTGATCGACAGCCAGGCGCAGGCCAACTTCTGGGATCCCTCGACCCAGCTTCGGGTCATCAAGAAAAAGGGCAAGGTGCCCGAATATCCGGCGCGCCCATCCGAGGCGTCCGAGCCGGTGCCCGAACCCGCCGGCTGGGGCGACTGACCGCCGCGTCGTGGACGACGTAGCCGCAAGCCTCGCGTCACTCGAGCGGGCGGGGCTTCGCCGGAGCCTGCGCACCGTCGAGGGGCCACAAGGGCCGCGGGTGATGCTCGACGGAGCCGAGGTCCTCCTCCTCTGCTCGAACAACTACCTGGGCCTGGCCGACCATCCACGCGTCCGCCGGGCCGCAGCCGATGCGGCCGAGCGCTACGGCGCCGGGGCGGGCGCGTCCAGGCTCATCTCGGGCGACATGGAGCTCCACCGCCTGCTCGAAAAGAGGCTGTCGGCGTTCAAGCGAACGGAGTCAGCCCTGCTTTTCGGGTCGGGCTATCTGGCAAACCTGGGAGTGGTGGCCGCGCTGGCGGGCGAAGGGAGCGTCGTCTTCTCCGACGAGCTCAACCACGCGAGCATCATCGACGGCTGCCGGCTCGCGCGGGCCGAGACGTTCGTCTACCGCCACCGGGACACGGAGCACCTCGCGTGGGGGCTCGAGAAGGCGGCAGGCCGCGGCTCGCTGATCGTCACGGATGGCGTCTTCTCGATGGACGGGGACGTCGCTCCCCTGCCGGCCCTCGCCGAGCTGGCCGGCCGCCACGGGGCAAGGCTCATGGTCGACGAAGCGCACGGCACCGGCGCGATCGGCCCCGGCGGGCGCGGCACCGTCGCCGCCGCGGGCCTCGAGGGCGTCGTGGACGTGGTCGTCGGCACCCTGGGCAAGGCCCTCGGTGGCTACGGCGCGTATGCGTGCACGAGCGCGTCCCTCCGCGAGCTCCTGATCAACAGCGCGCGCCCGTTCATCTTCTCGACCGCTCCCCCGCCTCCGTCCGTCGGCGCCGCACTTGCGGCTCTGGCGTTGCTCGAGTCGCGGCCGGGCGTGGTTGAGCAACTGCGCCGAAACGCCGCGGTGATGCGCCAGGCACTCGGCATGTACGACCTCGACGTCGCCGAGTCGAGGACGCAGATCATCCCGGTCATGGTCGGAGACGCCCGCAGGGCCACCGCGCTGTGCGAGCGCGCCCTCGACGGGGGCGTCTTCGCTCAGGCGATCAGGCCCCCGACCGTTCCCGAGGGGACGTCGCGCCTCAGGCTGACCGTGATGGCGAACCACCGCGCCGACGAGCTCCAGGGCGCCGCCCGGGTGATCGGCAAGGCCGCGCGCGAGCTCGGCGTCGCGCGCGGAGCCGCATCGCACCTCTCCCAAGCGGCATAGCCGCGCCCATGGACGGCGTCTTCGTCACGGGCACCGGCACCGAGGTCGGAAAGACCGTGGTGGCCGGCGTGCTGGCCCGGACGGCAGCGGCCTCGGGCCGGAAGGTGGCGGTCTTCAAGCCCGCCGTCTCGGGGCTCGACGAGTCCCGCGCACAGGGAGTGCCGCCGGACCACGAGCACCTGAGGGCCGCGGCCGGCTCCGGGCAGAGCGACGCGGAGGTCTCTCCATACCTCTTCGCCCCCGCGGTCTCTCCGCATCTGGCCGCTGAGCTCGAGGGCATGATGATCGAGCGGGAGCGCCTCCTGAGCGGGCTCGCCGCCGCACACGCTGCAGGCGACTTCCTCGTCTGCGAAGGAGTCGGCGGGTTGCTCGTCCCGCTCCGGCCCGACTACCTGGTCAGGGACTTCGCCGTCGATGCGGGGCTGCCCGTGGTCGTGGTGGCAGCCCCTGGGCTGGGCACCATCAACCACACACTCCTCACACTCGAATCGGTCCGCGCCGCGGGCCTCGAGGTCGCGGCTGTGGTCCTGACCCCGTGGCCGTCGGACCCGAGCCGCCTCGAGCATTCGAACCTCGAGGCGATCTCTGAGCTGGGTGCGGTTCCGGTCCTGACGCTGGAGCGGATCGACCTGGCCGAGCCGGCCTCGTGGCCCCCTCTCGACCTCCCGCCGGCCTAGCCGAGAACGACGAAGCCCGCCGGCCGCTCTGACAGCGGCCGGCGGGCTGGTCTCAACCCTCTGCGTCGAGGATCAGTTGAACGCGTACTCCTCGTAGTCCTCCACGTTGTCCTGAGTGACGGTCGCGGCGGGGACGATGATCTGACGCGGCACCTCGGGCGGGACGAGCTCCGGGAAGCCTTCGCCAAGCGCGATGAGGCGCGCCATGTTCACGGCCGACGCGGCCATGTTCGGGTTGTAGAGGAAGGTCGCGCGATAGAGACCGCCCTCCTTGATCTGCTCCATCGCGTCCTGCGATCCACCCACGCCGGTGAGGAACATCTCGTCCTCGCGGCCTGAGTTGCGGATTGCCTGAACGACGCCCTGGGCCATGTCGTCGTCGTGCGTGTACACGGCGTCGATCTGGTCTTCGGACTGGAGGATGTTCTCCATCACCTTCAGCCCGGTATCCGGGTTGAAGTCACCGGGCTGCTGGGCGACGATCTCGACGCCACCGTCCGGGCAGACCTTCTTGAGCTCATCCTCGAAGCCCTGGGTCCGCTCGTCGGTCACCGAGATCCCGGCCAGGCCCTGGATCTCCACGACGTTGCCTTCGCAGTCGAGCTCCTCGGCGATGTAGTCCGCCGCGAGCACGCCGATCTGGTAGTTGTCACCCAGGATGGTCGCTGTCGCGGCATCCGGCTCGGAGAAGAGGCGATCCACGTTGATCACTGGAATTCCGGCCTCTTCGGCCTCCTGTGCGACAGGGGTGAGCGCCTCACCGTCCTGAGGCAGGACGACCAGCGCGTCCGGCGCGTCGGAGATGACCTGCTGGATCTGCTGCGCCTGCGAGTCGGCATCCGCCGCTTCGAGCAGCTCGAATTCGACGTCTTCGTACTGGTCGGCCGCGGCTTGCGCGTTCTTCGAGATGGCGCCGAGCCATCCGTGGTCCGTCGGGGGCACGCTCGCAACGATGCGAACGGTCTCACCCGAGCCGCCGTCGCCTCCCGTCTGGGCCTGCGTGGTCACGGTGGTCGTTTCGTCGCCGCCGCCACAGGCGGCCACGCCGATCGCGAGGGCGCAAGCCAACACGATCGCGATTGAAAGTCGCTTGAGCGACATTAGATACCTCTCCTTTTGTTGGGAACGAGAACGGATTGAAAAGCTGAGTCGACGGTCATAGGCGGGCCTCCGGGCGCTGGATGAGGACTGCGCCGAGCACGATCGCGCCCTTCGTGACCTGCTGCACCTCCGTCGAGAGGTTCAGCTGGGTCATGAGGCTGAAGATGAGCGCGAAGGTGAGAACGCCCAGGAAGGTGCCGACGATCGTGGCCCGCCCTCCCATCAGAGACGTGCCTCCGATCACCACGGCGCCGATGGCATCGAGCTCGTAGAGGTTCCCGCTCACCGGAGAGGCACTTCCAAGGCGCGCGCAGAGCAGCACGGCGGCAATGCCGACGAGGAAGCCGGAGAGGATGTAGACGCTGATGATCACCCGGCGGACCGGCACTCCGGCGATGCGAGCGGCCTCCCGGTTGCCGCCGACCGCGACGACGTGGCGTCCGTATCGCGACCTGTTGAGCACGATCCAGCCGGCGATCGTCACCCCCAGGAAGACATACACCGAGACCGGGATCCCGAGGATCTCGCCGGTCCCGAACCAGAGCAGCGAGCCCACGGCAGGGTCGCCGAACGACCCGCCGTTCAGATCCAAGAGGCCGACCGGCTGTTTGTCGTTCAACAGCAGCGCCAAGCCCTTGGCGACGGAGAACATCGCCAACGTTGCGATGAACGGGACGACGCGCCCGAAGCCGATGGAGGTCGCATTGATCGTGCCCAAAAGCGTCGCGAACCCGATCGCTCCCAGCATGAACAGCCAGGTAGTGCCTTCCGGGTCGACCAGGATGCCGCCGAAGACGCCGGCGGCAGCGAGCATGGAGCCGACCGAGAGATCGATCCCTCCGGTTGCGATCACGAAGGTCATGCCAATGGCGATCACGCCGACCACGCTCGCCTGCGTGAGCATGTTGCGGATGTTGTCCCACGTTGGGAACGTGTCGGGCTCGAGGACCGCGCCCACCACGAAGATCAGGACGACGACGATGGCGAGCGCGTACTCCTGGAACTGCATCGCGCCAAAGCGATTGCGAAGCGCTGTGACTGCGCTCATGTGACCTCCTCGACTAGATCGGTTGACTCTGTCGGAGCCACTGCGTGGCGCAGGAGCTCGCGCTCGCTGGCGTCCTCACCCGCGACCTCGGCCACGAGCTCCCCCTCACGCATCACGAGAATGCGGCTGCAGATCCCCACCAGCTCTTCCAGCTCGGATGAGACGACCAGGACCCCGAGCCCGGCCTTCGCAAGGCCGGCGATCACGCGGTAGAGCTCAGCCTTCGTTGCGACGTCGACGCCCCGAGTGGGCTCGTCGAGCAGAAGCACGCGGCAGTGACGAAGCAGCCACCGGGCGAGCACGACCTTCTGCTGATTGCCGCCGGAGAGCTGGCGAGCGATGCGGTCGGGATCGTCGGGAACGGTGCCGAGCGCGCGGAGCTGCTCGCCCGCGGCTTTGCGCTCGGCGCGGACGTTCAAGAGGATCCGCGAAAACTTGTCCAGGTCGGCCAGCGAGACGTTCTTGGTGAGATCCCAGTCGAGCAGCAGGCCCTGCGACTTGCGATCCTCGGGGGCCAGGCCCAGGCCCGCGGCGATTGCGCGGTCGGGGCGGTTGGGAGGCAGGGGCTTGCCCTCCACGAGGACCTCCCCTTCGTCCGGCTGATCCATCCCGTAGATCAGTCGCAGGAGCTCGGACCGTCCCGAGCCCACCAGGCCGCCCAGGCCGACCACCTCGCCCGCGTGGACCTTGAGACTCACACCCCTGACGGCGGGCAGCCGCCGCATGTCGCGGACCTCGAGCAGGACTTCGCCGAACTCGGCCGGCCGCTCCGGGTAGAGCTGCTCGACCTTGGAGCCGACCATCAGCTCGACCAGATCGTCGGTCGTCGTGGTGGCCGGGATCCCAGTGGCGGCCGTGCGCCCGTCGGTCAGGACGGTGACCCGATCGCCGATACGGCGGATCTCGTCGAGGCGATGCGTGATGTAGACGACGCCTACGCCCTCGGCCGTGAGCCGGCGCACGACACCGAAGAGAGTCTCGATCTCGCCCTCGTCCAGGATCGCCGAGGGCTCGTCCATGATCAGCATGCGCACGTCGTGCGACAGGGCGCGGGCGATCGAGACGACCTGCTGCGCCGCCGGCCGCAGGGACTTGACCCGAACGCGGGGATCGATTCCATCGTGCCCGAGGCGCGTCAGGAGCGCCGCCGAATCGCGGCGCATCTTCTCCAGGTCCAGCAAAGGGCCGCGGCGCGGCTCGTGCGCCAGGAAGATGCTCTGCGCGACCGACAGGTCCTCGACCAGATCGAGCTCCTGGTAGATGGTCGCGACGCCGCGACGCAGGGTCGCGGCCGGGTCACCGGCGGGGAGTGGCTCGCCGTTGACGAGGATCTCGCCGCCCGTCGGCTCGACGGCGCCGGACACGCACTTGATCAGGGTCGACTTGCCCGCGCCATTGGGTCCCAGGAGGCAGTGGATCTCGCCCGCGCGCACGTCGAAGTCCACCCCCTTCAGGGCCTTCACTCCCGGGTACTCCTTGACGAGGCCGCGAACCTCGAGCACCACGGGCGCTTCCTCGGAGGCCAGCGCGGGCTCGCTCATGCCGGACCCACCAATGGCCGGAGGGTGTCCCGGGCGATCTCGAGGCCGCCCTCGATCTTCTCATCCGACCCGCCCCACTCGGGATCCTCGTGCTCGACCGAGAGGACGCCGTCGTAGCCGCCCTCCCGAAGCGTCTGAACGTATGCGGGAAAATCCACCTGCCCGAGGCCCGGCACACGGAACTGCCACCAGCCCATGTCCCACGGGTCCTGCTCGCGCGTGGACATCCGACCAAAGAACCCGAAGCGGTTGCGCTGGTCCGGGAACGTCTCCGCGTCCTTGGCGTGCGCGTGGATCACCTTGTCGACATAGGGCCGCAGCGCCGCGACCGGGTCGATGCCGATCCAGAGCAGGTGCGACGGATCGAAGTTGAGCCACAGGCCCAGGTCGAACATCCACTCCCATAGCTCGGGCGAGTACGCCAGGTTGCCGGGGTAGCCGTCCGGGTGCCAGCCCTCCATCACGCAGTTCTCGATCATCAGCCGGACGCCGCGCTCGCCGGCGTAGTCGACCAGCGGCGGAAACACCAGCTCAGCCTCGCGGAGGTTCTCGGCAACGCTCTTCGACACGTCGCGCCCGACGAACGTGCCCACCGGGACGCCGCCCAGAGCGGCCGCGACGTCCACGCAGGCTCGCACGTGGTCGTTGATCTCCTGCCTTTGGCCGGGGTCCGGGTGCAGGTTGTTGTCATAGAACGCGAGCGCCGAGAGACCCACCCCGTGGACCTCGAGCGTCTCGAGAGCCCGTTCGGCCTCCGCCTCGTCGTAGCCATCGCCGGCGATGTGACAGGCGACGAACGGCCTGTCCCCCAGACGCGGCCAAGCCGCGAGCTCGAGCGTGTCGAAGCCGTGGGTGCCGGCCCATCCGGCCACTTCGTCGAGCGACCGATCCGGCATGCACGCGCTCAGGAGCCCGAGCTTCACTGCGGGACCTCCACCCAATCACGAGAGCTCGCGGCCTGAAGCACCGCCGCCGTAAGCGCCACTGCCCGAACGCCATCGTCGCCGACGGGCAGGCCGTCTGGAGCTCCCTCGCCGCGGATTGCCGAGTACGCGTCGGAGACGAACGCGTCGAAGCAGTCCGCGTAGCCCTGCGGGTGGCCTCCGGGAAGGGTGACGTACGCCGCGGCTTCCGGCGAGAGCGTCGCGAAGTCACGAGGGATGATCTGGCCGCCGGCGCGTCGTCCCACCCACAGCGATTCCGGGGTCTCCTGGTCGAAGAACAGCGACTCGGCCGACCCGGAGATCTCGAACCAGAGGTGGTTCTTGCGCCCGGCGGCGACCTGGGAGATGACGACGGACCCGATCACCCCGCTTCCCAGCTCGAAGATGAGCGCAGCGATGTCCTCGGTCTCGACATCGCGGACCGCGGTGGCGCCTCCGTCGCCGGCACGCTCGAAGGAGTGCCCACCGCCGGCGGCACGCTCGGCATGCGCGATCGCGGTGCGCGCCGACAGGCGAACGATTCGCTCGCCGGTGACGAACTCGATGAGATCGCACCAGTGGGAGCCGATGTCGGCGAAGGCTCTGGATGCGCCCCCCAAACCGGGGTCGACCCTCCAATTGTCGTCGTCCGGCGAAAGCAGCCAATCCTGCAGGTAGCCGCCATGCACAAGTGAGATGGCACCGGCGGACCCGTTGGCAATCCGTGCGCGTGCCTCCCGCACCGTCGGGTAGTACCGGTAGACGAAGGGCACCGCGAGCACGCAGCCGCTCTCGCGCGCCACGGTTGCGAGCTCATTCGCATCCCGCTCGTCGAGAGCGATCGGCTTCTCGCAAACCACGTGCTTCCCGGCACGAAGCGCTGCAAGCGCATGGGTGACGTGCAGGTGGTTGGGCGTACAGACGTGGACGACGTCGATCGCATCGGACGCGATCAGCTCCTCCGCTGTCGCGAAGCCGGCTTCCGCTCGCAGCTCCGCGGCGGCCTGGACCGAGCGCTCGGCGCTGGAGGCAGCGACACCGGCGATCCGGCCACCGGCCAGAAGCGCGGACCGGGTGTGGACGCGGCCGATGAAGCCGGTTCCGATGACGCCCGTGCGCAGCTCCTGGGTTCGTGCGGAAACGTCTTCTTGAAACGCCACGGGCGCTCCCTCCTCCATGGATGCGAACCTAGCGCACTTTTGCGCTTTCGTCAAACAAAAGCTGATGGCTTGTCAGTCGAAACTCTCTGATCTGGCTTATACAAGCCAAAAACTTCCGTCGATTTGACAAGGAAAAGTCCCCCTGGTTGACTTCGCGGAACGCGATGGCCGCCTACGATCCACGATCCGCCCCTCTATTCGGCCCGGGATCGATGCTGCAGCTGATTCGCAGCGCCGACGGCACGACGCGCGCCGAGCTCGTGGCGCGCACGGGTCTCGCTCGCTCGACGGTGGCGCAGCGGTTGGACCAGCTGTTTGCGCACGGCCTCCTTCGGGAGGCGGGCGAGAGCGAGTCGACCGGCGGTCGCCCACCGATGATGTTCGCGTTCAATCACGACGCCGGCGTGATCCTGGCCGCCGACCTCGGAGCGACCCATGCACGCCTTGCCCTGACCAACCTCGGCGGTGAGGTCTTGGCGGAGGAGACCGGCGAGATCGAGATCGCTCGAGGCCCTGAGGAGGTCCTTGATTGGGCGGACGAGCGCTTCCACGTCCTGCTTCGGGAAGCCGGCCGGGGGGATGACGACGTGCGGGGTATCGGCATCGGCGTCCCGGGCCCAGTCGAGCACGCGACCGGCCGCCCTCGCAACCCGCCGATCATGCCCGGCTGGGATGCGTACCCGATACCCGAGCGCTTTACCGACCGCTACAGCGTCCCGGTGCTCGTCGACAACGACGTGAACATCATGGCGCTGGGCGAGTACTGGATGCAGTGGACCGAGATGGACCATCTGCTGTTCGTCAAGGTCGGGACGGGCATCGGTTGCGGTGTCGTCGTGGATGGCGCGATCCACCGCGGCGCGGACGGGGCTGCCGGAGACATCGGTCACATCCGTGTCGCCGGCCCGCAGGCGGATGACGTCACCTGCGCCTGCGGGAACGTGGGCTGCCTCGAGGCCCTGGCCGGAGGCCGTGCGATGGCGGCTCGGCTGAGCGCGGAGGGGTTCGCTGCCTCCGATTCGCGCGCCGTCGTGGATCTCGCGCGGGCCGGTGAGCCCGCGGCGGTCCAGCTCGTGCGTGAGTCCGGGAGAATGATCGGTGAAGTCCTAGCCGCCTCGGTGAACTTCGTGAACCCGTCGGTGATCGTGGTCGGCGGCGACATCGCCCAGGCCCAAGAGCAGCTCCTGGCCGGGATCCGAGAGGTCGTCTACCAGCGCTCGTTGCCGCTGGCGACGCGGCACCTCCGCATCGTGCGCAGCCAGTTGGCGGACCGCGCGGGTGTGATCGGCGCCGCGGTAATGGTGATCGAGCGGGTGCTGTCCCCCGCGGCGATCGACGCGGCCATCGCCTCGGTGGCGCCGGGTGAACGCGCCTTCGCCGCGGGCTGAGCGGAGAGCCGGATCCTTAGCGGGAGAAGAGCTGGGCGATGAGTGCCGCCGGGTGATGCGGGCCCGGACGGACCGCAGTCTTGTGGCGAGGCGGGAGCCCGTCGTCAGGCCAGCGCCTGCGCGTCCTTTCCTGCGCTCGGCGCTCGTGTTCTGCGAGTTCGGTGTCGATCCGGTGTTCCATAACGGCTCCTTGAAACCAGTGTTTTGCTTACAGCGGTTATTGTAACACCGTCTAATCCTTTTTACCGGTTACACTTCGTCATTGTGGGACTCGAGCACGACATTGAGACGAGCAGTGCCCCCGGGGACCTGGAGACTGTCCGGAGCTTCGTGAACACCCTCGACGTCGAAGAGGCGACCGATGAGCTGGACAGCACTGCGGGCCTCGCCGGCTGGCTAGCCGGGGTGGGGCTCTACGACGGGGACGAACCGTCGCAGCGGGATTTGGCGCGAGCCGTCGGCTTCCGCGAAGGCCTCCGCTCCCTGCTGCTCGCAAACAATGGCGTCGTCGTGGGTGACGATCCGGCCGCTCAACTGAATGCGGCTCTCGACGGAGCCTCCTCGGAGGTGCGATTCGAGGGATCAGCCGCGGAGATCGTCCCTACCTGCGGCAGCGTGGACGGGGCTCTGGCGACGATGGCCCTCGTCGTTCACGGCGCGATGCAGAGCGGCGAGTGGGTGAAGCTCAAGGTGTGCCCCGCCGATGATTGCCGCTGGGCGTTCTACGACCGCTCACGGAACCACTCGCGGACCTGGTGCCAGATGGGGGACTGCGGCAACCGCGCGAAGGTTCGGGCGTTCCGCGCCCGCAAATCGGGCTGATTCGAAACAGGTTGTTCCGCCGAGACGAGGTCTAGTGTCGCCTCGCGAGTGAGCGAAGGCCGCATCCAAGACCTCGACGGGCGTCATCTGTGGCATCCGTTCACCCAGCAGCAGGGCTGGGCCGACGAAGAAGCACTCGTCATCGAGCGTGGCGACGGGACCGACCTGATCGCCTCAGACGGCCGCCGTTACATAGACGGCGTCTCGTCGCTCTGGTGCAACGTCCACGGCCATCGCCACCCGGGCATCGACAAGGCGATCCGTGACCAGCTCGACCGCGTCGCGCACTCGACGATGCTCGGCCTGACGCATCCCCTGGCCGCTGAGCTGGCGGAGCGCCTGGTCCAGATCGCCCCGCCGGGCCTGAGCCGCGTCTTTTACTCGGACTCCGGCTCCACCGCCACCGAGATCGCACTCAAGATGGCGTACCAGTACTTCCAGCAGCAGGGCGAGACCGAGCGCCGCTCGTACGTCTGCCTTCGCGACGCCTACCACGGCGACACGATCGGCGCCGTGTCGGTCGGCGGCATCGACCTCTTCCACGAGTGCTACGGCCCGCTTCTTTTCGACGCCCATCACGTCACGCCCGGCGATGCCTCGGAGCTCGAGTGCATCCTCGACTTCCACGACGGGGAGATCGCCGCGGTCATCGTCGAGCCGCTCGTCCAGGGAGCGGCGGGGATCCGGGTACAGCCGCCCGGCTTTCTACGCCGCGTTCGCGAGCTCTGCGACAACCACGACGTGCTCCTCATCTGCGACGAAGTCGCTACGGGCTTCGGACGGACGGGCACGATGTTCGCCTGCGAGCAGGAGCGCGTGTCGCCCGACCTGATGTGCGTCGCCAAGGGGCTCACCGGCGGCTATATGCCTCTGGCCGCGACGCTGTCCACGGAGCGCATCTACGAAGGCTTCCTCGGTGCCCACCAGGACTTCCGCACCTTCTTCCACGGCCACACCTACACGGGCAACCCCCTCGCGTGCGCCGCCGCGATCGCAAGCCTGGACGCATTCGAGAGCGAGGGAACCCTGCTCCGCCTTCAGCCGAAGATCCGGCTCCTCGCGGACCTCCTCGCGGACGTCGCGAAGATGCCCGAGGTGGCCGAGGTCCGCTCCCGCGGCTTCATGGCCGGGATCGACCTGGGCGAGCACGACCCGGCGCTTCGCCTGGGCCACCGGGTCACGCTCGCCGCGCGCGAGAGGGGTGCGATCGTCAGGCCGCTCGGAGACACGGTCGTCCTGGTGCCGCCGCTTGCGATCTCGAAGGCCGACCTCAGGCGCCTCGTCTCGATCACGAGCGAGGCGATCAGGGCCGCATGCGCCGCCGCGTATGCCGGCGAGGCGCCGGTGCGCCTGCCGGACTCCGCCCCGGCTGAGCCGCTCCGCCGCGCCGCGTAACCCGCGAAGATCGGGGTGTGATGAAACGCCCCCGGCGCCGTAGTGGGGATATGAACGATGTCTTGACCGCGCCAGCGCAGGCGGCGCCCACCGACGCGGAGGCGGCATTCGAGGAGCTCTACCGCTCCTCGCGCGACGATGTCTTCGCTTACGTCTCGGGGCTCCTGAGGGACCGCTCGGCGGCAGAGGACGTGACCGCGGCGGCGTTCGAGCGCGCGTACCGCAGGTCGTCGTCCTTCGACCCGGCACGCGGGTCGATGCGCGCCTGGCTCTTCGGCATCGCCCGTAACGCCGCCCTCGACGAGCTCCGCCGCCGCAAGCGACACGTCGAGATGACGGGCGAGCCCGTCGCGGAGACCACTCCCGCCGAGGAGGAGGCCGAGGTGGCGATGCGCCGCGCGGCGCTCCGCCAGGGCATGGAGAAGCTTTCGGCCAGGGAGCGCGAGCTGGTCGCTCTGAAGTTCTTCGCCGGCCTGACGACCGCGGAGATCGCAAGCGTGATCTCCGTCGGCGAGCGGGCGGCAGCAATGCGTGTCCACAGAACGATCGAGAAGCTGAGGAGGGCCTGCGATGAGGCTCGATGACCTGAGAAGCAAGGGCCGCGACGAAGCGGACATCCCGGCGGAGGTCGAGCGCGAGCTCGAGATCCTGGACGCCGCGCTTCGCGGCGAAGAGGTTCCGGCGGGAATGGAAGGCATCGAGGCGCTCGTCTCCGACCTCAAGGCCGAGCGGCCGGAGCCGGAGCCCCGCTTCGAAGCCGAGCTCGACGCCTGGGCCGCCGCGGGCTTCCCCCGCGGCAAGCGCCCGGGCGCACGCGCCGGCGGCGGCGGGGCGGGTGCGAACACCGGCGGCTTCCTCTCACGGTTCCGGCCCGACGGCCCACGCGGATGGACACCTATCGCTGCGGCTGCGGCGACCCTGGTCGTCATCGGCGTCTCGCTCTCGCAGGTAGGCGACTTCGGCGGCGAGGGCCCGACGACCGGAGGCACGCAGGCCGTCCAAGGCGAGGGCGACGCCGCGGGAGATGGCGACGCTGCGGCACCGAGCGCGCAGGAGACGGCCGACGACGCCGCCGCGACGCTCGAGGACGTACTCGAGAACGAAGCATCGAAGGAGGATCTTCGATCGAGGCGGGCCTGAGTCCCAATAGCGACCAGGACAGCGCTTTCTACCAGTCGAACGATCAGAATCTCCGGGCGGCGGGCGCGCTGGCCCGCGATGCCGGCGCCAACCGGGGCCAGGAAAAGCGCCGCGTAGAGCGCGACGCTCAGCTCACACTGGCGGCGCCTGCCGACGAGGTCGCCGACGTCAACGACAGCGTCATCGACGTGGTCGAGGGCGCGAACGGAGTCGTCCTGAACTCACGCGTCACCGGCACGGACGAGGCCGCGCGGGCCACGCTCGAGGTCCGGGTCCCCAGCTCGACGCTCGACGACACGCTGGCGGCGCTATCGGAGCTGGCGAACGTCAAGTCCCGCACGGAGCAGTCGCAGGACATCACCCGCACCTACGTGACCGCGAAGGACCGCCTGGTCGGCCTCCGCGCGGAGCGGGACAGCCTGGCCGCGCGTATCCGCGCGGCGACCACCGACGCCGAGGTCGCGGCGCTCCAGGCGCAGCTGGCAGGGGTCAACCGCCAGATCGCCGACGCGAAGAGCGAGCTCGCGGACGTCGAGAGCAGGGCTCAGCTGGCGACGGTGACGATCGTGATCACGTCCGAGGGCGCGGGCACGAGCGGCGATGACGACGACGGCTGGTCATTCGGCGATGCGCTTGACGACGCGGGGAAGGTCCTGGAGGTGGGCGCGGGCGTCGCGCTCATCAGCGCCGCCGTCCTGCTGCCGCTGGCGATCATCGCCGCGATCGCCTACTTCGTGGTGTCCGCCGCGAACCGCCGCTCGCGCGAGCGGGCGCTCGACGAGTAGCTCCTGCTACTCGCTGTAGGGCTCGAAGTCGGCCTTGCGGGCCCCGCAGACGGGGCAGAACCAGTTGTCGGGAATGTCGCCGAAATCGGTCCCGGGCGGGATGCCGCCATCGGGATCGCCTTCGTCCGGGTCGTAGACGAATCCGCACGACGTGCAGACCCAGAGCTGCTTGGTCTCGGTGGTGCCCATAGCGGCGACGAGGGTAGCGCCCTGAGCGCCCCAAACGTCCCGATTGGTACCCCATGGTGTACGGCGTGGGACGTTCGCCGCTTCGTAGGGCAGGATGTCTCACCGATGGCCGATGAACATCCCAAAGACGCAGCCGGAGCGCGCAATCCCTTCGAGGAGGGCTTCGAGGCCGCGCCGGCGCGGCCGGCCGCGACGATCCTCCTGCTCAGGCGCGGCGGCAAGCACGCGGACCGCAAGCTCGAGGTCCTTCTCGTCAAGCGGAACGAGGGCGCCCGCTTCATGCCCGGAGTGTGGGTGTTCCCCGGCGGGCGGGTCGAGGCCGACGAGCTGATCACCGGCGTCTCGGGCGCCGAGACGGACGTCGACGCCGACGAGCTCGCACACCGCGCAGCCGGGATCCGGGAGCTGGCCGAGGAGGCTTCGATCCAGCTCGACCTCGCCGCAGAGCTCGTTCTGTGGTCGCGCTGGATCACGCCCGAGCCGGTGCCGATCCGCTTCGACACGCGCTTCTACCTGGCCCTCGCGCCGGCTCATTCGCCCCCGAAGGCAGACGGCCAGGAGGTGACCGACGCTGCCTGGATGAATCCGCAGGAGGCCCTGGAGCGCGGCGAGGCCGGGGAGATCGAGCTGGTCTTTCCGACGATCAAGCAGCTCGAGTCGCTGGTTCCCTACTCATCGGCTGACGAGGCCATGGAGGCGGCCCGCTCGATGGTCGTCGAGCCGATCATGCCGAACGTCGTCCCGGACGACTCGGACGCCGGCTGGCGAATGCTGATGCCGGGCGACGACGGCTACGTAGCGCCCCAGGTCTGAGCTGAACCCTCAAGCAACCTTCAAGGGGGTCTGACCCGGGGTCAGACCCCGTTGAGGGTTGGTTCAGGGTTGTGGAAACGGCTCCAGGCCCGCGTGCCAGGGGCCGGCGGGGTAGGTGTGGGTGCCGTGCTCCTCGACCTCCGTGCGGATGCGCCTGAACAGCTCGCCGGCGTTCTTGAGCGCCTCGGCGTACTCGTCGGCGGTCAACTCGCGGAGCCGCCACAGGAAATAGAGCTGGCGCTCGGAGATGCCGAAGTCCACGTCCGCGTCGATCCGGGCCGCCCAGTCGAGAAAGCCGGGGCCGAAGGTCTCGCGGAGCGCCGTCGGATCGTGCTCGCGCGGCACCGTCGTGATGAAGCGCCGATTGAAGTCGATCGACTCGAACTGGACCCGGTGGCGGCTCACCCTGCTCTCGATCATGTCCTCCGCGCCGTCGAGTGACTCGACGTTGAACGGCGGGGTCGCCTTGGCCACGTCGGGGAGGTGCGCCTTGGCGACGATCGCACCAGGGACCACGGTCTTCTTGAAGAGCCCGCCCTCCTCGTGCTCCAGCGCGTCGCATGACGCGCCCCAGTAATCGGGGTCCAGCTGACCGGTCAGGCGGTTCGTGCCGCCCGGGCAGAGCGCAGCGGGGCCACCGCGCGGGTTGAGCCCTCCCACCGGCTCGTACGCGACTCCCAGGCGCCCGCCCAGGCCCTGGACGATCTCCGCCCACTCTTCCGCATTCGCCATTGCGGGCAGTTTGCCAGGAGAGTCGCGGCCTACGGGTCGGAGAAGAGCTCGGGTGCCCGTCCGCCGCCGAAGATGGCCGGCTGGTCAGGGTTGATGTAGCACGGCGCGAACGTCTCGGAGACTTCGGGTCCGTAGTCGCCCTGATGGCCGACTTCTGGCCCCGAACTGCCGTCCTCGTTGGTGATGTGGTAGTGCTCGTCCTCGTCCGGGTCCTGGCTGGCCTCCGTGTAATCGAGGTTCTTGCAGTCGAAGTTCGGGAAGATCCCGCGCGGCCCGTTCTCCGGCAGGACCAGGTACTGCGGTGGCGGGTACGCGTTGCCGCGGTTCTGCGCGAGTCGGTGGGGGTAGACCGAAAGAGCCTCGGAGCTCGTGTACGCGAGCTGCTTGAGGTAGTGGCGCGGCGCCGGCTGGCCGGGCTGGGGCTCGAGCGTTCCCGAGAGGGCCGCACCGGGGCCGACGAGGAAGTCAGCCGCGGTCTTGCGGTATGCCGCGAGGTAGCGGAGGACCGGATTCAGGTTCGACAGGAACGGATCCAGCGTGTCGAGCACGGGCTGTAGGCCCTCAGGGCCGAGGAAGCGCTCGAGAGCCGGTAGGCCGTCTTCCGAGGCATCGATCAGCGGATCGAGGTTTCGGAAGAGGCTCTCCAGGTTCGGCGACAGGCGGCGCACGCTGTCAAGGGTCGGGCTTATGTCGTTGGCGACCGGCAACAGCTTCTGGACCAGCGGGCGCGTGTCGCGCTGGAACTCGTCGAGACGGAGAAGCGTGGCGCGGGACTCGCGCTGGAAGGTCGGCAGGATCGTGAAGCTCTCGGCGAGGGCGTCGTCGGCGTCCGCGAGCGCGCCGAAAGTGGCCTCCGATCCGGTGATCGCGCCTGCCAGCTCCTGATCGCGCTCCGAGAGCGCCTCGAATACCACACCGGTATCGCGCACGAGGCCCTTGACCGACTCCTTCTGGCCCTTGAGGATCTCGAGCGTCTCCGACGCGTCCGTGATGAACGGGCCGATGTTGCCGAACGCGTCGTTCAGGTCGAGAGAGCGGTCCTGCACGGCGACCGCCGCGGACTGCTGCCATTCCTGGAAGGCGACGCGCGTCTCGGGGTCGAGCGCGTTGAAGATCTCGTCGATTTGCGTCGCGTTCCGCGTGGCGGTGACCTCGAGGGTGCCCTCTTCCTCGATGGCCTCGATGTCCTCTGCTTCCGAGTCGGACACGCTGGCGGCGGCTCCGAGCGACACCGGCGCACTCTCGGTCCCCGGCTCCGTCCCGGACGTGAGCTCGACGTAGGTCTCGCCGAGGAGCGTCTTCTGGCGCAGGATCGCCCGCGCGTCTTCGGAGATCGGGGCGAACTCCGGCCTGATCTCCAGCACGGCTTCGGTCGTGTCGTAGCCCTCGATCCTCTTGTCGGGCGGGGCCAGCGAGACCTCCTTCACCTTGCCGACCGAGACGCCGCCGATGCGGATGTCGGACTCGGCGGCTAGCTGGGTCGCCTCGGGGAAGTAGGCGGTGATCCGGTAGCTCTTCGCCTTCAGCGGCACCGGGCCACCGAACGCGATCCACAGGAACATGATCAGGAGGAAGCAGGAGATGGCAAAGCCTGCGGCGATGAGGATGCGGCCGATTGAGGGAGCTTGCTTTTGCATCAGCCGCAGGGCGCTCCTGGTTCGAAGAGAGCAGGCAGGCCCGTGACCAGACCCGTGATGACCGGGCCGGCCGGAGACCCGGAAAGGAGATTGGTGATGTTCTGGCAGCTCGCGGTGTAGTAGATGCGGCGGTAAGGGCCGTTTCCGTCCTGCGCCGCGAATGGGCTCACGCCGTTGTGCGAGAGCCAGCCGGCCCAGTACAGGTAGCCCTCGTCACGACCGGCCGTACCAACCGGCTCTTTGCCGCGGGGGTTGTACGCGGCCATATTGGTCAAATGGTTGAGCCGGGTCCCCATCGTCGTTAGGTTCGGCGCCGTCTTGGCGAGGCGCTGCGAAGCCGCCTTGAGGTCCGGGATCGGCTCGCGCGCCGACCGGACGAACGGCCGCAGCTGATCGCGGATGACGGGCGTCACGGTCTCGGCCAGCTCGGTGGTAGAAGAATTGAGCCTGGGCAGATTGCGCGCGAACGGGCGCAGGGAGCTGAAAGTCGGACCGAGCTCGTCGGCAAAGTCCTTGGTGGCGGAGAGCGCATCCCGCGTTTCACCGAGGGCGCCGGGCAGGAGGCGGGTCGCGTTCTGCACGTCGGGATCCTCGGAGGCGATTGCCGCGAGCGTGTCGTTGGACGCGGTGACGAGGCGCATGATGTCCCGATCCTGCGTGCCCACCGACTTGGTGAGGATCGACAGGTTGTGAACCAGGCGGCTCAGGTTCTCGTCGCGCTCCGCAACCGCGGTGTTCAGCTTTTCGAGGTCGCGGTTGATCGGGCCCAGGCTGCCGAGAATGCGCCCGAGGTCCTTGCCGCGGCCCTCCAAGCCCTGTCCGGCGCCGACCAGGATTGCCCGCAGGTAGGCCTGATTGTCGTTGTCGAGGGCCTCGAGGACCTGGTCGAGCGGCACGTCCGGCGCGGTGTTCGCAAGCGGCAGGGAGTCGCCCTCCTCGATCTCGCCGCCGGACGCGCTCCGCGTGCCCGGGTCGAGCGAGAAGAACATGTCGCGCAGGCCCGTGAGCGGCCGCATCAGGATCGTCGCGTCTTCGTAGATGGGCAGGTACTCGCGGTCGACGTCGAAGGTGACGACCGCGCGGCCATCGATCAGCTCGACCTTCGAGACGTCGCCGACCCGCACGCCGGCCACCCGCAGGGTCTGGCCCTGGCCGGCGACCACGCCCTGCGCGTTGTCGAACTCGGCGGTGAACTGGAAGGGCTTCTCCTCCAGAACGGGGATGCGCAGGCGCTGCTCCTGGAAGATGTAGAGGCTGATCGCGCCGGCCAGGATCACCAGGGCGATGACCGCGAGGAAGTCGCGGAGGCTCTTGCGGATCGCGGTCATCATGGCGCTACCGGCTCCGCGTCCATCAGTGGCAGGAGGTACTCCATGTCCAGGGCTTCGGCGAGGGCGGTGTTCAGCTCGTCGAGCGTGTCGTTCTTGAGCTTGAGGCCCGCGGCTCCACGACCATCCGAAGCAAGCTCGACCGCTTCCTCGAAGTCTCCATTCAGGTCGCGCACGGTGTCGAGCAGTTCAGGCGATGGCGACACCGAAGCTGCCGGATTGGCTGTCTCACTCTGGCGCGGGGGCGGGCCGGCCGTCGCGGCCAGGTCCGGCGCTTCCTGCGTCTCGCAGCGGACGTCGGGACGGAACGGAGTCTTCAGGCTTGATTGGATCGTCGGGATCGCACCCTCGAGCGGAAGCGGGGTCAGGCCCACCGCGTCAACGGTGCCGCCACCTTCCTGGATCGAATCGGGGAGGACGACAGTGTTCGTGCCACCTCCGGCCATGACGCGGATGTAGGGGCCGTTCGCATCGCCTGAGCGGCTCTCCGATGCGATTCCCGTGAGGCCGTACCCGAGTTCCTCGTAGATCTGACCGCTTGCGGGCGTCGCAGGATCGTTGATCGTCTGCCGCGACCAGGGGTTGACGACCTCGTTGAAGCAACTTGCCAGCTTCCGGGACTCATCGAGGAACGGAATCGACTCATCGGCCAGCTCGGCAAGGGCCGGAATGGTGGGGCGCAGGTCGGCCGTGAGGCCGCGGAGCTCCTCCTCCGAGACCAGGCCGCGCACCTGCTCGAGGAGCGGCGTGGCCGCATCCAGCGTGGCCGGCGTGGAGCGGACGCCCGGCAAGGCCTCACGGGAGAAGGCGCGAAGGGCGGGCAACGAAGAGTTGAGGCTCGCGAGCGCGGGCCTGCCCTCCTCGATCACGTCGGGAAGGATCGCGATCGCCCGCTCGAGGTTCTCGCTCTCGGCCGCGAAGGAGCCGAGCACGGTGCGCAGATTCGTCACGAGGTCCTGGAGGTCTCTTCCCTGGTTCAGCGCCTCGACCGTCGAGTCGAGGTTGACGATCAGCTCGGAGAGGTCATGCTCCTCGGTGCCCAGGAACGCCTCATTGACCTCCGCCGTGTAGCGGAAGGCGCCCGGAGAGGTCTTGTAGATCTCCCTGAATCCCTCCGCCCCGCCCTGCCTGAACGCGGTGCCGAGCTCGTCGAGGAGCGTTTGCAGGTTGGCGCGGACGTCTGACTGAAGGGTGGTGAAGATCTGGTCGATCGAAACCGCGATCGACGTCTGGGAGACCGGGAACATGTGGCCGTCCTCGGCCTCCGGAGCGTTCGGGGTGCCCGGCTTGAGGTCGACGAAGAGGTTGCCCTCCAAGAAGAGGCGCGGGCGCAGCTTCATGGTCGCGTCCTCGTGCAGCGGCAACGCGGAGTCGTCGAGCTCCATCGTCACCACCGTTGCCGTCGCGGGCGTGTCGGCCGGAACCGGGTCGCCCGTCGAGCCGGCGAGCGCCGTGACGTCCTCTGTTTCATCGGGCGCGAGGTGCTCGATCTCCGTCACCTTGCCGACGTTGACTCCAGCGATCCGGACCGGTGACGCGGGCCTGATGTTCCCGGCCGACGGGAAGACCGCCTGCACGGTGTGCGGGTTCGACCACGGGACGCTCTTCGTGAACGCGTAGAGCGACGCGATCGCCAGCAGCACGATCAGGATCAGGCCGATCGCCCAGTTCGGCAGCCGCTCTCTGCGCGCGCCCGTCCTCATGGCTGCCTCGATGGCACGCGGGTGTCGCGATAGGTACGGTCGCCGTTCTCGTCGAAGTAGGTGGTGGTCGGACCGCGATCGCCCGGGATGTCGGCGACCGCCACCGACGGGTTCGACTTGGGCTGGCCGGGAACCCTGAGCTCGCCCAGCAGGTAGCCGGACTGGCCGCCCTGACAATCTGAGCCGTCCTGTCCGGTCGGGCCGTAGGGGTTGCCGTGCACGATCGGTTGCTCCTCGGGATCGAACACGTTGTCCATGGCCGGATTGGGCAGCGGGCCGTGCTTGCCGGTGGCCTGGATCCCTGAATAGCCCGCAACGGGTCCGTGCGTCTCGCCGGGCACTGTCACCGTCTCCGGCCCGATGTTGAAGCCGATGGGTCCGGGAGGGGCATTCGTGAGCGCCTGGCGGAAGTTGTAGCCGGCCTGGTCGCGGTCCGAGAGCGCCTCCGGAAGGAACGTGAACCAGTAGTTCCAGTAGTTGCAGACGGTCTGGGCCGGCACGACCCATTCCGAGAACCGGCGCGCGGAGTCGAACGTGTCACGGAGGCGCTGGAGCGTGACCGCCGTGGATTCCTGCTTGATCAGGTTGTCGAGCTCGACGAAGACGTCGCGAAGGTCGCGGTTCATCTGCGGAGTCCGCGCCAAGACGGGCGTGCCGACGTCGATCGCGCTGTTCAGCACGGGGAGGGCAACTCTCAGGTCCTGAACGCCGGGCCGCAAGCGGCTGGAGAGCTCGGCGAACTCGGCCAGGAACGGTCGCTGCCTGGGCAGCGTGTCGATCGCCACATCCAGCGTCTCCGGGCCCTCGGAGATGGTGTCCTTGAGCGCCTCGGGATTGCGCGCGATCGCGTCGAATGCGATCGCGGCGTTGGTGAAGAACTGCGCCTGCTCCTCGGCGACGGGCGCGACGATTTCCGCCGTTCGCGCGAGCGACGAGATGAAGCGCTCGAGCTGAGTCGAGGGATCGGAGAGGACGCGCGAGACGGGCCCCAGGTTCTCGACGAGCGGCCGCAGGCCCTCGATCGCGTCGTTCAGCGATGCTCCGCGCCCGGCAAACGCGCCGCCGAAGCCCACGAGATTCTCACGCGCAGCGGTTCGCGTCGCGTTGTCGAAGGTGTTGTTGATGGCGTCGAACTCGGTCTGCTCCTGGAAGCAGCCGTCCTTGGCCTGCTCGGGGAGCGACTCCGAGAAGGTCGCCGGATCGGTGGGGATGTCGCACTCCGCAAGGTCGCCGTCGTTCGTCCCGTCGAAGATGTGGCCCTCCTCGGCGTCCGGACCCGTTCCTCGCACGATCTCGAGGTACTTGAGGCCGAAGGTGGATCGATAGCGAACCCGGAACACCGAGTCGACAGGAAGCGGCTCCGCAGCCTTGTCCAGCTTCAGGTTGAGCCTGGCGCCGAGCTCGGGCACGTCGCCCGCGCTCTCGTCACCCTCGGTTGAAGCGGTCGTGTCGCTGTCGTTCAGGTCTATCGGCGCAATCGATTCGACCACGCCGACGCGGGTTCCGCCGATCCTGACCTCGTTGTTCTCGCCGAGGCGGGCTGCGTTCGGCACGTCAACAGACACCGAATAGACGGGAACGAAGGGAAGCCCGTTGTTCGCGTTGTAAGCGAGGAAGACGGCCACGATCAGGATCAATGTCGTGACGGCGCCGACCATCGTCGGCGAGGCGGCAAGCGTGGCTCCTGGACTACGCCGCTTCATGGCTTGAAGAGGAAGTCGAGAAGGTCATTTGCCGCCTGGCCGGCGCCACCGCCGCCACCGCCGCCACCGCCACCGTCCTTGCCGTCCTTGTTACCCCCGAGCCCGCCGGGCAGATCGTCGAGGACGTCCCCGAGGTCTCCCGCGCCCGGGTCGCTCGGAAGGTCGGGCAGATCGCCGCCGCCCGGCAGGTCCGGCAGATCGCCGCCGCCCGGCAGGTCGCCGACGCCGGGCTCGCCCCCGCCCCCGCCCGACCGGCCGCCGGACCCGTTTGTGGATTCGCTCGAACGACGAGGCCCGCCCGGGGTGCACGAGGGGTGGACCGACCCCTGGGGGCAGACAGCTGGGTCGTACGGCGGGATGCCGAGATCCTCCTCGGACTGGCCGGGCGTGATGCCGGGCTGGTTCGGGCCGAGGCCGCCCACGCAGTCCTCTGCAGCGAGCGGATCAGTTGTGGTACCGCCGCCTTCTGCCGGGAAGTCCTGACCCGCATTGAAGCTGCCGCATGGGCCGGCAAAGACGTCGTAAAGCGAGAAGTGCAGGAGGTGGCCGACGCTGTCGTATTGGTTGAGCGCACCCGCCTGGTAGTAGGCGTAGTTGAGAAGGCCCTCGAAACCGGTGTACCCGGTCGGGCCCTCGCGCCCGGTCGAATAGCAGGGGCGTTCGTTGTTCTCACACGCCCTGGCGGCGCGGGCGTCGACCTCGACTGCGCGGCGCGGGTCGTCGAGGTCCGATAGGAAGTCCTTGAGGAGCTCAGTGGTCCGCGGGGCCTGGTCGGCCGAGTCGCGGAGCGCCTGGAACGTTCCGTTCTGGACTCCGCGGTCAAGCGCCCGCTTGCCTGGGATCGAGGCGCGACCGAGGCTGACGAGGGAATCCTGGGTCGCGCGGTTGAACTTGGGAAGGCTGACCGCGAGCTCGTTCAGCTGCGGCGCGGCGCCGCGCAGGTCGGAGAGCAGTGGAGTGGACTCGCGCGCGACGTTCCCGAGCTCCGCCATGGTGGGCTCCAGCTCGACCAGGAAATCGTCGAGCTTGTCGAAATCCGCGGAGAGGTCATCACTGCGCTCGGCGGACGCGGCGGCGGCTGCGCCCGCGTTCTCGATGAACGCGGCGACATCCTCACGGCGATCGGCGAGCTTGCCGATGATCTCGTCCGAATCCACGTTCAGGTCGCGGATCACCGTGTTCTGGTGACCTAGGAGACGGAGAGCCGCGTGCAGGTCGTCGAGAGCGGGCGCACCGAGGCGGATGGCCTCGTTCAGGTTCTCGGGATTGCCCGCGAGGGCGGTGCCGAACTCGTTTATCAGGATCGCAAGGCGGTCCTTGAACGGCTCGCGCAGCGTGTTCTGAACCAGATCGGGCTGGACCGTCTGCTCGACCTTCTTGCGCAGGATGCTGCCGTCCTCGGCCGGCTCTCCAGCGGGCTGGCAGTCGATGAAGTACTCCGCGATGAGGGACTGCGGCTCGGACGAGCACTGCGTGTCCTCGCCCAGGACGGCGAGCGGGCCTGTGAGCTTGACCTCGACGAGCGCGGTCTTGTCCTCGCTCACCTCGAGCGACTCGACCGTGCCCGCATTGACTCCGGCCACTTTGACCTCCGACCCCTCCACCAGCCCGAATGCGTTGAACATCTCGAGCCGGTACGTGTGCGATTCCTCGTCCGCGGAGACCGAGGTCGCGAAGACGAAGCCGCCGGCAGCCAGAAGTGCGATTGTGAGAGCAATTCTCCTCATGGGCCCGTTGGCACCTGACTCGGATCGCAGTCGAGTGACCCGCCGTCCGTGAACGGTGTCGAGCCGTCGCCGGGATCTCGCTCGAGGGAGCCTGGGCAGCGCTGGTCGTTGTCCACATCCACCGCGCCGGTGCCCGAGAGGACGTCGGCCGGGTCGATCGGCGAGAGAAGGTCGGGGAGGCCGTTGCCGAGCGAGAGCGAGAACGCGTTGAAGGTCGTGTTGATGCGGCCCAGCGCTCCGGAGGCGTCGAAGAGCCCGGATGTGGAGAAGCCGTCGAACCACCCCACCAGCTCAGGCGTATAGGCGCGGAGGTTCGCTAGCTGAGCGTTCGAATTGCGAAGCGCGCAGTTCGTCTCGCCCAGGGCGCCCTGTGTGAAGTCCTCGTCGGCGGCGGGCGGGTCGTAGTCGTTCGACGTTGGGTTGCCGCAATCCGGCGCGCCAGAGCCGACGCCTGCCTCGGCGAGGGGGACCTGGAGGCGGGTCAGCTCGACCAGGTCGTTCGCGTTGCCCGGGCGACGCACGATCGCGTCGAGGTCGCGGATCGTGGGCACGGCGTCCGCCGCGGCCGCGCGGAACTCGCGGAAGAAGGGGCCGAGCCGCTCCGCGACCGGGATGGACGCGGCGACGAGCGGGTCCACATCGTCGAGTGTCGAGCGCAGGTTCACGAACGTCGTGTTCGCCTGGCGCAGGAAGTCGGGGAGCTGGTTGATCGTGTCGGCGAGCGCCTGACGCTGTCGCCCGATGGCCCCGAGCGCCCCGGAAGCGTTCGAGACGAGCTGGCTCAGGTCGTCGCGACGCTCCGCGAGCAGCGCGGACAGGGAGGCGGAGTTGACGAGCAGCGACTCGAGATTCTCGGGGTTTCGGTTGAGCTCCGAGAAGACCCGCCGCGACGTGGAGAGCAGCGGGTTGAAGTACTTCGCACCCTCGTTCGCCTGCTCCGTCACACCCTCGTACGAGTCGCGGAAGCCGGTGATGACCTCCTTGAAGTCCTTGACCGTCTCGACGTCGAGGGTGTTGAAGATCTCATCGAGGTCAACGGCCGAGACGGTCTCGTCCTGCGTCATCGTGCCGCCGTCCTCGATCTCACCCTGGTCGTCGGTCCCCTGTGGCGGGAGCGTGAGCTGAATCTGGCGGCCCGCGACGGATGAGAGCGAGCCTTGGCGGACCGTCGCGGTGGTTCCGCGGGGCAGCGGCGCGAACTTGTCATCGACGGTGAACCTGACCACGGCCTCGCCGTCCTCGCCCAGGCTGATGTCCTTGACGGAGCCTGCCGCGAGGCCTCCGACCATGACCTGGTTCCCCGGCACGAGCTGGCTTGCGTTCTGGAACTCGGCCGTGACCTCGTACTCGTCCTCGCCGCCCCCGACGAACATGACGAGGAACACTGCGGCAGCGACGATCGCGAGGATCGCGACGATCCTTCCAGCGGACCGCCTCAAGATGGTGAGCCTGGAGTCTTGAACATGGGAATTTGGGGGTGGCACGGCCCTCTCCGCGCACCCTTATCGAAACTACCTGGGTCTGAGAGGGGTGTCAAAGGACAACCGACGGCCCGAAAACCGCTTTTCTACGCCACATATGCCCGCTCTTCTTTGAGTTGCGGTTAAGGGCTTCCGGGCTTGGTCTCAGGCACGTACTGCCTCAGAGCAAAGAAGGCCGAGCGGTGTTACTTTGTCCGTACTAGGCGCGGCCCGGTCGGGGCCGCCGGAGGGAATCCGAAAAGGAGACATCTTGAACGCAGGCTTGCTCAACGTGGTCCGCCGTGGCCGCCTCGGAATCCTGGTGGCCGTCGGCATCGGTGCGATGGCGCTGCCAGCCGTCTCCTCCGGCCACCTCGAGCGGCCCTCGTACTGGCCCGACCCCACGGTCGACGACGCGGGCGGCCAGCCCACGGGCGGCAAGGTGCCCGAGGCCCGCTCGCTCAGCTCAGCCGTCACCGGTAAGGGCCCGGGCGATGTGCGGGTCGTCTGCCAGAGCTCGTCGCTCGACCTGGCCAAGGCTTCGATCAAGAAGGCGAACAAGGACGGCTTCAAGCTGCGTCCGAGCCAGCCACGGAAGAAGCTCTCGGACAATAAGGCCGACAAGCTGACCAAGATCAACAAGGACCTCGCGGGCATGTGCGAGTACGAAGCGGTCCAGGACGCGATCAACGACTCGGGCAACAACGACCGAGTCGTGATCATGCCGGGCCGCTACACGGAGCCCGAATCGCGGTCGGCTCCCGTGAACGACCCCGAGTGCAACCCGTCGCTCCTCCAGGAGGACCAGTCGGGCGCGCTCACGCCGTCGTACGAGTACCAGGCAACGTGCCCGAACGACCAGAACCTGATCTACGTCCAGGGCCGCGCGGTCGAGGGCGAGCCGCTGGCCGAGCCTGACCCCGACCGGCACGGCATTCCCGAGCAGGAGCTCGGCGAGTGCATCAAGTGCAACCTTCAGCTCGAGGGCTCCGGCGCCCGGCCCGAGGACGTGATCCTCGACGCCGGCGTTGGCTATTCGAACCCGGACAAGCCCGGAAACCGTCCCGGCTCGGCCGAAGACACGGCCCCCGAAGACTGCCTCGCGGCCCCTGACGGGCCGGAGAATCCTTGCTATTCCAAGCACGTTGTCCTCCGCACGGACCGCTCAGACGGCTTCGTGGGTAGGAACTTCCTGATGCGCGGCGCAAAGGAGCACGGCTTCTACACCGAGGAGACCGATGGCGTCCTGCTCGACAAGGTGAAGTTCTACTGGAACGCCGACTACGGCCACCTGTCGTTCACGAGCGACCACAACAAGGTCAAGAACTGCGACGGCTACGGCTCCGGCGACGCGGTCATCTACCCCGGAGCGTCGCCACAGACCGGCGAGTTCCGCGACGAGGAGTTCTATCCGGAGGAGCGCTACAACACCGTCATCAAGAAGTGCGACCTACACGGCTCCGCCATGGGCTATTCGGGCTCGATGGGCAACTCTGTGCGCGTCACCAAGAACCACTTCTACGGCAACGCGAACGGGCTCACGACGGACACGCTCTCGGCCCCCGGCCATCCCGGCTTCCCCGCGGACGGCATGAAGGTCGACAACAACATGTTCTATTCGAACAACCTCGACATCTACGGGGACGAGGACATTCCGTTCGTGCCCCTGGTCCCGCAGGCTGTTGGCACCGGGATCATGTGGCCCGGTCACAACAAGGGTGAGTTCTCGAACAACAAGGTGTTCGACAACTGGCAGTACGGAACGTTCCTGATCTCGATTCCCGACGCCATCGCGGGCGAAGCCGAGGGCAATGTGGACCCCGGAAATCACTGTCCAGAGATCGCGGTCCCCGGGCTCCCGTCGGTCGCGTCCACGTCGTGCAACAACCGGTACTTCGGCAACAAGATGGGCCAGGTACCCGGCGGCATCAAGCCGTTCAAAGCCCTGGGCAAGTTCGGCAACCAGAGCGGCCTCCTCGACGAGGAAGTGCCGAAGCAACTGCCGAACGGCACCGACCACTACTGGGACGAATTCCCCGTCAGCGACGGCAACTGCTGGTACGACAACGAAGGCCCCGACGGAACGCGCGAGTCCCTGACGGCAGACCCGATGCTCGGCCCCACCGCGGGCGCGTCGACTCCGGGCTTCCTGCCTGAGAACTGCGATTTCTCTACCGGTAGCGCCGCATACGCTCCGAAGGCCGCGCTCCTGCTCGAGTGCTTCGCCGAGTGGGAGGGCGGAACCGCCCCCGACGGCACCTGCACCTGGTACGACATGCCGTCGCGTCCCGGCACCGCGCGAGCAGCTGCTGAGCAGAAGGAGCGCGAGGCCCACATGAAGGAGCTCGCGAAGTCTCCTGAGGCGAAGCGGATCGGCGAGTACATGAGCGCGATCTCCGGCCAGATCGACCTCGGCCCGGGTGACTAGGGGCGGTCTGCTGACCCTGGCCGCAGCCGGCGCCTTCGCGCTCGCCGGCTGCGGCGACTCGGGTTCGGATGACGGCGAAGCGGAGCCCGTCGGCAACGAGCTGGGCGGCTCGGTCGCCCCGCTCGCTGCTTGCAGCGACTGGCTCACCGCCTCCGACGAGGAGAAGGTCGCGACGGTCGAGGACATCCGCAGTCAGGTGAACCGCGAAGACGCCGGCGTGACCGCTTCGGCGCTCACCAACGAGGAAGCGATCGTTGTCTTCGACAACGGCTGTGACCAGCCGTATGCGCAAAGCTTCCGGCTCCACGTCCTTTACGCGCGAGCCGCATCGGTCAAGCCCCTTCAGGACATCGCGGAGGGCAAGGTAGAGGCGCCCACAGACTAGGTTTCGCTCGCGATGGCGAACGAGGTCGAGGAGGACGAATACGACTGGATCGTCGTCGGGTCGGGCTTCGGCGGCTCGGTCTCCGCCCTGCGACTCGCGGAGAAGGGGTACTCGGTCGGCGTGATCGAATGCGGTCGCCGCTACGAGGACTCAGACTTCGCCGAGTCGACCTGGCAGATGCGCCGCTACTACTGGATGCCCCGCCTGGGGATGCGCGGGATCTTCCGCGTCACCGCCTTCAGGGACATCCTGATCGTCTCCGGCTCGGGAGTGGGAGGAGGCAGCCTCGGATACGCCAACACGCTTTACCGGGCGCGGCCCGCGTTCTTCACCCACCCGCAGTGGGACGGCCTCGCCGAGGACTGGGACTCAGAGCTGAAACCGCACTACGACACCGCGGAGCGGATGCTTGGCGTGACCACCTACGAGGGACGCGGCCCGGCAGACGAGCTCCTGCATAGATACGCCGAGGAGACGGGCGTTGCCGACACGTGGACCAATACGCGCGTCGGCGTCTTCTTCGGCCCCGCCGGCGAGGAGGTCCCCGATCCCTACTTCGGGGGCGAGGGCCCGCCGCGAACCGGATGCGTCCGCTGTGGCCAGTGCATGATCGGCTGTCGCTACGGCGCCAAGAACACCTTGCGCAAGAACTACCTGTGGTTCGCCGAGAAGCTGGGCGTGGAGATCCACTCCGAGCGCCAGGTCGTGGACATCCGCCCCGTCGGCGCCGAGGACGGGTCCGAGGGCTACGAGCTGATCACGGAACGTGCCGGCGCCATCTTCCGCAAGCAGCGCCGCACCCTCAGGGCGCGCAACGTGGTCCTTGCCGCGGGCGCTCTGGGAACGAACAAGCTGCTTCGCGACGCCAAGCACCGCGGCTCGCTTCCCCGCGTCTCAGATCGCCTCGGGCACCTCGTCCGCACCAACTCCGAGTCGATCCTGGCCGTCAGCGCCAAGGACACGAGCCGGGACTTCTCAAACTCGGTCGCGATCACCTCGTCGATCTACCCGGATCCGGACACGCACGTCGAGGTCGTCACATACGGCAAGGGAGGCGACTCGGTCTCGCGCCTCTTCACGCTCATGACCGGCGACGGCACCAGGCTCACCCGGCCCATCCTGTGGCTGGGGCAGGTGATGCGCCATCCGCTGAAGTTCCTGCGCATCCTGTGGCCCGTCGGCTGGTCTGAGCGCACCGTGATCCTGCTCGTGATGCAGTCGCTCGACAACGCGATGCGCCTCATCCCCAAACGGCGCATCTTCGGGCGCGGCGTGAAACTCCAGACCGAGCAGGACCCCGCGCAGCCGAACCCGACGTTCATCCCCGAGGCGAACAAGGTCGCCGAGTGGTTCGCCGAGCAGATGGACGGCATCGCGCAGAGCGGCCTGACCGAATCCTTCGCGAACACGCCGACGACCGCCCACATCCTGGGCGGCGCCGTGATCGGCTCCGGCCCGGACACCGGCGTGATCGACCCCGAGCATCGCGTCTTCGGCTACCGGAACCTCTACGTCTGCGACGGCTCAGCGGTGCCCGCCAACCCCGGCGTCAACCCCTCGCTCACGATCACGGCGATGGCCGAGCGCGCGATGGAGCACATCCCGGCGCGTGGGGCGCGGCGAGGCGCGTGAAGGGACGAACAACGGCTCAGTAAAGGGGAGCGAATCGGCCGCCGCGGAGGGCCAAGACCCGGTCGCCACCTGATCGGCGCGGCTGTACGGCGTATCGCGGCACGATTCCGCCCTCAACCCCTAACCGGCACGGATTCCGGAGAGTTGTGCCTCCTATCCATGCACAACTCTCCAAACGATCCCGCGCGAAGGATTTCGGAGGATTCTGCACCGTAGAGGTGCAAAATCCTCCGAACATTCCTCCGAACGCCTCAGTCAATCTCCCCTTGGGTGCCCACACGAACCCTTCGTCCGCCGGGGCGTGCCCAAGGATGGCGGGAGCCCTAGCCCGCCGCTAGCCGAGCCGTCACCGCCAGACGAGCCCTAACCAGCCGCCTCGTACCGCTTCGCGACCTCGTCCCAGTTGACGACGTTCCAGAACGCGTCGAGGTAGTCCGGGCGCTTGTTCTGGTACTTCAGGTAGTAGGCGTGCTCCCAGACGTCGGCGCCGAGGAGGGGCGTCTTGCCGTCCGAGATCGGCGAGTCCTGGTTGGCGGTCGAGGTGATCTCGAGGCCCGAGCCGTCGTGGACGAGCCATGCCCAGCCAGAGCCGAACTGGCCGATGCCGGCGTTCTTGAACTGCTCCTTGAAGTCGTCGAACGAGCCGAACTTCTCGTCGATCGCCGCCGCCAGGTCGCCGGAGGGCTCTCCGCCGCCGTCGGGGCTCATGATCTGCCAGAAGAACGTGTGGTTCGCGTGGCCGCCCGCGTTGTTGCGGACCGGGCCCTGCTTGTCCGAGGGGAGGCCGTCCAGGTCCTTCAGGACGTCCTCGACGTCCTTGTCGGCCCAATCGGTGCCCTCGAGCGCAGCATTCGCCTTGTCGACGTAGGCCTGGTGGTGCTTGTCGTGGTGGACGCGCATCGTCGCCTCGTCGATGTGGGGTTCGAGTGCGTCGTAGTCGTAGGGAAGGTCTGGTACTTCGTAGGCCATTCGGGGACTCCTTTAGTGGGGTCTGTCTCGTTCAATCCAGCTTAGGGAAGCACCCTGGGCGGGAATCAGTCAGCCGGCGGGTTGCCGCTTGGCTCGCCGCCTCGCTCGCCCCTCGGGGAAGCGAGGATCGCGATGATTGTCCTCGAACGTGCGCCTGCCGTCGGGCGACTCGTCGCCTTGCACCGCCTCCAGGAGCTTCGCCAGCCCACGGCGCATCACTCGGGACACCTGCATCTGCGAGACGCCCAGAGCCTCGCCGATCTCGTACTGGTTGAGCCCGTCCTGGAAGCGCATGCGAATGACCGCCTGCTCCCGCTCGTCGAGCCTGGCGCTGCGCTCGATCGCGAGCTGCGCCTCGACGGCGTCGAATCCGTCCTCCACCGAGCCGACCGTCTCGATCATGGGCACGGACTCGGCCTCGTCACGGTGGACCGGCATGTCCAGTGACATCGAGCGCTGGGCTTCGAGCGCCTGGTAGACGTCCAGGACGTCCTCGTCGCTGATCCCGGCGCGCTCGCCGATCTCTCCAACCGTCGGCGCCCTGCCGAGCTCCTCGCCCAGGGCGGTCGACGTGCGCTCGACCTCCATCGTCCGTTCCTGGAGGCTGCGCGGCATGTGAAGCCGCCACGAGTGGTCGCGAAAGTGCCTGCGGATCTCGCCCAGGATCGTCGGGGCGGCGTACGCCGCGAACCGCTTCCCCCGCTCGGGGTCATAGCCGCGAAGCGCCTTGACCAGGGCGAGGTTCGCCACCTGCAGCAGATCTTCGTTCCGCTCCCCTCCGCTCCGATAGCGCATCGCGAGTGAGCGGGCAAGCGGCTGGAAGCGCATGAAGAGCTCTTCCTCCAGATCGGGGCGGCGTGTTTGGGCGTACTCGCTGAGGAGCGTCTCCTCCGCGACCGCGCCAAGGGTGCGGTAATCGGACATCGAATCTTTCCTCTCCAGTGGAGGCAAGACGGTCCGTAGTGGCGAAGAATCCTTTCAACGCCCCTGGGCGCACCGCGCCGTACTAGAAATCGGCCGGCCCGTTCGCATTGCCCGGGCCCGACCTTGTGACAATCATAGACGCTGGCCTTCGTCCGAACCCGGGTTCTTTTGTTAAGACCGCTCTGGTCAGGTCTCGTCGGGCCGGGCGTCTCCCGGCCACGTGCGGGTCCCGCGCTGGAAGGCCTTCCTTGCGCCGTGGTCGAACGCCCCCCGGACGAGCCTGAAGATCGCTCCCTGGAGGGCCAAGGCAACTCCCAGCTTCAGCCAGGTGGTCTCCCGGTCCGCAGGCTCGGGCGGCTCCTGGTCGTCGATGCGACCCCAGATGTACTCGAACAGCTTCGTGCCCACGAAGCCGGCCAGGATGCCCCCGGCGATCGAGAGGGGTGCAAAGAGAATTCGAGCCATACGTAGACCGTACCCCGGGTAGGCCCGGGGATAACTCAGGAGTCGTTGACCCGCAGCGCAAACAGGGCGAGGTCGTCGCGAGGCCTGCCCGCCACGAAGTCGACGACCTCGTCTTCGAGCCGGCGGAGCATCTCCTCCGGCCCCACGGCTCCCAGCTGCGCCAGCAGGAGCTCCAGGCGGCCATCGCCGAAGATCTCGCCGTTCCTGCGCGCCTCGGGAATTCCGTCAGAGCACATGAAGAACGTCGAGCCGGCCGGCAGCCGGATCTCCTGGGCCTCGAACACCGGGTCGTGGAGGACGCCGACCAGCGGACCAGTCACGTCGAGCCTTTCGACGGCGCCGTCGCGGCTGACCACGCGAGGCTCGGGATGGCCGGCGGTCGTGACCCTTGCGATCAGGCCGGTGGCGTCTCGGCGCAGCTCGGCGCAGGCAAGCGTGCAGTAGGTGTTCTCGCCGGAGGCCTGAATCGCTTCGTGGACCCTCAGCACCGCCTCTTCGGGGCCGAGCCGAGCGGTCGCGCGGAGGGTGTGGCGGACCAGCGCCGTGAGCGCAGCGGCCTCGGGCCCCTTGCCGCAGACGTCACCGACGACGGCAACCCAGCGATCCCCCGCCTCGAAGAGGTCGTAGAAGTCGCCACCGACCTCGGTGCCCGTTCGCCCCGGGCGGTGGCGGACCGCAACCACGGCCCCCGCGACGTCAGGCAGCGAACGCGGAAGGAGCGCCTGCTGAAGGATCGCCGCGATATCGCGCTGCTGCTCGTAGAGGCGGGCGTTGTCAAGTGCCATGGCCGCGTGCGTGGCCACCTCCATGCCGAAGGCGATGTCGTCGCGATCGAGTGGGTCGCGGCCGCTCGAATTGAGGATCGAGAGCGAGATCGTCCCGAGCACCCTGCCGCGCGCAACCAGCGGGACGATCATGTTGGAGCGCTGCTCCGCCTGGAGGCGCGCCACGGCCGAGACCTCGCTCTCCGAGCCGGCCACCGGGATACCGCGGGCCCTGGCCCTGGCCGCTTCCCTGTTCTCCGCGATCCGCGTATAGAGGACCGGCTCGCGGCTCGAGACGGCAGCGCGGATCGGGCTCGTCTCGGATGGCTCGGGCAGCGACCGGACGAGGGCCTCGGTCTCTTCATCGAGCGCGGCTACGCCAACCCTTCTGACGGTGCCGTCGGGCATCACCTCATGGACGCTGCAGACGTCACCGACCGCCGGAACAAGCGTGCGGGCAAGGCTCCGGAGCCTGCCCTTGACCTCGATCTCCCGCTCGATTACCTCAGTGATCCGGGTCAGGAGGCTCTCTCTTGCCGCTCGCAGCTCGGCATCGGCTCTCCGTCGCTGCAGGTCTCGCTCGCGCCGCCCTGCGAAGGCGAGCAGTCCGGCTGCCAGGAGGGTCAAAGTCAGCCCAGCAACCCCGTAAGCGATCGCAGGGAGCAGGTCGACCGGCGTGGTGGCCGGGACGGAGACGAGCCAGCTCCTGCCTAGCACCGGGATGCTCGTGGACACGTCGTCCTCGGCATGGGCCTCGCCCGTCAGGGGATCACCCTCGTCGGTGATGGCGATCCTGCCCTCCACGTCGAGCTTACGGCGCACCTGATCGGCAATCGAGTCGCCCGGGACCCCGGAGATCATCACGCCGACGGTCTGGGGGGCGCCCTTCACGTTCAGCGTCACCGGGGCGTAGACGGCTGCGCCTGTCTCACCTGTCTGGGCGATCGTCAGAGGACTCGAAATCTGTGGCTCGGCCGCCTTGATCGCGTTGCGGGCGGCGGCGGCGCGGGTGGGATCGGAGAGCGAGTCCAGGCCGAGGAACTCCCTTCGGGCGAACGTATTGGGATAAGTGTTCGAGACGGGTAGGTAGACGTCGCCGGACGAGTCTCGCGGGACAATGTCGCCATCCGGGTCCAGGCCGGTGATCTCTCTGCCGAGCTCCTCCTCGAAGGCGGCTCTTTCGGAACCGTCGATTCGCGGCGCCCATGAAAGGCCCAGAGCCGGCGAGCGCTCCGTCACGTCGCGGGCGAACGCCCTGAAGCGCACGGGATCGAGGCTGCCGTCCTTGTCGACGATTCCCGATGCCCCGCGCAAGCCCGAGGCGATCGCGACCACCTCCGCACGCGCCTCCGTCGCGACCCGCTCCGACAACTCGAGGTCGGCGTCCATGGCATCGTCGCGCTCGCTGTCGTAAGCGAGATAGGCGACGGCGGCCGTGGCTGCGAGCAGCGCAAGAACGACCAGGCCTGAAAGGAGCGTGCGTCGTCCCGGCATCCCGGGAATGATCCTACGGCGCGCGCTCTTCTGCGTTGCCGGTGCTAGTGCGAGACAGCCGCGATGGAGCGGTCCTGAAGTGGGGCGAACAACGAGCGGCGCCGCTCCGCCTCCTTCAGTTCGAAGCGCATCGAGAGACGGGTGCCGCCGTCGTCCGAGACCACGGTCACGCCATCGGCGAGGCGCCCGATCACGGGCAGTCCCATGCCGTTGTGTCCACGTCCTGTCCGGGCCGTCATCCCGGTCCCTCCGTCGCTGACGCTCACGACGATCGTGGATTCCTCGAGCTGCGCTTCGACTTCGACGCGCCCGGTCCCCTCGCCGGGATACGCGTGCCTGACGACGTTCCCCACGGCCTCGGAGACCGCAACCGCGATCGAAGCGGCGAGGTTGTCGTCGCCGTGCCGGAGCTCGTGGAACCACCGCATGATCTCGGTCCGCACCAAGCGGACGCTGCCGGGCTCTGCCGCCATCGAGATTTCCAACCTGGATCTGCCTGCCGTCATGTTTCTTACAACCCCTTTGCGCTCATATCTCCTTCCTGCCCTTTCTGCGGCTTCTTACTCCTATCCACGGTGACTGACACCGGATACCCTTGACGCCCTCTCGGGGCGTGGCGCAGCCTGGTAGCGCGCACCGTTCGGGTCGGTGAGGTCCCCGGTTCAAATCCGGGCGCCCCGATTGTCATTTCCGATCACCGGCATCGGCCATACTTCGGTCGCGTGAGCGACGAGCCCGGACCGAAGGCCGGGCAGCCCGGTAGCTCCGGGCTTCCACGCAGGCCGATCGCGCTGACCATCGCCTTCGCCGCAGCGCTGATCGCCGCTGTGTTCCTGATCGAGCCCCTCCGCGACGCGGCGGGAGACGTCCTGTCCGGCGAGACGGCCTCGCTGCGCAAGGACCTCCGCGACTCGGGCGCGGCGGGCGTGGCCCTGATCGCTGGCCTCGCCGCCCTGCACACGTTCGTCTGGTATCCCGCCGAGATCCTCGATGCGGCTGCGGGCTACGTCTACGGCTTCTGGCCCGCAATGGCCATCCTCGTCGTGTGCTGGACCGCCCAGGGAATGCTCGCCTATGAGATCGGCCGCCGGGCCGCAAGGCCCCTGGTGGAGCGGATCGTCAAGACCGAGCGGCTTGATCGGCTCGAGCGCGTGGTGGACGAGGGCGGCGTGACGCTCCTACTCGCCGCCCGCCTGGTGCCGATCGTCCCGTTCAGCCTGTTCTCGTTCGTCGCAGGCGCCGCCGAGGCGCCGCGGATCCGCTTCATGTGGACCACCGCGGTCGGCTACCTGCCGATCACCGCGCTCTCGGTGTACCTGGGGACGCAGCCTCGAAGACCTCTCGCTGGCCGATCCGAGAATCTGGATCGCCGTCGGAGCGCTCTTGGCGCTCCTGCTCCTTGCCAGGCGGCTGAAGCCGCTCATCGAAGGAGACTGATCAGGGCTCGAGGTCCGCGCTGGACACCTCGACCCGCTCGATGGCGGCGCGGACCTCGTCCAGCGAAGGTGCGCTCTCGAGCGTCTCGACCCCGCCGATCCCGGTTACGACGACCGCAGGCCCGACCGGCAGCTTCAGCTCGTTGGCGAGCTCGCCGTCCCGGTCCACCTCGCTCTCGTACTCGGTATCCGACATCTGCGCCTCAAGCTCCTCGGCGAACGCCTCGTCCCACTCGTCGATCTCGAGGCCCGGGGTGACCTCCGCCGCGCCCTTCAGGAACGATTCGTCGATCCCCTTGGGGCCCGCGTTCTCGAGATTCCGCATCACGATCTCCGCGAACTGCCACTGGTGCCCCTGCTCCCCCGCCGCCGTTGCGGCGATCGCCGCTTCAGTCACCCCCGAGCGCCCGAAGGAGAAGTGCCTGATCGAAATCTGAGCCCTGCCGTCGCGGACGAATTCCTTGATGATGGGATCGACGACGTCTTCCTGGAAGGTCGCCGCCGGAATCGCGCGCACGTCGGTGAACAGCTCGATCTCGACGGGTGCAGCCTCGTCGCCCAGCCTGGCTCCGTCCTGCTTGATCCCAGCCACCAGCCCCTGGACCTCGTCCCGCTCCTCGTAGGCAACCGTGTTGGGGCCGCCGTCTCCGATCGAGATCGACACGATCGAGATCCCCACACCGGCCACGACCGCGACGATGATCAGCCTGGGGACCCAGGCGCTCATGTGGGGCTTTGCCCCGAAAGCGGCATGTGTCGATGGTTGCGCTTCATCCCGCGACGGCCTTGAAGTACCGCACGGCGAGTCCGGTGAGGAGCGTCTCGAACGCCTCTTCGATCGGACGGCCGGACTCGTCGGCGTAGGCGACCAGGCCGGCCGCCTCGATCTCGCCGGAGACGCGGGTCACCTCGTCGACCAGCTCGGGATGCTCGTCGCAAAAGAAGGCGCCGATCGAGTAGAGCTCCGAGTCCATGAGCGAACTCAGGAATTTGGACGCTTCCGTCATCCGGACAAACTTACGCTGAGATACCTTCGACCTGCGCATGACAAGCCGAAACGAGATCATCGCGTTCTGCGACCGGACCCTCGACGTGGGTGCCTTTCGCGACTATGGCCCGAACGGGTTACAGGTTCCCGGCGCGGGTGAGGTGACGAGGGTCGCGACCTGCGTGTCCGCCCACCTGGAGTCGATCGAGCGGGCCATCGCCGCCGGCGCGGAGCTGCTCATCGCCCACCACGGCCTCTTCTGGGAGTTCCATTCACGCGCGCTCAGCGAGCCGATGGCCGCCCGCCTGCGCGCCGCGCTGGGAGCCAACCTCAACGTGGCCGGCTACCACCTGCCCCTGGATGCGCATCGCGAGATCGGCAACAACGCGCTTCTATGTGCCGGGCTCGGCCTCGAGGCCGGCCCGGAAGCCTTCGGGGTCGCCAAGGGCACGGCGATCGGGGTCGTCGGGCACAGCAGCGACGGCGTCCCTGCCGCAGGAGCTGATCGAGCGGGTGAGCGCCCTGGTCTCGCCCGACCCGCTGGTCTTCGATGACGGCCCACCCATCATCCACTCGGTCGGCATCCTCTCCGGCGCCGGGTCTTCGGCAATCGCCGAGGCCGTCGAGCTCCGGCTCGATGCGGTCCTGACGGGTGAGCCCTCAGAGCATGCGATGGCCGATGCACGTGAAGCATCGCTCCACTTCATCGCGGCCGGCCACTACGCGACCGAGACGCTTGGCATCCGCAGGCTGGGTGATCTCGTGGCCGCAGAGTTCGGCGTCGAGCACGAGTTCATCGACGTCCCGAATCCGATTTGACAGCGTCCGCCTCAGGAGGGACACTGGTGCCAACGCGCCAAGCGCGGCAGATATATCCCCACCCATAGGAGACGGTGCATGGCAAATCACCTGACGCCCACGGAGCTCGCCGACGAAGTCAACATGAAGCGGCGGGAAGTCATCTCCAAGTGCATGGAAATGGGCGTTCCGATCTTCCAAGGGAAAATCGACAAGTCTCTCTTCGTCACCTCCCTGCAACAGCTGACCGAAAGCACCAAGCGCACCCGCGCAGCCGCCTAGACCGCTTCTTCTTTACATATAGGCTGAAGGCATGGAATCCGCCACGATTACCCCTGCCTCCGCCGGCGTCGGCTCTAAGACGATCGCCGACCTCCTCCCCAAAGCCGTCGCCAAGTACGGCTCCAAGCGAGCCGTCATGTTCAAGGACGACTCCGGTCACTGGGTCACCCGCAGCTACGACGAAGTCGGCGACATCGTCAAGAAGCTGTCTCTGGGACTCATGGCGCTGGGGATCGAGAAGGGCGACAAGGTCTCGATTCTGGGCAACACCAGGCCCGAATGGACCTACTTCGACTTCGCGGCCCTGACGGCGGGCGCGACCGTCGTCCCCATCTACCAGACGAACTCGGCCGAGGAATGCGAGTACGTCCTCGAGAACTCGGACGCGAGCGCGGTCGTGGTCGAAGACGAGGAGCAGCTGGAAAAGATTCGTGCGATCCGCAACCGGTGCCCCAAGCTCCAGCACGTCATCCGCATGACCGGCAAGGGCGGCGGCGCGGTCTCCCTCGACGAGCTGATCGAACGCGGCGCCGAGCTCGCCGACGCCGACTGGCAGGAACGCTACGAGTCGGTGACGCCGGACGACATCTGCACCTTCATCTACACGTCGGGCACCACCGGTCCGCCCAAGGGCTGCGTCATCTCTCATGGCAACTACCGCGCGATGCTGGACATGGTGGTCGAGAAGAACGTGCTCGGCGACGACGAAGAGCTCACCTACCTCTTCCTCCCCCTTGCGCACTCGTTCGCCCTCTTGATCCAGTTCGGCAACTTCGAGCTCGGCTCGTCGATCGCCTACTGGGAGCGCGATCCGCTGCGGATCGTCCCCAACCTCTCCGAGGTGAAGCCGACCTACTTCCCTTCGGTTCCACGAATCTTCGAGAAGATCTACACCGCGGCTACCGCCGCGATCGAAAAGGAAGGCGGCCTCAAGAAGAAGATCTTCGACTGGTCGATCGGAGTCGGCAAGCGCTACCGCGAAGCTGAGCGAACGGGCGGGGCCGGCGCGCTCCTGTCCGCCCAGCACAAGATCGCGCAGCGCCTGGTGCTGGAGAAGATCCGCAACCTGTTCGGAGGCAACCTGCGCGTTGCGGTGACAGGCGCGGCGCCGATCAACCCCGAGATCCTGCGCTTCTTCGATGCGGCGGGCGTTCTGGTCCTGGAGGGCTGGGGGATGACCGAGACCTCGACGGCGGCCACCATCGCGACGCCGGACGATTTCAAGTTCGGCACGATCGGAAAGCCTCTGCCGGGCGTGGACATCAAGATCGCCGACGACGGCGAGATCCTGGTCAAGGGCCCCAACATCTTCCAGGGCTACTACAAGAACGAAGAGGCCACCTCGGAGACGCTCATCGACGGCTGGCTCCACACCGGCGACATCGGCGAGGTCGACTCGGACGGCTACCTCAAGATCACCGGCAGGAAGAAGGACATCATCATCACCGCGGGCGGCAAGAACATCACGCCGGCCAACCTCGAAGCCGAGATCAAGCAGCACCCCCTGATCTCGCAGTGCGTGGTGGTCGGTGACCGGCGCCCGTATCTCGTATGCGTCGTCACGCTCGACCCCGAGGAGGCCCAGAAGCTGGCCTCCGAGAAGGGCCTCGACGCCGCCACGCTTCACGAGAACGACGAGGTCCGCGCGTCCATCCAGGCGCACCTCGACCAGATCAATCAGAAGTTCGCCCGTGTCGAGCAGGTAAAGAAGTTCGAGATCCTGCCGCAGGACCTCTCTCAGGAGGGCGGCGAGCTGACACCGACGATGAAGATCAAGCGCAACGTCGTCGCCGACAAGTACTCAGGCGAGATCGAGTCGCTCTACTCGGGCTGACCGTCGGCAGACGGGTGCCGTCAACGGACGGGTGACCGTCGACGGACGGCGCTTGGGGTGGCTCCACGCCGGGGGGCGCTCCCATCGAGCCGCGGTCGGGGCGGCTGACCATGTCGCGCGCCTCGAACAGAAACAGTTCCGCTGCGAGGTCGGATCCCACGTGGATCTGGCTGAGGAACGCTTTCACCACCCGGCCGGTGGCTGCTTCGACCGCCTCGGTGAACTGCACCTCGACCGCCTCCTGAAATGCCGTCCGCGTCGCCTGGACCTGCGAGGCGTACCCGGTCGAGATCAACGTCCGCTCGCCCGGCGTGAAGATGTCCTGGAGGATGCAGAGGGCGTAGTCCTCATCGAGATAAGTCTTGGCCTTGGTCGGGCCGCGACCGTAGAGCTGGGCATGGAGGCGCACGATCTCGCGCGAGATGTTCGAGGACATGGCGCCGATCTCGGCACGGCTAAGCCCTTCCGGCGCGACGGGCGCGCCGTCGGATACGAATGAATTTTCCAAGAGGCTCCGTTCTCCGCCGCGGGGCGGAACGAATAGTGCTGCTGGACGGCGAATGAATCCATCCTTGCCGCCTAAAGGAGCCGTGCGGCCCGGCACAAGAGCCGTCTCGGTGCCCCCTCGCAGACGGCGGCGGGGCCGCTATCCATCCAGGTGCACCTCGACAGTGCCGAGATACTCAACAAACCGAGAATAGCGCGCGGCCGACTTTCCTCAAGCTGCAACGGCCCGCCTGCTGGCCTCGCGACGGCTCAGGCGTCGAGCGCTTCGTCCTCGACGGGCTCCTGCTCCGGCGCCGCCTTCGGCCCGGAGCGCATGAGGGTCGAAGTCGTCTGCTCGAGCACGCGGCGCCATCCGGCGCGGCTCTCGGCCGCCCGCTCGACGTGATCCATGGCGTGGCGGACCCGGCGCTTCGAGATCTCGATGCCGTGGCGCTGGGCGATCGCACGGTAGCGGTCGTAGTCGCGAGCGAGCTTCAGGGTCACTGACTCGAAGCCGTGCTTGGCGATCTCGAGCCTGGCCTTGTAATCGAGGATCGACGTGCCGAACATCAGCGCGTCGTCCAGCTCGGGCTCGATCAGAACGATGTCGACGCCCGGGTAGCGCTCCTCCCAGATCTCCACCGCACGGTGCAGACGGTCGTGGGACATCATGCGGAAGACCTGGTTGCCGATCCCGGCAAGACCCATGTCCGAGACATGCTGGACGCGCGAGCCCGTGACGGTCGGGATCGACTTGCCGAAGTCGTTGACGTAGGGGACGAGCGGATTGATGACCACAACGAAGCGGGCGCCCCGCTCGATCGCAACGTCGATGTTCGTCGTCGACAGGATGCCGCCGTCGATGAACTCGCGACCCTTGATCTCGACAGGCTCATAGATCATCGGAAGCGCACCCGATGCCGCGACGGCCGTCGAGATCGGGACGTCGGACCACTCGCCCTCTCCCAGGATGACCCGCTCGGTCGTGTCGAGGTCGGTCGCGGTCAGGTAGAGCTCAGAGGCGAGATGGCGGAAGTCATCGGTGCGATCGGGATCGGAAAGCACCTCGTGCACGTACTTCTCGATGCCGGTGCCGCGATAGAACCCAGGTGGCAAGAGCCCCGCGAGCCCCGTCGCCAGGTCCACGACCGACGACTCCTTCTCGAAGACCTCCTTGACGATTCCGGCGACCTTCAGCGGCAGTGTGAGCGAGCCGCGGACGAAGCCTCCGTAGTTGGGCCGCAGGAGCATCGAGAGGTCGATATCGGGGATCGGCGAGCGCAGCTCCGAGTTCAGCACGCGCATCATCTCCTCGGGCGTGACGCCGTTGGCGGTGAGGCTGGCGATGAACGAGCCGGCGCTCGTGCCGACGTAGATGTCGAACTCGTTGACGGTGTGATTGACCGCCAGGAGGTCGAGGGCTCTGAGCGCCCCGATCTCGTACACGCCACCGGTGAAGCCGCCGCCGCCCAGGACGAGAGCCGTCTTCGAGACGTTCCGCTTGCCCCTCTTTGCCTTCTGCCCCCGCGGCTGCGAGTTGCCCGATGTGTCGAGCTCGACGACCTTACCCATCGGCCCCAGTATCGCAGGGAAGCCGGAACTCACGTTCGGTTCCAGCCTCGCTATCTTCGATCCGTGGCGAATTTGCGGGTCTTCGCAGGGACTCTCGCGGCGGCGGCGTCATTCGCTGCCGGCGCCTGGCCGGCGTCCGCCCAGACTCCCGACGAGGGCACTTCGACGCCCGTTGCCCGCGAGGGGAGCGCCCTCGCGGCGAAGAAGGGCATCTCGCGGAGCCGCCTTCGCTCCATCCTCGAGAATCAGATGGATGCGGTCGGTGGCGCTTCGGGCGCCTACGTCTATGACGTGGACGCCAATTCGAATCGGCTCCTCTACTCGGACTCCGGGACGAACTCGCGCATCCTCGCGTCCAACACGAAACTGTTCACCACGGCGGCCTACCTGGAGCGATTCGGCGGCGGCGGGCGTCTGGAGACCCGGCTCTTCGAGCGGGGCAATCGCAAGGGCGGTCGCGAGCGGACCCTCAAGGGCAGCCTCGTGCTGAAGGGTGACGGCGATCCGGCGCTGGCGGTCTCCGGATTCGCAAATTCGCGAAATCTGCCGCTGACGACCCTCGGGCCTCTCGCCAAGTCGGTCAAGGAGGCCGGCATCCGCACCGTGAGGGGGAAGGTCGTTGCGGACCCCACCGTCTTCGATGGCAAGCGTTCGGTGCCGATGCCAGGCGTGACTCCCGATCCCGGCGACCTGCCCCCGCTCTCGGGCCTCTCGTTCAACCGCGGGACCGAGGGCGGCGGCTATGCCGCGAGCCCCGCGCGCAACGCCGGCGAGGAGCTGATCGCCGAGCTTCGCGAGCGCGGAGTCCGGGTCACGGACGGGGTCAAGGTCACAGGCACCCGCGACAAGCTCCTGGAAAGGGAGCCGCTGGGATCCGTGTCTTCGCCAACCGCGAAGTCGCTTGCCGCGCAGACCAACACCCCCTCGGACAACTTCTACGCGGAGATGCTCCTCAAGCGGATCGGTGTAGGCCCTGACAACAAGCAGGGCACGACGGCGCGGGGAGCGAGTCGCGCCGAGTCGTTCGCGCGCAAGGCGGGCAGCGGGGTGAACCTCGTGAACGGATCGGGCCTGGCCCGCTCGAACATGTCCTCGCCCAAGAACGTGACGGAGCTGTTGACCCACATGCGAAAGAACGACTCCGAGAAGGCAGCATTCTTCGACTCTCTCGCGACCGCCGGGCGCAGCGGCACCCTCTCTGGACGCATGCGCAACACCGCCGCCGAGGGGCGATGCCACGCGAAGACCGGAACCATCAACGGCGTCAGCGCGCTCTCCGGCTATTGCCGCGCCGGGGCCGGAACCGTTGCCTTCTCGATCCTCATGAACAACGTCTCGATCTCGTCGGCACAGCGCGCCCAGGACGCGATGGCGGCCGCGATCGCCCGCTACCGCTAGCCCCTCCGTTCGCCGAGTGCGAACTGAGTATCGCCCTGCGCGACTCAGTTCGCACTCGCGGGACTGGGGCTCCGGGGGGCGCGCCTTTCGGCTCAGAGTTGGCTCGATCACGCGCCGCTTAAGCCTAGATCCGTGACGCTCAGACGCTCAAGCTTGCGATGTGCCCCGCAGGCTCAAGGGAGATTTCAGCGACCGGCCGGCTCGGGCTCGCGAGACTCCGGCTCGAAGCCACCGGGACAGAGCGGTGGCGGCTCTCGCCGCCGAGGCCGAAGGGGTGCTCGACGACAAGGAGCTCAGGTCTTGTGGCCTTGATCGAAGCGCGGTCGTACGCCGTGCTCGTGACGGGAGGCTGCATCGACTACACGAAGGCGTCTATGCGGTCGGACACACCAGCGTGTCGCTCAAGGGACGGTTTATCGCGGCGGCGAAGGCGTGTGGTCCAAATGCAGCCTTGAGCCATCGAGCCAGCGCAGCCGAACACTCCATCCGCCCATGGACGCCTCACGACATCGAGGTCACCGTCTGGGATGGCGTCGATCATCGACATGACGGCATTCAGGTCCACCGCTCGCGTCTGATCACGCGCTCGGACTGCTTATTGAGCAGCGGAGTCCTCATAACCAAGCCGACTTGGACCGTAGTCGCACTCGCGGCCGTACTCGATCCCCCCGGTGTCCGCGACGCCGTCCGGGAAGCACTGAGGCTCAGACTGGTGAGCGTGCCCGGCATTCTCATGCTCCTCGATCGCTTGGGACCAGTACGCGGATCCAGAGTCCTGCGCGACATCCTCTCGCGTGCGAGACCTACGCGGTCTGAGCTGGAAGAGGTAGTGCTCGACGTGATCGCAGCAGGTGGCTTCGAGCCCCCCGAAGTGAACGAGCCATTGACGCTTGCCGGCCGGGTCGTGATTCCAGACTTCCGCTGGCCGAAGCGAAAACTCATCCTGGAGGCGGACGGAGCCGCATGGCACGACGATCCGTTGAGCCGCGCCGCCGACGCCGAGCGACAAGCCATCCTGGAAGCCCACGGTGAAACCGTCCTTCGGACGCGATGGAGCGAAGCGACCAAAACCCCTGCGCGCCTTAGATCACGCCTCGCAGAAGCCGCCGCGCCCTACACATGACGGCGAGTGCGAACTGAGAGGCGTATAGCGATGCTCAGTTCGCACTCGCCGAGAATCAGGGCGCGAGGAGCTTCTCCAAGGCCGCCTCGTCGATCACCTCGACGCCCAGGCTCTCGGCCTTCGTGAGCTTCGAACCGGGGCTGTCGCCCGCGACCACGTAGTCGGTCTTCTTCGAGACCGAGCCGGTCACCTTGCCCCCGGCCCGCTTGATGGCCGACGAGGCCTCGTCGCGCGAGCGGTTCGGGAGAGTGCCCGTGATGACGAACGTCTTGCCCTCGAGCGGCCCGCCCTGCGCCCGGCGCTCGGATTCGTCCAGCTCGAAGCGAAGGCCCCTCTCGCGCAGGCGCTCGATCAAGTCCCGGGTGGGCTCCTCCGAGAGCTCCTCGGTGATCTGGGCGGCCGTGATGGGTCCCACGCCCTCGACCTCGGAGATCGCCTCGGCATCCGCCGCCAAGAGCGCGTCCATCGTGCCGAAATGCTCTGCCAGCGCCTGCGCCGTGACGAAGCCGATCCCCGGCAGCCCGAGCGCGAACAGCACGATCGAGTACGGCTGCTTCAGGGACTCGTCGATCGCGCCCTTGAGGTTCCGCGCCGAGATCTCGCCGAAGCCCTCGAGAGCTTGGAGGTCGGCCTCCGTGATGTCGTAGACGTCCGCCTGGTCGGAGATGAGGCCCTCCTCCAGGAAGCGGTACGAGAGCTTTTCCCCGAAGCCCTCGATGTCCATCACGGCTGTGAAGTGCTTGATTCGCTGGAACGTCTGCCCGGGACAACCGCGGCGGTTGGGGCAGATCGTGAACACGGAGTCTTCGGGCTTCACCGTGGGCGTCTCGCAGCGTGGGCACTTCTTGGGCGGCTTCGCCTTGCGCAGGCGCTTGCCTTCACGGCGCTGGATGAGGGGGGCGATGACCTGGGGGATGACGTCGCCGGCCCGCGTCACGACGACGACATCGCCCTCGCGGACGTCCTTGCGGGCCAGGTCCTCCTCGTTGTGGAGGGTCGCCTGGCTGACGGTGACGCCGCCAACCTGGACCGGCTCGAGCTGAGCGAACGGGATCAGGTTCCCTACACGCCCCACGTTCCAGACGACATGCTTGAGCTCGGTCGTGGCGGTGATCGGCGGAAACTTCCAGGCGATCGCCCACCGCGGCTCGCGCCCGACGACGCCCAGCTCGCGCCAGAGGGGGCGCTCGTTGACCTTCACGACCACGCCGTCGATCTCGTAGTCGAGGCTCTCGCGCCGCCCCTCCCACCACTTGCATCTGGTGACCACCGAGTCGATTCCCTGGTGCAGCTCGATTCCGTCCTCGACCGCGAAACCGCGCTCGCGAAGCCATTCGATCTCGTCGTGGTGGGTCTCGTGCTCGACGCCCCGACGGGCACCGATGCCGTAGCACCACATCGCGAGGGGACGTGACGCCGCGATCTTGGGATCGAGCTGGCGGATCGTGCCGGCGGCGGCGTTCCGCGGATTGGCGAAGGTGGACTCGCCCGCCTCGGCGCGCTCTTCGTTCATGCGGATGAAGCCCGCGCGCGGGTAATAGATCTCCCCGCGCACCTCGATCATCTCCGGCGCGTCGGGGATCTCCTTCGGGATGTCGCCGATCGTCAGGAGGTTGTGGGTCACGTCTTCGCCGATCCGCCCATCTCCGCGGGTCGCCCCGCGCACGAGCTTGCCGTTCTCGTAGATCAGCGAAATCGCAAGGCCGTCGATCTTCGGCTCCGTGACGTACGACGTCTCCGCCGCCGTGATGTCGAAGCGCTTCAGGAGGTTCGCGATGCGGTTCTCCCATGCGCGCATGTCCTCTTCGGAGCGGGCGTTCCCAAGGGAGAGCATCGGCTCCGGGTGCTCGACCTGCTCGAAGCGCGAGAGCGGCGTTCCACCCACCCGCTGGGTCGGCGACTCCGGGGTCTGGAGCTCGGGGTGCTCGGCCTCCAGGGTGCGGAGCTCGTCGATCAGCGCGTCGTAGTCGTCGTCCCCGATCTCGGGGTCGTCCTTCACGTAGTAGCGCTCGTTGTGGTATTCGAGCTGGCCTCTCAGCTCGTCAGCGCGTGCCGCGGGGTCGTCGCTCATGCCGGCGGAATGGCCCTTGCCGCTGAGTCCATCAGGTCCTCGGTGTCCCACTCCCCCATCCCATGGATACCGTCGTGGTGAGTCAGGTCGAAATGGATCGGCGTCAGCGCGACCTTCCCCCTCGCGAGAGCCGCCAGGTCGGTTCCGGGCTCGTCCTCGAACGAGGGCTCGAAGCCATAGATCCGGTAGCGGCGACGGCCATTCTCGTCCTCCTCGACCAGCTTCATCTCGTCGTCATAGAGGCGCTTGCCGAGCTTGGTCACTTCGATCCCCTTCGGCTTCTCCGCCGGGACGTTCACGTTCAGGAGGGTGCCCTCAGGCATCGGCTCCGAGCGGATCTTGTCGACGAGGCGGGCGGCCAGCGCAGCGGCGAAGCCGAAGTCGAACGTGCGCCCCGGCATGAAGCCCATCTCGCCCTTCGAGGACTGCTGCGAGATCGCGATCGCGGGAAGTCCGAGGATGATGCCCTCGAATGCCGCCGCCACAGTGCCCGAGTAGGTCACGTCGTCGCCGAGGTTGGAGCCGTGGTTGATGCCGGAGACGATCAGGTCCGGCTTGTCGCCCAGAAGACCGAGATCCGCGAACCGGACGCAGTCGACCGGCGTCCCATCGGTCGCGAAGCCGGTGTCACCGTCGCCGAACTCCACCTCCTCGACCCAGAGCGGAGAACGGGTGGTGATGCTGCGGGCGGTCGCAGAGCGATTCGAGTCGGGAGCGACCACGTGAACCTCGACATCGTCCAGCTCGCGCAGGGCGCGGCGAAGCGCCTGGATCCCCTTAGCGCTGATTCCGTCGTCGTTGGTGACCAGGACTCGCATCCTCATCCGAGTCTATGAACCGGCGTCGGGCCTGACGCGTTACTCAACGGGCTCTGAGTGCTCGAAGGTGGGGCCTTCGCCGTACTCGACCCCGGCGAAGTAGAGCCCGTGCGGCGGCGCGGTCTCCCCCGCGCTCTCGCGCGGGGCGCCATCGAGGAGCTCTTCGAAGCCGGCGACCGTCCGCTTGCCGCCTCCCACCTCGAGCATCGTGCCGACGAGAACCCGGATCATGTTGCGCATGAAGGCATCGGCCGTGATGTCGAACACCAGGACCGCCTCGCACTCGTCCTCCCATGCGGCTCTCAGCACCCTCCGCTCGAAGCGGACGTGCTCGGTCTGGGTCGGCGTGAACGCCGTGAAGTCGTGTTCGCCGCAAAGAGCCGCCGCACAGGCGTCAAGCGCGGAGCGATCCAGCCGGTGGGGCCACCACAGCGCCCGTCCCTCCTCGAAGGGCGTTCGGTGCTCGCTCGTGAGGATGCGATAGCGATACCGGCGCGATGTGGCCCAACGGCGCGCGTCGAAACCGTCCGCGACCTGCTCGCACGCCAGGACCGCGACATCGCGGGGCAGGACCGCGTTGATCCGCGTCGCGAGCCGGTCGGGGACCTCCCGGTCGAGCGAGAAGCTCGCCACCTGGCCCAGGGCGTGAACCCCGGCGTCCGTGCGGCCCGCGACGGTCAGCTCTACCTTCGTCCCTCCCAGGATCCGCCCGACAGCCGTCTCCATCTCGTCCTGGACCGTCCTGAGCCCAGGTTGCCGGGCCCAGCCGTTGAAGCCGGACCCGTCATAGGCGATTGTCAGCTTGAAGCCGGCTATACGAGCTCTAGAAAGACCATTTCCGTCGAATCGGATCGACGGGGGCCGAGCTTCACGATGCGCGTGTAGCCGCCTGGCCGCTCCTCATAACGGGGAGCGATCTCCTCGAACAGCTTGTGGACCAGGAACTTGTCCTGGCCGAGCTCCGAGAGGGCCTGGCGGCGGGCGTGAAGGTCGCCGCGCTTGCCGAGCGTGATGAGCTTCTCGAGCTGAGGCTTGACGGCCTTGGCCTTGGCCTCGGACGTCTTGATCCGCTCGTGATCGATCACCTCACGGCAAAGGTTCCGCATCAAGGCCTTGCGATGGGCCTTGTCGCGGTTGAGCTTGCCTTTTTGCTTCGAATGGCGCATGGGGACCTACTCGGAAAAGCTACTCGCCGCGGAGCGAAAGCCCGAGCTGATGCAGCGCGTCGATGACCTCTTCGGTCGAGCGGCGCCCGAAGTTCGGGATCGCGTTCAGCTCCGACTCCGAGCGCTGGACGAGATCGCCGACCGTCTGGATGCCGGCGCGCTTGAGGCAGTTGTAGGCGCGAACGCCGACCTCGAGCTCCTCGATCAGGCGATCATCGCCGTCGGTTGCGGGCGCAGCCCCGGGCGCAACGCCCTCGGCCGCGAGCGCGTCGAAGTTGTCGCGCGCGGTCAGCTCGTCGACGCGGTCCGCGTCGGTGAAGATCGCCAGCGACTTGATCAGGATCTCGGCAGCCTCACGGAGAGCCGAGCCGGGCTCGATGGAGCCGTCGGTCTCGACCTCGAGCGCGAGCTTGTCGAAGTCCGTGCGCTGCCCGACTCGGGCGGAGTCCACGGAGTACGCGGCACGCCGGATGGGCGAGAAGATCGAGTCGATCGGCACGACGCCGATGGGCTGGTCCTCCGACTTGTTCTCCTCGGCGGGCGAGTAGCCGCGGCCGCGGCCGATCGTCAGGTACATCTCGAGCTTGGTCTTCTTCTCGAGCGTCGCGATCGGGGCCTCGGGATTCAGGATCTCGACGCCCGCGGGCAGGTCGATGTCCTTGGCCGTGACCTCACCGGGGCCGGTCGCCACGAGAGGCGCCTCGACCTCGTCGGCGTCGGAGTGCATCCGGACGACGATGTCCTTGAGGTTCAGGACGATGTCGGTGACGTCTTCCTTCACTCCCTGGACGGTCGAGAACTCGTGAGCGACACCCTCGATGCGGACGCTGGTGATCGCCGCTCCTCCCAGCGAGGAGAGCAGCACGCGGCGGAGGCTGTTGCCGAAGGTGTAGCCGAAGCCCTTGTCGAGGGGCTCGATCGTGAACGTGCCCTTGTTCTCGTCTACGTCTTCCTTCGAGATCTTCGGGACTTGAAATTCGGGCAGGGTGGTCATGGCATCACTCCGGTCTTTGGGTTCATGCGTGAGAGCTCTACTTGGAGTAGAGCTCGACGATCAACTGCTCCTGGACCGGGGTCTCGATCTCCGCGCGCTCTGGCAGGCGAAGGACCTTTGCGGTCAGGGAGTCGTGATCTGCTTGCAGCCACGGTGGTACCGCGGCGGTCAACTCTGTTGCGGCGCGGACAACGTCCGTCGCCTTTGCGTCCGGCTTGACCTGGATCAGGTCGTCGGGCCGGACCTGGTAGCTCGGAATGTCGACGCGGCGGCCGTTCACCATCCAGTGTCCGTGGCTGATGAGCTGCCTGGCCTGACGGCGCGAAGCCGCGAAGCCGAGCCTTACCAAGACGTTGTCGAAGCGGCGCTCGAGCAGGCGGAGGAGGTTGTCTCCGGTGACACCGGGCTGGCGCGCGGCCTTCTCGTAGTACGCGCGGAACTGCTTTTCGAGCAGCTGGTAGTAGCGGCGCGTCTTCTGCTTCTCGCGGAGCTGGTTGCGGTACTCCGATGCGCGGACGCGCGTGCGGCCGTGCTCGCCGGGCGGATATGAGCGGCGCTCGACTCCGCACTTGTCGGTCAGGCAGCGCTCGCCCTTCAGGAAGAGCTTCTGGCCCTCGCGGCGGCACTGCTTGCACTGTGCTCCGGTATCGCGAGCCATGCCTAGACCCTCCGCCTCTTCTTGGGACGGCAGCCGTTGTGGGCCTGCGGCGAGACGTCCTTGACGGTCGTCACGTTGAGACCGGCGGCCTGGAGCGAGCGGATCGCGGTGTCCCGACCCGAGCCGGCGCCCTTGGCGTGGACCTCGACGCGCTCGAGCCCATGCTCCATGCCCTTGCGGGCGGCGGCGTCGGCGGTGACCTGCGCGGCGAACGGAGTCGACTTGCGCGAGCCCTTGAACCCGGCCGAGCCGGCGGACTCCCAGACGATCACGTTGCCGTCGGGATCGGTGATCGTGACGATGGTGTTGTTGAAGCTGGTCTTGATGTGGGCGATCCCGAACGGCACGTTCTTGCGAACCCTGCGGCGCGGACGGCCCTTCTTCTTAGGCTGGGGGCTCATTTAGCGGGCTTCTTCTTTCCGGCGATGGACATGCGCTTCGGGCCCTTGCGGCCGCGCGCGTTGGTCTTGGTGCGCTGGCCGCGGGTGGGCAGGCCGCGGCGGTGGCGCAGGCCGCGATAGGAGCCGATCTCGGAAAGGCGCTTGATGTTCTGCGAGCGCTCGCGGCGCAGGTCGCCTTCGACGTCGCCCGCCTCGACCGCATCGCGAAGCTTGATCGTCTCGTCCTCGGTGAGGTCCTTGACGTAGGTGTTGGGATCGACCTTCGCCTTCTCGAGGATCTCGTTGGCCGTCGAGCGGCCGATGCCGTGGACGTACGTGAGGCCGATCTCGATCCGCTTGTTGAGAGGGAGGTTGACTCCCGCGATCCGTGCCATCAGCCTTGCCTCTGCTTGTGCCTGGGGTTCGAGCAGATAACCAGCACGACGCCGCGCCGCTTGATCACGCGGCACCGCTCACACATTGGCTTTACTGACGCTCGTACTTTCAACGCGATTTCGCGCTCCCAAATAGGTCGTATCGTTCAGAAAGCCCGCCAGTCCCATGAATCGGACAAGCAGGCGAAATCCGGCTCGAAAGCCGGCAAACGAGGATAGCAGCGGTACGTGCCTGGCTAGAGGTGCCAGGGGGTGAGAATCCGGGGCCCATCCTCGGTCACCGCGATGGTGAACTCGAAGTGCGCGGTCAGGGAATCGTCGGCCGAATACACGGCCCACCCGTCGCCTCCCGTAACGACCTCTCGCGAGCCCGCCGCGGTCATCGGCTCGAGGGCGAAGACCATGCCCGGCTCGAGCTCGGGGCCGCGTCCCGCAGCGCCGAAGTTGGGAACCTGAGGGTCCTCGTGCATGTCGCGGCCGACGCCGTGGCCGACGAGGCTGCGGATCACGCTGAAGCCCTCTGCCTCGACCGTCGTCTGCACGGCGTTCGACACGTCCCCCAACCGTCCGCCAGGCTGCGCGGCCTGGACGCCGGCGTGAAGCGATGCGTCCGTGGTCGCGAGCAGGCGGGTCGCCTCCTCGGAGACCTCGCCGATCGGCACAGTCACGGCGCCGTCGGCGACCCAGCCGTCCTTGGTCACTCCCACGTCGATCGAAAGCACGTCGCCGCGCTTGAGCGCGTAGGCGTCGGGGATGCCGTGGACGACCATCGAGTTCGGCGAAGCGCAGATGGACCCGGGGAATCCGCGGTAGCCCTTGAAGGTGGGTGTTGCTCCCTGCGAGTGGATGAAGCGCTCAGCCGCCTCGTCGAGCTGAGATGTGGTGACGCCGGGACGGCACTTGCCGATCAGCATCTTCAGGCAACGGGCATGGACCTCGCCGGCGGCGGCCATCGCCTCGATCTGCGCAGGCGTCTTCAGGATGATCCCGCCCTTGTACATCAGGCTTCCTCTTCCATGCGGAGAGTTGCCATCAGGGCACGGATGTCCTCATAGACGTCGTCGGGCGGAGCGTCGGCCTCGACGCGCTCGAGAAGGCCGCGCTCGTCGTACCAGTCGATGAGGGGCTCCGTCTTCTCCCTGTACTGCACCAGGCGGTGCTTGATCACGTCCGGCTTGTCGTCGTCGCGGATGTGAAGCTCTTCGCCGCAGACGTCGCACTTGCCCTCTTCCTCCGGGGGATCGAAGTCGACGTGGAAGATGTGTCCGTTCGGGCAGGTCCGCCGGCCGCCGAGCCTGCGCACGACCTCCTCGTCCGGCACCGCAGATCAGGATCGCCGCGGTGAGTCGGCTTCGAAGCTCGTCGAGCTTTTCGGACAGCGCCTCCGCCTGCCCGACCGTGCGCGGGAATCCGTCGAGGATGAACCCGTCTTCGGCCTCATGGGAGTCGATCCGCTCGGCGATCACGCCGATGATCACCTCGTCCGGCACGAGGTCGCCCTTGTCCATGTAGGACTTGGCCTCCTTGCCGATCTTCGTTTCCTCTCGGACCGCCGCGCGCAGGATGTCGCCGGTCGCGTAATAAGGGAGCTCGAGGTCCTCCTGAAGGCGCTCGCCTTGGGTTCCCTTGCCCGATCCGGGCGGTCCGAGGAGTACGAGATTGAGCTGAGACATCCGGCGAGAGAGCCTAGAGCACCTTCACCTCACGGAAGCCCTCAGGCCGAAAGCGGTGAGGGCCCGCGCGGTGCGCCCTCGAACGAATCCGCCCTTCTCATCACGAGCAGCGCTGCCGCGAAGAAGAGCGCAAGCCCGATTTGCCCGAACGGAGCGACGTGCCAGGCGGTCGGAATCGCTGAGAGCACGAGCAGGACGGGGACCGCGACGGGGACTCCACGGGTGCGAACGAGGGCGATGCCGGCTGCGCACAGCGCGACGATCCACGCGCCCGTACCGACCATCTCGATGACTCCAAGCAGGTTGCTGTCGGTGAAGCCTTCGACGACGCTCGCTCCCACGGCTTGCTCGGCGGCGCCGAGCTGATTGACCTGGTCTACGAGCACACCGGTCCCGATCCCGATCATCACCTCCCATGCCAGATACACGACGGCGAAGACGCCCAGCGCTAGCCGGCTGACGAGCGCAGCCGCGCCCTCGATGCCTCGAAGGAGCAAGAGCACGACGCCGGCCATGAGCGGGACGAACACCAACGTCGAGATGTGCACGACCAGCCAGGTTGTGACTTCGTCGGTGACGATCGGATAGAAGTCCTCGCCGTCTCCGCTCGGATGCAGGAGCAGAACAAGCGCCCAGGCGGTCGGGACGCCGAGGATGAAGATCCGCTCGGCGGAGCTGAATCTGGCATGGCTGGGTGCGGCTCCGGCGGCGACCGGCATCCGGGCTGCCTGCGCCGAAGCGTCGACCCGCAGGAGGAGCACGACCGCGACCGAAAACATGACCAGGCCAGTGGGCCCGAACGGCGGAGGATGCCCGCTGATCAAGAAGGCGGAGAGCCCCAGGATCCAGGGAGTCCAGCTCGGCGCTCCCTTGTCTCGGAGAGCCACGCCCGCGGCAACCGCGGCAACGATGAGAGCGACGCTGCCGATCAGGGCAAAGACACCAAGATCGCGCACGAGAGGGTGTTCTGCGAAGTCTTGGATCAGATCCGAGCCCAGCGGTATGTCTGCCTCGGTCAGAGCACTCACCTGGTCGGTGAGCAGTCCGTTCGAAATCCCCTGGAGGACCTCCCAGGCGACATAGAAGACGACGAAGACCGGCAGGGCTATCCGGCTTACTCGCGCCGCTGTCGTCTCGATCCCCCTCAGGAGCAGCCAGATCGCGAACGCCAGCAACGGGATGAAGATCATCATCCCGACGTGAACAGCGATCATCCTCGTTCCATCGCCGTCCAGGGAGGCGTAGATGCTGTCGGCTTCGCCGCCAGGGTGAAAGAGGAGGAGGACCGCCCATGCGATGGGCACGCCGATCACGAACGCGGCCTCCCACCGGCTCAGACGCAGGAGAGCCGTGGATCCGCTCTCTTGGCTCGAATCGCTCCTCAGGGTTCCACACTACACCCGGAAGCGCCGCTCGCAAGAGGCAGCTACTTCAGGAAGCCCTCGTAGTTGCGCATCATCAGTTGCGCCTCGAGCTGTTTCACCGTGTCCAGGGCCACGCCGACCACGATCAGGATCGAGGTGCCGCCGAAGAAGAAGTTGGCCGAGGTCTGGGAGATCAGGATCGTCGGCAGGGCGGCAACGGCGCCAAGGTAGATGGCGCCGGGGAAAGTGAGTCTGGACAGGATCCTGTCCAGATATTCGGCGGTAGGTCGCCCGGGTCTCACCCCCGGGATGAAGCCGCCGTACTTCTTCAGGTTGTCCGCCTGATCGACCGGATTGAAAGTGACCGCCGTGTAGAAGTAGGTGAAGATGACGATGAAGAAGGTCTGTCCGAGTACGTAGGCCCAGCCGTTCGGGTTGAAGAAGGTCGCGAAGTCGGTCCAGAAGTTGTCCTCGGCGCCGCCCAGGAGCTGGCCTACCGTCGGAGGGAAGGCCATGATCGACGCGGCGAAGATGACCGGGATGACGCCCGCCATGTTCACGCGGAGCGGCAAGTAGGTCGAGCCGCCCGTCGTCATCCGCCGGCCGACGACGCGCTTTGCGTACTGGACCGGGATGCGGCGCTGGCCCTCCTGCACGTAGACGATGCCGACGATCACGGCGAGCGCGACGAAGGGCATCATCACCACGAACACCTGGTCGGAGTTGGTCCACCACGCCTGGATGCCGCCAGGAATCGAGGCGGCGATCGAGGCGAAGATCATCAGCGAGATGCCGTTCCCGATGCCTCGCTGGGTGATCAGCTCGCCCAGCCACATGAGAAGGGTGGCGCCGGCGGTCAGCGAGATCACGATCAGCATCACGTTGCCGAAGTTGAGCGTGCCGTCGATCACGTCGGTGCCGCCGAAGCCGGCCGAGTTGAAGAGGAAGACGTAGCCGACCGACTGCGCGGCGGCGAGGGCGACGGTGAGGTAGCGGGTGTACTGCGTGATCTTCTGCTGGCCGACCTCGCCCTCCTTCGAGAGCCGCTCGAGCGCCGGCACGACCACCGTCAGAAGCTGCAGGATGATCGACGCCGTGATGTACGGCATGATCCCCAGCGCGAACAGCGAGAGGCGCTGGAGCGACCCGCCCGAGAAGAGGTTGAGGAAGCCCAGGACGTCCGAGCCCGCGAAGTTCTCCTGCAGGCCCTCCAGGGCGGACGCGTCGACGCCAGGCGCGGGGATGTAGGCACCGAGCCTGTAGAGCGCCAGCATCGCCGCCGTGAACGCGAGCTTGCGCCGGATGTCCGGAACGCTGAACGCGTTGAGGATCGTCTGGAGCACTGGGCGCTAGCCCTCGATGATCTCGCAGGTGCCGCCGGCACCCTCGATCTTCTCGCGCGCCGAGGCCGAGAAGGCGTGCGCGCGGACCGTGAGCTTCGTCTCGAGGTCGCCGCGCCCCAGCACCTTCACCGGGTGGCGCCGCTTGGCAAGCCCGGCCGCGCGGAGCGTTTCGGGCGTGACCTCTGCGTCCTTGTCGAAGCGGGCCTCGAGATCGGAGACGTTCACGGGCTGCGTGTGCGTGCGGAACGGCTCGAAGGGCATCGACATCTTCTTGGTCGCGCCCTTGAGCTTGCGCGTCCGCATGTGGATCGGGTTCTGCCCGCCCTCGTAGCCGACGCGGCGCTTGGCGCCCGCGCGGGCGCCCGCGCCCTTGTGGCCGCGGCCTGCCGTCTTGCCCTGGCCGGAGCCCTTGCCGCGACCGAGGCGCTTGCGCGCGTGGCGCGAGCCCGCCTTGGGGCGGAGCGTGTGGAGGCCGATCTCTTCTGGGTCGAGGCGCGGCATTACGACTCCTGCACTTCCACGAGATGTTCGACCTTCGCGAGGGCGCCGCGGAACTGCGGCGTGTCCTCGAGCTTCGACTCACGGCCGATCCGGCCGAGCTTGAGCGTGCGAAGGGTCGCAAGCTGCTTCTTGTCCGAGCCGATCGGCGAGCGGACCTGCTTGAGGTGCACCTCAGCCATTGGGCGTCTCTCCAGCGGCGTCTGAGGTGCCAGGCACCTCGTCGGCTGCGGGCGCATCTGCCTCGGCAGCGTCGGAGCCAGGCACCGCGCTCGGCGCTTCGGCCGCGACCCCTACGGGGGTCGGGGTGACGTCGACGTCATCGGCGCTCTCGGCCTGAAGCTTCTTGGCCTCCTGAAGCTTGTCGAGGCCCAGGACCTGGTTCACCGTGAGGCCGCGAAGCTTCGCGACGTCCTGGGGGCGGCGAAGCTGGTGGAGCCCGTCCATGGTCGCCTTGACGAGGTTGATCGGGTTCTGGGTGCCGATCGACTTCGAGAGCACGTCGCGGATGCCGCCGAGCTCGAGCACGGCGCGCACGCCTCCGCCGGCGATGACGCCGGTACCGGGGCTGGCTGGGCGGAGCACGACGTGTCCCGAGCCGTAGCGGCCGATGATCTTGTGCGGGATCGTCTGGCCGTACATCGGAACCTCGATCAGGTCCTTGCGGGCATTCTCGACCGCCTTCTGGATCGCGAGCGGAACCTCGCGGGCCTTCCCGTAGCCGATGCCCACGACCGAGCGCTCGTCACCCACGGCAACGAGGGCGGTGAAGGAGAAGCGCCGGCCGCCCTTGACGACCTTGGCGACGCGGTTGATCTCGATCACGCGCTCCTGAAGATCGAGCCCCTGCGGGCTCACGGTCTTGTATTCGCGGTCTCGGCTCATCGGATCAAGGAGGGTAGAGGGGTCATCAGAACTCCAGCCCGCCCTCGCGGGCGCCCTCGGCCAGCGCGGCGACGCGGCCGTGGTAGCGATATCCGCCGCGGTCGAAGACACAGCTCTTGACGCCCGCGTCCGAGGCCCGCTTGGCGAGAAGCTCGCCGGCCTTCTTGGCCTGCTCGGTGCGATCGAGCTTTCGTAGCTCGTCCTCGGTCCAGGAGACGGCAACGAGCGTCTTGCCCGCGTCGTCGTCGATCAGCTGCGCGGCGACTCCGCGGTTGGAGCGGAACACGGAGATGCGGGGCCGCTCGGCGGTGCCGCGCACCTTCGCGCGGACGCGGCGGCGGCGGCGCAGGCGCTGCTGGCCCTTTGTCTTGACTGCCATCGCCTAAGCCCTCTTTCCGACCTTGCGGCGGACCTGTTCGCCGGCGTAGCGGATGCCCTTGCCCTTGTAGGGCTCGGGCGGGCGGACGCGGCGGATGCGCGCTGCCATCTCGCCGACAAGCTGCTTGTCGATCCCGCGGATGATGATCTCGGTCGGCTGCGGGGTCTCGAACTCGATCCCGTCGGGGGCCTCCATGACCACCGGGTGGGAGTAGCCGACGCTCAGGTTGAGGTTCTTGCCCTGGAGGTTCGCGCGATAGCCGACGCCCTGCAGCTGCAGGCGCTTCTCGTAGCCGGAGGTGACGCCCTCCACCATGTTCGCGACCAGGCTGCGGGTGAGCCCATGGAGCGCGCGGTGCTCGCCGCGGTCGGTGGGGCGCTCGACCGTCAGCGCGCCGCCCTCGCCCTCGGAGATCTTCATGTCGCGGCTGACGGCGGTTGTGAGCTCGCCCTTGGGCCCCTTGACCGAAACACGGCCAGGGTCGACCGAGACGGTCACGCCGTCCGGCACTTCGATGGGCATGCGACCAATACGACTCATCAGAAATTCCGTTCCACTAAGGACAACCTGGTTTCGCGCCTTACGTCGCTCATCAGAACCCTGTTCACCACACGTAAGCGACGACTTCGCCGCCGACGCCCTTCGCCTTCGCCTCGTGGCCCGTCATGACGCCCACGGACGTCGAGACGATCGCCGTGCCCATCCCGCCCATGACGCGAGGGATCTCCGTCTTGTCGGCGTAGCGGCGGCGGCCCGGGCGCGAGATGCGCTCGATGCCCGTGATCACCGGCTTGCGGCCGTCGGTGTAGCGGAGCTGGATCTTGATGACCTCTCCGACCTGCGTCGGCTCGACCTCGAAGTCGGAGATGTAGCCCTGCTCCTTGAGGATGCGGGTCATCTCCTTCTTCAGGCGCGACGACGGCACCTCCACGTCGGGGTGCTCGGCCCGCAGCGCGTTGCGCACACGGGTCAGGTAGTCGGAAATGGGATCGGTAAGCATGAAAGTTCTCGTTGAAGGGTTACCAGCTGGACTTGGTCATTCCGGGCACGTAGCCCTTGTGCGCGGCGTCGCGCAGGCAGATGCGGCAAAGGCCGAACTTGCGGTAGTAGGCACGGGAGCGCCCGCAGCGGCGGCAGCGGTTGTGCTTACGCGTCGAGTACTTGGGCTCGCGGCCCTGCTTGACGATCTTCGAGGTCTTTGCCATGTCTATCCGTCCGTCCCTTCGCTTGAATCGTCCGCGGAGGCCTCGGTGTCTCCGCCGCCCTCGCCTTCCTCGCCCTCCTCGTCCTCGCGGACGGGCTTCTCGTAGGCCTCGGGGTTCTCTTCCTTGAGCTGCTCGAGGGCGGCCTGCTCGGCCTCGGCGCGCTGACGCGCCTCCTCATGCCGGCGCTCCTCCTCTTCCTCGGCGGCCTTGTCGGCTTCGCCGGGGCGGCCCTCCTGGGAGAAGGGGAAGCCGAGCGCGAGGAGGAGCTGGAAGCCCTCCTCGTCAGTCTGCGCCGTCGTCGTGATCGCGATGTCGAGGCCGCGGGTCTCGTCGATCGAGTCGTAGTCGATCTCGGGGAAGATCAGCTGCTCGCGGACGCCCATGGAATAGTTGCCGCGGCCGTCGAAGGCGCGGGCTGACATGCCACGGAAGTCGCGGATGCGCGGGATCGCGATCGAGATGAGGCGGTCGAGGAACTCCCACATCCGGGCACCGCGCAAGGTGACCGCGACGCCGACGGGCATGCCGTCGCGAAGCTTGAAGGAAGCGATCGACTTGCGTGCGCGGCGGACGCTGGGCGCCTGGCCGGCGATCGTCGCGAGCTGCTCGGTCGCTGCCTCGAGCACCGGCGTGGACTGCTTCGCGTCGCCGACGCCCATGTTGAGCGTGATCTTCACGAGCCCCGGGACCTGCATCCGGCTCGTGTAGCCGAAGCGCTTGGTCAGCGCATCGACGATCTCCGCGTCGTAGCGTTCGCGCAGGCGGGGAGGCGGCGCAGCCTGCTGGGGCGCGGCCGTCTCGGCTTCTTCTGTCGCTGTTGCTTCCATAAAAGTCTCTCTAGTCCAGTGAGTTTCCGGTGCGCTTGGCGTAGCGCTGGCGCTTGCCGTCGTCCGTCAGGCGCACGCCCACGCGCGTCGGCTTGTTGTCGGCCGGGTCCACGAGCATCACGTTGGAGACGTGGATCGGACCCTCCTGCTCGAGGATCCCGCCGGAGTCGCCGCGCTGCGTGTCCTTGACGGATCGGGGGCGCGAGTGCTTCTTCACGATATTGAGTCCCTCGACGAAGACGCGCCGGCGCTGGGGCTCGGTGCGCAGGACCTTCCCCGTCTTGCCCTTGTCCTTGCCGGACGTGACCAGGACAGTGTCCTCGGAGCGGATGCGCATCTGCTTGCCCTTCGGCTCGGGCTTTCTCGGGCGCTTGGGCATCTAGAGCACCTCCGGGGCGAGGGAGACGATCTTCATGAAGTTCTTCTCGCGGAGCTCGCGGGCGACGGGGCCGAAGATGCGGGTGCCGCGCGGATTGTTCTGCGCGTCGAGCAGGACCGCGGCGTTCTCGTCGAATGCGATGTAGGTCCCATCCGAGCGGCCGAGCTGCTTGCGGGTGCGAACCACGACTGCCTGGACGACCTCGCCCTTGCGCACGCCGCCGTGCGGCGTGGCCGTCTTCACGGTCGCCGTGATGATGTCTCCGACGCCCGCGTAGCGGCGGTGATGGCCGCCCTTGACGCGGATGCAGAGGATCTCCCGGGCACCCGAGTTGTCCGCGACCCTCAGGCGTGACTCCTGCTGGATCATCGGGCCTTCTCCACGACTTCGATCAGGCGCCAGCGCTTGAGGCGCGAAAGGGGCCTGGACTCGATAACACGGACGACGTCGCCCGCAGATGCCTCGTTCCGCTCGTCATGGGCGTGGACCGTCGCCGACTGGCGAACGACCTTCTCGTAGCGGCGGTGGCGCCGGACGATGTCCACGCGGACTGTGATCGTCTTGTCGGCCTTGTCCGAGACCACGGTGCCGAGCTGAGACTTGCGCACGCCGGCCTCGCGCTCGGCCGGGGGCGTCCCCTGACCGGGCTCGCCGCGCTTCTCGCGCTCCTGTGCGCGGCGGCGGCTGCGAGCCGACGCGTTCGCGCGGCGCGTCTCGACGCGCTCGGTCGCGCGATCTTCGGGGCTTCGCTGCGCGCGCGACTCGCCGGTGTGGGTCGAGCGGGTGCGCTTGCGGAGCTCCTTGGGGGTCAACGTCTCTTCGGGCTCGGAAGGCTCCTCGGCGGCTGCTGGGGGGTCAGGCACCTCCGCGGCGGCGGGCTCATCTGCCTCGGCAGCGTCGGAGCCAGACCCCGCGTCCGGCTCTTCGGCGGGCGCCTCCTCGGCCTCCGCCGCAGGCTCCTCAGCAGGCGCTTCCTCTTCGGCGGCAGGCTCCTCTGCGGGTGCCTCGGCCTCCGCCGCAGGCTCCTCAGCAGGCGCTTCCTCTTCGGCAGGGGCTTCCGCCGCCGCCTCGGGCGCGTCTTCGGCCGCGGGGTCCGACCCCTCAGCTGCTGCAGGTTCAGTTGATTCGACGGCTTCGGGGTCAGACCCCGCGCCCGTCTCTTCGTTCTCGGTTTCGTCAGCCACGGTTCCTCAGTTCCTTCTCGACGTCGATTCCGCGCTGGTGGGCGACCGTCAGGAGGCGCGCCACGTCGCGGCGGGAGTCGCCGATGCCGGCGGTGTTCTCGAGCTCACCGGTCGCGTGGCGGAAGCGCAGATTGAACGCGTCCTGACGTGCGTTGCGAAGCGCCTCGACGAGATCCGGATCGGAAAGTGCGTGGACGTCTGAGGCCCTCACTGCTCCGCCCCCTCTCGTGTGACGAACTTCGTCTTGATCGGAAGCTTGTGACCTGCGAGGCGCATGGCCTCCTTGGCCAGGTCCTCCGGCACGCCGGAGAGCTCGAACATCACGCGGCCCGGCTTGATCACGGCGACCCAGCCCTCGGGGTTTCCCTTGCCCGAGCCCATTCGCGTCTCGGCGGGCTTCTTGGTGTAGGGCTTGTCGGGGAAGATGTTGATCCAGACCTTGCCGCCACGCTTGATCTTGCGGGTCATCGCCACGCGAGCAGCCTCGATCTGGCGGTTGGTCACCCAGCCGCGCTCGATCGCCTTCAGGCCGTACTCGCCGAAGTTGACGTCGGAGCCGCCCTTTGCAAAGCCGCCGCGCTTGCCGCGCATGACCTTGCGGTACTTGACACGCTTGGGAGCGAGCATCAGCTCTGCCCCTCCGGCGCGGGCGGAGCCTCTGAGGGCGCGCTGGGCGCTGCCGGCGCTGCTGTCTCAGGCGCTGCCGGAGCAGGCGCAGCTGCCTTGGCGGGCGGAGCTGCCTTGGCGGGCGCCTGCGGAGCTGCCCTGCGAAGCCTGCTGGCCGCCGCGCGGCCGCCGGTCGCGATCGCGCTTCTTGCGGTTGCGGGGCTGAAGCTCGTCGAGCTCGTCGGACGCGGTGCGATAGCCCTCAGGCATGACCTCGCCCTTGTTGATCCAGCACTTGACGCCGATCCGGCCCGTCGTGGTCTTGGCCTCGACGAACCCGTAGTCGATGTCTGCGCGAAGCGTGTGGAGAGGCACGCGGCCGTCCGAGTAGCCCTCGGTGCGGGCCATCTCGGCGCCGCCCAGGCGGCCGGACACCTGGACCTTTACGCCCTTCGCGCCGGAGCGCATCGCGGAGGTCAGCGCGCGCTTCATGGCGCGGCGGAAGGCGACTCGATTCTGAAGCTGCTCGGCGATCGACTGGGCGACCAGCTTGGCGTCGAGCTCTGGGCGCTTGATCTCCTTGATGTTCACCTTGACGGGCTTCGAGGTGAGCTTGTGAAGGTCGCGGCGGAGCGCGTCGACCTCGGAGCCGGACTTGCCGATCACGATGCCGGGACGGGCAGTGTGGATGTCCACCGTGATCTCACCGCGCTGCTTGACGATCGTGATGTCGGACAGGCCGGCGTGCGAGAGCCTCGTCTCGATGTGATCACGGATATTCAGGTCCTCGAGCAGGTAGTCCGCGAACTCGCGCTGGTTGAACCAGTTCGACTTCCAGTCGTGGATGTATCCAACGCGGAAGCCTTCGGGATGAACTTTTTG